>NZ_QUKJ01000003.1:0-482746 GCF_003481065.1 Clostridium sp. TF11-13AC
TTTTTCAGAAAATCTATAACCAGCTTTTTTTATAAAAGGCTGCGGGCTGGCGTTTTTCCCTTACTCCCTATAAACCACAAAAGAGCAGAATGGACGGACTTTCCGGCAAGAACTTTTCCGGCGGCTCGGTCTTTCCCGACAATAAGGCGTTTCGGAAGCTGCGTTTTGCCCGCTGTCTGAAAAAAATGGCAGCCTTTTTTGGTTTCACTGTCTAATACGGAACTTTTGGAAATTTGCCAAAAATGGACGCAAAAAAAGCAGCAAATCTTTTTCGGATTTACTGCTTCATGTGCCGCTGCGGTGCGGCGGGATGGATATTCAGTTGAAATAAAAGAGGATGGTGGTACTTTAGTCTATCGACTCTTTACTAACTATTAGGTAATCTTGAAAGATTTTCCTTGAATTTATCTAAAGAATGTTCATTGTTTCCCGCAAAAATAAGTGGAATTGTATATTCATATGATATGCCATTTTCATAGTCCGATAATTGTATTTTTATAGTATCATCCCTCTCATCTTTAGGTGCTATATATATGAATGAATTTTTATTTATATCAGATATTTTCCCTTTTTCAGAAGAAACAGTATAACCCCAGTCTGTTAAATTTGTCTTTATTGTAACTTCTGTTTCTGTTTCTTTTCTAGTCTGCAATGCTGTTTTATCGATTTGGATATCAAAAGGAGTCGAACCTAACAATTCACTGTTTATATTTACAAGTTCTTCTCCATTTGTTTTAGAAATATTAGATTCATCTTCATAATTTTGTTGAGATTCATCTTTTGGTGTTTCTCTGTTACATCCTAATAAAAAGCATAAAATAATTAGTACTAATACAGAAAGTTGTTTTTTTTGCATTTATTTCTCCTTTCATATTATCAAAGAAAGCACTGAGAGTACTTTCAAGAAATTTTGAAATATTCTCAACGCTTTCTATTTTTTGATTATAAACTTGCCGGTAATGATACTATGTTAATTTATCTCTTTCGCGTAACCTTTGTTGCAATATACACATGCACCATTCACCCATTTGTGAGACATTTCAATCGTCTCAACTTCATAAATGCTTACTTCTCCACAAATTAAACATTGTTTGTAATTATATACATGACGTGTCGCACATTTATCCCAGTCATCATATATACCAGGCATTTCATCTTCATATCCATAGTACTGGGGAGAACCCCAACTATGAGTATGAGCGGCAAATACAGTCATTGGAGCAGCTACAATTCCAGCTACTACTGAAAGTGCTAAAATAGATTTTCTTAAATTCATAAGTTCCTCCCTTTCCTTAAAAATACATAGCTCTTTGTTACATTGTCATTTTAACATAATAATTGGTAAAATGCAATAATTTATTTTCTATTTACGAGAAAATACTGTGCATATTATCTTATTTAGGAATAGTTAAGGCGGCTACCTAAATCTTTTTATTACTTTACCGCACATGAGCATTCGCGCCCGGATTGTCGTTGCCGTAGCCCTCCATCAGATTGATTACGCCCCAGATACCAAGCCCGGCTCCAAGTGCTACAACAAGGGTCTGCAAAACGTCTACTGCGCTATTGAAAAATGCCATAAATATATCCTTTCTGCCGCGTCTGCGGCTGTCCGGCAAGCGGACAAAAGGCGGTCAGCATATGCCGCCGCACAAAAAAACCGCCCTCTGATAAAGGCGGCTGTCCCCGCGCTGCGTAAGTTCTGCGGCGCGGCGGTATTCAGTTGTAGGGGGTGCGGCTCCTGCCGCTGTGTACTGCGCCGGAAAGTGGGGGCGCGTATCATGTAGCCGGTATGGATAGATGTGATTGCTTCAATCGCTCCTTTCTGTGTCCCGCTGTGCTGCCGGACGTTTTTTTCAGACTTGCGGGAAGTGAATAGCTTGCGTAGCAAGGTGTTCGCTTCCTGCAAGTTCACAAAGGGGTAGCTGCCGCAAGGCAGCGTAGGGGAAGTGTAGCTTCCCCTGTCCCCCGGCGGTCTGCCATGCTGTCACTGTTGCGGGATAAGCCCCGGCGCGTGACATACTCCGTTGCAAAACGGCGGTGTTCCGCTTCCTTTTCCCGCCAATACTCCCATAATGCAGCGTCGGCGGCTTCCGCAACATTCATTAAAAACCGTTCAAGCTGCTTTTGTTTTTCCTCTGCGCTACGTTTCCTCATGGTCTGCGTCCTCCTGTAAGTCTGCCGCGTCAATCTCGTAATAGTCAAAAACCTCGTCGGGCTTGACAATGGCGGGGCGGCGTCTTAGGTGCTTTTCCATGTCAAAGGCGTTCTTCGGGTCTGCGTCGGACAGGTACTTGTATTTCGGGTGCTTCGTTATGTCGAATTTATCCGAAAAGAACGGGCGCACCCCGCGTAGCTGCAAGATACATTTCCCTCCGTCCATGACTGCGATTTCATCTTCCGTCATAAGCTGCTTTCCCAATTTCTGATAGTTCAGCCCATGCGAAAGCTCCCGCCCCCTTGTTTCGGAAGTGTTGAAGCTGTCTATCGTTTCCTTGCCTAAAATCTCCGATATTTCTTTGAGCGTCGTTTTTTCCTTGCCGCCCAAGAAAAGCGTGGTGTCGCAGTTGCCGACTATGGTATCGGCGTTGTCCTTGTAGATTGCCTTTAGTTGTGACTGGCTCTGCAAGATGATTGACGCGGAGATTTCCCGGCTCCGTATGGTGGCTATGAGCTTTTCAAACTTCGGTATCTGCCCGAATAGCGATAGGTAAGCCTCTGGCGTTTCCACCTCGGGCTTTTCCCCCGCTCCACACCGTGCGTGATAGTTTCCCATCACACGGCGTTCCACCGACTAAGATTACTTTTTAGTGCCTATATAGTCCTCGAATTGTATTTCCTCCAACTCTCTGTGTTTTCGGAGTTTATTGATTTTATCTTTCATTTCTTCGGTCAACTGTAAGTCTTTAAGCAACTTTCCAATTTTTACAGGATTCGTTGCTCCAACCAGTTCTGACACCTCTTTTGACAGGATAATCAAATTCCTGTAAGTGTCGTTTCGCTCTCCCTTACATGGTTTGATATGCACACATACCATATCTGATATTGACAGAGCATTGTGCGTTACCGCACATTTGCCTTTTTGTGCGATATATCTCGAAAGAGCGTTGTCTGCCATCTCCAACGTAGGGTAGAGATGTGCATTTTCCATCATGTATTTCATAACATCGTAGCTGATACAGTTTTCGATGTCTGAATACTTCCTCACATATTTATTGACTTCACGCCTTTTATATTTGGGGTATTCATAAGCCACATATCCAACAGGGATAATCATTCTTCCCTTTATCCATCGGAACTGCTTAGACTTTCCATACTTTTCCTGAATAAACTTGCTGGTTATCTCGCCTTGACGTTCTATGGGGTAACAGCGGTTATTATGATTCATGCCGTTACTTTTTCCCGTTACTTTAAAGGCGATTTCCGCAAAGTCTGCTGATACCATAGTTGCCATACAGTAATAGTTGTGCATTCCCATAACCATTGCATTATAAAGACTTATATTTCGGTCTATCTCGCTTTGTTTGCTCGGATTCTTTATGTCTTTCCAAACGTCACTTAGCTTTTTAATGACCTTTGCTTTACTCTTGTCTGCCATGTGGGAACGTATTACCCACTTACTGCCTTTTGGTACAACCTTAAATTTGATACCGAGGAAAGTAGTGTAATTCTTCCGCAAGTTTGTGATACCCGACTTTTCTCCACTGGTCTGTAAATGCAGATTTTCTGCCAACCAGAGTTTTGTGGCACACATTACCTTTTTCGCCGTTGCATAATCCCGACAGAATAGCTTAAAATCATCTGCATACCTTACGATATACATTTCTTTCAAATCGGTTTTTGCTCTCAGCTTATTCCATTTCTGCGTTCTGTCTACTGTGAGGACGTTTCCCTCTTTATCAGTCTTGTTAAACTCTAAACCTGTTTTACCCTCTTTGATTTTGAACATTTCCCACTGACTGGCAATCCACCAGTCCAGTTCATTCAATACAACATTTGCAAGAAGTGGGGATAGAATCCCCCCTGTGGTGTACCCGTTTCGGGAGTGATTATAATGTCATTGAACAGGATTTCCGCTTTCAGCATCTGCTTGATTATCATAATCAGCTTTCTGTCCTGTATGCCGATTCCCCACAACTGCCGAATCAACTTACTGTGGTCGATATTATCAAAGAAGCCAACAATGTCTACATCTACTACAAAGTGCAGATTCTGCAACTGTGCCATTTTATAGCATTGTGCGATTGCATTCTGCGTTGACCGATATGGTCTGAAACCATTGTTCCGCTCATGAAATTTCGCTTCACAAATCGGCTCCAGTATCTGTAAGATACACTGTTGTATCAGTCTGTCCCAAATACTCGGAATCCCTAATGGGCGGGTTTTTCCGTTGTCTTTCGGGATTTCAACTCGTCTAACCTTTTTTGGCTGATAATAGTTCAACTTATTTCTGACGGTTTTAATGACCGATTCGATGGGCAGTGACTGTATCGCTACAATCGTTTTCCCATCTGTGCCGGGAGTTTTGCTCCCACTGTTTTTACAGATATTTCGATATGCAAGTATGATATTCTGCTCTGACACAATCAACGGCATGAGCCTGTCAAATGTCTTTCCATTCTGGCTGTCCTCAAATAATCGGTAGCCTGTTTCTTTAGCGTCATACCTTTCTGCATTTCGCTCTGCTTTGTTTACAATTCGTTTTGCCATAGTAACCAGCTCCTTATCAGAGAATGATTTTTTCTTAGTCGCACCACGACAGCTATGAAAATCTCCATTTTGGTGATTACTATATAGGCATGAAAGAAAATCTTAGTATCGGCTTGAGGCTATCCCTCCACCGCTTATTGTTACGGCTTCACAGGTACTGTGCCTCTACTCTCACAGCCACTAATGCACTTATTATAGAAAGGCTCTTTCAATCCCTTTCCTTTTCGATACAACTACGGTACTTTTTCCGCTGATACAGTCAGCTCCCGTATTGGCTGCTTTCCACGTTCCGCATAACTTAGGATTGTTGCCACTTAGGTCGTTCCTTTAGCCCTGCAAGCATTATCTTCGAGCGAATCCATCAAGATACCTGTGTCCTGTAAACACAGAGGGCATTTCATACTAACAACTTTTACTTTGCCCCGCTTGCGTACCCATTGGTACACTTGCATTTCTGCAAGCCATTCGTTTAGAGCCGTACATTCGGAATCTTTGTCAGACCGCCTTTTTGGTCATTCTAACCATATGGCAACCCCACCCGCACTGTCACACACAACCCGTACCTCTACGAATCTTTCCTCGCCATTAAGCGTTAGGGTGTGCTTCGCACGACTTCCCCGAGCTTATAACCCCAACCGTCTGTATTCGGCTGACGCTATTCGGAGTATTAGTGAATCCCCTTCAGGGCGTTACCCCGTCATTTGAGATTTCAGTTATGCAGTTCTCTAAAACCACATTTATTTAATTGTTTGTGACTTTAGGCTACGCTTTTGTCGGTTATTCCCACCGTTTTAGGCGTAGAACGTGTCACACTATTCGCAAATTCATCAAGTAAGCACCGTACATGGACGGGAAGCCGCCCGCCGTATTCATCATCTGCCTTGTCGCACAAGAGGTTGAATAGCTGTGTGTAGAGGATACTCACGACAAAGTTAAAGGTGTCGTCGGTGTCGCTGATAATGACGAAAAGGGCGGTCTTTCTGTCGCCTATGGTGTCAAGCTCCATTTCGTCGGTTTCCATCAGTTCCCGCAGCTCCTTAATGTCGAATGGGGCTAACCTCGCGCCGCATGAGATAAGTATGCTTTTTGCGGTCTTGCCCGCCGCCAGTTTGTATTTTTTGTACTGCTTGACTGCAAAATGTTCCGGGTCTTTTTCTTCCAGACGTTCAAACATGAGGTCAACCGGGTTCTGGAAATCCTCGTCGTCCTCGCGGGCTTCCGACGCATTTATCATTTCAAGCAGCGTCGTGAAGTTCTTCTCGTCCTCCGGGGCTTCATACCAGATGTAGCCGATTAGCGCGGTGTAGTAGAGCTTTTCCGCTTTCACCCAGAAATCCTCGCCGGATTTTTCCCCGTCGCCTTTGGTGTTGGCGATAATGGTATTGACTAACTTCAAAATGTCCTTTTCGCTCCGCAGATAGGCAAAGGGATTGTATTTCATGGATTTTTTGAAGTTAATCGTATTTAGCACTTTGATACGGTATTTGTACCGCTGTAACATTTTCCCGGTTTCCAAAATCAGTGTTCCTTTCGGGTCAGTGACGATATACGACGTTGGAAAATCCTTTGACGTACATTGCATGAGCGACGGTTTCACAAAGAACCGGGTCTTGCCGCTGCCGGAACCGCCGATTACAAGGATATTTTTGTTTCTTGCGTATTTCGGCTGCTTCGGGCGGCTGTTCATGGTAAGCCGTTCCGTCTGCGTTAAGGGGATATTGTTCTCAAATACCGGGTCTGTGTACGGCTTTATGTCGTCAGCCCCGCCCCAACGCGCCGAACCGTATTCTGTCCCGCGGCGGTATTTCTTCGCGTTCTTGCCTTTGGTGTAGATAATCAGCCGGACAATGACCGCCCCCGCAATGCCTAAAGCTAAATCTGCCGGGTGGAAGCTCGGCGCGATACTGGAAAAGGCGGCGGTAAAACCGTCCCCAAGATGTAGCAGCTTTGCGCTTGCGTCCGCGCCGGGGGATAGACGGACAGCCGCGCCCACTTTATCAAAGAGCCAGACAAAGAGCAGATACGGGAGATTTAGGATAAGCAGCTTCTTGATTTCCGGCTTCATAGCGATACCTCCCTGTCTTTGTTCTTGACTTTCGCACGTTCCGCGTTCTTGCCCTGTGTGGCTTCTTTAAGGGTTGAGAGCAGCTTTCGGATAGAGGGCTTTTTCTCCTGTGTCAGCTTCTTTGCGGAAAACTCCTTAAAGGCTGCGGTCAGCACGTCCGCGTCCCGCCCCTTGAAGAAAACCAGATAGCGGGGCGGGCTTTCCGTCGCGTCCTTTTTCAGCGCAAAGTCGATACCGTACTTTTTCGCCGTACCCTCAAAGGCTTTGATATTGCCCTCGGTAATCTCAATGTTGGAAACGCCCGCGTTCTGCTTCATAAGCTGCTTTAAGCTCTGCTTTCCCTGTGGCGGTTTTGCAAGCTGCTTTTTGCCCTTTGACAGTATGGCTTTCATTGCCTTTTGGAGCGTCTGGGCGGTCAGCTTCCCGGTCTTGATGTAAAGGGCTATGGTCTTTTCGTTTACTTCGTCCTGCAATTTGTCGCGTCCTCCTTTCGCGTTTCTTTATGGGGCGGCGGTCAGATACGCACCCGCAGCCCGTTCAAGTCCTCGGCTCTGATACCCACAAGATACCAGTTGTCGCCGTACTCAATCCGGGTCGGCTTCCACTTGCCCCGCACGAATACGTCAAAGCACTCGCCGCAATGCAAGCCCCCGTAGTAGCTGTTTAAGTCAAAGCGGATGTCGTAACGGTCGGTGCGCTCGTCAAATACCAATGCTCCTGTCATTTTCTGTGCCATAATAAAATCCTCCTTTTGTGGTTGTGGGTGGTTACAGGCTTTCGCCCTCGTTGCATGAATAATAGTCCGGGTCGCCGTACTGCGGCTTTTTCGGTGACAGTGCGCCGCTTGCCATGTCATGGGCGACAAGGGAAGTGTAATAATTGCCGATAGTGGACGGGGCGTTGAAAAGGGCTGCTTTCAGATATTGCTTGATGTTGCGGATTTTCGTTGTGTTCTCCCGCATACAGTCAAGCACAAAGCGGATATGCTCGCCGTCCAGTTTCATAAACTTAGATTTCACAAGCTCTGCCGGGTAGTCGTCCCCCGCAATCCGCACCCGCTTTCTGGCGGTGCATACGGTTTCAAGCATGAGGTCTACAATCTCGTCAAGCCTGTCACTGTCAAACTTCATGTCCTGTTTGAGAATGTGGTAGTCGATATTGTCCTTGATGATTTCCCGGTATATATCAACTGCGCTCTGTGCTGTCGCTTCCGTTCCTTTCCGTTCCGGCGGAGTAGCCGCTTCTCTGCAAGGAGAGGGGTTAGGGGAAAGGATAGGAATGGAATGGGTACTTTGTTCATCAGTAATTATTTTTTCTTTTTTTGGTAAGTCAGTTCTTTGTATATCTTTATTTAATTGCGTTGGATTTTCCAACGTAGGTTTTTCCAATGTTGGTTTTTCCTGCGTTGGATTATCCAATGTTGGATTTTCCAATGTAGGTAAATCCGGCGTAGGCGGCTGCGGCTGCTCGAATATCACATAGTCCGCGCCCCGCAAGCGTCCTTTCTCGTCGCGCTCCCTTGACCGGACGATATACCCGGCGCGTTCAAGCTCCTTAATGGCTTCGCGGATAGCGTCTATCTTCTCCCGGTTGATAAGGGATAAGCCTTTCAAGGTGTAGTCCCAATCTTCGGGGAGTGACAGCATTTGCGACAACAGCCCCTTTGCCTTTAGGGAAAGCTCCTTGTTGCGTAGGTGGTGGTTGCTCATTACGGTGTAGCCCTTGTTCCGTTCCACTCTGAAAACTGCCATAGTTCATAGCTCCTTTGCTTTGGATTTGTTACGCAGTAGAAGCGCGGTTTCGGGGGATAAGGTATAAATCCCTTTCCGCGCCAGATACGCGCCCGCAAAACCGCTTGTAGCAAGGCTTTTTCTGCCCCTACTGCGTAACAAGGGCATGAAAAAAGCGGCGTTCCTGTTCTCCCGTATAGAGAGTAAGAAACGCCGCTTCTGCGTCGTATTCAGTTTTTAGTACAATACCCTGCTTGTCCGTCGCTCGAAAAACCTTGATTTTCCAGTGTTTTCAAAAGTATCGTTATCTAACGTCAGCTTTTGTACGCCCTTTCCGCCAAAACGCGACTTGTCGCCGTCGCGCAGCTCCAGAGCCTCAAATTCACCTGTCGATGCACCGCTCGGTGCCGCGCCGCGTCCTATGCTTCCGTCTGATAGATAAACTTCCGCCTCCACTGTTGGATTTCCTCTCGAATCAACAATCTCCCGTCCAATCACCTTTTCAATTTCCAGATGTTTCATAGCCTGTCCCTTTCCGCCGCGTGGGCTTATGTGATTTCTATTTTTGTCTAACCCGAAATCAGGAAACTTTCTGCTTTTTATTATCGGCGTTTTTCTGTTTTCTATTCATAGTCTCCACGGGGCTTCTCTGCCCCACGTCCGGCAGGGCAACCGTGCCCACGCTTCTTTCTTTCACATTCATAATCAGCATCTGCAGGCGGTTTTCCAGATTGGCAAAGCTCACATCCGGATCGTAGTCAAGCGGCAGGATCTGGGCGTCCGGGTACATTTCCCGCATTTTTTTTACGATGCCGCGTCCTACCACATGGTTTGGCAGACAGCCAAATGGCTGTAAAATCACAAATGCCCGGCAGCCGTGCGCCGCATGGTGCAGGATCTCACCCGGAATCAGCACGCCCTCGCCCGCATCAAAGGTGTGCGGGATGATCGGGTCACTTTCCTTTACCAGTTCCGGCAGGCGGCAGACAGGCGTATAGAGCGGATGCTGTTTCGCTATCCGATCCGCTGCCGCGTGCGCAGCGTCAAATACCCGGTTCGCCACATGGTACCAGTTTTTCTTGACAAACGGCTTTTTCAGATGATACGTCCGAATCTGCTCATCCTGGCAGAAATACGTTTTCCGGATAACATCCGTCATCCGCGCCTCGATAATCTCAAATCCATTTTTCTCCAGGTAGCGCTCAATCTCATGATTCGCGCCCGGATGGAAATTGAGGAGATACTCGCCGACGATCAGGACGCGCGGGCGCGGCTGGCTCCGGTCATATTCGATCGCATTCATCCGCTGGATCGCCTTTTTAAAGCCTCGCAGAGCGCCTGAAAGCCCATGCCGCTCCAGACCATCCACGACGAAATCCATCGCCTCGCCAAATGCCTGATCGCTGCTTCCAGAAACTTTCTCATACGGGCGGATCTTGCGAAGCAGCTCTTCCAGAATATCGATCATCGGAAGCGCTCCCGCCAGACGGATCGACGACACAAGGTTCATCCGGAAGCCCGGATGCAGATCATGATAATCGACGTCATCGTTCGTCAGAATCGCCACCTCCGGGTAGCCGGCGTCGTTAAGCGCCTTGCGAAGCAGCGCACTGTAATGGGTCAGGCGGCAGTCACCGATGTATTTTCCCATACCGATCGCCGTCTCAGATGGCACATACTGACCACTCCGAAGTGCTGCCAGCGCCTCGCCGATGACAATCTGCGCCGGGAAACAGATATCGTTGTGGACATACTGCTTTCCGAGGCGGATCGCCTCTTCCCTGCCGACCGCCAGCGGAACTGCCCGGATTCCCTGTGTCTTCAACGCCGCCGACATAATCCGGCAGAACGCGTGGGAGGTGTTCGGGACCAGAACCGTGCGCTTCTTGCGGTCTTCCACCTCAAATTTAACCGGATATGGATCCGAAAGTTCGTGAACCTGCCAGGATTTTTGAATGTCTGGTCCCAGCGCAGCCGTCCCGCATTCATTTCCGCCGCCCGCATTCTCCTGTCGGCTTGTTCCAGGCTGGTTTTGCAGCCTCTCCGCCATCTCCCGCTTCTTCCGCCGCATGTTGATCGTCTCCAGGAAGGAACGCACCCTGATCCGCAGCGGTCCCTGTACCTCGCTCTCGTCAAGTTTCAGGATCAGCGGTGATTTTCCGGAGATTTCCCGCATCATACGCTGGATCTCATCCGACAAATATGCGTCATGCCCGCATCCAAAGCTTACAAACTGGACATATTCCAGATTCTGGCTCTGTGCCGCCAGAACCGCGGACGCCAGCATCCGCGCATGGTAATTGTTTACGACATCCAGACGGCTGTGGCTTAAATCCACATTTTCAATGCCCGGAACAGAATCTGCCGTCAGAACCGGAACGCCGAACTCGGTCAAAAGCTCCGGCAGGCTGTGGTTGACAAGCGCATCATTCTGATACGGTCTTGACGCCAGCACCACCGCATAGCGCCCCTCTTTTTCCACCTCTTCCAGAACCTTCGCTCCCGCCTCTTTCAGGCGGCTCCCAAACTGCCGCATCGCATCATTTCCTGCAAGAACCGCCTTTTTCGTTTCCGACGGCTGGATGGAAAATGTCTGTTCCATATATGTAATAAGCTGACGTTCTTTATCTTCCTCCCTGTACCAGTAAAATAACGGTGCATCAAACGGAATGCCCCACTGTTTCTCCGGAGAATCCGAGTTGCGGATCACAAGCGGATATCCCTTCACGACTGCACACATGGACTCGCTCGTTGATTCCGTATTTTCCGATCCAATCGCCGCAATCGACGGCATAAAAATACGATCCACTTTCTTCTTTACCAGATCGCGGATATGCCCGTGCACCAGTTTTGCCGGAAAGCAGACGGTATCTGAAGTTACCGCGCTTAAGCCTTCCTCAAACATCTTGTGCGTGCTCGGGGATGAAATCTGAATCTCAAAGCCCAAAAAACGCCAGAACGTCGTCCAGAACGGCATCGTATCCCAGAAAGCAAGGACGCGCGGCAGACCGATGGTTATATTTCGCCGCACAGTATCAGACACAGCATTCGGCACAAGACCAGTCTTAGCGGCTGCCCGCTCTGAATGACTTTTTGCAGACGATGCATCCCCTTCTTCCGCTTGATCCAGATAATCTGCAAACAGGAGTTCTTCCCGCAATTTATAGAGATTTGGCACTTTATTCCGGGTTTCTGACGCTATTTTCAGTCGCTCGCGCACCTTCACATCCTTCGGATCGCCAAGAATCTCGCCCCGCTCACAACGGTTGTTCGTGATCCATGAGGTTCCATTCGAAAACCGCACCACCGCACGCTGACAATGGTTCATACAGAACGGACACGGCACATTCGCCTCCTGCTGCCAGGTCAGGGACTCCATTTGATCCAAACCAATAAAATGCGGCTGTTTCCGGCTCTGTGCTTCTTCCTTCGCTAAAAGCGCCGCACCGATCGCCCCCATAATGCCCGGATACGGCGCCCGGATCACCGGGCGGCCGACATACTGTTCCAGCGCACAGAGAACCGCATCATTTTCAAACGTTCCGCCCTGTACGACAATCCTCTTTCCCAGAGAATCCAGGTTCGACACACGGATAACCTTTGTAAATACATTTTCAATGATCGAACGGCACAGCCCCGCCATGATGTCCTCCGGCAGCTTTCCATTTCTCTGCTCCGTCACGATACTGCTCGTCATAAAGACGGTACAGCGGCTTCCGAGCGCAGCCGGATGCTGCGAAGAAAATGCCTTTTCAGCAATCTCCCGCGCCGGAATATGCAGGGAGGATGCAAAATTTTCCAAAAACGACCCACAGCCGGATGAGCAGGCTTCATTCACGACAATATTTGTGATAACGCCATTGTCCAGCCAGATTGCCTTCATATCCTGACCGCCGATGTCCAGAAGAAACGTCGCATCCGGCGTGTATTTTGCCGCCGCACGCGCATGTGCCACCGTCTCAACCGCGTGTGTCTCGGCCGAAAATGCACGTGAAAACAGCATTTCTCCATAACCGGTCGTCCCGGCTGCCAAAATCTCCAGCCGCACGCCGTGGGACGCATACTTTTCCCGCATCGCAATCAATGCTTTCTTTGCCACCGTCAGCGGATCGCCTTGATTCGGCGCATAAAAGGAATCCAGAAGTTCCTCATTCTCATCTAACAGGACAAATTTTGTCGTCGTACTGCCCGAATCAATACCCAGATATGCCCGCAGCGTACTGCCTGACTGCGGATATACTGTTTTTCGTTCCGGACGTCTGTGTCTCTCCTGAAATTCCGTCTGCGCCGCCTGATCGGCAAAAAATGGACGGGAACGGAACGTGCCCTCCGCCATCTCATCGCCATTTCCGGCTTCACTTTGTTTCTTTGCTTCCTCGCGCGCCGCACGCACCTTCTCGATCCGATCTAACAGTCCGTCTGCCGTGGCGAGCGCCTCTTCCTTCGAAAAAAGCTTCACTGCCGCACGCGCCGCACCGCAGGCAATCAGAAGTTCCGGCCGGTCCGGACTTAAAATTTCCTCCGGACGAAGGTCCAGACGTTCAGCAAACACGCGCACCAGCGTCCGGTTAAAGGTCAGCGGACCGCCCTCAAAGACGACCGGCTTCTCGATCGAAAGTCCCTGTGCCAGACCGCCGATCGTCTGTTTGGCAATCGCATGGAAGGAGGAAAGCGCCAAATCTGATTTTTTAACCCCCTGATTTAAAAGAGGCTGGATGTCGGTCTTGGCGTACACGCCGCACCGTCCGGATATATCATATACGGTTGTTCCCTGTGCCGCCAGCGCGTCAAATTCCTCAACCGGCGTCTTAAGAAGAGAAGCAATCTCATCCACAAACGCACCTGTACCGCCAGCACAGCTGCCGTTCATCCGCATATCTGCGACCTGCAGCTCGCCCGTCCGTTTATCCCTCTGGAAAAAGATAATCTTCGCATCCTGTCCACCCAGCTCGATCGCCGTTCCGATTTCCCCGTACATGGCTTTCAAGGCGATCGAGTTCGCCACTACCTCCTGTACATAAGGGATCTCCAGCTCTTCCGAGAGGTGCTTTGCGCCCGAACCGGTCATCGCCATCAGAAATGACCGCCCCGCAAGCGTCTCTTTCACCAATTTTACAGCTCTCGACACACTCTGAAGCTGATCCGAGTGATGGCGTGTATAGTCCGAAAACAGGACTTTCCCCGTTGCCGCCTCCATCACTGCCACCTTCGTCGTCGTTGAGCCAACGTCAATTCCGACGAGAATCTGTTCCTGTCCGTTTTGTCCCTTCTGTTCCATTCTGTATCTTCTAACTCCTTTATCCCAGATGTCTGAAAACTTGTGCGGTCATTCTATCCGACACAAACAGCCTGCGCCCTGTCATCTCTTTTCTCTTCATCTTAACAACTTCTTAGCATCCGCCAAAACATGAAGAAGAGGCATACGGTTTTTCCCCGCACACCTCTTTACCGTATGGATCTGTACGCATCTGCCTTCCAGCATTCTGTACAGCCATAAATATGCTACATTCTAACAAATTTAAAATAAAAAGTCAATTCCCGGGAATTTCAAAGGTGCCGTAAGAAAACGTGGTGGCAGCAGGAATTTGCCGTATTGAAATGCGAAGCCTCGGCAAATCCCGTTACTGGGCACGTATACGTGAACGTAACACAGTAACCTATCATCTGCCTGTTAGCGCATCAGCCCTGCGTAGAGCTCCGTCGGCACATATGCCTCCACGTAAATGCCATCTTCCCGGTACTCTTCTTTTAAAAGCTGACCGTATTTACGGATCGTCTGGATGCGTCCGGCTTCCTGGTAGGAAAATACCTTTTCCAGATAAATCTTGCGGTTTCGCAGAATCATTTCCAGAATATCCTTCAGCTCATCCAGCCCCGCGCCCGTCTTCGCGGAAATCTGCACCTGATAATCAGAATGCAGATCTTTCAGCGTCTCCGGCTGCTCCACCTGATCCATCTTGTTAAAGACTGTTACCACCGTCTTATCGCCAATCTCCAGCTGACGCAACGTATCATATACGACATACATCTGCGTGTCCATCTGCGGATTCGACGCATCGACCACATGGAGGACAATATCGCTATAACGTGCCTCCTCCAGCGTACTCTTGAACGCCTCGATCAGATGGTGCGGCAGTTTGCGGATGAATCCGACCGTATCTGTCAGCAGGATCTCCTGTCCGCTCGCCAGCTTTAATCCACGCGTCGTCGGATCCAGCGTCGCAAACAGTTTATCCTGTGCCAGGATTCCTGCACCCGTCAGGGTGTTTAAAAGCGTTGACTTACCGGCATTCGTGTAGCCGACGATCGCCGCCGACAGCGTATATTTCCGGTCGCGCTGTTTTCTCGTCACCTCGCGGTGGCGTTTGACATCTTCCAGTTCCGACTTTAGCTGCCCGATCCGCTCATGAATCAGACGGCGGTCCATCTCCAGCTTCTTTTCACCCGGTCCTCTCGTACCGATACCGCCGCCCAGACGGGACAGGGAACTGCGCAGACCGACCAGGCGCGCTGCGCGGTAACGCAGCTGTGCCAGCTCAACCTGGATTTTTCCCTCGCTCGTCGTCGCATGCGCCGCGAAAATATCGAGAATGACCATCGTCCGGTCCATTACCTTCGTATCCAGCGCCGATTCCAGATTGCGAAGCTGTGCCGGGGACAGTTCATCGTCGCAGATCACGCCGGTTGCGCCCATTTCCCAGACCATCTCCCGCAGTTCCCCGATCTTTCCACTGCCCAGATAGGTGCCTGGATGAATCTTCTCCCGGTTCTGCACCAGACGCCCGATCGCCGTCGCCCCGGCAGTATCCGCCAGTTCTTCCAGCTCATCCAGGGACGCCTCCGTATCATCTTCATCTGAGGTGCTGACCGCCACCAGAATGACGCGCTCCTCCAGTTCTTTCATATCGAACAATTCTGCCATATTACCTCCAACATTTACCGGCTTTCCAGAAAACGGATTTCCTTCTGCACCTCCGGCGTGTCCGCACCGGCTGCCTGACACTCCTTAAACTCTTCCAGCGCCTTCGCAAAATCGCCCTCTTTCTCATAGAGAACCGCAATATTCTGCCGGATTACCAGCGCCGTCTCACTGTCTGCCAGCGAAAGCGCCTCCTCATAATGGGACATCGCGCTCTCATAATCGCCAGCCTCCATTTCACTGATCGCAAGCTGATTATAAATCTCCGGTCCCGATACGCCGCGCTCGATCGCCTGATTGCAGTACTGGGCTGCGAGTTCACTGTCCCCGGCATCCCGCGCCGCCGATGCAAGCGCCGTAAACGCCAGACTCACCCCCGGAGCCGCGGCGCTGCTTTTTTTGCTGTTCTTCGCCTTTTCCTCCGCTGCCGCAAAATCCTTTTCGGCGTCCTCCGCCTGTCCGTCTGCTGCCTCCGAAGCCGCTTTATAATAGAGGTATTCCGCTTTTCCTCCATCCACCTCCGCCAGAATTCCATAGGTCTGCGCTGCCGCCTTATAATCCGCCAGTTTGTATTCTGCCTCGCCGCGATATTTTAAAACATCCAGTTCAAAAGAATTGACGATCCCATCGCTCTCATCCAGCGCTTTTCCAAACGAATCGATCGCATCCTGATAATTACCTGCATTTAACTGCTCGATTCCGGTCATACGCGCTTCTTTCGCTTCCTTCGATTCAGCGCCGCAGCCGGAAAGGATGCCCAGTGAAAGCACCGCTGCTGCCAGAAAAAGACTTGTTTTTTTTCGTTTTAACCTCTTTATCTGCTTCATTTTTACCAAACCTTTTTATTAATTCTTTCCCGTACTTCCGATGCCGCCGCGATCTTCATTGTCAAGCTTCTCCGTCTCCTCAAATATGATCTTCGGCTGATGCTCCATGATGCGGAACTGACAGATGCGGTCATTGACATGGATCACTGTATCACGCAGCGCATATGCCGGAAAATGCCACTGATCGTTGTCTCCACAGTAACTCTCATCGATCACACCCATATGATTGGTCTGGATGATGCCGAAATTTTTAAAGGTACTGCTACGCGGAACTACATGCGCCTCATAGCCCTTCGGCAGCTCCATCGCCACGCCAAGCGGAATCAGGGCAAAATCACCCTTTTTCAGCACCACCTCACGCGCCGCACGCAGGTCGATCCAGTCAGATTTGCCGTCAATGTAGGCGAGGCGGTCAATGGCGTCTGTGAAATATTTGATCTTTATGTTCATGCTGTTCATATCTGTATGAAATCCTTTCTTATGTCACATTTTATCCGGTAATGGCTGCCTTGCAAGTTTGTTTTTCACAAAGCACCTCCCCGAAAAATATTTTTCAACTTTCCAGTTTCTCTATAATACCACACGCGCGCGTTTTCCGAAAGTATTAATTCGTGCAGGCACGGACTTTCGCTCGTTGCACGCGAAAAATCCCGGCGGCCTGGAAATCCAGAACCGCCGGGAAGGAAATAGGTTGGAGCTACTTCAATATCAGAATATTTTAAATGGATACTTTGCTGAACCAGCCGTCAAATTATAAGAGGTTCATGAAAGTAGTCAGTACCATGGAGTTAAAGAAGTCTACGAATAAGCTTCCTACTAACGGTACGATGAAGAATGCACGCGGAGCCGGACCATAGCGCTCTACCAGTGCTCTCATGTTTGCCATTGCGTTCGGGGTTGCGCCCATACCGAAACCACAGAATGCGGTGGTCATTGCAGCTGCCTCGTAATCACGGCCCATGATGTTGAATACAAGGAAGTTTGCATACAGGAACATAACAACCGTCTGAACTAACAGGATAACAATCATCGGAAGCGCCAGAGCTGCTAACTGCCACAGCTTCAGGCTCATCATTGCCATCGCTAAGAACAGGTTCAAGGACAGACCGCCCAGTGCGTCAACTTCTTCCATCGGAAGATCTTTGTGCTGTACATCCCAGATGTTACGGATAGCGGCTGCTGCCAGCATCGCACCGATGTAAGTCGGGAATGTAAGACCAATGCTCTTAAAGAACGCGAAAATGAAGGTACCAACACCGATTGCAACTGCAAGGAATACAGCCGCGGTGGTGAATTTCTGACCGTCGATCGGCGATGCTACTTCGTCAACTGCATTGCCTTCCTCGGCTGCGGTTGATTTCAGATGGTGTTTCTCAACACGGGCACGGGCGATAGGACCACCCATCATACTGCCGGATACCAGACCATATGTAGCGGATGCCAAGGCAACTGTAGTTGCGCCTACAACTGCGTATTCCTGCTCCAGAAGCGGTCCGAAGGAACCACTCGTTCCGTGACCTCCAACTAACGGCATAGAACCCATACATAAGCCGAGAAGCGGATTCAGACCAAACGCTGCTGCCAGACCGCTGCCGACTGCATCCTGCACGATACAGATACCAACTGCCAGCGCCAGGAACATAAATACCTGAACGCCGCCCTTCTTTAACAGACGGAAGCAGGCGGTAAAACCGACGCTGCAGAAGAAGATCGTCATAAATACGCTCTGTAAGGTTGTATCAAAGGAAAGCTCCAGAACTCCTGTTGCATACAACGCCAGATGAGCGAATGCAAATACGACACCGCCCGCAACCGGAGCCGGTATACAATACTTGCTCAGGAAGGGCAGCTTTTGTACAAGCAATCTTCCCAGACAGTAGACCAGTGCGCCAAGAGCACACGCCTGATACATATCAAGCTCAAGTGTCAACATAAACAATTCCCCCTTTTGTTTTGCTGGCTTCTTTCATTTATGTAGCGATTTGAAAGAGCTGCTTGTTTGTTTGTGTTGACCTCATTTTCCACGTTGGCTACAAAAAGTTACAAGAAAATACAGAAATATGATGTTAAGAATCTGTTAATGTCAGAATTGAATGAATATTGTTAAGAAAACGTTAATATTTCATTTCCTTCTCTGCCTCTTCCGGCAGTTTCCCCTCAAACTTCAGCTCTTCCTCCGCCTCCATGCGGAACTCGTCGATTCGTCCCGGTGCCGGTTCCGGCAGTTCTTTCGTCGATCCGACTCCAAACCGGCGCAAAAATTCCTCCGTCGTCGCAAACAATGCCGGACGTCCCGGCACATCCAAACGCCCTACCTCGTAAACGAGATTGTACTCAATCAGTTTATTGACCGCGTGATCCGATTTAACCCCGCGGATCTTTTCAATCTCAAGCTTCGTGATCGGCTGTTTATAAGCAATGATCGAGAGTGTCTCAAGCACAACATCCGTTAAAATCTGCTTCTTCGGCGTCGCTGCCACCCGGATCAGATTCTCATAATATTCCGCGCGGGTCGCCATCTGCCAACTGTCCTCCAGCTGCGTGATCTGCATGCCCCGCTTTTCTGCCTCATAACGGCTCTGTAATCGTCTGACCGCCGCTTCCGCGCGCTCTGTATCCGTCCCGAGCGCCGCCGCAAGCTGGCGCAGCTCAACCGATTTTCCCATTGTAAAGAGAACCGATTCCACGATGGCTTCCTCGCGTTTTTCATCTAATTCTGGCATACTCTTCTCCTTCCTCCGTCGAAAGTTCCAGCTCTGCCTCGCCTTCCGTTTCATCCACATCCACCGTATCGAGCTGCATCTCATCAAACAATTTTTCCTGCACCAGATGAATCCGTCCCATCTTCATCAGCTCCAGCACTGCCAGAAACGCCACGACTATCTCCAGGCGATCGGATTCCCTCTCCAGCACATCGCTGAATTTAAAATGACGGTGTTCCCGCGCATAAGAAAGCACCGACCTTACCTTCTGCTCCAGGCTGATCGGTTCCCTGCGGATCGTACTGAACCGGCTTCGCACCGGGTCAAGCTTATTGGCATTCCGCTTCATGACCGCGTCAAACACTTTCTGCAGCTTTGCCAGCGTCAGACCATCCAGAAGCTTGTCCAGATCCAGCGGTTCTTCATATTTCGCCACCTCCCGGGGAATCGTCGGTTCCTTAAAAAAGAGAAGCTCTGCCTCCTGCTCCCGCTCTTCCAGCTCCTGCGCCATATATTTATACATCTTATATTCCAACAGCCGGCGCACCAGCTCGGCGCGCGGATCTTCCTCGTCTTCTTCCTCTTCTTTTTCCACCTTCGGAAGGAGCATCCGCGATTTGATGTCCAGAAGCGTCGCCGCCATCACCAGAAAATCGCTGACCACATCCAGATCCTCATGATCCATCTGATTAACATATTCCAGATACTGCTCCGTAATCAGGACGATCGGAATATCGTAGATACTTACTTTATTCTTTTCAATCAGATGAAGCAACAGGTCCAACGGTCCTTCAAAATTATCTAATTTATAGGAAATTTCCATTCTTTCCGAACTCCTTCTTTTAGCCAGCTTTTTCTACAATCATATACCAAATTCCGTATACATCCACCTGTGCCGAAGAGTTATTCCTGCTGCCACCACGTTTTCTTACGGCACTTTCGGTTCCAAAAGTGCCTACCCGTGTACAATAACCAGAATCTCTCTATTGTTTTCCCCGCAACGTCACACAAACCAGCTCTGGCCGGTCATTCAGCCGCACATTGATCGAATGCGTCCCAAGCCCCCGGCTGACGATCATCGTCTTTCCGTCCGCATCAAACCGTCCGGCGCACCATGGCAGGAAAAACTGGTACTGCGGCGTCATCACGCCTCCCAGCCCCGGGATCCGGATGGTTCCGCCGTGGAAATGTCCGCAAAGCGTCAGATCCGCGCCCCATTTCCGGCAGGTCTCAAAAAAGAGGGGAGAATGAAATAATAATATCTCATACATTTCATGTCCGGCTTCCCGCTCCTTTTCCGCCAAGTCAGGAAAAAACGATTCTTTCATCTGTTGAAAACACGTCTTCTCTGCCGCAGTTCCAACCCGCTCTGAAAGCTCTTCCATCGGCAGTTCCGGCACCGTGAAATGATGCTTATAATATATCTCCCGCAAATTGCACCCAGTCACCCGGATCCACGGATTGATCTCCTCGCTCCGATCCGACAAATAATGAACCCCCAGACGTTTTAATTCCATCTGGAACCGATCATACAAATCTCCGTACACATCCCGCTCCCGATTCATCCGCTCCTCATGATTTCCGTTCGCATAGTAAACCGGCACAAAGGAGGTCAATTTTTCCAGAAGCGATACCGTGACGGTTAAATCACCTTTTCCCTTACAGACCATCATATCGCCGCCGATCAGCACCGCATCCGGCTTGAATGTGCGGATCGCCGCCACCAGCGGCTCATTGTCCGTTCCATACACATTATCATGCAGATCCGACAAAAATACGCAGCGGAACGCAGCGCCATCCGGCAGCTTCGGACTCTCTATCTCATACTGGTCGGTCACAAAATGTTTTTTTTCATATTCCGAGCGGAGCAAAAGCCCCACTGTCACGGCTGCCAGTGCCGCCGCACATGCTGTGATTGCGATCATTTTGTTTCCTCCCATGTCCCATTTTCCAATTGGCTGCCGGCTGATTTTTGCTGCTGTCCGCATCACTGCCATCCTTATGCCCTGCAGACCCGAATCATTTCTATCCTGTTATCATACGGGAAACCGGTGTTTTCGTCAAGACAGGCAAATCCGTTGCTATTTTTTCGACCTCATGATAATATACTTTTAACAACACTGAAATGGCATTCACCTATCGTCAGCCATTTTTCAAAGGGAAATGAGCCAGTTACGGATATTTTCTTAATAACATAAATCAAGCGAGGTTTTTCATGCTTTCTTTTCTCCTGAACTGTAAACGGATTTACAACGATTTCATTAAAGACGAAGTCACGGTGTACGCCGCCCAGGCTTCTTTTTTTATCGTTCTCTCTGCCGCACCTTTTATCATGATTCTGCTGACGCTGATCCAGCTCATCCCCGCCGTCAGCCCGGAGGATCTGATGCACGTGATGACACAGCTTCTTCCCTCCAGCATCCACCCGCTGATTGAATCGGTAATCCAGGACATCCAGACTGTATCCCCGGCCGCCCTGCTCTCGGTTACCACCGTGGCAACCATCTGGTCGGCTGCCCGCGGCATGCTTGGGATCGAGCGCGGCTTAAACCGGATCATCGGCTGCCGCAAGCGCAGAAATTACCTTTTAGGACGTATCATCAACTCTGGCTATACCATCGTTTTTCTCCTGATGTGCATTTTCTCCCTGGTTCTGATGGTGTTCGGTTCCTCCCTGCAGCGCCTGCTATTCCGTTACTTTCCGATGCTGGACAGATTCGTTTCCTGCCTGATTAGTCTCCGGACGTTTCTTGCGCTGGCGCTGCTGACGCTCTTTTTCGTCGCGCTGTACACCTGGCTGCCCTATGAACGGCAGGATATCCGTCTCCAGCTTCCCGGTGCGCTGATTTCCACCGTCGGATGGATCGGATGTTCCTACGGATTTTCCATCTACTTCAACCATTTCAGTAATTATTCTTATATGTACGGCAGCTTGACCGCCGTCGTGATCCTGATGCTGTGGCTGTACGCCTGCATCTGCATCCTGTTTTTCGGTGCGGAAATCAACCAGCACTGGCGCAGATAATCCCCAGCCTCAGGAACACCGGATACAGATAGCTTGCCCCAAACACTCCCAGCTGCTTTGGTCCGGTCACGCAGCCAAGCTCCTGCGCTTTTTTATACGCCACCAGGATGCTTGCACGCGTGACCGACTTTTCTTTCCGGCTGACAAACATCTCGTTGCCCCGGATCGTGTACGAATATTCCAGCCCTTTCGCCGTGTAAAATATTGCCCCTTCAAATGCAAGAATCGCTTCCCACAGGGCATCCGGCGTCTGCTCGCGCAGTAAAGTCTCCCTCTTCCGGCGCTGCACAGCTGTCTCCTGTACCTGACAATCTGCTGTATCTGGTTTTATTTCATTCTCTTTTGTTTCATCCATTTTTCCCACATCCATTTTGGGATCTTATTTCTTCCGCGTCAATGAAACCACCGTCTCACAATTGGCAGTATGCGGGAACATATCCACGCAGCACACCTTATCCACCTGATATCCTGCCGCCTGGATCGGTTCCAGATCCCTCGCAAGGCTGGTTGGTTTGCAGGACACATAAACCATGTGGCTGACGCCAAAATTCAAAATCTTTCCGATCGCCTTCGGATGGATTCCGTCGCGCGGCGGATCCAGAACGATCAGATCCGGCTTTTCTTCCAGCTCGTCCACCACCTTGAGGACATCCCCCGCCAGAAATTCGCAGTTGCCAAGTCCGTTGCGCGCCGCATTCTCACGGGCTGCCTCGACTGCTTCCCCGACAATCTCCACGCCGACTACTTTCTCCGCCACCGGTGCGAGGATCTGCGCGATCGTGCCGGTGCCGCTGTAAAGGTCAAATACGACTTTTCCCTTCGTCTCACCAACATACTCACGCGTTTTCTCGTACAGCACCTCCGCGCCCAATGAGTTCGTCTGGAAAAAAGAAAACGGCGAGATCTGGAACCGCAGCCCTAAAAGCTCTTCGTAAAAATGCTCGCGTCCGAACAGAATGTCCGTCCCCTCATCTTTTACGGCATCCGCCAATGTATCATTTTTGGTATGCAGAATGCCCGCAAAGCTTCCCTCCATAGGAAGTGCCTGAAGGCGCTCCGTCCATCCCCGTAAAAGTGCTTCCTCGGTTCCCTCAAAGGTATCCGTCTGTGTCGTCGTGATCAGATCGACCAGAATCTCCCCTGTCTTGATCGCACGGCGCACCAGAAGATGGCGCAAATAGCCAGTATGCTGCATTTTTTTATAAAATCCAACTTTCTTTTCCTCAAAATATTCTTTTGTACAGACAAGAATCTTGCAAAAATCCGGATGCACGATATGGCATTCGTCGGTTGTAACCACATCATAAAAACTGCCGCGCTTGTGCATTCCCAGCGACATAGGACCATCCTTGACCTCATCACCGAAGGAAAACTCCATCTTATTCCGGTAGCCCTGCACCAGCGGGCTGCCTAAGATGCCCTCAAACTCATATTCCGGACATACCGCATCCAGAAGGGAACGAACCTGTTTTTCCTTGATCGCAAGCTGTTTCTCATACGGAATCGGCTGATAAAGACATCCGCCGCAGATACCAAAATGCGGGCATATATCCTCTGCCGTCTCTAACTTTGAGTGCTCGACAACCTCCAAAAGCA
Source organism: Clostridium sp. TF11-13AC (assembly GCF_003481065.1). Classification (NCBI taxonomy): domain Bacteria; kingdom Bacillati; phylum Bacillota; class Clostridia; order Eubacteriales; family Clostridiaceae; genus Clostridium; species Clostridium sp. TF11-13AC. Next base: position 23,575 of record NZ_QUKJ01000003.1, read on the forward strand.
TACCCTCGCATCGGCCGCCGCGCTTTTTATTGATACGGAACCGGATCTTCTGTCCCGGAAGCGCATTTTTGACGATCGCTTTCTCTCCATCTATCACAACTACGCCCTTATTTGGAAACTCAATCCGTTCTACAGTTCCTTCGTAAATCTCACCTTTTTTCATTGATAACTATATAGCTCCTTCTCTCAGTGGCTTTTACCGCACTATAATCACCAACTGCAAATGATTTTTCAACTCACAGCTAATTTTCATCTGCGGTTCTAATTCATATCTTTATAGTATACAGGAATTTTTTTCTTTTTCCAAGATATAAAAAATACAAACTTATCTACAAACTTTCCTATGGCATAAAAAATACTGCGTGAAACCGATTTTCCGGTTCCGCGCAGTATTTTTTATGATTCATTGACTAAATTATCACAATCAGTCTTTCTTCTCTTTCTCGTCGCTCTCATCCTCGAAGAAATCATCGTCGAAATCATCATCGAAGTCGTCCTCGAAATCTTCCAGATAATCTGGAGTAAAGAAACGATATACGCCGTATGCAATCGCTGCAACTGCTGCTACAATACCGATAATGGCTAAAATCCAGAGAATACAGTTTTTCTGTTTCTCCTCTTCTTCTTTTCTGTGAAGGAATTCATTCAGTTTGGTTGCATTCATGATCTCTTCTACTCTGGAGAGCGCATCTTTGCTCATCATATCAAATTTATTCATACACTCCACATCCTTTCCCGCGTTTTGATCCGCAATTCTTGATTTTATTATACCATCTCTCAGCCGATTTTACTATATTTTTTATTGGATCTGGCGAAAATGTTTTAATACGGCATTACTGTTTTCGCATACGTGTACCGTAACAATACGGCAAACACGGTCTAACATTTCACCAGTTTTGCAAATGAAGCGAACATTTTTTTCACGCCCACGCGGTCAAAATTAACCGTCACCTCAAAATCCTTGCCGCCGTCCGCGATCTTCTGCACCGTTCCCTCGCCAAATTTGAGGTGGCGGACTCGGTCGCCCTCGCCGTAGGAAAGATGGTCGGCCTTCTGGACCGTAAATGCCTTGCCAAATGACGGTGCCGGGCTGGCTGGACGGCTGCTGGAACTATAAGCGCTCTTATATGGATCCAGCGTGCGGCCAGAACCAGCACTTCCGGAACCATTCACACCGCCCCAGCCGCTCATCCGGGCTGCGCCGCGCTCCCAGGCGGCATCGTTCTCTGAAAGAGAGTGTTTTCCAGACATTCCGCCAATCCGCACCCGATCGCCGTCTCCCGCGCCAGATACACCAAAGCTGCCCGTTGTCCAGCCAGAAGTCCCCGAATCTTCAAATCCGCGTCTGCCCCGGCTCATACCAGCAGCCCGTTCAAAGACGATCGGCTGCTCTTCCTCGTCCAGAAGCTGCGGCGGAATCTCCTCGATGAAGCGGCTGACCTTCGCAAACCGCGTTTCTCCATTGACCATGCGCTGTCTCGCCGCCGTCAGCGTCAGTTCTTTCTCCGCACGGGTGATTCCGACATAGCAGAGACGCCGTTCTTCTTCGATGGCGTCCTTATCATCCGAAAAGATGGACATGCTGCTCGGAAACAGCCCGTCCTCCATGCCGCTTAAATAGACATACGGAAATTCCAGACCTTTTGCGCCGTGCAAAGTCATCAGGACAATCCTGTTTTCGGATTCGTCCAGACTATCTACATCCGCTACCAGCGCAACCTCCTCCAAAAATCCGTCCAGCGTCGGTTCCTCCGCCGTGCTCATATAGCCGGTCGCCTTATTAACCAGCTCTTCCACGTTCTGCAGACGTGTTTCTCCCTCGATCTCGCCTTCCGCCTCCAGATCCTTCTTATATCCCGTCTCTTCCAGAATCGCCTCGATAAGTTCCGGGATCGAAAGGGCCGAAAGCCGCGACCGGAAGTTTTCGATCTGCTCCGTAAACTTCTCGATCTTATCCGCCGCCTTGCCGATCGTCGGCACGCCGCGCACGCGCAGCAGCGCATCATAAAAGCTCATGCCATTGGCAGACGCATAGATCGTCACTTTTCCGATCGAGGTCGCACCGATGCCGCGCTTCGGCACATTGATGACACGCTGAACCGCCAGATCATCGCGCCCATTCGCAATCGTCTTTAAATAGCAGAGAATATCCTTGATTTCCTTGCGCTGATAGAAATTGACGCCACCGACCAGCCGGTACGGAATGCTGTAATAAATACATTTTTCCTCCAGAAGACGCGACTGTGCATTGGTACGGTACAGCACGGCAAAATCCGAATATTCCGCATTTTTCTCTTCTTTCTCACGCTCAATATCACGGATAATGGCGTCTGCCTCCTCGTATGCCGTGTCATACTGACGGAAGCGCACCTTCGGTCCCTCGTCATTCGCCGTCCACAGCGTCTTGTCCTTTCTGCCGCGGTTGTGGCGGATCACCTCATTTGCCGCGTTCAGGATGCTCTGGGTGGAACGGTAGTTCTGCTCCAGCTTGATAACGCGTGCGCCCGGAAATGCTTTCTCAAAACTTAAAATATTTTCGATATTTGCCCCGCGGAATTTGTAGATCGACTGGTCATCATCACCGACCACACAGATATTTCTGTACTTCTTTGCCAGCAGATCGACCAGCTTAAACTGTACAAGGTTCGTGTCCTGGTACTCGTCCACCATGATATACCGGAATTTGTCCTGATAATATTCCAGCACATCCGCGTTTGCCTCGAAAAGTTCTACCGTTTTCACCAGCAGATCGTCGAAATCCAGGGCATTATTCTTCTTGAGTTCTTTCTGGTATTCCCGGTAAATCTGAGCAATCTTTTTCTCCCGGAAGTCCGCTCCCGCCTGCTGCTCAAACTCATCCGCCGTGATCCGGTCATTTTTCGCCGCAGAAATCCGTGACAGCACCGCCCGCTCCTTAAACTGCTTCGGATCCGCCTGCATTTTCTTGAGCACCTGCTTCATCAGCGTTTTCTGGTCGTCGCCGTCATAGATAGTAAAATTCGAGTCATATCCCAGACGGTCGATAAACCGGCGCAGAATCCGAACACAGCTCGAATGGAACGTGCTGACCCAGATCGCCTCCGCGCCTTCCCCCACAATCTTATCCACACGCTCGCGCATCTCCGCCGCCGCTTTATTGGTAAATGTGATCGCCATGATATTCCACGGCGCCACCCGTTTTTCCTCGATTAAATACGCAATCCGGTGTGTCAGGACGCGCGTCTTTCCTGAACCGGCGCCTGCCAGAACCAGGAGTGGTCCCTCCGTGTGAAAAACCGCCTCCCGCTGCATCGGGTTAAGTGTGTCGTATTTGCTCATATATGTTTCGTTCCCTTCTATCCTCTTATATAATCTATTTTTAATGACAAAAAGTATGTTCGAATACGCTCTAGTATAATCTATTTTCTCTTGGATGTCACGGAATTTTCATTGATTTTAAATTTCTCCTTGCTATCTGGTTTTCAAAACTATATAATATCACATAGAGAGTTCATGACAGCGGAAGCGCCAAAATCGCCTCCCTGTTTCGCAGCTTTCGAATTTCAACGCAGCGAGGTACATACATGAAATCGAACGAAGAACGCCTGCAGGATCTGCTGGCTTATGTTGATAGTCTGACCCGGGTGCATCCGTCGGAGATTCCCGGTATTGATTTATATATGGATCAGGTCACGACCTTCATGGACAGCCACCTGAACACTTCCAAATGGCTGGGCGAGGATAAGATCCTGACCAAAACCATGATCAATAACTATGCCAAAAATAACCTGCTGCCGCCGCCCGTCAAAAAACGCTACTCCAAGAATCATCTGCTGATGCTGATTCTGATTTATTATTTTAAAAATGTGATATCCTTTCGAGATATTGAGCAGCTCTTCTCGCCCATCAGCGAGCACCACTTTTCCCATGGTTCCAGCCCGGAATTAGAAGAGCTTTACAACGAAATCTTTTCGCTGGAAAAAGGGCAGCGCAAGCGCTTGCAGGAAGACGTCATGGCAAAATTTGACGCCGCCAGCCAGACATTCAAGGACTATGACTGTGAAGACCGCGAGTATTTACAGCTGTTCGCCTTTATCAGTGAGCTGGCGTTTGATGTCTATCTGAAAAAACAGATGATTGAAATCCTGGCGGAACAGCTCCGGCAGGAGACGCCGGTGAATCCGAAGAAGAAGAAATAGGCAGCACTTCCGCTGTACCGCCACACTCAAAAACAGGCTAAACAACAAAAAATTCAACCCATTGCACCATACACGATAAAAAAGACACTGGAATCACTTCCCCTTGTGGAAATTCTTTCAATGTCTTTTTTCTTTCATTTCTTTTTATCTTTCATTCAACCAGCTGCCAGCTCCTGGGACAATTCCACCCCAAGCCAAATTTGTCCATCTTTGGCAGGTTGGTTTGCTACACCTATGAAAGTACGCGCTTTATCTATCGTGCGTATATTCCTACTTCGTCTTACGCTTCCGTTTTCTCCGCCTCTTCCTGCTCTTTCACACGCGCAAATACCATATCATATCCGTCGCTTCCGTAATTTAAAGAACGGTTGACACGGCTGATCGTCGCTGTCGATGCGCCGGTCTTGTCCGCGATCTCCAGATATGTCTTCTTCTCACGCAGCATCTTCGCTACTTCATATCTCTGGGAAAATGATAAAAGTTCATTAACTGTGCATACATCCTCGAAAAAGCTATAGCATTCGTCGGTATTTTTCAGTGTCAGAATCGCCTGGAACAGATGATCCACAGCTTCGGTTTTCAGTTTTTTATTCATAATGCAAGGCACCCCTTTTTAATATGTACTCCGAAAATATATTCATTTTTCCGTTTTTCTTATATTAACATATTAAAGTTTTAAAGTCTAGTATCTTGCCTATTTTTATGAATATTTTATTTTTCATCTGTTCACGCAATATACATTTATGCGAATCTGCCAAATCTTCTACAGCATAAACTTTTCCACCACATGAGCCACACCGTCGTCGTTGTTGGAATAGGTAATAAAGTCTGCAGCTTTCCGCACCGGAAGCACCGCATTCTCCATCGCTACACCTAATCCGGCATACTGAATCATCGTGAGGTCGTTGTAGCCGTCCCCACAGGCAATCATCTGCTCACGCGAAAGCCCGATGTGAGAAAGAAGACGCTCTAACGACTGTGCTTTATCGATGCCCCTCGGAAGCACCTCCAGGAAAAACGGCTCCGAACGGTAAACGCTGAAATTCTTCCCCATCGCCGCCTTGACGCGCGGCTCGACCATCGCCAGGTAGTCTCCATCCTCCATCATCAGGTATTTCGGTACCGGATACGTGATCGCAGCTTCCATGTCGTCCACCTGTACTAACTCCATGCCGTTGATCCGCGCTTCCAACTTCGCATAGGGACTGTCACTCTGGTTCGTCAGAAGCTTTGCCCCCGCCTCATCGTAACTCAAAAGCCCCACCTGTTCCTCCTCGGCCAAGCGTATAATCTTCTGATTTGCCTCCTGCGGCAGGGAACGGCTGAATATGATCTCGCCGGTTTTGCAGTTCGTGATCCTGCCTCCATTAAACGACAGAATATAACTGCCGTATTTTGCCAGCTCCAGCTCTCTCGCAAGCGGCAGCACTCCCGGCGTCGGACGCCCGGACGCCAGTACAATCTTCTTTCCGCGCTCCTGAAGCTCCATCAGACGCTGCTTCGTCTTTGGCGTAATCACCTTATCTCTGTTTGTTAAGGTTCCGTCCAGATCCAGGACGATAATCTCATAACTATGTTTTTCGGTCATATTTACTCCACATTCAAATCATACATACTATTACACGTATATACGATACTTGGAAAAGGTGAATTTGTCAATTAGCAACATGCCACATTACTTAATGCAATCCCTTCTTAACTTCTCAAATGGTTAACTCATATACTTCCGTTACTTTTGCCATTGCTTCCTGTATCCCCTCTATGAAAGATTTTTTTGCAATGCATCAATTAATTCCTCTACAACAATTGGCTTGGATAGAAATCCATTCATACCGTATTCCAGCGCTTCCTTCCTGTCTTCATCAAAAGCATTGGCAGTCATGGCAAGAATAGTGATTCCCGCCTGTGCCGGATCATCCAGGGCACGAATCCGCTTTGTGGCCTCATACCCGTTCATGACAGGCATCTGCACATCCATCAACACAAGATCATAACCGCCCGGTTTCGATTTTTCTACCTTCTCCACTGCCTCTGCTCCATTTTCGGCAGTGTCAACCAGAAAGCCATATTCATTCAGGATCTCCACCGCAATTTCACGGTTCAGTTCATTGTCTTCCACAAGCAATATACATCTGCCCTTGAAATCTGAACCTGCTGCCGGGAGAATATTATCCTCTTGCTCAGCCTGCCTCTGACCGATAGCTGTCATCAAGGTCTCTCTGATATCTGACATAAACATAGGTTTCGAACAGAATGCTGTAACCCCTGCCGCTCTGGCCTCCACTTCGATATCTGACCAGTCATAAGCCGTCAGGATAATGATTGGCGTATGGTCACCCAGACTGCGGATCTGACGGGTAACTTCAATGCCATTCATATCCGGCAGACACCAGTCAATGATATACGCATGGAATGCATCCCCCAGTTCCATAGACTGCCGCGCCCGGAGAACAGCCTCCTTACCGGAAAGAGTCCATTCTGAACGCATTCCAACCTTGACAAGCATCTTTGTCACACTGTCACAGGTATTAAAATCGTCATCTACAACCAGTGCCTTAAGACCTTCCAGCTCTGCGATCTTCTCTACATGGTGATGCTCAGGCTGAATCCGGAATGGCAGGCGGACAATAAATTCAGTTCCCTTGCCATATTCTGTCTGAACCTCGATAGTTCCGCCCATCATATTCACGATGTTCTTGGTAATAGCCATGCCAAGTCCGGTACCCTGAGTCCTGGTGACCGTGGAAGTCCGCTCCCTCTCAAAAGGAGAAAAGAGCTTCTGTACAAATTCCTGGCTCATACCGATTCCGTTATCCTTTACCCGGATCTCGTACAGCGCACTGCCGCTTTGCGTCCCCGGACACTGTTTGAGCCGGACTGAAACGGTTCCACCAGCAGGTGTAAACTTAACCGCATTGGACAAAAGATTCAACAGTACCTGGTTCAGACGCGTCTTATCACAATAGATATCCTCATTAGTCACATCCATTGCATCCATATAAAGCTCCAGCTGCTTCGCATGGATCTGCCCACCAATGATCGTCTTCAGGTCATGAAGCACATCCGACAGGCTGACCTCTGTTTCTTCCAGATGGATTTTTCCACTCTCAATCCGGCTCATATCCAGTATATCGTTGATCAGTGAGAGCAGGTGGTTGCTGGATGAAAGAATCTTACCCAGATAATCCCGGACTCTTTCCTTATCATCAATATTACTTACAGCCAGTGTGGTAAAACCGATGATCGCATTCATGGGTGTCCGGATATCGTGAGACATATTGGAAAGAAACGTACTCTTGGCCCGGTTTGCTGTCTCCGCAGCACGGACTGCCTCAGAAAGTGCCTGATTCATTTTCCTGTCAGAGGTACGATCCGACATAACCAAGATATATTTTCTTTTTCCGTTTACCTCGCTGCACATTGCAACATTATGAAACCAGCGCTGCTCTCCTGATTTATAATGAACGTATTCAAACTCCCATTCTTTCTGTTCATGAACCCGGATTCTCTCCAGATAATTTTTATCCGGTTCTTTCGGATTTTCAGAATGCAATTTTCCCAAAACATGAATATCCTTACGGATCTCTTCTACCGTAATCCCCAACAATTTTTCCGCATTCGGGCTGACGTAATCTGCCTGATATGTTCTAGCATCCAGCATCAGAAAAACATCATCTACATTCATTGACAGCTTCTGAAACAATTCGTCTCTATACAGGATCTCCGTATCCTTTTTCCTGAGGTTTGTTCTGCCTTTTTGAACAATAAAACTGATAAGTAAAGCGGCAATACAGAGCACGACTCCTCCCACGAGAAGCATTGTATTAAACTGCAGGCTATTCATACTGGCATTCACGATATCCGCCGGGACAAGTCCCAGAAACATCCAATCCTTGATATCTGATTTTTCATAGACCAGATAATAGCTCCTTCCATCAAGCTTTACCAGCTTCGCATCGGTACGTCCTTCTTTAAACTTCTCCGAAAGCTCATTGATCTCTTTTTCAGACATATCAGAATGCTCTCTCAGAACACCGAAGAAATTATACACTCTCCCCCATGACCCAGAAGAATGCTCCACCACAACACGACCATCCGGATGAATCACATAGTTCTGGGCATTTCCGTCGAAAGCAGAGATATCCAGTACATTTACGATATCAGAATTCTCATAGGCAATGGCAATCGCATCATATTCAAATCCCTGATAACTTCCATAGGCCTTGGGAGTTGCAAAAACAAGCAGCTGGGCTTTTCCAGGAACTGCTACATTTGTTATCACATCACTTCCCTGTCGGAGCTCCTCTTCCATATTTCCCTGTAATCCAAGATACCCTGTTTCACCTGTTACCTTCTTATAGTTTCCGTCAGCTGACAGAAAAAAGAATTCTAAAAAGCCGGCATCTTCCTGTGCTTTCTCTATATAATCACGAATTTCGTCTTCATTGGAGGTGTTCTGCAGATTCTCTCCCCACATATGAAGATAGGTCAGATTCTTGTCTGTCAGTTCCCGCAGCATATTATCAGACTGATGAAAAATCTCTGTCAGATGAGACACACTTTCCTCATATACCGTTTTCGACACAAATTTAAAATATCGGGAAACCGTCAATACGATTCCAAGAAAAACAGCTATAACGACAGCTGCCTTGAATTGTTTTCTATTGACAAGTTTCTTTTTGTCTGTATTATGATTCTTAATATCCATTTTTCTCACCTCAGAGCCACATAGTCTTCAGGCTCTGCAAGAACGGCATCACCATCTGAAATATATCCTATCCAGGTATCCTTCACAGAAGTATCTCCCCTATCAAACACAATATTATCCTCTACCGGATAATTCTCCATGTGTTTAGGTATCGTCAGGCAGGTTACCGTGAACATATCATTGTCTTGAACTTTCTTTCCATCCTTCATAACTTTGCTCAATGTATAACCATCATCCGTTTCCCTGATCTCCACAGAAATACCGCTGACTACAGGTAGAGAACCGCTGTTAAAGGGAATAAAGCCTCCCTCATAGCCTTCCACAAAATTTCTGACAGTCTCTTTCAGCTCTGCCCCACTCATCTTACTGCTGTAAGCCAAAAGACCATTTGGCATGATCATGCTGCCCGCCATTTTTTTCGTATACCCGGCTTTCAGCACGTTTCCGGTAAAGCTGTTTCCGGTGGCGATCAGCACATCCGTCCCGTAGACACCGCGCAGCGTATTTGCCATAACCGAATAGGCTGCATTACCTCCACTGGCATGGAAACGATTGGAATAGAATTTCTGTGAATCCAGCAGGATATCCTCGGAGATAGTCTGCTGATTCAGAAGCTGGGTGTTAAAGGACTGATAAGCCTGCCCTGCATCGTATTCTCCTGCGATCATCTTAGATACTACATCCTTGGAAATAGAGAAGAAGTCATTTGACGCAATACGGATATACATGTGATTTTCTTCGATCACAGGTTTCACATCTTTCAGATATTCTGTAAGATGGATATCCACATCCTGGCTGTAGCTTAAGAGATCCTGACCATCATAAAGGATCTGGTTCTGAGCATCCTCTGAAAGCATTGTATCCAATACCTTCATGGCTTTCTTCCGTCGTGTTTCATCCTGTGCCAGATCACGGTTTAAAGCCACTTGAAAATAGGGTGTCGTCATCAGCCATTTTTCTCCATTCTCTTGAAAGAATGGCAGAAATGTTGTGTGAATGCCCTGATCCTGAAACATTTTAACACCGGAAGAGCTTCCAAAGTACATGGCAAGCTTACCACTTTTGAACAACTCAACCACATTATCATAGTTCAAATCCAAATCATCCCGGTTCAATCCTGTATCCCGGATAAACCGCTCCATCCGTTCAAAAGCCGCCGGCCAGACGGTATTGTCCAGACCTTCTTTCACTGTATGATCCGGGTCACTGTAGGTGGTGCGCCATCTGCGTCCGTCGGCAGAAGAAAGTTCTGACGCCGACAGGCCCTGCAGTGTCTCCATACAGGTATAGTCATAATAATAGTCTGCGGTAAACCCTCGGATTCCCACCTTATCAAATGCCTCGCAGGCAGAGACAAAGCTTTCATAGTCTGTTGGCAACGGGATATCATATTTTTCAAAAAGATCTTTGTTCACTACAAAGCCATGGGCATCCGCACACACCGGAAGCCAGTTTATGCTGCCATCCTCGTTCCTAAAATTGTTTAGATATGTATCATAGACAGCACCTGCCGCATTGGTTGTGGAAAGATCCATCAGGCTGTCTTTCAGCGAACTTGCATCATGCAGTGAAAAACGACAACAGGTTATAATATCCGGCAATCCTCCATTTTCATCAAGAAACTTATAAAAATCCAGATCATTATTTCCTACTACAAATTCAATGTTAATATCCGGAAGCTGTTCCTGAATATAGGGTGCATATTTTTCATACAGGTTTGTGCTCCATAAATACACCGTGATGGTTTCTGCATCTTCTTTTTCCGCTCTTTTCCCGCCGCAGCCTGATAAAAGTAATATGGCCATTACCATCACCAGGAATACAGCAAGTAACTTATTTCTTTTTTCCTTTTTCATTACGAATCCCCCTAAAACTGTGTTCCGCTAGTTCATAAATTACCTTTACCAGTAATTTTGCATCAACAGGCTTAGAAATATGTTCATCCATTCCCGCTTCTTTTGCTCTTATTCTGTCCTCCGTGAACGCATTTGCTGTCATTGCAATGATCGGTATCGTCTTAGCATCCTCTCTCTCCAGAGACCGGATCATCTTCGTTGCTTCATAACCATTCATGACCGGCATCATGATATCCATGAGGATCGCATCAAATTCACCTAACTCACTTTTTTTGAATTGATCCACAGCTTCCTGCCCATTCCATGCCTTGGTCACGACAGCACCTTCATTCTGAAGCATAAATTCAGCAATTTCTATGTTCAGCTCATTATCTTCTGCCATAAGAATATGCAGTCCCTTTATAGATTTTCCATCTGATACATCTTTCTGTTCTTCCCATTTATCCGAATTCAGATCTATTTTAAATGGAACCTGGATCACAAAGGTAGTCCCTACACCATCTTCACTTTCAAAGGTAATGGTTCCACCCATTTTCTCAACCAGCTTCTTTGCAATCGACATTCCCAGACCCGTTCCCGCAAATTTTGTGCGGCTTCCTGCGTGTTCCTGTACAAACGGTTCAAAAATATGTTTCTGAAACTCTTCTGCCATTCCGATTCCGGTATCCCGGCAGACAAATTCTATCGTCGTCATCTCTGGCTGTTCGGATGGAATCTCCCGGCAGCTAATATAGATATATCCGTTTTTTCTGTTATATTTCACCGCATTCGACAGAATATTCATCATCACACGTTTCACATGTCCTGGACTTCCAATAAGCTTTCGATGTGTGATTTCTTTCTTCTCCCACACAATCCGGATATTCTGGTCTGCAGCCATCTGCTCGATCACAACAAGTACTTCCCGGGAAATACGGCTTAGATCAAATGGAATTTCTTCCAGAATCACTTCACCCGCCTCCAGCTTACTCATATCCAGGACATCGTTTACCAGCTCCAGCAACAGATTGGATGCCTCTTTCACCTTTGTTCTGTATTCTGTCTGTTTCTCCATATCATCTGCACAATGATCTGCCATATTGAGTAAACCGCAGATTCCATTAATCGGAGTCCGGATATCATGGCTCATCCTTTGGAGAAATTCCGTCTTCGCCCTATTGGCGGCTTCCGCCTTTTTGGCAGCTATCAGAAGTTCTGATTTATATTTTTCATCCTTTTCCCGCTCTTGTTTCTCATGTTCCAGATTGGTTCTGAAGATACAGGACCAAAATATACCAACTATCAAAGAATATAGAAAAATGACACCAGCCACACTTAATGGAAGGTTATGAAACACTTCCTCATCCAGAAGATATGCATAAATATAATAATCCCGCTGCTTCAGCATGATTCCGTAGCATCCGGTTCCTTCATTCTTCAAATGAAAAATATGCTGGCTGTCTGTGTGCTTTTTCATTGCCTGAATAACCTCATTGTCGGCCGTATTCTGCCCCAACAGGCTCTCATCGTTACTGGCAACAACGAGCCCATCGTCTGCAACAATAATTGTTCCATCTTTCTGGACACTATATCCATTTAAAAGCCCTTGTATCGTCAAAGTATAGTTTCTGGTAAATTCAGGAGATGTGTAATAGTAAATTGCCACAATACCCGGTGCGTCTTTTCTGGCGCAGGCTGCAATGTCGATCCGGGACCCGTCTTCCCTGGCAAGCCGTTCCGAATAGCTTCTTTCTTCATATCCTGTAAAATCCATGATAATTTCTTTTTGCAGATACTCCGTAATCTCATCCGTCAGAGACTCTTTTGTGCTATACTCACAGACCGTCTTTCCCTCTGCATCCAGTACAAGGATGCCATCCACCCAGAGAGTCTGCAGATTATCTTTTAGAAACTCCCGGCTTAACTGACCACCGTTTTCTCTTTCCATGTTAATATTGGTACTCATCTGTCTGGCACTTTCAATGGCACGGAGAAGGCTTTTGGATTCCGAAGATTCATTATAATGAGTATAGGTGGAACACTGCACTTTCACATAGTTTACAATCTCTACCATTCTTTCTTCTGCTTCCGCTTTTTCCGCATGAAAGAAATAAGTCAGGGAAACTACCGCCACACAGATTCCAAACAAAATACCAACTATTTCTATCTGCTTTTTCTTTGTCCTTCCCTTAATATCCAAGTTCATCCACCTCCAGATACCTTCCCGGATCATCCAGATATTTTTCAATGATTTTCAGGGATGTTCCATCCCGACGCATTTCCTCCAGGGTCTGATCCATCTGCTCACAGATTCCCCGGTCATCCTCTTTTGCAAAGGCAACCCCTATACCGGTGATCATCAGCGGCTCTTCCAGAATACGAAAGCTTGTGTCATAATCCTTCATATACTGGACAATCGATTCCTCATGTGCGGCAACTGCATCTACGTATCCTTTTCCCAGAAATGTATAGATCAGCTCCCTGTGTCCCAAACTGATCAGATTGCCCAGCTTTGGGATTCTCTCATCCGTCCGGTTCAGAAAAATACCTTCCGGTTTGGTTGTGGACTGAACAGCCAGATTCTTTCCCTCCAGGTCACTCAGTTTATAGATATCACTGCTCTCATTTACAGCAACCACCTGACGGCTTGCTATATACGGTCCGGCCCAGCGGTACTCGTCAAGGCGCCCTTCCATGGAAAAACAGCCCATGATGCAATCGATCTCCCCGCTCTCCAACAGTTCTTTTTTCTTCTCCCAGTTGATCTGGACAGGCTCCACCTGATAGCCCATTCTTCTGAACGTTTCTGTAGCCAGTTCTACATCAATTCCTGTCGGCACACCATCCTCATTCAGATAAGTGTATGGTGGATAGCTGTCGCTTCCCAGGGTGATGACGGGTTTTTCCGTTTCTTTTTTATTCTCACCTGTGTTTTTGCACCCTGCCAGGGTAACTGCTAAGATTCCAACAAGCAGAATACCTGCGATCACTCTTTTTCCTTTCATTTTCATTCCATCCCTGTTATTCTTTTCTATTTCTTCACATCTGATTTCCGGCCATTTATTACGATTCAGTGGCCCGCGCTTAGGTGCCCCCGCATATAAGACTTAATTTCCTATATGATCAAAAAAAGCTCCATGTAAAAAATTTACAGGAACTTTATCCATAATGCCCTCTTAACTCTTACCTTATATTCTTACACTTTTTATTATAGCATTCAAAATATACCATGTCCACAAAAAGTTGCCATCATCCATTTTGTTACTGTTCACTCATGCGTGAACAGTAACTCCATTTTTTCATAAACAGCCGCCGGTTATTTATACAAAAGAACCCCCTTACTTTCGTAAGGGAGTCCTCATTTACTCATCTATTCAAGGATATTTCCTTAAAATTATTTCTCAGCAATAGCAGCCTGAGCAGCAGCCAGACGAGCGATCGGCACACGGAACGGTGAGCAGGATACATAGTCCAGACCAATCTTATGGCAGAACTCTACGGAAGACGGATCGCCGCCGTGCTCACCGCAGATACCTACATGAAGAGTCGGGCGCTCTGCTTTACCTAACTTAATCGCCATCTCCATCAGCTTGCCTACGCCAGTCTGATCCAGTTTTGCAAATGGATCGCTCTCGAAGATCTTCTTATCATAGTAAGCATTCAGGAACTTGCCTGCATCATCACGGGAGAAGCCGTAGGTCATCTGAGTTAAGTCGTTTGTACCGAAGCAGAAGAATTCAGCCTCTTTTGCGATGTCGTCAGCGGTCAGAGCTGCACGCGGGATCTCGATCATGGTACCTACTTCGTACTTCAGATCAACGCCTGCTGCTGCGATCTCCTCGTCAGCGGTCTTCACAACGATATCTTTTACATATTTTAACTCTTTCGCATCGCAAGCGAGCGGAATCATGATCTCCGGTTTTACGGACCAGTCAGCGTGAGCTTTCTGTACGTTGATAGCTGCACGGATAACTGCCTTGGTCTGCATAACAGCGATCTCCGGATAGGTAACTGCCAGACGAAGTCCACGGTGACCCATCATCGGGTTGAACTCATGCAGGGAAGCAATCAGGTTCTTGATGAACTCTACAGATTTGCCCTGAGCGTCAGCCAGTTTCTTGATGTCCTCTTCCTCAGTCGGAACGAACTCATGCAACGGCGGATCCAGGAAACGGATAGTTACCGGGTTGCCCTCCAGAGCCTCGAACAGACCTTCGAAGTCGCCCTGCTGATACGGAAGGATCTTATCCAGAGCTGCTTCTCTCTCTTCTACAGTGTCAGCACAGATCATCTCACGGAAAGCAGCGATTCTGTCTTCCTCGAAGAACATATGCTCGGTACGGCAAAGACCGATACCCTCAGCGCCAAGCTCTCTAGCCTTCTTAGCATCTGCCGGTGTATCTGCGTTTGTACGAACTTTCAGTCTTCTGAACTTGTCAGCCCATGCCATAACGCGACCGAATGTACCAGCGATAGTAGCATCTACGGTCTTGATCTCACCTTCGTAAATATTACCGGTTGTACCATCGATGGAGATGAAGTCTCCCTCGTTGAATACTTTACCAGCTAAAGTGAATTTCTTATTCTCTTCATCCATAGCGATGTCGCCGCATCCGGATACACAGCAGGTACCCATACCACGAGCAACTACAGCTGCGTGAGAGGTCATACCACCACGAACGGTTAAGATACCCTGAGCAACCTTCATACCGGTGATATCTTCCGGAGAAGTCTCAAGACGAACTAAGATAACTTTCTCGCCCTTCTCAGCCCATTTCTCAGCATCTTCTGCGGTGAATACAACTTTACCGCAAGCAGCACCCGGAGAAGCACCTAAGCCTTTTCCAAGCGGAGTAGCTGCCTTTAATGCAGCAGCGTCAAACTGCGGATGCAGCAGTGTATCGAGGTTACGCGGGTCGATCATAGCGACTGCTTCTTCCTCTGTCTTATGACCTTCATCTACCAGGTCGCAAGCGATCTGCAGCGCAGCCTGAGCAGTTCTCTTACCGTTACGGCACTGTAACATGTAGAGTTTCTTGTTCTCTACGGTGAACTCCATATCCTGCATATCATGGTAGTGGTTCTCAAGCACATCACAAACCTTGATGAAATCTGCATATGCCTCCGGGAACTCCTGCTCCATCTGTGCGATCGGCATCGGAGTACGAACACCAGCAACAACGTCCTCGCCCTGTGCGTTCTTTAAGAACTCGCCCATCAGCTTCTTCTCGCCGGTTGCCGGGTCACGGGTAAATGCAACACCTGTACCAGACTCATCGTTTAAGTTACCGAATACCATCGGCATTACGTTTACTGCAGTACCCCAGGAATACGGAATATCATTATCTCTTCTGTATACGTTCGCACGCGGGTTGTCCCAGGAACGGAATACAGCTTCGATCGCTAATTTTAACTGAACAACCGGATCAGACGGGAAGTCCTCACCTAACTGTTTCTTATACTCAGTCTTAAACTGCTCTGCCAGAGTCTTTAAGTCAGCTGCGGTCAGCTCTATGTCGTAGTGAACGCCTTTTTCTGCTTTCATCTTGTCGATGAGCTGCTCGAAGTATTTCTTACCAACCTCCATAACGACATCTGAGAACATCTGGATGAAACGTCTGTAGGAGTCATATACAAATCGCTCAAATTTCGGGTCCGGGTTGCCTGCGATCATCGCTGCAACTACCTCGTCATTTAAACCAAGGTTTAAGATGGTATCCATCATACCTGGCATGGATGCTCTCGCACCGGAACGAACCGATACTAACAGTGGGTTCTTCAGATCGCCAAATTTCTTTCCATTGAGCTCTTCCATCTTCTTAACGCCTTCCATGGTCTGTGCCATGATCTCGTCGTTAATCTTGCGACCATCTTCGTAATACTGAGTACAAGCCTCAGTTGTGATTGTAAATCCCTGTGGAACCGGCAGACCGATGCTTGTCATCTCCGCCAGGTTCGCTCCCTTTCCTCCCAGCAGGTTACGCATGGTCATGTCGCCCTCGCTAAACATATAAACCCATTTTGCCATAAGTATTTTCCTCCTATACTCGTTTATGTTTTACATTCACATATTTGTATTTATGTGAAAGATAAAAGCCATCGTGAATATTATAACATAAACTGCGGTCTAGTAAAGAGTTTTTTTGAATTCTTTCCAACTTTTTTTCGATCAATATATATTTTTTTGTAATTTTCGCGAATATTAAATGAGATGACTATCCAGAACAGTGCCTAATCTGCCCCAAAATAAATTTCGTTCTTTGCAAAATGCCAAAAATGTCACAAGCCCTCTCTAACACAAAAAGCAGAAACCATCTCCTGTTTTCTGGAATATGGTTTCTGCTTTTTTGTTTATTTAAAGATTAGAAACGGAACTTATCCTCAAAGTAGTTCTTTAACTCGGCGATCGGCACACGTACCTGCTCCATGGTATCACGGTCACGGACGGTAACAGCCTGGTCGGTCTCCGACTCGAAGTCGTAAGTGATGCAGAACGGAGTACCGATCTCATCCTGACGGCGGTAACGCTTACCAATGTTTCCTCTGTCGTCGAACTCGCAGTTGTAGTACTTGGAAAGCTCTGCGTAGATCTTCTCTGCTCCCTCGTTAAGCTTCTTGGACAGCGGAAGCACACCGATCTTAACCGGTGCAATCGCCGGATGGAAGTGAAGAACGGTTCTCACATCGCCCTCTCCGATCTCTTCCTCATCGTATGCAGCACACAGGAATGCCAGGGTTACACGGTCAGCACCCAGTGACGGCTCAATCACATACGGGATGTATTTCTCCTTCTTCTCATCGTCAAAGTAGGTCATATCCTGACCGGAGGTGTTCTGATGCTGGGTCAGATCGTAATCGGTACGGTCTGCGATACCCCACAGCTCGCCCCATCCGAACGGGAACAGAAATTCCAGATCGGTCGTCGCCTTGCTGTAGAAACACAGTTCTTCCGGAGAATGGTCACGCGCGCGCATCTCGTCCGGCTTGATGCCAAGTGTCTGCAGCCAGTCGATGCAGTGCTGTTTCCAGTATGCAAACCACTCAAGGTCAGTACCCGGCTCACAGAAGAACTCAAGCTCCATCTGCTCGAACTCTCTGGTACGGAAGGTAAAGTTACCCGGTGTGATCTCGTTACGGAACGATTTACCGATCTGACCGATACCAAACGGGATCTTCTTGCGAGAAGTTCTCTGTACGTTCTTGAAGTTTACAAAGATACCCTGTGCAGTCTCCGGACGCA
This sequence comes from Clostridium sp. TF11-13AC, assembly GCF_003481065.1. Lineage (NCBI taxonomy): Bacteria > Bacillati > Bacillota > Clostridia > Eubacteriales > Clostridiaceae > Clostridium > Clostridium sp. TF11-13AC. The sequence continues at coordinate 41,536 of NZ_QUKJ01000003.1, forward strand.
GATATACGGTGTTTTTTGCATCCTCGGTAACTCCCTGGAAAGTCTTGAACATCAGGTTAAACTGACGAATGTCGGTGAAATCATGCTTGCCGCAGCTCGGACAGCAGATGTTATTGTCATCAATGTACTGTTTCATCTGCTCCTGGGACCAGCCGTCTACAGAACCCTCGATCTCGATGTTGTGCTCTGCCATATAGTCCTCGATGAGCTTATCTGCACGGAAACGCTCTTTACAGCTCTTGCAGTCCATCAGCGGGTCAGAGAAGCCGCCCAGATGTCCGGATGCCACCCATGTCTGGGAGTTCATGAGAATCGCACAGTCTACACCTACGTTGTACGGGCTTTCCTGAATAAATTTCTGCCACCATGCACGTTTTACATTGTTTTTCAGTTCTACGCCCAGATTGCCGTAGTCCCATGTATTGGCAAGGCCGCCGTAAATCTCAGAACCCGGATATACAAATCCTCTTGATTTTGCCAGCGCCACGATTTTGTCCATCGTCTTTTCCATTTGTCTTGTCCTCCTGATTCATTTATCATTGTACCCGTCCCCGCCTCTTCTTTCGATATCTGGCAGATGGACGAATTTAACAATCATTCTGTTTTTTATCTTTTAAAAATCACATAAGCCGTGCCTGTTTCCGGCAGACTGACGGTTGAATCGTCTTTTAACTCGGTATTCGAACTGCGGTAAAGCACTTTTCCGCCGACCATCAGCGTCGCACCGCCCTCGCTCCGGACTGCCATGCCGCTTTTTTCATTTTGAACCGTATCCGTTCCGGCTTCGCTTCCATCTGCCTTTACCAGCTCACCCTCGGAAAACCATCCATCGGCAATCGCCTCCGAAAGCGGCTTTGCCTCCAGCGCCGTCAGGGAGTTGCTGGTGTCCTCGTTGTCATTCGTCTCTCCGAATGCTTTCAGATCTTCAAAGGAAGCATAATCAAAGATCGCAGTCACCGTGTCTTTTCCCGCCTTCACACTTTTCAATGCTGCCGGCAGTCTCTCGGCATTTTTCTGGTTCTGTGCCAGCGCCCCGGCGCCTTTTTCTTCATTAAAATGAATCACTGCCGTCTCTAAATACTGCTTTAATTCATTCTCATCGACCGAAATACCGCCGGTCTGCTCCACCAGAGCACTCGACAGCGCTCCGTCTTTTGCCACATATACGCAGCTCTCCGAAGGGGAAAAGGCGGTTTCCCGTGAGCCACAGCCGGACAGCATCACACCCACGGTACACGCTGCCAGAAGAAATCCTCTTTTTTTCATTGCTCTTCCTCCCAAGCGCAAAAATGCTCCTACAACCAAGTTTTTATAGTATACCTGCTTTTCTATGTATTTTCAAGACTTGGACCTGAAAAAACGCATACTCGCACTTCCGTTTCCAGAGATACCTGCCTTTCAACCGTAAATCCTGCTTTTTGTCAACGTCCCCCATTCAGGGTCTTCCAGATGTCCGGACGGTACCTCCGCAACACGCGCGCCGCCTGATAACAGAGTGTCACTGCAAGCAGCGGCATGCACACATACATAAACATCGAAACCAGCTGGCTGCCCGGAAATAGCAGCGCCGCCGCCTTATTGAGGAAACGGACCACCACAAAGTGCGTCGCATAGATAAAAAAGGTGCAGGTCATAAACGGTCTGACTTCTCCCAGCCAGCGCTCGTTTACCATCATCCAGATACCGATGACTGCCAGAAGCTGGTAGAGAACGATTCCCGGCACAAAATAGTGGGTATAATAGCTCCTGCTGAGCACGATTCCCACTGCCAGCAGGCACACCCCCAGTGCCGCCCGCTTCCACGACCATACCGCCTCCGCCCATTTTCTCCCGTGCAGCGCCGCATAGGCGGCAAAGGAATAATAAATCAGGGCGTCCAGATTCAGCTCCGGCAGCGCCACCCCCTTGAAAAGTGCCACAAACAGCACCAGCAGAAATGCCGCGCCGGTCCAGATATTTTTCAGAAACAGATACAGCACCGGTGCCAGCAGCACCAGCAGGATGATCTGGTACATGAACCAGAACACCGGATTGAAGGTGTACTTGGTGATCGCCTGCCATGCGCCCGACGGCGTAATCACCAGATCCGTCCGGTTGGCGATCGTCTGCAGTCCCGGAATCCGGCTCGCCGCCACATACGCCACGTAGTAGATGGTATTCCAGAGCAGGTACGGAACCAGAAGCGAATGCAGACGTTTATTTAATTTTTCTCCCAGCCGCTTCATCGTGAAGTTCCGGTAGAACAGGTAGGCAGACAGCATGATAAAGCATGGGATGTCCACCCGCAGAATTTCCTGCATGACCGGGTACTGGAAATGCCACCACGGTGCGTCCTGCCCCAGTTCCGGGAAAAACAGATCCGCGTTGCCGGAATGCGTCCAGATGACCATGAGGCAGCAGATGAAATTGAACCAGGCGATTTTCTGATGGAATTTGGCTTCTGGCATATAAATGGTTCCTCCCTGGATAGTTGTATGTTATGTAATCGTCTGCAATATCTCCAATGAGTGAAAACTTTTATCTACATATGCCCTCTTATTCCGCTCCACATTCGCCGCAAATTGTGCAAATGCATCTTCTTTCAGAAGAAATGTATACAACTTCTCGATCGGCGCGTAGATGACGTACTGCCAGGCGTAGCGTGCGGAGTCTCCGGCGCGCAGGGGTGGATCTTCAGTGTATTCGCCGTTGATGACCATGATTTTTAATTCGAAGATGCGCTGTACAAGTTTGTTGGGGAGTGCGGGTTTTAGGAGGGCGCGGAAGGACTGGTAGAGTAATCGCAGCATTTCTCTTGCCTCCAGACCTTCTCTTCCGAAGTATTCGGCGAATTCAGCAAAATAGGAGGCGTAGCAGGCGCACTCAACGTCCTGTTCAAGTCCTTCGAAATAGTTTTCGATCTCCGCGCCATAGAGATTGTAGGCATCCCGCGTCTCAGAAAGTGTGAAGGTTCCAAATGCGAAAGGCCGGCTTGCCGCACGCAGCAAACTTCCAGTGCGCTTCGCCCCGCGGGCAAATGCCGTGATTTTTCCGCGGTCTCCCGTCAGGAGAATCAGACGTTTATCAAATTCACCGACCGGGGCTGCATAAAGCACCATTCCGGTTGTCTGTATCAAATCTCGCATGCAGCCCTTCCTTCCCTCACTTAAATTTCTTTCGGGTTATATCCGTAATTCTTCATATACATATCGCTGTCTCTCCACTCCCGGCGCACTTTAACCCAGAGTTTCAGGTTGACCTTCGTGTCCATCAGATTTTCAATTTCCATCCGGGCAGCGGTTCCGATACGTTTTAACATCGATCCGCCTTTTCCGATGATGATGCCCTTGTGGGAATCGCGCTCGCACACGATCGTTGCATCCACGTCGATGATGCCGTTTGGGCGCTCTTTCATCTGGTCGATGACAACTGCAATGCCGTGGGGGATCTCGTCGTCCAGCATCCGAAGCGCTTTCTCGCGGATCAGCTCCGCTGCGATCTGGCGCATCGGCTGGTCGGTGACGGTATCCTCATCGTAAAACTGCGGACCTGCCGGGAGATATTTAAAAATACTGCTCTTGACATCCTCGATATTCATCTCTTTGAGAGCCGAAACCGGGATAATCTCCGCAAAATTCAAAATATCCTTATATGCCGCGATAAAGGTCAGGATCTCTTCCTTCGATTTGACCGTATCAATTTTATTAATAACCAGAATGACCGGCGTCTTGATCTTCGAAAGCTGCTCTGCAATGTGGCGCTCGCCTGCCCCGATGAAGGTGGTCGGCTCTACCAGCCAGAGAATCACGTCAACCTCTTTTAACGTATTCTCTGCGACATTGACCATGTACTCGCCCAGCTTGTTTTTCGCCTTGTGGATACCCGGTGTGTCCAGAAAAATGATCTGTCCGCGCTCGTCTGTGTAAACCGTCTGGATACGGTTCCGGGTCGTCTGCGGCTTCTCAGATGTGATCGCGATCTTCTGTCCGATCAGGTGGTTCATCAGCGTAGATTTGCCGACATTCGGACGCCCGATCAGGGTCACAAAGCCAGATTTAAACTCTTTTGTATCTGTATTTGCCATCTTGTTTCCTTTCACTTGCATTTTGTTTAGTTAAACAGATTCTTCACCGTCTTAAACAGATCCTGATTTGCCTTGACTTTTTCTGCATTTCCAATCGCACAGATGCTCTGCTCACTGAACACTGCCCTGATAATCGGTGCCAGCTCCCGGATATCCTCCGGGGTAACTGCCAGGATCTCGTCTCTCTCTTTCTGGATCATCGCATCCGTCACGCCGGTAAACCAGGCCGCGTCGGCGCGAATGCCTTTGTACGGCGGCAGAAGCGGCGCATCAAGGTCGCTGATGGTTCCAATCACGAATTTCGTCATATCACGCTCGTCTGCCTCAAACTGCTCCAGATACGGCACGATGCCCTCGTAAACCTCATTCGTCTCGCGCAGGTTCGGATCGCGGTAGGAAACGAAATAGCTGTCGCCAAATCGTCCGGCTCCATTCATGACGCCGTAAGCGCCGCCCTTGACACGGACATTGATCCACAGATAATCATATCCGAGAATGACTTTCAGCGTCCGCAGCGTGCCCTTGTATGCCAGCCCTTTCTCCACGAAATTGCCGCAGCGCGCCAGATAATTGACCTGGGAGGAGGTCATGAAGCCCTCGTTTAAGTTCTCTTTTTTCCACTCAAACGGATAAACGGTTCCGTCGCCCTGTGGAAGACGTTCTTTTAAAAGCGGAAGCGCTGCTTCAAGCCCTGCCTGATCGCCAGCTGCTGCCGTGTAGCTTATCAGCATATTTTCTTTCGTAAACAGGCGTGCCGCCGTCTCTTTTAATTTCGCGATCACCTCACCCTTTTTCTCATCAAAGTGCTTTGCCGTCTCTTCAAGGAACTGGTAGAAGCCGATTCCGCCCGTGCAGTCGTCAAATGCCGATTCTGCTGAAAAATAGGAGCTGGCTCTCATCACTGCCGCTGAATGTGCCGCCTGATTTAAACGCATCTGGCTCTTCGACTTCGTCTCCGCCACAATCTCGCCGAGACGTTTCTCATCATCAAGGATTGAATCAAGCAGAATCTCCGCGATCGCTGAAAATCCAAAGTCCAGCTTCTCGCACAGCACCCGGGCACTCGCGGTAAAAATACCGGTAAACGCGCCCTGTTTCCGGCTGTCCGCATAGGAGCTGACGCTGAGCGTGATACCGCCGGTATTTAAGTTGATCTCATCCGACAAATCGCTGTATGTGTGTTTCGTCGTATCGACAAATCCAAGCACTGCTTTCAAAAGTCCCACATACGGCAGATCCCTGGACGGTACATGGTCGGTACAAAACATCACGCGCAGATAACCGATGCCTGAGGTAAAGAGCTCATGTGCCAGCACCTTGGTTCCGCCAATCTCGCGCTCGGTCAGGATAAATTTCTCCGCCTCTTTGCGGATATCTGAGCGTTTCAACAGCGGAATCTTCTCTAAATCTTCCTTCGGGGACGGGGTGTCCTGATACTCTTTCAGCTCTTTTGTGCCATCCACGATCGCCTGAATCTCCTCCGCGCCCAGGCTCTTCTTATATACTTCCAGCTTTTCACGCAGCTTCTCATCCTCGATCGCCGTCAGTCCCCGCTTCGGGCTGACCGTGATCACCGCCTCAAACGGGTTATCTAAGAGATATTTGCGGATCAGTTCTTCAAAATATCCTTCCTTTGCTGCTTTTTTGAGGAATGCAAATGTCTCCTCATATTCCAGGTGCATCAGCGGATCGCCGCCGTACAGCCAGCTATCTAAGCACTGCAAGCCGTACATCAATCCTTTCGGCGCGTTGCCGAAATCTGCCTCACGGCTGCGGAATTCATAGTAGTTGATGCCCGCCATCAGGCTCTTCTGGTTGATGCCATCATCTGCCAGCTTCTTAAGCGTTGCCTTGACAGTCTTTAAAAACGCCTCTTTCTGGCTGCCATCCGCATTTTTCGCAATGACAGAAAAATATGGCTGTAAAATACCATTTTCATAGCTTCCCAGGATATCCTGGCCAATCCCAGCGCTGATGAGTTCTTTCTTTAAAACGGCGCCCGGCGCATCCAAAAGCACATACTCCAGGATCTGAAATGCCATGTAGAGAATCGGGTCAAGATCGTCGCCCACCACCGTATTAACCGACAGATAGGTTGCGTGATCCTCCGGCTCATCCTCAGTGATCGGATAGAAGATCTCACGGTCCTTCGGAGCGTCAAACGGCTTCTGGTAGTGAATTTCAGAATCCACCGGCTGACGGTCATAGTGGCTTAAATACTCACGATCCAGCCAGTCCAGCTTCTCTGCCATATCCATATTTCCGTACAGATAGATAAAGCTGTTGGACGGATGGTAGAATTTGCGGTGGAAATTCAGGAAATCCTCATAGGTCAGCTCCGGGATAACCTCCGGGGCGCCGCCGGACTCATGCGTATAGCAGGTATCCGGGTAAAGCGTGTTCTGCGTGTAGCGGTCAAGCACGCCCTCCGGGGAGGAAAATGCACCCTTCATCTCATTGTAAACGACACCGTTTACCGTGATCGGGCTGTCCGCCGACTCCATCTCGTAATGCCAGCCCTCCTGGCGGAAAATCTTCTCTTCTTTATAGATATTCGGATGCAGAACCGCGTCCATATAGACGTCCATCAGGTTCTGGAAATCTTTGTCGTTGCAGCTTGCAACCGGGTATACCGTCTTATCCGGGTAGGTCATCGCGTTTAAGAAGGTATTTAAGGAGCCCTTCACCAGCTCTACAAACGGATCCTTGACTGGAAATTTCGCCGAACCGCACAGGACGCTGTGCTCCATGATATGCGGCACACCCGTGCTGTCAGATGGCGGGGTGCGGAATCCGATGCAGAACACCTTATTCTCATCGTCATTCGAGAGTAGGAACACTCTCGCTCCCGTCTTCTTATGTTCCAGAAGAATCCCCTCGGAATTCAGCTCTTTTACATGTTTTTCGTTCAGGATCTGATAACTCTTCAAATCTTTTACTGTCATGCTGTCTTTCCTTTCTCTGAAACGATTCCACAGCGCATACAGACATCTGTTGAATCGTTACTGTTCACGTATACGTGAACAGTAACGTTGAATCGCACCTTTTTTCTTCTTTTTTTACAGTCTTCCCATAAATTTGTCTTTTAGTACGGCAAATGCCTCCCGCAGCCACAGGTGCACCGCCAGCACCGGGTCGCACGCAGCTGCCACGCCGACCGGCTCGATCTCCTGTCTGCGCGCGATCGCCTCCGCCCGGAACACATGGTAATTGCTCGTCAGAATCCCGATCCGGATGGTATCGCCGTCCGGGCGCTCACGGTAAAACTCCATCAGGTGTGCCCGCGCCGCCTGCGCCTTGTTGTATTCCTGCCGGTCGATCACCGTCCGGCTGAACTCGATGTTCTGCACCGTGTCGGAGGACTGGTCTTCAATCAGCAGCTTATCCTCCGGAATCCCGTTGTACTGTAAATATTCGTACATCGCCCGCGCCTCGCTGATCTCCTCGCCCGGACCTTTTCCGCCGGAAAGCACCAGAACCGTGTTCGGATATTCCTCCGAATACTCGATCGCCCGATCCAGACGCTGCTTTAGGGAATTGCTGATCTTGGTGCCGCGCACACGTGCTCCCAGCACGATCACATAGTCCGCCGGCTGTCCCGTCGCCGTAATGGCGCTCCAGCCGATCAAAACCTCCGTGATCACCAGAATCAGAAATCCCGCCGCACATACTGTCCCGACGGAAACGCCGATCCACACGGGAATTCTGCCCTCATGCTGGCTGCCAAACCACCATCCAGCCGCCAGAAGTCCCAAAAAAATCGCCAAGCAGGGCCAGATCAAGGCAAACGAAGTCGAAACACCTGAATAAATAACAATTATGATATAATATAACAGGCACAGGACCGCCGTTCCTCCTAAAAACCAAACCATCTGTCATCCTCCTGATGTCCATCCAGCCGCACCTTTACAAATCCAGCGCTTCGTCCTCACGCCGCAGGATATCCTGCGGCTTTGCCATACCGCCTAAGTCTACCCAGAGCTGCTGCTTCGGGTGCGGTGCGCTCTCCTGCGCGGTTCCATCCTCAGTAAAGATGCCTTTCACTTCCACACGCAGGTTACGTCCGTCCGGCTTCATGATCTCGATCGTCTCTCCCACGCTGAATTTATTCTTCTGCTCCAGATGAACCAGGCCATCCCCGCGCACAGCGCCGACCGTTCCCAGATAGGTATACGGTTTTACATAAGTATTGCTTCCGTATACCTGCGACTCGGTACCCGGTTTATGGAAATAAAATCCGGTGATGTATTCCCGGTGGGTACATTTGCGGATCTCACTCTTATACCACTCCATCTTGGACTGGTATTTTTCCGGGCTTTCCAGATAATCGTCGATTGCGATTCGGTAGGTTCTCGCCACGGTTGCCACATAGAGTGCTGTCTTCATGCGTCCCTCGATCTTGAAGCTGTCGATTCCTGCTTCGACCATCTCCGGAATGTGCTCAATCATGCACAGGTCGCGGGAGTTGAAAATATAGCTGCCGCGCTCATTTTCATAGACCGGCATCCACTCGCCCGGTCTTGTCTCCTCCGCCACCGCATATTTCCAGCGGCACGGATGAGTACAGGCGCCCTGGTTCGCGTCGCGCCCCGTCAGAAAATTGCTGAGAAGACATCGTCCTGAATAGGAAATGCACATCGCTCCGTGGATGAAGCTCTCGATCTCCATATCCTCCGGAATATGTTCGCGGATCTCGCGAATCTCCTTCAAGGACAGCTCCCGCGCCGTTACCACGCGCTTCGCGCCCTGTTTATACCAGAAAAGGAACGTCCCGTAGTTTGTATTATTTGCCTGTGTGCTGATATGGATCTCCATCTCCGGGAGAATGCGTCTGGCAATCTCAAAAACACCCGGATCGGAAATAATCAGCGCATCCGGCTTGATTTCTTTCAGTTCTGTGAAATATTCTTCCACACCGGCTAAATCATCATTATGTGCAAAAATATTTGCTGTAATATATACTTTGACGCCGCGCTCATGGGCGAACGCAATGCCCTCTTTGATCTCTTCGTTCGTAAAATTCTTCGCCTTTGCCCGCAGACCAAACGCCTCGCCGCCCAGATAGACCGCATCGGCTCCGTAAAGGACCGCCGTCTTGAGGACGTCCAGGCTGCCCGCCGGGATTAAAAGTTCCAGTTTTCTCATGTTTTTCCTTTCTTTTATCGCTTTACACTTAACGCCACGCCATCCCCGATCGGAATGACAGACGTCTCAAATTCTTTCATGTGTGTCAGTTCATATAAATAATCGCGCATCCGCGTGTGGATCGTCCGGTTGCGGCGCTCGACCGCATAGCGGGATTCCACGATATCGCCGTCCTGTAAGACATTGTCCGACAGAAGAACGCCGCCGGACGGCAGCAGACGCAAAATCTGAGGCAGCCAGTGCATATACTGCCCCTTAGCCGCATCCATAAATATAAAATCATAAGGGCCGGAAAGCGTCCCCAGTATCTCTTCCGCATCGCCTTCCAGTAAAGTAATGCACGGCTCTTTTCCTGCCCTTTCAAAATTGCGCTTGGCAATCGGTATTCTTTTTTCGTACTTCTCAATCGTCGTGATCCGGCAGTTTTCCGGCATCACACGGCTCATCAGTAAAGCCGAATAGCCCACAGCCGTTCCTACCTCCAGAATCGACTGCGGGCGCTTGAGAGCAATCAGTGTTTTCAGAAATGCGGAGGTCTCCCTGCGGATGATCGGCACGCAGTCAGCCAGCGCTTCTTCCTCTATCGAGTCGAGCAGCGGTCCGTTGCCCGCGTCCAACGACTGGATATAGGCGGTAATTCTGTCATTTACTATCACTTTTATCCTCCTCCGGGCTGGCGGCAGAAGCTGCCGCCTCATCCATCTCCTTCAGCATCTCCAGAGAAGTCTGGGCGGTGCTGAACTGATAGGTTCCCGGATATATCTTGTATTCATAAATCTTTGCCTGCAGCACAAAGACCACGCGGCTCCTAATCAAACCGACGCGTTCCAGCGCTTCGCCTGCCTCGGAGGTGCTTTCGCTTTCCTCGATGGTAACCGTTCTCATTCTTCCCGGCTCTGCCTCAACTGCGGTCGGTTTAAATATCTCATGCCCCAGCCAGTAGCCCTTCGTTGCGCCCTCATAGAGCAGAAACAGTGTCAGTACCAGAAAAACGATCCGGAACACACTGTCCAGAATTGATACTGCGATATGGGGTTCCCCAGATGTCCGGCTCATATGCCACCTCCGTGCTGCTTTTGCAGTCTTCTACACTTCCATGATGATCGGAAGAATCATCGGATTTCTCTTCATCTTCTTCCATAGGAAATCACTCAGGCTGTCGCGGATAATGTTCTTGATCTTGCCCCAGTCGCTCACGTGCTTCTCAAGACAGCCTTGTACGGCTTCATCCACGATTCTCTGTGCCTCTTCCATCAGATCCTCGGACTCACGCACATAGACGAAACCTCGGGACACGATATCCGGTCCCGCTAAGAGCTGGTTGCTGTATTTCTCCAGCGTCAGTACCACGATAATGATACCGTTCTGTGCCAGGTTCTGGCGGTCGCGCAGAACGATATTTCCGACATCACCGATGCCCAGGCCATCGACCAGGATGCCGCCCGCCTGTACATGGTCGGCAACACGGTAGCCCTCGTCCCCGATCTCGATCACATCACCTGAGCGCATCAGGATGACATTTTCCTTCGGAATGCCCATTGAGATTGCCAGGTTGCGCTGCGCCATCAGGTGGCGGTACTCACCGTGTACCGGAATCGAGAATTTCGGACGAATTAAGGAGTACATCAGCTTGATCTCCTCCTGGCAGGCATGTCCGGATACGTGGGTATCCTGGTTGATAACCTCTGCGCCCTTCATCGACAGCTCATTGATAACTCTTGCAACGGCTTTCTCATTGCCCGGAATCGGGGTGGAACTTAAAATAACCACGTCGCCCGGCATGATCGAAACCTTCTTGTGCAGGTCTGCCGCCATACGGGACAGTGCCGCCAGAGACTCGCCCTGGCTGCCGGTCGTGATAAGGACGGTATCCTCTTTCTTATAATTTTTCAGATGTTCAATGTCGATCAGTGTATTTTCCGGAATATTAATGTATCCAAGTTCGCTCGCCGTGCCGATGACATTGACCATGCTTCGGCCCTCGACCACTACCTTACGTCCATAGTGGTATGCCGTATTGATGATCTGCTGGACACGGTCTACGTTGGAAGCAAACGTCGCAACGATGATCCGGTTGTTCTTGTGCTCTGCAAAAATCGAATCAAAGGTCTTGCCGACGGTGCGCTCCGACATCGTAAATCCCGGACGGATCGCGTTGGTACTGTCGCACATCAGCGCCAGCACGCCTTTCTTTCCAAGCTCGGCAAAACGCTGCAGATCCGCCGGTTCGCCGAATACCGGTGTGTAATCGATCTTGAAGTCGCCGGTGTGGACGATAATGCCAGCCGGGGAGAAGATCGCAAGCGCCGATGCATCTGCGATACTGTGGTTCGTCTTGATGAACTCAATCCGAAAACATCCGAGATTGATGGACTGTCCGTGCTTTACGACCTTGCGGCGGACGGTCTTCATCATATTATGCTCTTTTAATTTATTCTCAATCAGTCCGATCGTCAGTTTGGTGCCGTATACCGGTGCCGGAACATCGCGGAGTACATACGGCAGCGCGCCGATATGGTCCTCATGTCCGTGCGTGATCACAAAGCCCTTGACTTTGTCAATGTTGTTCTTTAAATAGGATACATCCGGGATAACCAGATCGATTCCCAGCATATCGTCGCTCGGAAATGCCATACCGCAGTCTACTACAATAATGCTGTCTTCATATTCGAAGGCAGTCATATTCATACCGATCTGTTCCAGACCACCGAGCGGTATGATCTTTACCTTATTATGATTTGTTTCCTTTTTCAATCAATGCACCTCCAAAAATTCGATTTTTAGATTTTTATTCGATATCAACGCCCAGATCGCTCATCAGCTCCGCAAACACCTTGGACATATACTCCAGTTCTCCATCATCGTCCACAAATTCGTAAGCTGCTTCTGCATCCTCCGGCTTTGATGTATCTCTCAACAGATAGCACTCTCCATCGCCGTCCTTCGTATCACTTGCCAGCAGATAGGACTCGCCATTTAACTTTGTCTCTTCCAGGACATACAGCTTCACTTCCTCGCCGTTCTCATCCCTCAGCGTGATGCTGTTTTCCATATTATTCAGTTCATCTAACATTGAATCCAGGTTTCCCATTCTATGATTCTCCTTCTATTCTTTATTTTCAATCATTGATTTTTATCACTGATAATTTATTCTTCCGCTTTTCCTTGTGCCTGTAAATCCAAATATCCCTGCAAAATCAATACTGCCGCAATCTTATCAATCACGCTCTTCCGGTTTTCCCGGCGCACTCCACTCTCGATCAGGATCTGCTCCGCCGCATTCGTCGTCAGGCGCTCGTCCCACATAACGACCGGAAGGTTCGTCCGCCGTTCCAGCATCTCTTTAAATGCCAGCGTCTTTTCAACGCGCTCTCCCAGCGTATTATTCATATTTTTAGGATACCCCAAAACAATCGTCCCAACCTCGTATTCCCGGATCAGCTCTTCAATCCGGGCGCAGGTCTGGCGAAGTTTGTTCTCATCCTTCCGTGTGATCGTCTCAATCCCCTGTGCTGTAATGCTTAACGGATCGCTGATTGCCACTCCCGTGGTCTTCGATCCAAAATCAAGCCCCATAATTCTCATATTCTATTTTCTCCATAACAAAACAAGCTGGCAGCCCGTCAGATATTGGACTGTTGTCGCCAGCTGTTTACTCTTCCGCTTTTTAATTGCCGTGCTGCATCCACTCTTTACTGAAGCTTCGTCTCAATATATACCTTCACAAGCTCTTCCAGAATTTCGTCACGCTCTACCTTCATAATCAGGCTTCTGGCACTCTTGTGGCTGGTAATATAGGTCGGATCTCCAGACATAATATATCCTACAATCTGATTGATCGGGTTGTAACCCTTCTCCGTCAGCGCTGTATATACCTGTTCCAGAACCTGGCTTGCCTCCAGCTTCTTCTCTTCCTGTACTGCTCTAAAAAACTGTGTATTGCTGATATCACCCATTTTGTCTTCACGTCCTTTTAAATACCCGCCGCGCTCTGTCACTCTGCGGATCCATGCGTGCAGGTAAACTACTCTTTTTTATTTTACTCTACTTTACCCCATTCGGCAAGTTATTTTTTATCATTATAATCATCCAGGAAATTGTACGTCCAATCGTCCTTGTGGTAACCGATCACAGTCTTTAAGTTGATATTGTGGACACTCTTAAAGATATTTTTCTCGATCACGTCGCTCTCCTTGCGGAAATGGGCGATCAATTCCTTCATCTCATCGCGCTTGGAACCACGTCCGCCTCCGCAGCTCACGCAATTTTCAGTAAAACGGCACGCGCACTGTATAAACTGCAGTCCGTTGTAATCACGCCACGCCTTGACCGCATCTTCCTTGATAAGGTACATCGGGCGGATCAGCTCCATGCCCTCGAAATTCTGGCTGTGCAGCTTCGGCATCATCGTCTCAATCTTGCCGCTGTACAGCATTCCCATGAGGATCGTCTCAATCACATCATCAAAATGATGCCCAAGCGCAATTTTATTGCAGCCCAGCGCTTTCGCCTGTGCATAGAGGTGACCGCGTCGCATTCTGGCACAAAGGTAGCACGGATTCTGTTCGATCGTCGCCACCGTGTCGAAAATATCGCTCTCAAATACCGTCAGCGGAATGCCGAGAAGTTTCGCATTGTCCTGGATGATCTTCCAGTTATCCGCATTGTAGCCCGGATTCATCACTAGAAAAACGGTTTCAAACTGGAATTTTCCATGTTTTTTCAATTCCTGGAAAAGTTTCGCCATCAGCATGGAATCCTTGCCGCCTGAGATACAGACTGCGATCTTGTCGCCCTCCTGAATCAGGTCGTAGGTGTTGAGCGCCCGCGTAAACGCCCGCCAGATCGGCTTGCGGAATTTTTTTATAATACTCTGCTCAATTCTCGCCCGTTTTTCCTCTCGATCCGCCTCGGATTCTCCGCCTACGAAGCGTGAGAGGGAGAGGCGCAGCCACGCACGGTAACCACCCTCCACATTGACCGCGTCAAATCCGTCTCCGGTCAGACGACGCACCCACTCCTGGCTCTTCTCACCGGTATGGCACATCACGTACACTGGATGCATTTTGTCTAACCTGGCTGTTTCTTCCTCATATTGCTCTTCCAGCTGGGACGCCGGGAGGCTTACCGCCCCCGGAAAAGTTCCGCGCATATACTGGTCCTGCGGGCGGATATCCACGATCGTCTTCTCCGCATCCTTTAACGCTTCCAGCTCCTCAATCGTAATCGTTTTCATTGTATATTCTCCTGTATCCGTTATCTGCAAAATCCTCTTTAAGAAAAAGAATGTAAAAAATGTGCCTACCCGTGTGCAGTAACCACAATTCTCATGAAATGAAACAAAAGCACAGGATCCGCGCTGACAGTGCTCTGCCAAACAAACGGGTCCTGTGTTTTTCTGCTGTTTTGTTACCGTTCACGCGCACGTAACCAGTCACTCATTTTCTGTTAATTATAACACTCTCCCTGCATTCTGGGAAGTCCTATTTCTATAATTAGTCTCTTATAATTAGTCTCTTAGTCCTCTGTAAAGAGTGGTGTGGAATAATAGCGGTCACCGCTGTCCGGAAGAATCGCTACGATGGTTTTCCCCTTATTTTCCGGGCGTTTTGCCAGCTCAATCGCACCATGCAGGGCTGCGCCGGAGGAAATACCGACTAAGATGCCCTCTTTGTGTGCCAGAAGTTTTGCTGCCGCAAATGCATCCTCATTCTCCGCCTCGAAAATCTCATCATAAATCTTAACGTTCAGTACATCCGGCACAAATCCGGCGCCGATACCCTGAATCTTGTGTGCGCCGCCCTTGCCTGTCTTTAATACCGGGGATGAAGCTGGCTCCAGCGCTACGACTTTCACATTCGGGTTCTGGGATTTTAAGTATTCGCCGGTACCTGTCAGAGTTCCGCCGGTACCAACACCTGCGATCAGGATATCAACCTTTCCGTCGGTATCATTCCAGATCTCCGGACCAGTGGTTGCTCTGTGAACCGCCGGATTGACCGGATTGACAAACTGACCGGCTAAGAAGCTGCCCGGTGTCTCTTTTGCCAGCTCTTCTGCCTTCTCGATCGCGCCCTTCATGCCCTTTGCACCCTCAGTCAGGACAATCTCTGCACCGTACGCTTTCAGAATGTTGCGGCGCTCCACGCTCATCGTCTCCGGCATCGTCAGGATGATGCGATATCCCTTCGCTGCTGCGATGGACGCCAGACCGATACCGGTATTGCCGGAAGTCGGCTCGATGATGACAGAACCCTCTTTCAGGACACCTCTCTTCTCTGCATCCTCAATCATGCCTTTTGCAATACGATCCTTCACGCTTCCAGCCGGGTTTAAATACTCCAATTTTACCAGAACCGTTGCTTCCAGTCCCAGCGCTTTCTCAACATTCACAACCTCAACTAACGGTGTGTTTCCTACCAGCCCCAGTGTTCCCTTATAAATGTTTGCCATGATGATTTCCTCCTAATATCTGTGATGATTTTTATATTTTTTAATTTTTATAGATTTCTATAGATTCTTCTTTTTTCCAGAACTCATTTCCAATTTGAAAAACTCGCTCCAAAAGAAGTTTAAAATGCGAAAAGAACCCATCCTCTATACACATTTCCCACCCGTCCAATCCAGCTTTTCTGCCGCCTGTCCTGCTTGTTTTTCTGTGTACGCGGATGCGCTCTTTCTATATCCTTAACCCTTATGAATAAAAAGATTCACGAAACCCGTTTTCCCCGGAAACCCCGCTTACCGAAGTCCAGCTTTCTGGTTTTCGCGTACACAAATGCGACAACAACATCGATCCATACAAATACAACCATTGCTGCAACACATCGTATTCATCCAAAAACCATTGACTGCTTTCATGATCTTCACTCCTTTTCTTTTTCCTATCAGCTTAGTAGGCATATTATCACTTTATGCAATATCTGTCAACCTTTTTTTGCCCGTTGTTACTGTTCACGCACGCGTGCCCAGTAACGGAATTTGCCGTGGCTTCGCATTTAAATACGGCAAATTCCTGCTTCCACCACGTTTTCTTACGGCACTTTCGGTTCCAAAAGTGCCTACCCGTGAACAGTAACGATTATTTGCACACTTTGTTACGTTTCTTCATGTCTTTCTTGACAAACGCAGACCGCACCTTTACAATAAAATACCGAACTGATGGGTAAAAAACGTTCAGAAACAGAGCCTGCTATTATCTAGTATAGCACAGTTGTGACTGTGAAGCTACTGACAGAATATATTACAAGGGAGTATCATATGTTAAATTCATTTTCCAGAACTGAACTTCTCCTCGGCAGGGATGCCATGGAGCGTTTATCAAAAGCACGCGTTGCCATCTTCGGCATCGGCGGAGTCGGCGGCTATGCGGTGGAGGCCCTCGCGCGCAGCGGTGTCGGCACGCTTGATCTCATCGACGATGACAAGGTCTGCTTAACCAACATCAACCGCCAGATCATCGCAACCACCTCCACCATCGGAAAGTACAAGGTTGATGTCGCTGAGGAACGCATCAAATCCATCAACCCACATGCAGTTGTCCACACCTACAAGACATTCTACATGCCGGATACCGCGAAGGAATTTGATTTTTCCCAGTATGACTACGTGATCGACGCAATCGACACCGTGACGGGAAAACTGATGCTGGTAGAACAGGCAGAGGCAAGCCACACGCCGATCATCAGCTCGATGGGTGCCGGAAACAAGCTGGATCCGGCTGCCTTTGAGGTAACTGACATTTATAAGACTTCCGTCTGCCCGCTCGCGAAGGTCATGCGGCGTGAGCTAAAAAAACGCGGAATCAAGAAACTGAAAGTGGTTTATTCGAAAGAGAAACCGTTGACTCCGGGCGATGATATGGCAATCTCCTGCCGTTCCCACTGTGTCTGCCCGCCGGGAACCGCCCGTAAATGTACCGACAGACGGCAGATTCCGGGTAGTATCTCGTTTGTACCATCAGTAGTGGGACTGATTATTGCCGGGGAGGTTATTAAGGATCTCGTCGGGGTTCATTGATTGCTTACTGGTTAATTTATTAAGTCGATATATTCTATTTATGTCATTTTTTGAAATTTTATATGTATGTAAAAAACCAATGAATCCCATCTTGGGGGGATCATTGGTTTTTTCGTTTACGGTCTTCTATTCACTTTCCAGTAAAAGCACCTCTTCATTCAGTGCCTTCGTGAAGATTCCCTTCACCGTCTTATTTTTTAATCCTTCTTCGTATGGAACGGCACCTTTGACGTACTGGCGGGTGTGTCCCATCATGTATTTGGTTCCGTCGATCTCGATCGGTTCTTCGAGAAGGATCTCTTCTTCAGTTCCAAGAAAGCGCCCGCGGTATTCTAAGGACTGCTGTTTTTCCAGTGCCAGCAGAATATCGCTGCGGACGGATTTGATTCCTTCTGGTACCTGATCCGGCATATCGGCGGCGCGGGTGCCTGCGCGGCGGGAGTATTTGAATATATGCATTTCATAGAAATGGATCGCTTTTAAGAAGCGTTCTGTTTCGGCAAATTCTTCTTCGGTCTCGCCCGGGAATCCTACGATGACATCGGTCGTGATCGCCGGATTGTCAAATTCTTCCCGCAGAATTTCACAGCACGCCTGATATTCAGCAGCGTTGTAGCGGCGGTTCATGCGCTTTAAAGTCGCGTCACAGCCACTCTGGAGTGACAGATGGAAGTGCGGGCAGATGGTCCGCAGCCTCGCCAGCTCTTTGGCAAATTCGCGGGTTACGATACGTGGTTCAAGAGAACCGAGGCGCAGGCGCTCAATGCCCGGAATCTGGTCGAGACGTTTGATTAAAGTCAGCAGATTTTCTTGCTGCTCATCCTTGAAATCGACACCATAGGAGCTTAAATGGATACCGGTCAAGACAATTTCCTTGTATCCGGCTTCCGCAATCCCGCGCACCTCGTGCTCGATGTCCTCCGGGCGGCGGCTGCGGACGCGTCCTCTCGTATATGGTATAATACAATAGCTGCAAAACTGGTTGCAGCCGTCCTGTACCTTGATAAAGGCACGCGTATGGTCAGCAATCCGGCGGATATGGAGTTCTTCGTATTCCTGTGAATGTCCGATATCCAGAATCTCACCGCTGTTTTCGTGATCTGCAAAATAATCATCCAGGATCTGTACCAGATCTTTTTTCTGGTTATTGCCGACGATCAGATCGACCGCCTCATCTTTTTTCAGCTCCGCGCCTGCTGCCTGCACATAACAGCCGACCGCCACAACAGCCGCCGACGGGTTCATTTTCTTTGCTCGATGCAGCATCTGGCGCGATTTCCGGTCGGCAACATTCGTCACGGAACACGTGTTGATAATATAAACATCCGCTCCTTCCCGGAACGGCACAATCTCATATCCTGCATCCTCTAAGAGCTGCTGCATGGCTTCCGTCTCATACGAGTTCACCTTGCAGCCCAGATTGTGGAATGCCGCTTTTCTCATTTTTATCTCCTTTAAATTGAATCCTCTCTTGACTTTTGTCAGATTACTTTGTAGTATAAAAGTATTATTGTAGATAGAGGAGGTTTTTTTCATGAAAACAGTTCGTATTTCTTTAAACTCGATCGATAAAGTTAAATCCTTCGTCAACGACTTAGCGAAGTTCGACGTAGATTTTGACCTTGTTTCCGGACGTTATGTGATTGACGCTAAATCCATCATGGGTATCTTCAGTCTGGATCTGTCTAAACCGATCGATTTAAACATCCATTCTGAGAACCAGATCGATGAGATCTTAACGACACTGGCTCCGTACATTGTATAGCAACCATTAGAACGATCGAGATGGTTCTGTTTGAAACGAAAAAAACCGCTGTTAAGCAACTCGCTTTGCAGCGGTTCTTTTTTTCATAGAGAACTGCGTCCTATGAAAAAAACACTCCGCGAGGATGCGCACTCGCGCGAAGCAAAAAACTGTCGCAAGCGACCGCGCGAGACGCCCGAATGTGCCAAGGCACATTCTTTTTTATATATGACTAGCACCGGATAACCTCAACCGTATCGATCGCCTCTTTTACCAGCGCATCTATCTTCTCTTCCAGATTGCGCTCGGATTTTTCAATCAGGTGCAGAACCGGCTTGGTAACCGGGTGTTTGGCTACGAAGATGGTGCAGCAATCTTCATACGGCTCGATCGATGTCTCGTAGGTACCAATTTTCAGAGAAATATCGACGATATCCTGTTTGTCGAAACCGATCAGCGGGCGGAAGACCGGAAGTGTGCAGACTGCATTGGTAACCGCCAGGGAATGAACCGTCTGGGATGCTACCTGACCAATGCTCTCGCCGGTGATGAGTCCGAGACAGTCGTCTTTCTTCGCCAGCTCTTCCGCGATCTTCATCATGTAGCGGCGCATGATAATCGTCAGCTCCTCATGCGGGCACTGCTCGTAGATGTAGAGCTGGATATCTGTGAAATTGACTACGTTTAATTTGATCGGACCTGCGTATTTTGCTACCTGCTTTGCCAGATCGACTACTTTCTGTTTTGCACGGTCGCTGGTGTATGGCGGCGCATGGAAATAGGTTGCCTCGATGGTAACGCCGCGTTTTGCGATCATGTATCCTGCCACCGGGCTGTCGATACCGCCGGATAAAAGCAGCATCGCGCGTCCATTGGTTCCGACCGGCATACCGCCCGGTCCCGGAATCACCAGAGAGTATACGTTGATACGTTTTGCACGCAGTTCCACATTTAAAAGAACATCCGGATTGTGTACGTCTACCTTTGTCTCCGGGAATGCGTCCAGGATGACCTCACCGAGATCGCGGTTGACTTCCTCGGAGGTATGCGGATACTGTTTGTTGGCACGGCGGGTGTTTACCTTGAACGTAAAGTGTTTATCTGGGTATGCTTTGTCCACATACTCAACAATCTTCGCTTTCAGGTCGTCATAGCCGTTGTCCTCTAACTGGACCATCGGACAGATCGCCGCAATACCGAATACCTTTTTCAGTGCGTCGATGACCTCATCGTAATCAAATTCTTCCGCTGCGGTCGCATAGATACGCCCTGCCTCCTTGGTTACGGTAAATTTTCCATCAAGACGTTTTAACGAGTGGTGGATGTGGGACACCAGCGCGTCCTCGAATACATAGCGGTTTTTACCTTTCAGGCCAATCTCCGCATATTTAATCAAAAATGTATGAAACATGGAATTCCCTTTCTACAACAGGCTGTCATTCTTCTGCTTTCCTGCAAAAAAACTGAACAGCCATTCTTTAAACAGCCATTTTATTTCATCTGGTAACGGCGCAGTACCGGAAGCAGTTCTCCCAGAACGCCGATCGCATAGTCTACTTCTTCCTCGGTATTCAGATCACCCAGACTGAACCGGATCGTCGAATCGAGAAGTTCTTTTTTCACGCCGATTCCCTTTAAAGTACCGCTGATGCCCGGATGATTGGACGAGCAGGCGGAACCGGACGATACATAAACCCCTTTGTCCTCCAGCGCATGGAGAAGTACCTCGCTGCGGACGCCCTCAAAGCTGGCGCTGACGATCTGCGGCGCGTTGGTGCGGTCCTCACTGCCGTTGATGGTGACGCCGCCGAGCGGTTTCAATCCCGCAATCAGGTGCTCCCGGAGTGTATACAGCTTTTCGATGCGTGCATCAAAATCTTTGTACGCCTCGCGTGCTGCCACGCCGAGTCCGACACACCCCGGCACATTTTCCGTACCGGAACGCATGCCCTTCTGCTGGCCGCCGCCAAACAGAATCGGGCGGATCTTGACACCGTCGCGGATATAGAGGAATCCGACGCCCTTCGGCGCATGGATCTTGTGTCCGCTGACGGAAAGCAGGTCAATTCCCTGTTTTTTCGGACGGATCTTATATTTTCCATATGCCTGGATCGCATCGACATGGAACAATGTCTTCGGATTTTTCTTCTTGATGCACTGGCTGATCGCCTCGATCGGCTCTACTGCTCCGACCTCGTTATTGACGTACATCACAGACACCAGGATCGTGTCCTCGCGGATAGCTTTTTCCAGATCCTCCAGAGAAATATGTCCCAAATGATCGACCGGAAGATAGGTCACCTCAAAGCCCATCTCCTCCAAAAATGACATCGTATTGTAGATCGACGGATGTTCCACACCGGTCGTGATAAGGTGTTTTCCGGCTCTGCGGTTTGCCAGCGCCGTGCCGATCAGCGCCGTATTGTTCGACTCTGTTCCGCCGGAAGTAAAGAGAATCTCCTTCTCCTGCACTTTCAGTGTATCCGCGATCGCCTTCTTTGCCTCGCGAATCAAATTTTCTGCTTCCACACCTTTTCTGTGCTTCGCCGCCGCGTTTCCGTAGTTGACACACATTGCATCAACGACTGCATCCTTTACGCAGTCCAGCACCTTGGTGGTCGCTGAATTATCAAAATAGGCTTCCATTTTTATCTCTATCTCCTTTGTAATTTTCCAATTACACTTCCAACTGCAGCATCAGTGCCGACAACATACACAAGCCTGCCGTCTCCGTCCGCAAAATTCTCTTTCCAAGCGTTACGATCTCCGCCCCGTTTTCCCTGGCAAGCTCGACTTCTTCGTCCTCAAAACCGCCCTCCGGACCGATGAAAACGGCGATATCCGTACCCGGCTTGACCGACGCCAGCAGTTCCCTCGTTTTCCGGATGCCGTCCGCCGACTCATATGGCAGAAGAACCATATCGTACCCGGCTACCTCTTTGACCGCCTCTTTGTAGGTCATAAGCGGCGCCACCTCCGGGATAAGGCTGCGCTTGGACTGCTTCGCGGCGCTCTCAGAAACCGCATTCCAGCGTTTTCTCTTCGCGTCCGCTTTTTTCGCATCCAGCTTGACAACCGAACGCTTCATGCTGACCGGAACCACCCGGTATGCCCCCAGCTCCACCGCCTTCTGGATGATCAGTTCCATCTTATCGCCCTTCGGAAGCCCCTGGAACAGGTGAATCCGCGCCGGAAGCTCTTTGTTTTCCCATTCTTCCAGAATCTTTGCCGAAACATACTCTGGTTCCAGTTCTTCCACGCGGCAGAAATAGTCGCCGCCCTCACGGCTGCTGATCAGGATCTCCTCGCCCGGCTTCATCCGCAGAACATTGCGGATATGGTTGACATCCGCGCCCTCAATCCGGATTTCTTCCGCCCCGATCTGGTGCGGTTCCACAAAAAAATGGTACATGATTATTTCTTCCTCGCTGTGACAGAAACCCACTCGCCCTGATGGGTGATCTCTACAATCTCAAAGGCATCGTTCGCCTCAAATGCCGCCTTGACTGCCTCTTCCTTCATATCAATAATACCCGATGTGATGAAGATACCATTTTTCTTAATATGAACCGGGATCTCTTTCTGTAGCATGATGATAACGTCTGCCAGAATGTTGGCAACCGCAATGTCGTAATACTCGTATTTTACTTCGTCCTGCACTGCCTTGTCGTCGATGATGTTGCCCTGTACGACCTTGAACTGCTCCGGTGCAATTCCGTTTGCTTCCAGATTCTCGCCAACGGCTGTGATCGCATTTTCATCCAGATCCGTTCCAAATACGTGTTTTGCGCCCAGTTTTAACGCCGTGATGCCTAAGATACCGCTTCCGGTTCCGACATCAAGCACCTCTGAATCCGGTGTCACATATTTCTCGAGCTGGCGGATGCACAGCTGCGTTGTCTCATGCATGCCCGTACCAAACGCCGTACCCGGATCGATCTGAATCAGCAGCTTGTCCTTGTGCTCCTCCGGCACTGTCTCCCAGGTCGGCTTGATGAGGATGTGATCGACCGTAAACGGTTTGAAATACTGTTTCCAGTTGTTGATCCAGTCCTTATCCTCCGTCTCGGATTCTGCAAACGTGCAGGCGCCCAGATCGGTAAACGGCTTCAATTCTTCCAGCGCCTCTTTGACTTTCGCCATCATCGCCGGGATATCATCATCCTCATCGAGATAAAAACTTACCTTCGCCACGCCCTCATCCGGCGGAAGCTCCGGCAGAATGTCGATGAACATTCCCTTCGTCTCTTTCTCGGTCAGCGGGATATTGTCCTCAATCTCAATGCCCTCGATGCCGAGTTCATCCAATGTGTAGCTGATGAGATCCACCGCCTCTGTGGTGGTCGTCAGCGTAAATTTCTTCCATTTCATGTTCGTTACCTCTCTTTATTGAAACGACTTATCAGCCAAATATTCACGTTTCATCACGCAGCTATTTTTTCATCATTTTCACTGTAAATGTGTCAAACGTTACTGTTCACAGGTAGGCAC
Organism: Clostridium sp. TF11-13AC; assembly: GCF_003481065.1. NCBI lineage: Bacteria > Bacillati > Bacillota > Clostridia > Eubacteriales > Clostridiaceae > Clostridium > Clostridium sp. TF11-13AC. The sequence goes on from NZ_QUKJ01000003.1 coordinate 64,998, forward strand.
TTTTGGAACCGAAAGTGCCGTAAGAAAACGTGGTGGCAGCAGGAATTTGCCGTATTTAAATGCGAAGCCACGGCAAATTCCGTTACTGGGCACGTATGCGTGAACAGTAACTGTCAAACGGCTGAATCAGCCTAATCGTTCTAATTTCCCAATAAAATCTTCACAAACAGGATCGCCAGCACCACCAGAATCAGCGGGCGCACGATCTTCTGTCCATTTCCCAATACCAGGCCGGAACCGATATAATTTCCTAAAATACTGCAGATCGCCGCAGCCAGCCCCAGCGTGTAAATGATCTTGCCGTGAATCACAAATGTGACAAACGCCGCCACATTAGACGAAAGATTGATCGCCTTTGTCGTACCCGCCGCCTCTTTCATCGTATAGCGCGCCGCTCCTGTAAGCACCAGCAGCAGGAAAGTTCCGGTTCCCGGTCCGTAAAAACCATCATAAATACCGATGATCAGCGCGGATGCCAGCGCAATCAGGAATGATTTCCGCTCCGGCAGGGTGCCCGCCAGCGAATCATCGCCCATTTTCTTATTCCGCATAACATAAAATGCAACAATCGGAAGAATCACGATCATCATATACTGTAAAATCTTATCGCTGACTAACAGAGTCAGGTTCGAACCGATCGAAGAACCGATCAGCGCCGCCACAATAAACCAGACCACCTTCTTAAACTGTATGTAACCGTTTTTGGCAAACCGCCCGGTCGCGATTGCCGTTCCCATCATGGAACTCATTTTGTTGGTTCCGAGCGCCATATGGGTCGGAACCCCGGCGATCAGGTACGCCGGCAGTGAAATCAATCCGCCGCCCCCTGCGATCGCATCCACAAAGCCTGCCAGAAATACCATCGGGCAGACGATTATAAACTGCAGTATCGTGCAATCCATGCTACATCCTCCAAAACTTTCATGCACGCCCAAATTCTTCCTGCCGTTGCAAAACAGGTGTCAAAAAGCGCTCTGGGCATACATTTCTATTCTTATTGCAAAAACTCCGCCAGTGCATAGGTACTGACATCCAAACCATATTCGGTCAGGCGGACATGGCTATCTGTCTGGGCTGACGCTTCCAGCAATCCTTCTTTCAAAAGCCTCTCGATCACCTCGCCGTACACCGCTTCCATCGTCACGCCAAACCGACGTTCAAACTCTGCCGTCCGGACGCCGCCGGTCAGCCGCAGCCCCAAAAACATAAATTCTTCCATCCGCTCCTGACGGCTCAGTTCGTGTATTTCCTCATACTGTGCGCCCGCTGCCAGCTCTTCTTTCGTAAACGTCAGATAACGGTTCAAATCCGCCGTCACCTGAAAGCGTTTCCCGCCCGCCAGCGAGGACGCCCCCAGACCAAGCCCCAGATACTCCACGCCGGTCCAGTAACCGATGTTGTGGCGGCAGGCATAGCCCGGTCTGGCATAATTGGAAATCTCATACCGCTCATAGCCCCGCTTCGCCAGCGTTGTTTTCGTATGATGGTACATATTCCGATCTGTCTCCTCATCCGGCAGACATTTGCAGTTTTCATACTTCGTCTGTAAACGCTTTGGCATAGAGGCATAATCGCCGTATTTCTCCAGATCCGCGCACATCTCCCCGTACTCTTCATATAACGGCGTGCCTTCTTCCACAATCAGGCTGTACGCGGAAATATGTTCCGGTTCCAGGTCGCAGACGAACCGCAGCGTCTCCTGCCAGCTCTCCTCCGACTGTCCCGGAAGCGCCGACATCAGATCGACATTGATATTGTCAAATCCAGCGTCCCGCGCAGCACGAAAACTCTGTAAAAACTGCTCCCGCGTATGAATCCGCCCTAAAAGCCGCAATTCCTCCTCCGAAGCCGACTGCAACCCCAGACTCAGGCGGTTGACCCCTGCATTCCGGTAACCGGCTGCCGAATCCGGCGTCAATGTCCCCGGATTCGCCTCCATCGTGATCTCCGCATCCGGCTCTACCCGAAAGACCTGCCGGACGGCTGCCAGAATCCGCTCAATCGCCGATGGTGGAAGCAGGGACGGCGTTCCGCCGCCGATAAAGATCGTCTCCACCGTCCGCCCTGTCAGGTTTAGCCGCGGCGCCGCATTTTCAGGACACTGCCCTGCATCCTCTTCCGGAATGCTTTCAATCTCCCGGATCAGCTGATCCACATATTTTTCCCGCACGCACGCATCGGACGCAAACGAAAGAAAATCACAGTAACGGCATTTGCGGACGCAGAACGGGATGTGTATATATAATTCCATTATTCCTCGTCCAGCTTCAGGACGCTCATAAATGCCTTCTGCGGAATCTCTACGTTTCCGATCTGACGCATACGTTTCTTTCCTTCCTTCTGCTTCTCCAGAAGTTTTCTCTTTCGGGAAATATCGCCGCCGTAGCATTTTGCCAGAACGTCCTTCCGCATTGCCTTGACCGTCTCGCGGGCAATGATCTTTCCACCGACCGCCGCCTGGATTGGAATCTCAAATAAATGACGCGGAATCTCATCCTTGAGCTTCTCGCACATTTTTCTGCCGCGCTCATATGCCGAACCTTCGAATACGATGAAAGAGAGCGCGTCCACTTCCTCGCGGTTGACGAGAATATCCAGTTTTACCAGCTTGGATTCCTCGTAGCCCTTTAACTCATAATCAAACGACGCGTAACCGCGGGAGCGCGATTTCAATGCATCGAAGAAATCATAAATAATCTCATTTAACGGAAGTTCATATTTCAGCAGCGCACGGCTCGCCTCAATATACTCCATTCCCAGGTAAACGCCGCGGCGCTCCTGGCACAGCGTCATGATCGCACCGACAAACTCGGTCGTAACCATGATCTCCGCCGACACGATCGGCTCTTCCATATAGGCAATCTCGGAGGGATCCGGCAGGTTTGACGGGTTCGTCAGCTCAATCATATCGCCGTTCGTCTTGTGCACCCGGTATACAACGCCCGGCGCCGTTGTAACAAGATCCAGATTGTACTCGCGTTCCAGGCGTTCCTGGATAATATCCAGATGAAGAAGCCCCAGGAAACCACACCGGAAACCAAAGCCCAGCGCTACCGATGTCTCTGGCTCAAAATAGAGCGCTGCATCGTTGAGCTGCAATTTTTCCAGTGCATCCCGCAAATCCGGATATTTCGCACCGTCCGCCGGATAAAGACCGCAGTATACCATCGGCGTTACCTTCTTGTAACCCGGAAGCGGCTCTGCGCATGGGTTGTCCAGATCGGTGATCGTATCGCCCACGCGGGTATCCTGCACATTTTTAATACTGGCAGTCACATAACCAACCATACCGGCTGAAAGCTCTTCGCACGGAATAAACTGACCTGCGCCAAAATATCCGACCTCCACAACCTCGGCAGCCGCTCCGGTCGCCATCATTTTCATGCGTGTGCCTTTTTTGATCGTACCGTTCTTCACACGGCAGAATACGATAACGCCCTTGTAAGAATCATACAGGGAGTCGAAAATAAGCGCCTGCAGCGATGCCTCCGGATCGCCCGCCGGTGCCGGGATCTTCTGCACGATCTCCTCCAGAACTGCCTCGACATTTAAGCCGGTCTTCGCAGAAATACGCGGTGCATCTGACGCCTCCAGACCGATCACATCCTCGATCTCCGCTGCCACGCGCTCCGGATCCGCACTTGGCAGATCGATCTTATTTAACACCGGAATGACCTCCAGATCATGATCCAGCGCCAGATATACATTCGCCAGCGTCTGCGCCTCGATTCCCTGTGCCGCATCCACAACCAGAATCGCGCCGTCGCACGCCGCCAGGCTTCGGGAAACCTCGTAGTTAAAGTCCACATGTCCAGGCGTGTCGATTAGGTTAAAAATGTACTCCTGACCGTCTTTCGCCTTATATACCGTGCGGACTGCCTGCGACTTGATGGTAATACCTCTCTCCCGCTCCAGATCCATGTTATCAAGCACCTGCGCCTGCATCTCACGGCTCGTTAAAAGTCCCGTCATCTCAATAATACGATCTGCCAGCGTTGATTTGCCGTGATCGATATGTGCAATGATGCAGAAATTTCTGATTTTGCTCTGATCTATAATTGCCATCCGTTCATTCCTCTCTCTGTATCACTTTGTTTGGCAGCAAAATGTTTGCTGCGATATCTTATTTTTTATTTAAAATCATCTTTTATAATAAATAACACCTGATCTAAATGAATATACCATTTTTTCAGGTACGCCGCAAGTCCTGAAATAGAAAAAGCCTTGACTAAAAGCCTTGCCATTAGCCTGTCAGCACCTGATCCAGAAGCTGCGCCAGCGGATCCATCGCATTGACCGCCTCTTCATATGTATTCGTCTGTGCTCCGACTTCGATCAACGCCGAGCGCGGGCGTAGATGCAGATTGTAACGAAGCCCCTTTAAATAAATCGTCCGCGTAAACCCAGGATATATCTGATCGGCATTCCACTTCATCTGAAAACTGAACGCCAGATTTTCCTTCCGGCAGGGATTTGCCAGATACTCGATCGGTCCGTCCGGCGTCTCGCTGGTACCGTTGAAAAACATGATCTGTGCCGTTGGTTTCCCTTCTATCTGCGTGACTAGATGCGTCTGCTCGCTGACACCGTCCCGGTGCACATCTAAAATCACCTGAATCGACGGGTATTTCTGCAAAAGGTTCGTGACACCCTCGCAGGCATATGTATAGGCACGGCTCCGGTCTAGATGCCCCGACTTCATATCATAGGCAGTTGTATCGTGCCAGACCTGATATCCTTTCGCCCGCAGCCGTTTTGCCAGCTCTTCCCCCAGAGACACCACCGCTCCCTTTCCGTCGCTTCCCGCATAATCTCTATAATTTTCCTGCGAATGGGTATGATAAATCAAGATCTGTGGTCCGTCCGCCTCGTCCTTCCTGATTGTCAGATCCATCGATAAAAATGTCTCTGCGTTCATCAGGCTCCGGTCAATCGATGCCGTCGGGTGGATTGTAAAAAAATGCTGGATCAGATAATCATAATCTTCCAGCTTTTTCCGCAGACGCGGGCTGTCCACCAGTGCGGCAGGATTTGCCCTCTCTGTCTTTTCTCCATTCTTTCCAGCACTATACAGCCTCTCTTCGTCTGTCTCTCCGCCGCCCTGTCTCCCACTTCCATGAACAAGCCCGTTCCATTTTCCAAGTAAAGTTCCATCCACCAGCCTACTCCCGGAAAACTGTGCCAGGAAATCCATATACTCCTGCCGGACTTCCTGTTCTTCCAGATATTTATAATAGGACGGATCGGCTTCTCCCTGCGTCTGTTTCTTCCACCCGGCAAGTCTATGCCTTTTCCCCTCCTCCGAATCTGGTATATCCCGCAAATTAGTCCCCCAGACCGGATACCAGGACCTTACCACCGCATTCTGCACAGCTGTCCAGATGAATGCACGCATCTTCCAGCCGACTGTCAGCAAAAACAGAACCATCAGGAGCCCGGCTGCCCTCTGCCACCACCGCACCGCATTCATCTCCCTTCTTTCCTGTTCTATCCTATGCGGTTAGCAAAGTGTAGTTTCCTGTTTGGTTCTGTTTTTCAATCTGGCATTTTTTTCAGTGTTATCTTTCTTCCTCCAGCCGTTCCACTGCCCGCCGGATCCCCTCGGCGATTGCAGCGCTCAGCTTGCAGATACGCTCGTCCATGTCCTGCGGGGTCACAAACATCGCTCCAAATTCAGGTTCCAGAAGTTCCCGGATCAGCTCATACTGGCTGTCCGAATCCAGTTCCCGGATGTATTCACCGTATCGGCTGCCCTCTTTTGAGGCGGTTAGTGTCCGCACTAACGCATTAACCGTCCCGTGAACGATCGCCGCCGCGCCCACAACAGTCGGAACGCCGATCGCGATTACCGGCACGCCGAGATTTTCCCGCGTCATTCCCCGGCGGTGGTTGCCGACGCCGGAACCCGGATGAATTCCTGTATCCGTCAGCTGAATGGTGCTTGCCAGACGGTGGACGTTTCGCGCCGCCAGCGCGTCGACCGCGATCACCAGATCCGGGCGGCTCTCCCGCACGACGCCGCGGACAATTTCTGCCGTCTCCATCCCTGTCTGTGCCATCACCCCTGGATGGATACCGCTGAGAACCGGATGCACCGTCCGCCCCGCTTTCTCAGCCGTATAGAGGTATGTGCCATTTCTTCTGCCTGGCTCCGTCCGCAGATGGCGGTTCATCGAAAGCCCATCCACCACGCGCGGTCCCAGCGAATCCGGCGTCACCTGCCGGTTTCCCAGTCCCGCTACCAGAATCGAAAGTCCGGCCATGGTTGAAGCACAGTTTTTCCGGATCAGGGACGCCAGCTGCCGTCCTAACTCCCCGGCAGCCGCCTCACAGTATGCGTCCTCTGTCTCCGACAGCCCCGGATCTTCCATCGTCAGGTAGGTTCCCATCGGCTTTCCCATTGATTCCGCACCTTTTTCGTTCAAAATCGAGACTTCCGTCATCCGGATCGAACTGCCATGACAGCGCCATTCCCGCAGCGCCACACCGCCGATTACGCCCCCATCCCCCTCAAAACTTTCTCTCTCCTCCAACGCCAGATCCGTCCGATTTTCAAACATGGCTGCTCCCTTCTATCTCACAACTCAATCACAACCCGCACCATTATAAAGCTTAAATTCCATCCTGCCATTTTTCATGTCAAAATATCCTTATTTTTTTCCTCAATTCGTAACTGTTCAGTACCTTCACAGTCACGCGCAAAAATTCATTAAAAATTGCCTACGGCAATGGAATTTTTGCCTGCTGACCCATGTTTTCGTACGGTCAGCGCAGTAAATGCGCAGACCTACTGAACAGTTACCTCAATTTTTATATTTTCCAGAAATATATATTTTATTCTCTCAAAAAAACCTACCGCTTTTTTTGTTTCATAGGACGCAATTTCCTGTGAAACAAAAAACTGCGCCACCCAGCCCAGATATTTGACATCGCCCGCAAGGATAGGCGCCGCCTGATATCCGGTCAGATACCGCAGTTTATACGTTTATTTTTCGAATTTTTCTAAAACTCTATTCTATTTCTCGCCGTCCGCACTCTCCACCGGCGTTACTGTTCACACACGTGTGCTCAGCAACGGGATTTTGCCGATGCTACGCATTCCAAATCGGCAAAATCTGCTGCCGGAACTGTATCGTACGGAATTTTCAGTTCAGAAAATTCCTACCTGTGAACAGTTACCCACCGGCATCTATTCCCCCGGATGTTCCACCTTCCAGATCTCCGTCTCCAGATAGTTCCAGATCTCTTCTCTGCCCTGTTTTGTCTCGGCGGAGAACGGAATCATCATCACTTCGGTGCCGACTCCCAGACCTGTTCTGAGAATCTTTAACTGTTTCTGGAGCTGGCTGCGCTTGATCTTGTCAGCCTTGGTCGCAATCAGGATCGGCTGGAAGCCCTGGGAAACGATCCAGTCGTACATGAGTTTGTCGTTTGAAGACGGCTCATGACGGATATCAATCAGCAGGAAGACGCAGCGAAGCATCTGCGATTTGTGCAGATAATTCTCAATCATCTTGCCCCACTTTGCCTTGACCTCAACGCTCGCGCGCGCGTAGCCGTAGCCTGGCAGATCGACGTAGTAAAACGCGTCGTTGATATGGTAAAAATTGATCGTCTGGGTCTTGCCCGGCTGCGAGGATGTTCTCGCATAGGATCGGCGGTTCATCAGCGCATTGATCAGGGACGATTTGCCGACGTTTGATTTGCCTGCAAACGCGAATTCAGGCTGTGTATTTGCCGGCAGCTTACTGGTGATACCGCAGACGGTTTCCAGATTTACATCTTTTATAATCATATTTTTTCTCCTACTAAACCGCTATTTCTCCGGTACAAATGCCTCTCGGATGACTTCGTTCATCTCCTTGATGTATACGATCTCCATTCCTTTCGTGATTTCCTTCGAAAGTTCCTTGACATCCGGCTGATTTTTCGCCGGTACCAGTACCTTTTCCACCTGCGCCATGCGGGCTGCGAGCAGTTTTTCTTTCAGACCGCCGATCATCAGCACATGACCGCGCAGCGTTACCTCGCCGGTCATCGCCACACGCGGCAGTACCTTCCGTCCTGTCACCGCCGACAGCATCGCCGTTGCCATCGTGATTCCGGCCGATGGACCATCCTTCGGCACCGCGCCCTCCGGGATATGCAGGTGAATATCGTGTTTCTCGAAATAGTTCTCCTTCACGCCGTAATCAGATGCAACCGAACGCACATAGGTCAGTGCAATCTGCGCCGACTCCTTCATAACATCGCCCATCTGACCCGTCATCTGCAGCACGCCTTTGCCCGGCATGACATTGACCTCGATCTGCAGTGTATCGCCGCCGACGCTCGTCCACGCCAGACCGCGCACGATACCGACCTGTGCCTCATTTCCGGCTGCATCGAAGAAGACTTTCTCGCGTCCCAGATAATGATCCAGATTCCGCTCTGTCACGCGGATCGACGGTTTCTTCTTCTCCAGCACCTCTCTGGCTGCCTTGCGGCAGATATCGCCAACCCGGCGCTCCAGATTCCTGACTCCAGCTTCCCTGGTGTAGCTGTGAATCATTTTCTCCAGCGCCGAACCCGTGATATTTAACTGTTCCTTCGAAAGGCCATTCTTCTCCAACTGTTTCGGAATCAGATAGTCTTTTGCAATGTGATATTTTTCATTTTCCGTGTAACTATTGACTTCAATCAGCTCCATACGGTCCAGCAGCGGTCCAGGGATCGTCTGCGTTGTATTCGCCGTCGCGATAAATAATACCTCCGACAGGTCAATCGGGATCTCCACATAATGGTCGCGGAATTTCACATTCTGCTCGCTGTCCAGCACCTCTAAGAGCGCCGAGGATGTATCTCCCTTATAATCGCTGCTGACTTTGTCGATCTCATCCAGCAGCATCAGCGGATTGGCAACCCCTGCCTGCTTGAGCCCTTCCACGATGCGTCCCGGCATCGCGCCGACGTAGGTCTTTCTGTGACCGCGGATCTCCGCCTCGTCGCGCACGCCGCCCAGGCTGATGCGGACATATTTGCGTCCCATCGCCTTCGCAATCGAGCGGGCGATCGAAGTTTTACCGGTTCCAGGCGGTCCCACCAGGCAAAGGATCGGGCTGGTGCCCTTCTTCGTCAGGATGCGGACTGCCAGGTATTCCAGCACGCGCTCTTTGACCTTTTCCAGACCATAATGGTCGGCTTCCAGAATCTCTTCCGCATGCTTCAGGCTCGCGTTATCCTTCGTCATTTTGTTCCACGGCAGTTCCAGCACCGTTTCCAGATATGTCCGGATCACATTCGCATCCTGGCTGCCAGCCGGCATATTCTGGAAACGGTTGATCTCCTTGCGGATCCGCTCCTTTACTTCCACGCTGGCTTTGATCTTCTTCAACTGTTCCTTCATCTCGTCCGCATCAGAAACCGGATTTTCCTCTCCCAGCTCCTCCCGGATCACACGCAGCTGCTCCCGCAGAATATAATCACGCTGATTTTTATCCAGCGCCGCCTTTACCTTCGTCTGAAACTCGCGTTTCACGCGGTAAACCTCTAATTCCGTCAGCAGAAGCTGCAGCTCTGTCTCATACATCTCCGTCAGCGTCCGGCATTCCAGTACCGACTGGCGCGCTTCATAGTTCCACGGGAACTGGGCTGATATCTGGTTCATTAATTCGGTCAGATCTGGCTGTGCGATCAACGGACTTAATACTTCACGTCCCGCTGCCACATTTAATTTTCCGTATTCTTCCAGCTTTTCTTTCAGGATCCGGAGCATCGCCTCTTTCTGAATCGTGTCCAGATCGTCCTCGACCGGATCCAGAATCTCCACGATCGCAGTGCAGCATGCCTCGCCCTTCTCCATCTCCAGAAGCTCGGCTCTCTCCTGCCCTTCCACCGTGACGCGCACCATGCCGCCCGGCATCTTGACAAGCTGTTTCACGTAGCCAATCGTTCCTACCTGAAAAATCCCGTCAATATCCGGGATCACCTCATCCGGCTGCTTCTGCGTCGCCAGAAATACTCGCTGATCGCCCACCATCGCCTGCTCCACCGCCGCGATGGATTTATCCCGGATGATATCGAAATTTACCGTCATCTGCGGCAGCACGGTCAGTCCGCGCAGCGCGATCATCGGCATTGTCAGTTTCTTATCTTCCATAACACCTTTATCTTTCTTAATCAAACGTATCGTTATTTCCTGTGAAAAGAAAAACAGGGGTCTGCCTATGGCAGTTCGCCATCTCACAGACCCCATTAACAGCCGCCATTCTCAAGCTGCTGCATTTATTTTCCTTTACATTTACGCAATCTCGCCGGTTCTGTCTTTCTTAGAACGTCCTGTAAAAGACTTGCGGGGCACCGTATTGTCGCGATATACCAGCTCCGGCGCACTCTTTCCCTCGACTACGTCTTTGGTAATCGTGCAGATGCCGATCGTGGAATCGGACGGAATCTCATACATGGTATCCATCATCAGGGACTCCATGATAGAACGAAGTCCTCTGGCTCCCGTCTTTCTCTCGACTGCCATGTGGGCGATCGCCATCAGCGCATCATCCGTGAACTCCAGCTTCACGCCGTCCAGATCGAGAAGCGCCTGATACTGCTTGATCAGTGCATTCTTCGGCTCTCTTAAAATGCGGACCAGCGCCTCCTCATTGAGCGTCTGGAGCGATACCGTGATTGGCACACGACCGATAAACTCCGGAATCAGACCAAACTTCGTCAGATCCTGCGGCATTACCTGTTTCAGAAGCTCATCGATATCCTGATGCTTGCGATCCACAATATCGGAGTTAAATCCGATGGAACCGGCACCTAAACGGCTGTCGATGATCTTCTCCAGACCGTCAAATGCACCGCCGCAGATGAACAGGATGTTGGTCGTATCGATCTGAATCAGTTCCTGCTGCGGATGCTTTCTGCCGCCCTGCGGCGGAACACTGGCAATGGTTCCTTCCAGAATCTTTAAAAGCGCCTGCTGTACACCCTCGCCCGATACATCGCGGGTGATAGATACATTTTCAGACTTCTTCGTAATTTTATCAATCTCATCAATATAAATGATGCCGTACTCTGCCTTGCTGACGTCGTAATCAGCCGCCTGGATGATCTTCAAGAGAATGTTCTCTACATCCTCGCCGACATATCCAGCCTCGGTCAGAGTGGTCGCATCCGCGATGGCAAACGGTACATTTAAGATCTTCGCCAGCGTCTGCGCCAGGTATGTCTTACCGGAACCGGTCGGTCCGAGCATCAGGATGTTGCTCTTCTGAAGCTCTACATCCTGCGTGGACTTGGACATAACTCTCTTGTAATGGTTATAAACCGCTACGGAGAGCACCTTCTTGGCGTCGTCCTGTCCGATGACATACTCATCGAGAAATTCTTTGATTTCCTTCGGCTTCAGCAGGTTGATTCCGCTGAAATCCGGTCCTTTTTCCTGATCGGCAAATTCCTCTTCCAGAATCTCCGAGCAGAGTTCGATACAGTCATCGCAGATATATACATTATCTGTGCCAGCGATCAGTTTTCTAACCTGATCCTGTGTCTTGCCGCAAAATGAGCAGCGTATTTTGTCGTCTGTTCTGCCTGGCATACTTCCACCTTGTTCCTTTCTATTATTCCATCCAGAAATCTAATTAGTGGTTGGTAATGACACAATCAATCAGACCATACTCTTTCGCCTGCTCTGCTGTCATGTAATTATCACGCTCTGTATCACGCACGATCACGTCATACGGCTGGCCTGTATTGGCTGCCAGAATCTCATTTAATTTCTTCTTGGTACGAAGAATATTCTCCGCTACGATCTGGATCTCGGTTGCCTGTCCTCTCGCGCCGCCGGATGGCTGGTGAATCATCACTTCTGCGTTCGGAAGTGCATATCTCTTTCCTTTGGTACCGCCGGAAAGCAGGAATGCGCCCATGCTGGCTGCCATACCCAGACAGATGGTAGATACATCACATTTGATATAATTCATCGTGTCATAGATCGCCATACCTGCGGTAACAGAACCGCCCGGGCTGTTGATATATAAGCTGATATCCTTATTCGGATCCTCTGCCTCCAGAAACAGAAGCTGTGCTACAACCAGGCTGGCTGTCACATCATTTACTTCCTCTCCCAGGAAAATGATACGATCTTTAAGCAAACGGGAGTAAATGTCATACGTCCGCTCGCCGCGGCTGGTGGATTCAAGGACATAAGGTACTAAACTCATGATTCTTCCTCCTATAATTGAGAATGAATGTTTATGGCAAAAATTGTTATAGTTCACACGCGTGCAAACTGTAACAGGATTTTGCTGATGCTTCGCATTACAAATCAGCAAAATCTGCTGCTACTATGTTATCGCACGGCACTTTCGGTTCCAAAAGTGCCTGCCTGTGAACAGTAATACAAAATTCTATGATGCCTTAGGACACCATAGAATTCTGCCTTATTTCAGTATTCGCTTTTATCGGTTTGATTAAGCAAGCTTTGCCTGCTCTACCAGTAAATCGATCGCTGCCTGAACTTTCAGGTCCTCACGGATCTGCTCTTTCTCGCGCTCACCCATCATTTCTTTCAGCTTAGCGCCTTCCAGTTTGTAGGATGCTGCGATCTCGTTGATCTGCTCGTCAAGCTTCTCATCGGAAACTTCTACGTTCTCAACTTCAACTACTTTCTCAAGAACCAGTCTGGTCTTGATTCTCTTCTCTGCTTCCGGACGCATCTGCTCCATCAGCTTCTCCGGTGTCATGCCGGTATATTTCATGTAATCGTTGATGTTTAAGCCCTGGCTCTGCAGACGACGAGCGTAATTCTCTACCATCTCTCTTGCCTGAGTGTCAACCATCGGCTGCGGCAGTTCCATCTGAGCATTCTCAATTACTTTCTCGATTACGTTGTTCTCGTTCTCTACTTTAGCATCCTGCTCTTTCTTCTCCTGCAGTTTCTTGCGGATGTCTGCTTTGTACTCATCCAGAGTATCGAAATCAGATACTTCGCTTGCGAACTCATCGTTCAGCTCCGGAAGCTCGTTTCTCTTAACTTCTTTGATGGTTACAACGAACTTAGCCGGTTTGCCAGCCAGCTCATCTGCATGGTACTCAGCCGGGAAAGTAACGTTTACGTCACAGGTCTCGCCTTTTTTCTTGCCGATTAACTGATCCTCAAAGCCCTCGATGAAGGAATGGGAACCGATTACCAGCGGATAATCTGTACCAGCGCCGCCGTCAAATGTCTTGTCATCAATGTAGCCGGTGAAGTCGATGATAGTGTTGTCGCCGTCCTCGATTGCGCCGTCTTCTACGTCGATCAGTCTGCCGTTTTTCTTACGTGCTGCAGTCAGCTCGTTCTCTACATCCTCGTCTGTCACAACAGCTTCTGCCTTCTTAACTTCTACGCCTTTGTACTCGCCCAGAGTTACTTCCGGTTTCAGAGCTACGGTTGCCTCGTAGATGAATGCCTTACCTTTTTCGATCTGAGTCACTTTGATCTCCGGAGTGGATACGATCTCTTCCTTGCTCTCCTCTGCTGCCTTCGGATAAGATGCGTCGATCACTTCGTTTGCTGCATCCTCATAGAAAATGCCAGCGCCATACATCTTCTCCAGCATAGCTAACGGTGCTTTACCTTTACGGAATCCCGGGATGCTGAATTTGTTTTTGTTCTTGTTGTACGCATTTTTGATTGCTGCATCAAACTCTTCAGCCGGAACTTCGATGGTCAGCTTTGCCATGTTCTTCTCTAATTTTTCTACCTGTAAACTCATTTTAAGGGGTCCTCCTTGCTTCTATATGTGAACCGCCATTCTACCGGGCGTTACACTTCAAGATAGCATTATAGCATATCTGCGTGCTAAATACTAGCGGAAAATATAATTTTGCGTTCACTTTTTGCGGGTTTATGAGTGGTTTTAGGTGGGTTTTATGCCATTTTTGATGTATTTTCTGTATGTTTCTAAGTTGAAACTACACCTGGTCATACTGAATTGAATCTTTGACCTGTAATGCTACCGGGCGATCGACTAAGAGCGATGCCAGCTCAATTCCCAGATCCAGCGCATATCCAAGTCCACGCGCCGTTGTGATATTGCCGTCCGTCACAACGCCCGCACCCGTCAGCTTCGCACCGGTCAGGGCATCCTCAAAGCCCGGATAGCAGGTTGCCTTCTTATCCTTCAAAAGCCCCAGCTGCCCCAGAATGCTCGGAGCCGCACAGATCGCTGCCAAGCGCTTTCCAGCAGCATCTGCCTGCACCAGTGCATCGCAGAGCGGTTTGCACGCCATCAGATTTTTCGTTCCCGGCATACCGCCCGGAATGAACAGAAGATCCGCTTTCATCGGGTCAACCTCATGCAGCAGAGCATCTGCATGGATACCAAATCCATGTGCGCCCTTCACCTCTTTTTTACCCGTAATCGAAACCAGTTTTACCTTCACACCCGCGCGGATCAGCACGTCTGCCGTCGCCAGACATTCCACTTCTTCCAGTCCATCTGCTAAAAATGCGTATACTACAGCCATGATTATTTCCTCCTGTTCTTTATTTTTATAAGACTTTTTATATTAATTTTTTTATTTTTCACAAAGTAATCATTTTTTCTTTTTAGATATCAGAAAATCATTGCAACTGTTCAATTCGTTCACTTTTTTATTCTTCATGAACCGCATTCGTTGTTTTTCCAGCTTTTCCTTTTGAAAATGCCTTTACTAGTACCCACACATTCACCGCCTCGTCAAGAATCAGGCTCAAAATCCAGCCACAGAGCACATCGACCAGCGAATGCTGTTTGATGAACATGGTTGAAAGACAAATCAGAATCGTGACAATCCACGAAAGTGTACGGATCGGTTTCTTGTTCCGCACACTTGCCGCGTGGCAGATCGTCAGATGTACCGCCACAGTGCTCGATACATGGATCGACGGGCAGACATTGTTCGGCGGATCCACCCTCCGCAGAAACCGCACAATCTGCGCGCAGAAATTCTGTGATGTGATCTCCTGCCGCAGATTTAAACCGTTTGGTGCCAGCAGGTAGACAAATAAGCAAAAGGTTGCTCCTGCAAACATCACAAAGCAAAGTCTCAGATATGCCTCCCGGTCCCGAATCATAAAATAAAGCATAAACACCGGCACCCACGCGTACCACAGAAAATACGGCAGTACAAACCATTCATTAAACGGTATCAGGTCATCGACCGCACAGTGTATAATATGAACATCCGATGGTTCATGCAGCTCCAGCAGAAAAAATCCTGACAGAAACACCAGCATATAGAGTCCTGCCAGACAGTAGCGGTGCGTTTTGATCCAATTCATTACTTGTTTTATCATTAATAATATACCTTTGTATTGTTCTTTCGTTTTTATTCTTTCGTTTTTAATACCAGGTTTTCCGCCAGCGCCAGACGGCTGTTCTGGTACTCGCCCGTAAACGTCACCTCGCGCCCGAACCATTCCGGCGGCACAAAGGCAAGTGCGGCTTCCTCACTTGGAAATTCAACCTCCGCCAGCTTCAATCCCTCATATTCACCTAAAAAAATGTCCAGCTCAATCGTGTACTCCGTTCCTTCCATCGGAATCAGATAACGCTTTTTCGTCAGAATCCTGCCGTCAGCCTTCGAACGGAGATGCTCATAGGATTCCTTCGTCAGCGGCAGATTGTATTCCTCCCGCGCCATCAGTCCTTTGGATTTGTAGGTCAGATAATAGGTGTCATCCTCCTGACGGACACGCACGACCGGAGCAGTGCTTAGATATGCCTGCTCGATCTGGTGGAAGGGGTATCCGGCTATATCAAATGGAATGTGACTAATTAAATATTTGCGTTCGATTTCCATAAAATTAGTTGTCCTTTTTATATTTCTTAAAAAGTCTTAACAAAAGTACCGTATTTCTCCAAAATGAGAAAGCCATTTTTCTATAATTTCTTCACTGTTGGCCTCTATCACCCGAATCATACTGTTCAAAATTTGGGCTGATATTTTGGAAGAATTGTGGCTGAGCAATGCCTTGCCCGTACTGGTTATCCACACTTTTGTCGCATTTGAAGTTGCTCTTCCCTCTGCAATATGGACATGCACCGGTTCCAGCGGCTCATTTTCATTCGACCAAAAATATACAATATATGGTCCAATCCTAAAAATTTGCGGCACTCAGAATTCCTCCCTCTTGTGAAAACTCCATAATCAAGTGTGCATTTTCCCGAATCAGTTTCTTGAAATAACTCATTTCCATATCTGAATAACCATTTATATTCTCCCACTTGTAATCTGGCAAATAGCATATCGCATTGTGAAATCCATCTTTTTCATCGGGTGTTTCTATATAAACTTTAACCCTGCCATCTGCCCGCATTTCAGAATGGGTAATTTCCGTATCATCATTTAAGGTCATAAATGGGTACATCATCTTTCTTCCTCCTCTCATTTATCCTCAAAACAGTTTTAACCACGGCTGCTTTCTACTTATTCAGCATCCCCATCACCACAACCACCACAAACAGTACCACCATCACGCCGATAAAAATATCCATCGTCCGCACAGAGACATGCACATGGTCATAGATGCGCTCTTTGATGGTCTTTTCTTTCATGAGTTCCAGCTCCCGGCGGAGCTTTTCATTCTCCGCTTCCAGTTCCTCCAGAGTTTTATCTGCCGTCTCCTCTGCCGCTTCTTTCGCCGTCTCCAGTTTTTCGCTCACTGTTTCTTTTATCGTCTCATTCTTTTCCAGCATTTCGTTTTCGCTCATCCTTGTTCCTTTCAGAATATGGCTTGTTTTCTCTGCTGCTCACTCTGAAACAGCCTCTTCTCTTATTATATCCATAAAAATAAGTTCAGGCAATCCAAAAATATTTTTCCGTCACTGTCAAAGCAAGCGCTGGCACGCTATCTCGTCCACCATCCCCCTGCCGATTACAACTTTTCAGATTTATACAAGAAAAAATCCTGCCCGGCAGGGCTGTTTATATAATAGGAGATTCCAACGGATTCTCCCATTATATAAAAAACTCCCCCGCCATGCATCCATGGAGAGGGAGTTTTGGATTTGTTTTCAATATTTATGTACGGTTCCCGACGACTTTTCATATGGTACATACATTCTCGTCAGAACACAGTTAATCTTATTACTTCTTCGCAATGTACTTACGGATATCCAGCGCAATCGCAACAACGATAACGATACCCTGTGCGATATACTGGTAGTTCGGGTCGATGCCGAGGAACTGTAAGCAGGTCTTTAAGAACTCGAATACGAGTACACCGATGATAACACCGGAGATACGTCCGATACCACCGTTTACAGATACACCACCGATGGTACAAGCTGCGATAGCCTCCAGCTCGTAACCGTTACCTGTATTTACACCGGCACCACCGGACTTAGCTCCCAGAAGGAAACCAGCGATGGCATACAGTGCAGTAGCTGTTACATAGATGATGATCTTGGTTTTCTTAACATTTACACCAGCAACCTCTGCTGCTGCCTCGTTGCCGCCGATTGCATACATATATTTACCATGGCGGGTGTAGTTAAATACGAACCACATGATCGCGCCGATGACAAATGCAATGATGAACAGGTACGGAATACCGAAGAAGTTACCATTTGCAATGATGGTATACTCCTGACGATAACCGCCTAACGGAACGGATTTTGTGTAAACCAGGTTGATACCGTATACGATCATCTGCATACCCAGGGTACCGATGAAAGCCGGTACATTCAGGTAAGCAACTACGATACCATTGATAAGACCAAATACACAGCAGATAGCGATACAGATAAGGAGAATCAGCCATACGTTCTGCTCGCCAAATCCTTTGGTAAGTTCAAAATGTCCGCTGTAATCACTCTTCTGGAGCAGAGTACCTGCCAGGCAGGCAGAAAGTCCAACCAGACGTCCTGCAGAAAGGTCGGTACCTTTCGTAATCAGACAGCCGGATACGCCGACTGCGATGATGAAACGGCATGCTACGTTGATGGAAATGTTGCTAAAGTTGCTACGGCTGAAGAAGTTCTGTTTTGTCACACCAACAAAGAGAACCATCAACAGGATCAGAATAACGATACCGTTATTGATCAATATATCTTTTACATTCAGTTGTTTCTTATCCATTCTCTCTTCCTCCTTTAGAACTTAGTCGCGTAGCTCATGATACGCTCCTGAGTTGCTTCCTCACCCTGTACCTCACCGGTAATGTGACCATTACACATGACAAGGATACGGTTCGACATACCAATCAGCTCCGGCATCTCAGATGAAATCATGATGATACCTTTGCCCTGCTTTGCCAGGTCAATCATGATCTGGTAGATCTCATACTTGGCACCAACGTCGATACCACGGGTCGGCTCATCCATGATGAGGATATCCGGGTTGTTGGCCAGCCAGCGGGAAATCAGAACCTTCTGCTGGTTACCGCCTGAAAGTGACTGAATCAGTGTCTTACTGCTCGGCGTCTTGATTGAAAGCTTTGCCACGTTATCCTTGACAAGCTGCTCAATCTTCTTCTTATTCAGTTTGATACCATAGTGTAAATACTGATCCAGGGAGGAAATTGATACATTATCTGCAATGGACAGACATCCCAGAATACCAGTTCCGCGTCGGTCCTCGGTAATCATACCGATACCGCCCCGGATTGCATCCTGCGGACGCTTAATGTTCATTTTCTTACCCTTAATATAAACTTCTCCGGATTTAATATGACGCATACCGAAGATACCTTCCATCAGTTCCGTTCTCTGAGCACCTACCAGGCCGCCGAATCCAAGAATCTCGCCTCTTCTAAGGGTGAAGGAGCAATCCTGGAAGGAACGATCATGGATACTGGAATATCCTCTGACATCCAGCAGTACCTCTCCGGCTTTTGTATCATTCTTCGGAGGATAGATATTGGTCAGCTCACGACCAACCATCTGTTTGACGATCTCATCATCCGAAATCTCGTCCATATGCCAGGAACCAACATAGGTGCCGTCTCGCATGATGGTAATATCATCACAAATCTCACGAATCTCCGCCATCTTATGGGAAATATAGATGAGGGATACGCCTCGTGATTTCAGGTCACGGACAATGCGGAAAAGCGCCTCTACCTCATTATCCGTCAAGGAGGAAGTCGGCTCGTCCAGAATTACAACTCTGGCATTTAAGGATACAGCCTTGGCAATCTCGACAGACTGCATCTGGGCGATGGACATGGTTCCCAGTTTTGCCTTCGGGTTATACGGCATCTTAACATCGTCCAGCCATTTTGCTGTCTCTTCAAACATCTTTTTATGGTCGATGACCTGAATCGGACCAAATTTCTTGGTTGGATAACGACCGGTGTACATATTCTCTGCTACCGTTCTCTCAGGTATCGGCTGCAGCTCCTGATGTACCATGGCCAGTCCTCTGTGAAGGGCTTCATCCGGATTGTGGATCTCCACTTTTTCTCCATCCAGATATACCTCACCTTCATCCATATGATAAATACCAAAGAGACATTTCATCAAGGTGGATTTACCAGCGCCGTTTTCTCCCATCAGTGCATGGACGGTGCCGGGACGTACTTTGAGGTTTATCTTGTCCAGAGCTTTTACGCCAGGGAAGCTTTTCGATACCCCGCGCATCTCCAATCTGTACTCTGCCATCCCATTCTCTCCTTTCATAAAATCGGGTGTGCCATCTGCACACCCGACACTTTATTCACTCCCCCGCAGGGGAGTGATATGTTCATAACCGTCCTTCTCTGAACAGCTACAATTATTTAATCATTTCCAGAATATCGCCAGCGTTCTCAGTTGTAACCTTTACATAGTCTACCATGTATACGTTGTCAACATCTTTGCCGTTTACGAAATCAAGAGCTTTGTCAGCTGCTGTATGAGCCTGTCCGAAGTAATCGTTGAATACGGTACCGGTCATCTTGTCGTTCATAACGTTCTCAACAACCTCAACCAGAGCATCAACACCTACCAGGTAGATATCTTTGTTTACAGTTCTTCCAGCTGCCTCGATAGCCTGCAGAGCACCAAGAGCCATAGCATCGTTGTTGCAGAATACAACATCGATCTTGTCGCCGTACTGGGACAGAGCGTTAGCAGTGATCTCCTGACCCTTTGTCTGATCCCAATCACCACGCTGCTTGGTCAGCTCTTCAACCTCTACGCCAGCTGCCTTTAAAGCCTCAACGGATTTCTCAGTTCTGTACTGAGCATCTACGTTCTCCGGATCTCCCTGAACCATGATGTAACGAACAACGCCGTCGCCGTCTGCATCACCCTTGTTCTCAAGCTCAGCGATCTCTTCACCCTGATATGTACCGGACTGTCTAGCATCAGCACCTACATAAGTAGCTTTGATGCCGTCGTCAACCCAAGCCTGCTCTCTCTCAGCATCCGGCTCACGGTTGATGTAAACAACCGGGATACCTGCTTCGTTGCAGATGTTGGTTACATCCGGCTCAGAAGAAGCCTGAACCAGGTTGATGATCATAACATCAAATCCCTGGGTAACGAAGTTACGGATCTGGTTCATCTGCTCGGACTGGTCATTCTTACCATCCATGATGGAGATGTTCTCTGCCTTTAAGCCAAGCTCATCTACTAAATATTTCTGAAGTTCGTTTCTATACAGTGTCATGAAGTTATCAGCGAACTGGTAAATAGAAATACCAACTTTAACTTCTGCCGGATCTTTTCCTTCGATTGCTTCTTTAACAGTCTCTGCTGCGTCAGCTGCTGCTGTTGTCTCTTCTGCCGCTGCAGTTGTCTCTGCCGGTTTGCTGGAGCAAGCAGTTACGGAAAATGCCATTGCAGTTGCCAAACCAAGTGCTGCTACTTTTTTCAGTTTCATAATGTTTGTCCTCCCTTAAACTTGCGTATCCGTTTGCGCTGTCCGGATCCACCGAACAGTTAAATTTTCCGCATACACACATTATACAGTTTCGCCGATTCGTCATTTTTTCTTATCGACACCTTTATTATACGGATCGTTTGTACACTTTTCCATATAATTTTCTTGGTTCTTATATAAAATTTTTTTAGATCCTTTGTGATTTTATTCACATATTCTTGTTTTTCCGGTGTGAAACTGTGGGATTTTATGGTAAATCAGCAACAGTCAGCGCTTTCTGACTGCATTGATAATAGGTTCCTTCCTCTAATTCGACCTTTTCCTGTACATTTTGACCAAGTGCCTCAGCGGCAGCTATCTCAAAAATCACTTCTGCATACTCGTCGCTGTCACACTGGACTGTTCCATACAGTTTTCCGCTCTTAAGCCCCTCGATTCCCTGCGGGGTTCCGTCGATGCCGACCACCTTGACGCCCCTTGTGTCACCGGCGCGTTCAAGCGCCTCGGCAGCTCCGAGCGCCATCTCATCGTTGTTGCCGATCACCACCTCGATCGCATCCCCGAACTGGCGGATCCACTGTTCCATCAGCGCCGCCGCCTGGCTCCGATCCCAGTTTGCCGAACCACCGGTCAGTTTTTCCAGCGGAATATCTCCGTCGCGCATCGTCTGCACCGACCACTCTGTCCGGATCAGCGAATCCTGATGGCTGCGCTCGCCCTCCAACATCACATATCCCACGGTTCCATCCCCATTTAAATCAAGACTGCCCGGATTTTCCTGATACGCATCCACCAGAAGCTCTCCCTGCAGAACCGCCGATTCCCGCGCGTCCTCCCCTACATAATAGAGGTGCTCCCACCGTTTCATGTCCTCCTCGACCGGTTCGCGGTTGAAAAATACGACCGGCGTCCCGGCATCCATCGCCTTGTTGATGACATACGATGCTGCTGAGCGATCCACCATATTGACGCAGATCGCATCGTATTCCAGGGAAAGGAAACGATCTACCTGGCTGTTCTGCGTATTTTGGTTTCCCTTCGGATCCATGATTTCCAGATTGACCTTAATGCCCGTCTGCTGCTCATATTCCTTCGCCTTTTCCTCCAGGCTGGAACGGATATTGTTGATAAAGGCATCCTCGCCCCGGTACAGCGTTACACCGATACGGATGCTCTTTTTTTCTGCCGGTTTTGCCGCGCTGCATCCATTTAAAAGAAGTGTGCCCACTGCCAGAAGTGCCAGCGCCATCTGAATGCTTTTTCCGTTTTTTTTCATCTTTCTATACTCCCTCCCGGATTTTTAATCAATCGGGTACAGCATCTTCTCATATTTCTTCGAGCGCAGCTCATCCTTCTCTATATAGTAGGATTCCAATGAAAGCTGGCTTCTCTCCTGCTCTTTTTCAATCGCCTGCACTGCTTTTTTGACCGCAAAATAGCCCGCGTCAAACTGGTTTGTCACCACCAGCCCCCGGATTGTCCCCTTGTCAAGCTGATCCAGCAGGGACGGCATCATCCCGACGCCGTATAGCCCGGAAATGTATTTTCCGTACACGCTGCTTCCGCCGACAATCTCCGCCGCCTCCGCTGTGCTGGCGAAATCCAGTGCCGCCACCACCGCCGTGCCGCTGCCCGGATAAACTGTTTTTTCAATGACGGAACGGTAAGTATCATCGGTGCCGCGCGGCACAATGGTATAGGAAAAGCCCTGTTTTTCCAGCACCTCCGTCAGCCCCTGCTTCATCTCCCCCGCCTTGCCGATATATGGGTTATCTGCAAAGATCCAAACAGGAAGATCGGGGCTCTGTTCCGCCGTAATCGCCTCGCCCAGCTTTCTCCCGGCTGCCGTCCAGTCCATATGAACCGCCCCCTTGACCTCCTCATCCGGTGATAATTCACCCAGCAGGATAATCGGCGTTCCATATGTATTTTCTTCCAGATATTGGCGGCATTCCAGCTCATCAACCGGCTCCAGTATCACTGCCCCGGCACCGTCTGCCGCTTCCCGGCGCACCAGCTCCATCTGCTGTGCCAGATTATCCTTTTCATACAGGGTAATAAAGCTGACATCTACATTATACTCAACCGCCGCCTGATCCACGCCCTTGCGGAAGTTGACGTAATCATCATCCGAAGTATCGCTGATAATCAGGGACACCGGGTAGACCTCCACCTCTTTTTCCTTGATGATCCAATCCGTGGAGGAAAGGAGATACAGCAAAATAAGTCCCACACACAGGATTCCCCAGAGCACCAGCTCCTTTTTTTTTCTCACTCCATATCGCATTGATCTGTCGCCCCCACTTTTACACTTTCTTCTCTTCCAGCACTTTCTCGTAAGGCACTGCCGGAAGATGAATCTTCACCGCGGTTCCCTCATCCGGCTCCGACTCGATCGAAAGACCATATTCCGCGCCGAAATACAGCTTGATCCGCTCGTTGACATTGCGTACCCCGATGCCGGATCCGCGCTTGGATGCCACGTGCGCCGTATCGGTAAAGAGGCTCTCGACCTGTTCCTCCGTCATGCCAAGCCCATTGTCCCGCACCTCCAGATACAGCTCTTTTTCCTCCTGCCAGGCGCGCACGAAGATCTCACCGTCGCCGTCCATATATTCCATGCCATGGTAGATCGCATTCTCCACCAGCGGCTGCAGCATCAGTTTTAAACTTGCAAGTTCCAAAACCTCATCATCTGACTCGATCGTATAGGTAAACTTATTTTTAAACCGCATCTGTTGGATCATCAGGTAATTCCGGACGTGTTCCAGCTCATCCTTCACAGTAATTAAGCTCTTGCCGCGGCTTAAACTGATACGGAAGAACCGCGCCAGCGCCGTCACCACCTTGACCGCCTCCGTTTTCTGCTCATTTTCAATCATCCAGACAATGATATCGAGCGTATTATAGAGAAAATGCGGATTGATCTGCGACTGCAGCGTATCAAACTCCTGCTTGCGTTTCGCCTCATGCTCACGCACAATATCCTGCATCAGGAGGCGGATCTGACCCGCCATATCACTGATCGATTTTCCCAGATGGCGGATCTCATACGAACCGCCGATGTACACCGGTGCGCTTAAATTGCCCGCCTCCAGGACGCCGACCGATTTTTCCAGCTCACGGATCGGATTCGTGATCCTCGATGAAATATAAGAGTTAATCAGAGCCAGAATGCACAAAATGAGGGCAATGACAAATACGATAAAAAGCCGGGTTTTGATCGTGTTGAGCGACACGGCATTTTCCGGCGTCACCCCGACCACCTTCCAGCCTGTGTAGCCGATCGTCTTGACCGTCGCCATCCGCTTTTTTCCGGCAAATATCTCCTCATGATTTCCGTCCGAATAGCCGGCTGCCTGTCCATTGTTCTCCTGCACCCAGCCGGAATCCAGAAGCTGCATCTGCGGGTGGTAAAGAATCTCGCCATTTCCGCTGATCATATAGAAATAACCACCGCGCCCCGTCGTGATGCCGCCAAAGAGCTGTTCCAGGCTCGAATAGCGGATATCGACCAGAAGGACGCCCTGCGAGGTCGAGGTTCCGTGTGTCAGTTCGACCGCCCGCGATAGCGAAATGACCCATCGGTATTGATTTTCCGCATTGTCAAACACATACTGTACGTGCGGCAGGGAAAAATGCTGGTTTTCCGTCCGGTTTAAGGCGCTCCGGAACCATTCTTCCTGCGTCACATCCACCTCATTTTTCAGACGCACCGCCGGGACTGCCTCCAGAAGCGCCCCATCCTCCGAAAACAGGGCAATATTCTCCACATTATCCTTATTATTATCGTAGAGAAGCGTAAATTCACTTCCAAGCGACTGGCTCGACAGATCGGCATTCTTGATCGTGCCATAATAAAGCGAGTCGGACAGCTTCATGATCGTGCGGAGGTACGACTCCACAGAGCGCCCCACCTGCGCGATCAGGTTCTGGCTCTCCTCCTGTACTACTTCCGTGACCTGCCGTGACATTCTCTGGTACAGCGACAGGGAGATCAGCACGCTCGCCGCCAGCGCCGTGATCGTAAAATAGATAAAGATCATAGACCGGATGCTGGCGTCGTCAAAAAGCTTTTTCTTCCAGATCGTCCTTTTTTTACCCATTATGCCTCCCCGCTCCGGTGTGCCGTGCGGTACCGCGTCGGGGAAACACCGAATTTTTTCTTAAATACGTAACTGAAATAGTTCTGCTCCGGGTAGCCGACCTTTTCCGCGATGATATACGTCTTGTCGTCAGTTGCCATCAGAAGCTCGACCGCGCGCCCCAGCCGGACATCGGTCAGATAGGCGATGTACGCCTGTCCCGTCTCCTTCTTAAACATCGTTGAAAAATACGCCGGGCTCATATGCAGATGGCGGCAGATCTTCTCCACCGACAGCTCCGGATCTTGAAAATTGTCCTGAATGTACTGCTTCGCCTCGCGGATCACGTTTTTTGTCGTATTGCTCCGCTCTTCTTCCATTCCGGCATTCATCTTGAGCGCCACCTCGGTCAGGTACGGGCGGACATTCTCCATCTTCTGGACGCGCCCCAGAATCTCGAAATAATCATTTTCCACGCCAAACATCTCGCTGATCCGCAGATCATACTGCTGGGAGAGCTGTGTCAGCACATTGATGATCGCAAGCACATACGCCTGATACTGGCGGTAATGCACCCGCGCATCCTCCATCCGGCTCACAATCCCGTCTATCACGGAACGGATCTTTTCCTTCGGTCCAAACTTGACTGCCGCTATAAGCTCCGACTCCATCCGGCTGTCGAACCGGAGTTTTTCATGCCCGGACGGCTCCATATCGCCGATGCAGATCACACCGCCGGAACCTGTGATCGCACGGTAACCGAGTGCATTGAGTGCCGTGTGGCACGGGCGGCTTAAATCCGTCAGCGAACTGCAGCTCTCACCCACGCCGATCGTAACCGATACCTCCAGAATTTTCTTCGTCTCCTTGCAGATATCGCCCAGCAGGGCAATCAGTCCGGTCTGCGTATTGTCTTTGTCGATCGCCACCAGAAGGATCGTCTCAAAGGAAGAGTGGAACACAATAAAACGGTACTGCCCTTCCAGTTTTTCCTCAATCAGATTGCGGACGGAAATCGGAATCAGCTCCCGCTGCTGATGCAGCGAAACTGCCTTGTCCACCTTCTCATCCGGTTCCAGATGGATCGCCGCAATCACCCATTTGACCGCACCCGCAACGTCGATCGCATATTCGTTCAGTTTTTCCTCAATCTGCGCTTCCTCCATGCCGCCGTGAATCAGGTCATTCAAAAAATGTTCCCGGATCGCCGGAAGACTCTTGATATAACTTTCCCGAAGCAGGGTAACATTCCGCTTCTGCTCGATCTCCTCATCGAGATTTTTCTTGATTTTCTTTAAAATCGCCGTCAGCTCTTCGACATTGACCGGCTTTAAAATATATTCGATCACATTGAGCTTGATCGCCTTTTTGGCGTACTCAAATTCATCAAAACCAGAAAAAATCACGATCTTGATGGACGGATATCTCTGCCGTATATTCTCCGCCATCTCCAGCCCGTCCATATATGGCATCCGGATGTCTGTCAGCACAACATCCGGCTCATTCTGCTCGATCTTTTCCAGCGCTTCCTTCCCGTTCTCCGCATCCCCGATCACCTCGAATCCGGCATCCTGCCAGTCGATTTTGCGTATGATGCTTGTCCGTACTTCCTCCTCGTCATCTACCAGCATGATTTTATATGGGTTCATATGGATTCGTCCTTTCAGTTCCTGATGCAATGTTGTTGTGAGCCAGTTTGTCTTAGGACTCTGGAGCTCTGCTACGGTATCCCCATTCCAGCTTTCCCTGACACCTCATGAGGAAGTGGCTGGGCAGGCTGGAATGAGGGGAATTTCTTTCTTTACATTATACCACATCTTTCTTTATTTGTGAGTTTGTGATTTTTCACTGGCAGGTTCCAATTTCTGTAAAGGCGTGCTTCGTCCCCGGGTGCGGGAACCCGGTTCCACACAGCGTCTGCATCCAGTCCGCCGTCCGCGGCAGGCGAGACAGTCTTCATCTATTTCATAAACGGCATTTCCATCAATGATCAGCCGGGTGTTCATAGCTCTGAATCCTTTTCTTTCTTATTTTTTATAATATACTATATGTGGTTTTTCCTGTCCCGGAGCTTTTTTTCTTTAAACATTCCCGTTCTTTTTCGATTCCAAAAGTGCCTACCCGTGAACCAAAACGTCTTTTTTTCCTCTCATCTGCATATATTGAGACAAAGATTTGGGAGGTTTTTTTCGTGAACCAAGATGTTTCTCTCAAAATGACCGAGTTAGACCGCTTGACCTCACTCCCACATATGCAGCTTGTCAAGGCGGCGCTTCCCTATATTCACATCCCGGAACAGCGTTTTTTCTCCCTGTTTGTGAAATTCCGCGAACTAGAAAAGACGATGCAGCTATTTGCTGATCCGGCCGACGGTGAGATCGGAATCTGCTCGGTGGGCGAACGCGACAAGGATTCGCCGGTTGATATGCTGAAAGCGATCAAGCCGTATGGCACAGAGGAAGAGCAAAGTTCGATCGATCTGGTCTTAAATTTTATCGAAGGTTCCCGCCTCTATGAATCCTACTGGCAAAATATGCCGCAGACAGCATCCTTTCCGACTTCGCAAGATATCCAGAATGATTCACCCAATTCTGATGCAGTTCCGGCATCTGTCCTTTACCCGCAAGCCGAATATTCCCGCAGACAGAAAAAACCCACAGACCGTGCATCTGGCACATCCACTTCAAACAGACAGGAGGCACACACTATGGAATTTCAAAACTGGAAACAGGATCCGAGACTCCGCTCCATGGATCCAGACAAAATAAAACAGATGGAACAGTTAGCCGATCAGGCAAGAAACACGCCGCAAGACAAGCTTCTGCCGCTTCTCATGAGTCTCCGGGGCAGCAACGGTTCCCCGCAATTCTCAACCTCAGAAATGGACACTCTTTTTTCGATCCTGACAGACCAAATGCCCCCAGCGCAGAAACGGCAGGCGGAAATGCTGCGGATGCTGAGCCGGCAGATGGGCGGGGCAAATAAATCATAAAACCAGAGTTGCCATTGCTATTTTTTTCCAAATCATGCTACAATTCATTTCGATAATGGGGAGCTTGTGATGCAGGCTGAGAGGGAACCAAAAGTTCCGACCCAAAACCTGATTTGGATAATGCCAACGTAGGGACAAATATTTTGAGACACCTGAGCGCCGGATATTGTCCGGCGTTTTTGGGTTTCATTAGGAAATTATGTCCTATGAAACAAAAAAACTCATCTGGGGGTTCCTATCTGCTTCCAGATAAAAATCCCCAAATGAGATCTGACTCTCACAGCCTATCTAATTAGTAATTTGCTAAATCGCTCTCATCCTGCACCACCACAATCTTCGTCCCGGTATCCACCTGGCACACAACCTGTTTCATATCTTCCTCCGGAATACTGATGCATCCGGAAGTTCCCGTATTATTCCAGCTCTTCGGGCAATGCAGAAAGATCGCCGATCCCTTTCCCGGTGTACACTCCGGATTATAATCCAGTACCAGGCCATAATTATACTGCGGCGCCTGCGCCATCAGATCCTCCGCCGAATTCCAGTCCTTCTGTACCTGCTTCGTATTTGCCAGCTTGTTATAATACTGGCTGTTTCCGTCATCCACATAATAATCGCCGTCCACGATCTGGTGATACGGCAGAATCGTTCCCGGATTTGCCTTCAGGCCAAATGCCATCGTAAAGCGGTACACACCCGCCGGCGTCTTCTTATCGCCCTCCTGCTTCTGCATCGTGATACCGTTCATGCCGCTGACCGCTTCTTTCGACATCACCTGCACCAGTTTTCCATCTGTATCGCGTTTATACCAGTCCAGACGGCTCTTTGCCGGATCCTGGCGGTTGCCAATCACCACTATCAGCTGCGTTGCATCCTTCGATGCCTCCAGTGTATTTACATCCCCGTTGTAGCGTGCCGTAAGCGCCGGTCCTGTCGCTTTCTCCGCCGCCATCGCAGCCGCCGGAGCTGCCGCACTCATCAACATGCCTGCTGCCAATACTACCATTGCTTTCCGCTTCATTCTCAATTTCATCTTATTTATCTCCTATTATTTTATGTATCTGAATTTTACTCCAAAATCGGCTGCTTTTATCTTTTCCACACACTCTGTCAGTTCCTGCCACTTTCCAGTCCAGCCGCCTGCAGCATCGCCTTTCCAAAAATATGATGAAACAGCGCAATCACGCGCCCCACCAGCACGACAGCACAGACCGTTCCAATGCCGATTCCCACCGGTTTTCCCGCAAACAAAAGCCCCATGAGCAGTGACAAAACGATACAGGTTGCATCCACACAGTTCTTCATCAGACCCGTGCCGATTCCAAAGGTGTCTGCAAGCACCTGCACCAGACCATCGCCCGGATTTGGCACCAGCCGCATTGACAGGGACATCGCCGCGCCGATGCCTGTAAAAATCAGGGCAAGCATCAGCACTCCCAGGCGTCCTAAAAGTCCAGACGCCTCCGATCCGCATTCTTCTAACGACGGTATGCACACTGAAAACACATTCAGAAATCTTGTAAATACAATACTCAATGGAAACTGCAGCGCATCTTTCATAAGCAGGCTGCGTCCGGCTTTTCCTTTCTCCCGCAGATGAATCGCCGCCTGAATCAAGACAAAGATACCATACAGGACAAAGGTCATATCACCAAAATTCCGGTTCCAGATCACGGATGCCGCATACGAAAGTGAAATAATCGGCGACACTCCGAGTCCAGCTTTCGTATTGAGCGTAAGCCCCATCGCCAGAATCAGAAGCCCCATCAGATAAAAGCCCCACCGTGCTGCCCCGCTTCCCGTCGGTTTCTCCGTCATTTCCATGTTGTGATTCAAGATTTCCTCATCTCTTTTTCTTAATATTTGTTAAATCTATTCTATTATAGATCCTCCTCTTTCCACTTGACAAGCGCTTCCTGTATTCTAAATCTTCCAATTTTCTTACGAAATAAATATTCCAGCCTGCCTACATTCTACAATCACAGTCTACATCTTACCATTGCGCCCCATTGAACCCACGACAAATTTCTGCTGCCACCAGATTATCTTACAGCACTTTCCGTTCTCTTTACTTTTTCCATCCCCTATGCTACACTAAACTCATGATTTTAGCTGTATCAAAGGAGTTTTATACATATGAAAAAAGATATGACCGAAGGGCGGGAATGGTCCTCCATCCTGCTCTTTTCCCTGCCCATCATGGGGGCAAACCTGCTGCAGGTTTTGTACAACCTCGCTGACAGCGTGATCGTCGGAAACCTCATCAGCGCGACCGCCCTTGGAGCCGTCGGACTGACCAGCTCCATGACCTGGCTCTTAACCGCCATCTGCACCTCCATCGGTGCCGGTGTCAATATCGCAGTCGCCCAGTATTTCGGTGCCAAAAAAGAGACGGATATACAGGAATCCATCTCCGTCTCCTATCTGATTGCCATAATCGCAAGTATATTTTTAACTGCCGCCTGCTTTCTGACAGCCCGTCCAGTTATTTTCGGCTTTTTGCAGGCACCGGAGGAAATGCGTTTCGACAGTATGGCATACTTTCTGATCTACAGCGGCGGAATTATTTTCCAGTTGCTCTACAATGTCACCTACGGCATCCTGCGGGCACACGGGGATTCGCGCGGCGCACTCATTTTCCTGATGATCTCCGCCGCCCTGAACATCGTGCTGGACTGTGTGTTTATCTCCATCTTTCATATGGGTGTCTCCGGCGCGGCTGCCGCGACCGTGATCGCACAGGCAGGTTCCGCCATCGCCAGTTTCCTGTATCTGCGGCACATTTTCCCGGATCTGCTGCCGAAACGGCGTTATCTCTACGCCTGGAAGGGACAGGGGGCGCTGCTGATGCGCCTGAGTATTCCGATCATGCTGCAGACGGGCGTCAATTCAATCGGCTTCCTCATCCTGCAGCGTCTCATCAACTCCTTCGGCGCTCCCAGCATCGAGGGCTACGCTGCCATGCTGAAGGTCGAACAGCTCGCGCACATCCCGTCCCAGAGCTTTAACGTCGCCATTTCCAGCTTCGCCGGACAGAATATCGGCGCTGAAAAACTGGATCGTGCCCGCCGCGGCTACCGCACCACCATCCTGATGGGCGTCCTGATCAGTATCTCCATCAGTATCGTAGTTCTGCTTTTTGACCGGCCGCTTCTCCAGATCTTCAACATCACCGGAGAGTCCCTGCGGCGCGCAAAGGAACATCTCGACATCCTGATGTTCTTCATCTGGACCAGCACGATCACCAACATCACCTGCGGTTTTCTGCAGGGTGCAGGCGATGTCAAGATCCCGGCAGCTTCCGGCTTCATCAACCTGGGCATCCGCCTCGCGCTCTCCTTCCTGCTGGCGCTCACCCCGGTTGGCTTCCGCTGCTACTATGTGAGCATGCCGCCCGCATGGCTGATCGCCTGCTTCGTAGTTGTGATGCGCTACCGGAGTGGAAAATGGAGGGAGTTTCGGATTGTAAAAGAGTAAAGAAAAGGGATGGAAGAATTCACTTTGGGGGGTGATTTCTTCCATCCTTATTTCGTTTAGAGCTCTTTTTCGCGTTCTATCTATAGAAATTGCTTCTAAAACTTTAGCACACTGCTATCCATAAAACACAAACTCCATTTTTACCATGCACATTCCACTCCACGCGCACACCGCTGCTACCAGTGCACGGTATGTAAACACGATATGGATGTAAGCAGATCTGCGTATGCAATCATAAGCGCATCCGTCCAGTTATCCAGCTGATCCGCATATGTATAACCAACCGCCGCACCTATTCCTTAAACTTTTCCAAAATATTCCTAACTTCATCCACATCTATCTTCATCTGTTCTGCAATCTGGTTTTCTGTATATTTATCTCGATATAATCTATAAATTCCAAACACCCGTTTCTCACCCTGCTTCTGCCCTTCCCTTAATCCTTCCTTCTTACCTTCGGCATACTCTGCCTTCCGAATCAATTCCTTTTCCCGTTTCTCATCATATTCGAAAATACACACCTCTATCGCCTCCGTTCGATTCTTTCTTAGGAAATCAGCCAGTATATTTTCCTCAATACATTCCGTCACAGCCTGCTCTGCCGCCCGGTTTATGTCCTTATACTCTGCCGCATATTTACGAATCTTGTCAACCAGAAGCATATACTCTTTCAACAGGCAGCAAGTTTCCAGAATCCTCTGTTTTTTATCCAGATTAATATTCAATACCTTCACTATCAATTCCAGCTCTGGTTCATCTTCCTTCTGGCAGAATGAATGTGACAGTTTCAGAACACTTTCCGCTTCTCGCTCCTCTTCTCCATTGTAAAATACAACAAAGTGTGGGGTCGGCAATTCCACCAGCGTTGACGCAGACAGCGTTTGATTCCGAATGAGCATCTGGTATTCTTTCGTCACATAAATCAGAAAACATAGCGGCATATTCGGATTCCAGGTTGACTGATGTTCATACAAATTCAACTGCATATCCAGCAAAAATGCCTGGTCATTTTTCATATTCATATAAACAGCATTTTCCAGCGTCACGATCTCCAACTCTTTTGCATCCGTATAATGTGAATGATTTACCGCATTATACAGACTCAACAGATTCTCCCTCGTACTGAAAATCATCCGAAACAACGTGTCCTTGTGATCCCGCCTTACTTTTACAGAATTCCTATTTCTCATTCATTCTCCTTTCTGACAGGAGAATTTCATTTCTTCATCATCCATCGAAAATCTCCTGCTCTTCAATTGTTGTTGACTTGGATAAGCATAAGATTTTCTTAGATTAATTTAGAACATTAGATACATTTGAATAGTTGATAAAGAAAAATATATGCTTGATAGGATAAATGTATCATATTCCCCCAAAGGATGCAAGAGAAATCCTCAATCATACATCAAAATTTGCAAATATTCATTTAGCAGATCAGGAGTACTCCTCTCTCGAAAAGCACCCCTGATCCATTTTTACTCATATTCTGTATTTTTCTTCTTCCCGGACATCCCTGCCATCACAATAATAAACCAGAAAAACGGCTGCCTGCAGTTCATCAACGTAAAACTTTCCGCCAGCAGTGCCAGCACTGCCGCCCGCTGTGCCCGGTCGCAGCGAATCACATTTCTTCCAATCCAGTACACCAAAAAGGTAGTCGGAATCAATCCATACGAAAACCAGACATCAAAAAAGCTGGAATGAATCTCGTTGACATGAAACACATCAAAACACCCGGACTCAAAAGTGCCTCAAATCCATCATATGGAATAAACCGCTCAAAAAATCCCTCTCCGGCTCCGCATAACAGATACTGCGGTTCTAACACCAGTCGTTCTGCGCTTCGATCATAAAGTAAATCATAGATATTTCCATTCGCCAGCTTCCATATCTTCTGTTGAATCCGCGAAAGAAGTGTATAATCCGTCTGGGAAACATCAAAATCCGCTCCCGGCAAAATCAAATACACGCCGACTGCCAGAAGCACCAAAAATGCGGCACCGCCAAACCACCAAACTTTCTTTTGCTTCGAATGACAACATTTATCCCAGAAAAACTGCCATGCAAGCACAGCAAAAAATACCAGTAAACCTACAGACATTCCGGTCGATTTTGCTTTAACAATCAAGAACACACCTACCAGAAACATTCCCCAAAAGCCAATACGCGCTTTCGCCGTATAAACGGCTTTCCGCCAGTACTCCATAAAAAGCACCAGCATCATGATAAAAATGAAAAATGCGAACTGATTCGGGTCGTTAAAAGTTCCCACAAAACGTGATCCGCCCCAGGTTTCATAAAAATATCTGCCACGACCAGAAACAAGTAGCAACACCTGGAAAATCAAGTTGATGCGGCACATCCAGCAAAGTCCGTTCATGAACGACTCCGAATATAAAGTTCGAAATGTCCAGATCAAAAATGCTGAATATATCCAATACAGCGTATGTAAAGGAAAACTTCTATTCAATATCCAAATAAAATAGACTCCATTAATAATTATCGCAAATATCAAGAAGATGAGCCAAGGGAAATCTTCTTGGTACAAAACTTTTCTGCTGTTCTTTCGGACAGCACATAATGTAAGGAGCCCAGAAGCGGTGAAGAAAAGATCGGCTATTCCGATGCTACCGCTAGAAAATTTTGTTCTGTCCCTCTTTTCCAGATGATCGGATTCCCGCATTCAAACGCTTCCTAATGTGCTTTTTTGTTTCATAGGACGCAATTTTCTATGAAACAAAAAGCAAAAAACAGCACCCTGTGTATTTTCTTCTCGAAATACACAGGATGCTGTTTTTTAGCGCAACGGATCAATCTCAATAATCCCGCTTGATTCCGCCCGGATTTTTCACAATTTATTTCATAACAATATTCACAATCCGTCCCGGAACGTAAATTTCTTTTACGATATTTCCAGTCAGCTTGTCCTTGATAGCCTCTTTACCAGCGGCGATAGCATCTTCTTTGGAGATGTCTGCCGGTACGGTGATGGTCGCACGGACTCTGCCGTTGATCTGAACGGCTACCTCTTTCTCGTCATCCTTCATCTTCTCTGCGTCGCACTCCGGCCAGGAAGCGTGGAATACGCTGTCGGTTCCGCCGAGCTCCTGCCACAGCTCTTCACCCAGATGCGGTGCGAACGGTGCCAGCAGGATAGTGAAGGTCTTGAGGGTTTCTTTGTCGATGCCGCCCTCTTTCTTCGCCAGATCGATGAGCTTGTTGTTGTACTCCATGAAACCGGAGATAACGGTATTCAGGCTGAACTGCTCGAAACGCTGCTCAATGTCGAATACCAGTTTGTGGCGCAGTTTAACCATTTCCTTGGTCTCTTTGATGTCTTTGTCCTTGCTGGTCATAACCAGGTTGTAGAAACGGTTCAGGAAACGGGATACGCCCTCGATACCGCGGTCATCCCACTCTGCATCCAGTTCCGGCGGTCCTACGAAAAGCTCATAGAGACGCAGGGAATCGCAGCCGTAGTCGCGTACCAGATCGTCCGGGGATACGACATTTCCTTTCGACTTACTCATCTTGATACCATTCTTACCAGTGATCATACCCTGGTTGAACAGCTTCTTGAACGGCTCGTCGAAGTCAATAACACCGATATCGCACAGGAACTTGGTGTAGAAACGGGAATACAGCAGATGCAGTACTGCATGTTCAACACCGCCGATGTACATATCAACCGGCAGATATTTGTCTGCTTTCTCACGGGATACCAGTTCTTTATCGTTCTTGTTATCTACATAGCGCAGGAAGTACCAGGAAGATCCAGCCCACTGCGGCATGGTGTTTGTCTCACGTTTTGCCGGAGCGCCGCAGCACGGGCAGGTGGTGTTGACCCACTCGTCGATGGCTGCCAGCGGGGATTCGCCGGTACCAGTCGGCTGATAGCTTTCTACCTCCGGAAGTTTTAACGGAAGCTGATCCTCCGGAACCGGTACGTTGCCGCACTTCGGGCAGTGTACGATCGGGATCGGCTCGCCCCAGTAACGCTGACGGGAGAATACCCAGTCACGCAGCTTGTAATTGACTCTCTTGTGACCGATACCTCTCTTCTCAATCATTTCCGGCGCTTCTTTTTTCAGTACGGAAGATTCCATACCATTCCACTCGCCAGAGTTGATCATCGTGCCGGACGCCTCGGTATACGCCTCAGTCATGTTCTCGATCTCTTTGCCATCTTTTGCGATAACCTGGATGATCGGGATATTAAATTTCTTTGCAAACTCGAAGTCACGGTCATCGTGTGCCGGTACGCACATGATAGCGCCGGTACCGTAGTCAGCTAATACATAATCAGACAGCCAGATCGGAACCTTCGCACCGTTGATCGGGTTGATTGCATAAGTTCCGGTAAATACGCCGGTCTTTTCCTTATCCTGCAGACGGTCTACGTTGGAACGCATGGAGGAATCGAAAATGTATTTCTCTACTGCCTCGCGGGTCTCATCGGTTGCCAGGCTCTTTGCCATCGCGTGCTCCGGAGCCAGTACCATGAAAGTTGCACCGTACAGGGTGTCCGGGCGGGTGGTGTAAACGGTGATCTTCTCATCGCGTCCCTCTACGCCGAAATCAACCTCTGCACCGTAAGATTTACCGATCCAGTCAGTCTGCATCTTTTTAACCTTCTCCGGCCAGTCCAGTTTGTCCAGATCATTTAAGAGGCGGTCTGCGTACGCGGTAATCTTGAGCATCCACTGGCGCAAGTTTTTCTTGGTAACCGGGGTACCGCAGCGCTCACAGCAGCCGTTGACAACTTCCTCGTTTGCCAGACCTGTCTTACAGGACGGGCACCAGTTGATCGGGAATTCTTTCTCGTATGCCAGGCCTTTTTTGAACATCTGGACGAAGATCCACTGGGTCCATTTGTAGAATGCCGGATCTGTGGTATTTACTTCCATATCCCAGTCATAGATGGCTGCGATCTCGTTGATCTGACGTTTAATATTTTTAATGTTGGACTCGGTCGAGATAGCCGGGTGTACGCCCATCTTGATCGCGTAGTTCTCTGCCGGCAGACCAAATGCGTCCCAGCCCATCGGATGGATCACGTATTTGCCGCGCAGCAGCTGATAACGGCTCCATACATCTGAAATAACGTAGCCTCTCCAGTGACCAACGTGCAGACCACTTCCGGACGGATATGGGAACATATCCAGGCAGTAATATTTTTCTTTCTTTCCATCGTTTACATTGATGGGATGTTTTTCCCAGTTCTCGCGCCATTTTTTCTCAATGGCGGTATGATTGTACTGTGACATCTTTGTTCCTCCTGTTTTCTGCTTAACCCACGCTGATTTTTTGCTATTTCCTGTCAAAATCCGGCTCCAGTCTCTAAAATGATGATTCATTATTGCAATCGACTGGTCCGTTGGCAGTTGCATAACATCCAACCCTTGCGGACATTCTTTCAATCCGGTAACGTCAAAAACGCCCTGCGTCTCTACATTACCTGTATAGAGACGCAGGGCGAAAATTCCAACTGCGCGGTACCACTCTATTTCACACGGAATCCGTGTGCTCCTCATCGTCCTGTAACGGCGGATGACCGGCTCTGTCTACTCGGGTATTCAAAAACACTTCTTTCAACAGGCTGCTCCCGGACCAGTTCGGCGGCTTCCTTCCGCTGCCTCACACCATCCGGCAGCTCTCTGTAGAAATTTCGCGGCTTACTACTTCCGTTCATTGCATTTGTGCTATCTGGTAGAATAGCATAAATGGGAAGAAATGTCAAGTAACGTGACCTTCTCAAACTTGCACGTGACAGATTCGACGTTCTTTCAATACATGACATTTTCGACAATCTTTCAATCACCGTCAAACCTACACCTGAATCCGCTCTGCCACTTCATCGCCCAGTGCCAGCCGAACCTTTCCATTTCCGATGATCAGACCATCCAGCACACGTCCAAGGACCCGGATACGGCTTCCTTCTTTGATTCCATAGCGCTCCAAAAAGTTCATCACATCCGCATTTCCAAACATCCACTTGATTTCACAGGACTCTCCCGCCTGCACCTTTGCCAACGACTGCATACAACGACCTCCTGACTGATATTCCGCTTTCTGTAACTGTTCAGTACCTTCACAGTCACGCGCAAAAATCCATTAAAAATTGCCTGCGGCAATGGGATTTTTGTCTGCTGGTCCATGTTTTCGTACGGTCAGCGCAGTAAATGCGCAGACCTACTGAACAGTTACCTCTTTCTTTACTATTATTATATACAGTCAGACTATTGTTAGTCAATGGTAATAATTGTTAGTTAATTCTAACAGTATTTAGCCGTTACCGTGAACCATCTCCACACTTCTCCGTCCATCTCCCGACGGATTCTGCCGCGCAGGCGGAGGTAGTCCAGATGCGCCATGCACTCGCCCACCGCGAACCACTTCTGGGACGGTGGAAATTCTTCCCAGCTGGCGGCACGGATCTTCCAGCGCATCTTTCCAGCCGTCTCATATGCCGTCATACCCGGATGTTCGGCAAGCAGCGCCTCCGTCTCCTCCAGACGCCGCTCATGGTGTGCCAGCAGCGCCTCGATGCGCGCCGCATAATCGCCTGTCTTCCGGTGTCCCGGCAGGGCAAGGCGGACCGGATATTTTCTGGCGAGGCGCAGGCTGTCGAGATAGTCACCTAATGAATCCTCCGATTCCAGCCAGGAAGTAATATTCGGCGATATATCAAACAGGATATGATCGCCCGTGAACATGACGCCCTGCTTCTCTGCCCAGAACATCGCATTGCCCGGCGTATGCCCCGGCACGGAGATCATTTCCAGGGTGTAATCTCCTACCGTGTATTTCCAGCCTGCCTCAACCGGAACAAAACGGTCATCTACCTGATCCAGCTTATAGCGGACTGCCGGATTGAGCATCTGCGTTTTCTTCATTTCATCCTCCGGAAATCCCCCGGCACGGAATTGCTCCGCCAGGCGAAGCGGACGCTCTGGTTTAAAACCGTCCTTTAAGATTGCCAGATCGGTTCCGCTGATATAAATGCGGCTGTCCGCCCCTGCCGCCTCCCTGGCGAGTCCCGTGTGATCCGAGTGCAGGTGCGTCAGAAGAATATCCAGCCGATCCGGACTGCTGCCAAGTGTCCGAAGCCCGGCAAACATCGCCTCCCGGCATTCCTCGCGCCGAAATCCGGTGTCAATCAGAAGGTCACGCCCGTTTTCTTTCCCCTTGATCAGGTAACTGTTGAGTTCCCGCAAAGGATTCTGCGGCAATTCCACGCCAATCCGCCAGATTCCCTCTGCCACCTGTTCTACAAGGGCTTCCCTCTTCTCTATGTTCTTTGTGATTTCTTCTCTTTTATTTTCTTTAAGCATATTTTTTCCTTATTGAATCTATTGAATCTCTTTATTTAGCTTGCGACATGTTTCTTCTTACCGCGAGTGCGCATCCCGTGAATCGTTTTGTTGCATCATAGAACAAAGCTTCCCATGACATAACAAAAATCCATGCAGTTTTTTAACCACATGGATCTTCACTTTATTCTCTGCCTTCTGCTTTCTCTTCTCTATGATCCATCGTCCGGAACAGATGTGTGCAAATCAAAATCGCCACCACAATCGACAGATAATCAGCCGCCGGCTGTGCATAGATAACTCCATCCAGGCCAAACATCACATTCAGCACGAAAATCAGCGGAATAAAAATCAGTCCCTGGCGGCAGATCGTAAGAATCAGCGACGGAAGCGCTTTTCCCATTCCCTGGATCGTATTGATGCAGAGGAATAAGATACCAAGGAATGGCGCAGAAAGCTGGAGCGCAACCACCATCTGAATACCATACTGGACAACTTCCGCATCATTAATAAACATCTGAATCATTGTCTTTCTTGCGACAATCATAAACAATGTCAGAATCGTTCCCATAATAACCGATACAAATCCTGTAAATTTGAATACCGACATCAGGCGTTTCTTGTTGCGCGCTCCATAATTATAACCGACCAGCGGCTGGATTCCCACGCAGAGACCAATCTGCAGCAGGACAACAAGCATATTGGATTTCATCGCAACACCCATCGCCGCTACCGGTGTGTCACCGTAGCCGACCAGCGCCTGGTTCAGGATAATATTGGCAAAGCTCATCAGGATGTTATTTAAGGAAGCCGGAATACCGATTCCTGCCACGCCGGAAGCGATTCCATCTCCCATCTTAAAATCACGGAAATGAATCGACAGTGTCGATTTGCCCCGCAGATAATAAGCAATATAGTAAAGACAGGCCGCAATATTGCCGATAATCGTCGCAAGTGCTGCACCGGTCACTCCCCAGCCAAGCGCCAGGATCATGATCGGATCCAAAATAATATTTACTACAGTACCTAACAGGTTTCCGACCATCGATTCCCTCGATGCGCCTTCTCCCCGCAGAATATTCGCAAATGCAGTTGAAAACATAATAAACGGCGCGCCGATTGCAATAATCGCCAGGTACTGTCTCGCAAAACCGATCGTATTTACACTGGCACCGATGAGATGCAGAATGGTTTCCATTCCAAGTACAGACAGGATAGCCACTATCACGCCCAGCCCCAGGGATCCATAGCAGCAGAATGAACTGATATGACATGCCCGATCTTTATGGCGTTCTCCCAGTGCTCTCGATATCGCTGAGCTGCCGCCGATACCGAACAGATGGCCTAATGCCATAAAAATCATAAAGACCGGCGTTGCCAGCGAAACTGCCGCCACCTGCAGCGGATCCTTCGTCTGACCGATGAAAAATGTATCCGCCATGTTATAGATAACAACCACCAGCATGGAAATCATGGTCGGAACCGCCATGGTTGCGACCGCCTTCGGTACGGGTGTTTTTTCAAATAAATCCGTATTTGTTTTCATTTGTCGTAACTCCTCTCTTTCTATATTTGTTGTATTCTTTACAGTCACATTCTCGCGCCGAGCGCGGTCGCTTGCGACATGTTTCTGCTTCGCGCAAGTGCACATCATTGGCACGTTAGTGCCTTTTTGTGTAATAGGGGATTCCAAGGAATTTCCTATTACATAAAAATACAGGCACTTCTGCCTGCTGTGTAAAAGACCAACTCTTATTTATAAACACTTAATTTTATCATAAACACCTATTTTGTCAACTATTTCCGTATTAAACCTATCTTAAACTCATCTTAAAACCCAGCTTAAAAATTGTCTTTTGGAATTGTCTTTGGAAGTTGCAAAAAAGCGCTTTCTGGGATATGATGGAAACTAGAAAATTTTGAATTTCATACCGATGGAGGATTTTTATTATGTCTAACAATTACGCAGGTAAATTTGTGAGCGCTGAGACCGCCGTCAAGGCCGTTCAGCCGGGTGACTGGGTGGATTATGGCTTTGGCGCTGGATTTCCGGAGCTTCTCGACCGTGCGCTGGCAGCACGCAGGGATGAGCTGACCGACGTCAAGATCCGCGGCGGTTTAGTCATCCGCCCGCACATCGAGGTTGTCGAAAGCGACCCGGAGCAGAAAGCATTCAGCTACTACAGCTGGCACATCGGCGATTATGAGCGCAAGCTGCAGACCCGTGGGCTCTGCAAGTTTATGCCGATGATGCTGCGTTCCCTGCCGGAAATGTACCGCCACCACATTCGCGTGGATGTTGCCTTTGTACCGGTTTCCAGACCAGATGCGGACGGCTGCTGCGGACTGGGTATTTCCAACTATGCATGGCGCACCATCTTTGAGAATGCGCGCACCGTCATCTTCGAGATCAATGAGCGCCTCCCGCGCTTACAGGGCGTCGATGGTTCCCACCGTGTCCACCTCTCAGAGGCAGATTTCATCGTCGAGGGCGAGCATGAGCCGCTTCCGATCCGCACCTACCGCGATCCGAGCGCCATTGATATTGAGATTGCCAAACGTGTCGTTGAGGAGATCCCGGACGGCGCTGTCCTCTCCCTGGGAGTCGGCGGCGTTCCGTTTACCGTTGCCAATATGCTGGCACAGTCCGACAAAACCGACCTCGGCTGCCACACCGGCACCATCAGCGATGCTTTTTTAGCCCTCTATAAGGCTGGCAAGCTGACCAACAAGAAGAAGGAGATTGACAACGGTTATTCTACCTGGAACCTTGCCATGGGCTCTCAGGAATTATATGACTGGCTGGATAATGAGCCGCAGCTCTTCCATCCGGCTGACGTCGATTACGTCCACTCCCCGTACCGCATCGGTGAGATGAAAAATGTCATCAGTATCAACGGTGGGGTCGAGCTGGATCTGATGGGACAGGAAAATGCCGAGTCTGCCGGCACCCGACAGCTCTCCGGTATCGGCGGACAGATGGATTTCCTGGAGGGCGCATTCCGCTCCGAGGGAGGCAAGGGCTTTATCTGCCTTGCTTCCACCCACAAGAAAAAAGATGGCTCCTTAAAATCCAACATCGTACCGTTCATTCCGGGCGGCAGCACCGTATCTGCACCGCGTACCATGATTCAGTACGTGGCGACCGAATACGGTATCGCAAAACTGACCGGGCTTACCTTAAAAGAACGAGCGGATGCCATGATCGCCATCGCACACCCGGATTTCCGTGATGAGCTGCGCCGGTATGCGGAGGAGAATTTTAAATAAAAATTGGAAAGATACATCGGAACCGAAACATCAACATTCCATGTTATCTTTGATTATTTGAAAACCAGAATTTTCAACATAGAAAAGCCGTAACCTTATACTTTCGCTCATGAGTTTAATCCCATGGGCGAGTATATCTGATTACGGCTTTTTATTTTTTATGCCTCTTTCTTCGCCCCTATAACAACCATAACCACC
Source organism: Clostridium sp. TF11-13AC (assembly GCF_003481065.1). Taxonomy (NCBI): domain Bacteria; kingdom Bacillati; phylum Bacillota; class Clostridia; order Eubacteriales; family Clostridiaceae; genus Clostridium; species Clostridium sp. TF11-13AC. The sequence continues at coordinate 107,149 of NZ_QUKJ01000003.1, forward strand.
ATAAACCGGCAGACCAAAATAATCATAGACGCAAAGAGCTGCCACAGCGCGATATGCAGAATCAGGCTGACTGCGTACCCACACAGTGCTGCTCCCATTACCATAGCATATCCACAGCACAGTTCGGAGTGATAGGAATGTCTGGGCGAACCTGCGGTGTAGCTTTCCATCAGTCCATAGAGCACCACATATTCCAGCATACACGGAATCAGCGACCAGATGGTTCCGTCCGGCCGCCTCCAGAACATGGACAGGAAGCTAGAAAAAGCAGTCACCAGCACAAGCGCCGCCCCTGCTGCCCGGTACACTCTCATCTCTTTTACATCCATCTGGAAAAATCCAGCCTGCCGCTCTTTCTGGAGAATCCCGATATATAAAATCAGGAACCCGATGCAGGGCGGCAGCAGCATCACATGGAACAGATTAATATGAATCGAAGCAAGAATCAGACCGGCTAAAATCTTATGATCTCCCGTTTTCACTTAAATGCCTCCTCTTTCAGCAGATATTTCCACACATCAATAAAGCGAAGCTCCCTTCTCTTCCTGTATTCATTTTCAAATGAAAGAACCTGCTCCCCGCCATCTTTGCCGATATATGAAAGCACTGCAACTCCTGAATGAAATACCTGCGGAGACTGGTCTTCCTCTTTGCCAATCCAATGGCTCTGGAACGTCAGCACATCACCCGTTTTTACTGTCAGCCGTTTCGGCTCTTCCCCTTCTTTTTGGGCTGGGATAGGCTCTCCATTTAAGGTCATCGAAAAATTTTCCATCTCCCCGGCTGACGCAATGCAGCCTTTTACTTCGATGGTTCCATCTTTCTGAACGGTGTAAACCTGTGTGGCCGTTCCATCTGAATTGGCGCTGGAACTTGGATTTTCCAGGGCGCTCCCGCCCTCCGGATTTGCAATCAGTACCAGATTACCAATTTTTACGTCCGCTGTGTTTCCATCTGAATAGAGCACCTGCGCCCGCGTCAGGATTCTCCACTGACTGATCCCGTTATGCTGCGGATCTTCAATCGAAAGCGTAGCATCCAGGCGATGAAGCGCATACTGTCCCGCTGACTGGACTGTCTCCCGCATTTCCTGCATTTGAAGTTCAGGCAACTCTGAAAAACGAATTTCTCTCACACAGATCTCATCCGTCACATCCGTCAGATAGGCAAAATTTACCTGTGTATACCATACATCCGAAGTTTCATCTGTCTCATCCACATTTTCTTCCCCTAGTGCATATAAGGACACTGTATTCTCCAATTCCATATTCGCATTCAGGTCTTTCACACCTTTGTCTAAAACTCCAACTTTCACATCGGAATCGGTACTTTCTTCTTCAAGCGCCTCACTTGACACAGATGGAACGATTCCATCCTCCGAAGTTTCTACTCCGTCCAGCCCACAGCCCAGATAGGCCGACTGGCTGTAGTGCAGAAACAGCGGTTCTTTCAGCCGGAACGTATACTGGGCGATCAGACCCGCCAGCAGACAAATAAGCGCCAGCACCAGCCAGATACGCACGATCATCCGCTCCGGGTGTTTCCGAACTGTTTTTGCCTGTTCTTTTACTTCCATGAGTTCCCCGCTTTTCTCATTTTTCTCTATCATAAAAAGGCCACCCACCTGTCTGTATAAGTTGTTCTCTTTGCAACATTATACCTTTTTACAGGTGGGTAGTCTTTTCTATTTTCTTACAATTTATAGCCTTCTTTTTGAAAATTGCAAAAGAACGCAATTCGTAGCAATTTGGCATCCGCATTCACTGCCTTAACCTCTCGCTTGTCCCATCGATAACATTCGCAGCGCTTTGTTCAATTCAAGCACAGCCTATAACCATATCGATCCGAAAGGTCTTCCAGAAAGAGAAAGCCGCCGCTGACAGCCTTGATGAATCGGTATCGAGCCACTCAGCCGCCTGCGGCGGTTTTCTGCTTATTTATATAAGAATATCATATTTTTGACCGAAACGGTAAGCACTTCATCTGCCATTATTCAGCTTCTGCCGCTCTCGCCTCCACTTCTCTCTTCTGTACATCGCCCGGAGCCTGCTCGTAGCGGCTGAACTCATAGGAGAATTCACCGATACCGCCGGTCATGGAACGAAGGTCGGTGTTATAACCAAACAGCTCGGACATCGGGATATCTGCCTCGATGATCTGTTTGCCGTGATGGTTGGAGTTCATACCGAGAACACGACCTCTTCTGCGGTTCAGATCGCCCATAACGTCGCCGGTGAATTTATCCGGAACGGTTACTTTCAGAGATGCGATCGGCTCAAGGAGAACTGGATTCGCTTCCATGAACGCTTTCTTGAATGCCAGCGTCGCTGCCATCTTGAATGCCATCTCGGAGGAGTCAACCGGATGATAAGAACCATCTAACAGGGTTGCTTTCACACCGACAACCGGATATCCAGCCAACGGACCCTTCTGTACGCATTCCTGAATACCTTTCTCAACTGCCGGGAAGTAGTTCTTTGGAACGGCACCGCCAAATACCTTCTCTTCGAATACATATGGTGTCTCCAGATCGCCGGACGGCTCGAAGGACATCTTAACATCGCCGTACTGTCCATGTCCGCCGGACTGTTTCTTATATTTGCCCTGTGCTTCTACTTTCTTGCGAAGTGTCTCGCGGAATGCAAATTTCGGTTTGCTGAGCACAATGTCTACTTTATATCTTGCCTGCAGCTTGCTGACAACGACTTCGAGCTGCTGCTCGCCGATGCCGTAAAGTAAGGTCTGACGGTTCTCGGTATCGCTGACGCTTCTGAGTGTCAGATCTTCGTCCATCATCTTCGCCAGTGCGCTGGAGATCTTGTCCTCATCGCCTTTAGTCTTAGCTGCGTATGCCATGTAGGTATACGGAGTGGAGATCTTCGGTTTGTGGTATACGATCGGAGCCGTGCGGACTGCGATGGTATCGCCGGTCTGGGTGACGTTTAATTTGGCAACTGCGCCGATATCGCCAGCCTTTAATTCCGGAACCTCGATGACATCCTTGCCGCGGAGAACATATACTTTCTGAACTTTCTCTTCAGCATCTTTATTTACATTGTAGATAACGGTATCTGGTTTTAAGGTACCGGTACAAATCTTCATCAGGGAGTATTTGCCGATGAACGGGTCAACCACAGTCTTGAAAACACGTGCCGACAGGGATACATCGTCATTATATTTAGCGGTAAAGCGCTCTGCGGTCGATACATCGACACCGACACACTCGAACTTGTCCGGTGACGGGAAGTATTTATCGATCGCCTGCAGCAAATATGCGAAGCCCTGTGCATTGACACCGGAACCCATCATAACCGGAACGATGTTGCCCTCACTTACGTGCTCACGCAGCGCCTGTGCGATCTCTTCCTGTGTAAATTCTTCACCGGAGAAATAGCGCTCCATATATTCTTCACTCGTCTCTGCCACTGCCTCGATCAGCGCATCACGGATGATGCCGAGGTTCTTCTTGGTGTACTCCGGAATCTCGCATTTCTCATATTCGCTTAAATGGGTGAAACGGCGGCCTTCCATCTTTACCGCATTGACAAAGCCGACAAATTTTTCATTTTCACGGATCGGCACCTGGAACGGCGCGATCTTACGGCCAAACTGTTTCTCCAGTTTTAAGATCAGCTCACGGAAGCTTGCCTGATCGTCATCCATGTTGGTAACGAAGAACAGGCGCGGCAGGTTGTACTCTTCACAGAGTTCCCATGCCTTCTCGGTTCCGACTTCGATGCCAGCCTTGCAGTTTACAACGATGATTGCTGCATCTGCTACACTGATAGCTTCCTCTACTTCTCCCACAAAATCAAAATAGCCAGGGGTATCTAACAGGTTAATCTTGATCGGTCCATCTTCTCCCTGATACTCCAACGGAATCAGCGTGGTGGAGATAGAGAACTGTCTCTTGATTTCTTCTTTATCATAATCGCTGATGGTGGTTCCTTCCGGAACTTTTCCCATTCTCTTGGTAGTACCTGTTACCAGTGCCAGCGCCTCTGCTACCGTTGTCTTGCCGGCACCGCCGTGCCCCAGTAACACTACATTGCGGATTTGTTTTGTCCCATACACGTTCATAGTTAAGTCCTCCCGTCTATTTATTTTGATGTTTTTTTCTTGTATTTTAACCTCTGTTCATATTGTACAAGAAAATAGAGAAAATTTCAAGCAAAACAACACCTTTATACAAAATTTATTCGTTTTATTTTGAAAAGCATTGAAAATGCGACAATTTCCCTGTTCAAAGGCGGTGAAATCAATCGCATTTTCGCAAATTTAGTAATAAACAGATGCAAAAAAATTCTTTTTCACTTCAACGCGTAAAATCGTTGACAAGTGACTTGTTCTATTCTACAATAATTTCTAGTTTCTTTTTTTTACTATACTACTTATGAAAGAGAGCGTAATTGCTATGAATACACCGATTAATCATCTTACCGCCGGTTTCATCGGACTCGGTCTGATCGGCGGCTCTATCGCCAGAGGTTTGAAACGCAGCGCCCCGGATATTCAGATCATGGCTTATATGCGGACCCGCGAAAAATTGGAACAGGCACATGCAGACGGCATTGTTGACCTGATTCTGGACGGCGTGGACGAGCATTTAAGCGAGTGCGACATCATTTTCCTGTGCACACCGGTTGAATTTAATGAATCCTATCTGCGCCAGATCCGGCCGTTCTTAAAGGAAGGCGCGGTTGTGACTGACGTCGGAAGCACCAAGACCAGCATTCATGAGACCGTTGCCGCGCTTGGCATGGAAAGCTGCTTCGTCGGCGGACACCCGATGGCTGGCTCGGAAAAGACCGGCTACGAGAGTTCAACCGACCATTTGCTGGAAAATGCGTACTATATCATTACCCCGACGCCGCACACCCCGGCTTCCTACACCGACCGTATGGTGGAGGTGGCAAAGGCGATCGGTGCGCTGCCCCTGGTGCTGGATTACCATCGTCATGATTTCATTGTCGCGGCGATCAGCCATCTGCCGCACCTCATCGCCTCCAGCCTGGTCAACCTGGTACACGACTGCGACAGCGAGGATCAGATGATGAAACGGCTGGCTGCCGGAGGTTTCAAGGATATCACCCGTATTGCCTCCTCTTCTCCGGTCATGTGGGAACAGATCTGCATGACGAACACAGGCAATATCACTGAGGTGCTGGATCGCTACATTGATTCCCTGACGACATTGCGGGAAGAACTGTCCGACCACCAGTCTAGAGCCATCTACCAGCTGTTTGAGTCCTCCCGCGACTACCGGAATTCGTTTGCAGAAACTCCAAAAGGATCGATACAGCCGGAATACGCCTTCTCCGCCGACGTGGTGGACGAGCCAGGTGCTATCTCCATCATTTCCTCGATCCTCTCCGGCAAAGGAATCAGTATCAAAAATATTGGCATCAGCCACAACCGTGAGCATGGCGAGGGCGCGCTGCGGATCAGCTTCTACGACAAGGCTTCGATGGAAGCGGCGTGGGCGCGTTTGAAGAAATACAATTACACGCTGTTCGCGTAGACTGCAATGTATGTTTCAAACTTAACTTTCAACATTAATGTTTAGGCAGGTACAACTATGAACTCAATGAAATTTACCCATACATCTTCTCTCCGGGGCGAACTGACCGTTCCGGGAGACAAGTCCATCTCCCACCGCAGCGTCATGTTCGGCGCTCTTGCGGACGGACTGACCGAAATTCACGGCTTCCTGCAGGGCGCAGACTGTCTCTCCACGATCTCCTGTTTTTCCAAAATGGGAATCTCGATCGAAAATCAGGGCGAGACCGTTCTCGTCCACGGACGTGGACTGCACGGGCTGACTGCCCCAGACTCCGTTTTAGACTGCGGCAACAGCGGCACCACAACGCGCCTGATCTCCGGCATTCTCTCGGCCCAGAAATTTGACACAACACTGACCGGCGACGCTTCCATCCAGAAACGTCCGATGAAGCGCATCATCGATCCTCTCTCTCAGATGGGCGCAAAGATCGAGAGTGTCAATGGAAATGGTTGCGCGCCGCTCCATATCACCGGCTCACCACTGCACGGCATCCATTATAATTCTCCGGTTGCCTCCGCCCAGGTCAAATCCTCGATTCTGCTGGCAGGTCTGTATGCCGACGGAGAAACCCGCGTGACCGAACCTTACATTTCCCGCGATCACAGTGAACGGATGCTGTCCGCATTCGGCGCAGACATCCACACAGATGGAACCACCGCGATTTTACAGCCGGCAAAACAGCTCTATGGACAGAAAATTCAGGTTCCGGGCGATATCTCCTCCGCTGCCTTCTTTATCGCAGCCGGACTCATCGTACCGGATTCAGAAATCTTAATTAAAAATGTCGGTATCAACCCGACCCGCGACGGCATCCTGCGCGTCTGCAAGGCGATGAACGCGGACGTCGAACTTCTCAATGTAAACACCGCCTCCGGCGAACCGACCGCCGACCTGCTCGTCCGCTCCGGTAAGCTGACTGGAACCGCGATCGAGGGTGCGATCATCCCGACTCTCATCGACGAGCTTCCGGTGATCGCTGCGATGGCGTGCTATGCCGAGGGAACCACCGTCATACACGATGCCGCGGAACTGAAGGTAAAAGAGTCAAACCGCATTGCTGTCATGGTAGAGAATTTAACCGCTATGGGCGCGGATGTGACCGAGACCGAAGATGGCATGATCATCCACGGAGGCAAGCCGCTGCACGGTGCTGTGATCGACAGCAAGAAGGATCACCGCATCGCCATGACCTTCGCCGTTGCCGCACTCGGCGCTTCCGGCGAGACCGAAATTCTGGATGCAGACTGCGTGAACATCTCCTATCCGGGATTCTATGGGGATCTGAAACGGCTGTGTAAATAAAATGTGACTATGCATATTTGAGACAAAAAGGGCAGGAAAAGCTTCAAATCGCTTTCCTGCCCTTTTCTTTTGTCCTACTGCCCATATTTCGCAAAATACCGATCCAGCACCTGTCTTGCGATCGGCGCAGCGACCGCACCGCCGGAACCGGACTCTTCTGCCAGCACGCAGACCGCCACCTTCGGCTTGTCCGCCGGAGCGAAACCGACAAACCAGGAATGTGTCTCCTTACCTGTCTCAAACTCGGCGGAACCGGTTTTTCCGGCCACCGTATAGGATGCCCCCCGCATCGCGGAACCCGTACCAATCTCGACCACCTGGCTCATGAGATGCGTCAGAAACTGTGCGTCATTCGCAGACATCAGGGTTCCATAGGCGGACGGAAGGAACTTCTTGACCGTCTGACCACCCACATTTTCAACATGATCGATCATATATGGCTTCATCAGCGTGCCGCCGTTGGCGATCGCCGATACGATCATCAGGTTATGCAGCGGCGTAATCTGGGTTTTTCCCTGTCCGATCGCGGTCTGAAGCTTTTCCCAGTCATCCGAACTGCCGTCGAGCGAAAATGTGCTCTGGTTGTACGGAAGTGTGTACGGAAGCTCCGAATTAAAGAGCATCTGATTTGCCAGCGCCCGGAATTTTTCTGAATTAATCTGCATTCCAATCTCCGCAAACGCACCGTTGCAGGAATTGGCAAATGCCTGAATCAGGTTCTGCGCCCCGTGTGCCGTCCCGTGGTAACATTTAATCGTATAATCGCCATTCTGGTAAGAGCCATTACAATTATACACATAGTCCTGCCAGGTATTCGGGTTCTCTTTCATATATTCCAGCACCGTCAGCATCTTGAACGTCGATCCCGGCGGATATAAGCCCTGCGTCGCGCGGTTGACTAACTGCGCCTTCGTGTTGTCCGGCGATGTCAACTCTGCCCAGCGCTCATCGACGAGATTCGCATTGAAATTCGGCTGGGAAACCATCGTTAAAATCTTTCCCGTATCCGGTTCCATGACAATCACCGCGCCCCGGTGTTTTCCGATCGCGTCGGATGCCGTCTGCTGCAGATCCACATCGAGCGTCGTAATCACATTGTCGCCCAGATTTTTCTGCCCCTGAAATTCATTGATCGTTTTCTCAATCAGATTCACATGGGAGGAAAGCAGGTAGAAATTCGCCAGCGACTCCAGACCTGTTTTTCCATTTTTGCCGGAATATCCGACCGAATGGACAAACAGATAATCATACGGATAATAGCGTTTCTCGCTTCCGTCACTTGCAACGTTCGTCTGCGCCAGCACCGTTTTATCATTGCTCATAATCGAACCGCGGGTCACCCGGTCTGAGAGGAGATCGAGTCTCGCATTATAAGAGCTGCCGATCACATTTTCACTCTTAAACTGGATAAACCAGCCAAAATAAACGGCCATCGCGATAAAGAGCGCCGCAATCCCATAGGTCAGCCACAGAATATGACGGTTTGAACGCGCTCTCGCATTTTCAGTTCTTTCCATTTCATCCTTCTGCCTCATCAAACTGCTGCTCCTCCTCTTCTTCCTCATTCCGTTTCAGGACATATAGTCCCTGTATCACGCCAAACAGGATAAATGTGCTGAGAATCGAACTGCCTCCATAACTGACAAGCGGCAGCGTCACGCCGGTAGACGGAATGAATTTCGTCACGCCGCCGATCGTCAGGAACACCTGCACCACATACTCAATTCCCAGACCAAACGCGATCAGCTTGTAAAATAATGCCTGCATCCGGGTCGCAATCAGCATGAACTGCATGAAACAGCCCAGACAGATCAGGAGAATACAGAGCGCATAGATGCCGCCCAGCTCCTCCGAGATCGCCGCGAAAATGAAGTCCTTCTCAACAACCGGGATCTTCTTCGGCATCCCCTGGTAAAGTCCCATGCCAAACCAGCCGCCTGTGCCGATCGCAAAGAGCGCCTGCGTAACCTGATATCCTTTTCCTGCGATGTCACTCCACGGATCCTGCCATGCTTCCACGCGGACACGCACATGCGAAAACAGCTTATACGCCAGCATCGCAGCCGCACAGCCGCTTCCAAGACCGCCTGCCAGATACAGCCAGTTGGAGGTTGCAATAAACAGCATCAGGACATAGGCGAGGAAAAAAATCAGCGCACTTCCCAGATCCTTGGATAACACCAGAATCAACACGTGCGCCGCCGCCACGCCGGTCGTGATCGCCACATTTTTAAACTCCGTTGAGCGGTAAAACATCGTCGCCACGAAGAATACAAAGCTGATCTTAACAAACTCGGACGGCTGGAACGAAAATCCGCCGATACTGATCGAAAGCTGCGCGCCGAAGCTGGTATTGCCGATCACACAGACAACCAGCAGCAGCGCCAGACCTATCAGGCCGTACACCCACGGTATCTTAGCGAGCTGCCAGGTTCTATCTATCACATATGGTATAATCATTGTGATAACCGCTGCAACTGCCATGATGATAAACTGGCGGACCGCCTTGTCCATCGAGATGCGCGTCAGCATGATAAAACTGGTGCACAGAAGCATACACGTGTTGTTCAGCAACAGTCTCGACGCATTCCGGTAAAACAGCCGGTATAAGAGCTGGTACAGGACAAAAAAGACAAGCTGCGCGCCGAAAAACAGCACAACTGCCTCATCCTCGGTTTGTAGATAAATGATCGTACCCGACAGAAGAAATATCAAAAACAGCGGTACATTCTGCAGACGACAGAGCCGGAGTTTCGACTCGTCATCCGGCAGTGAAAAAAAGCGGAAATTATAATATGTATAAATCAGTATCAGCAATATCATCAGATACCTGGACATCGTTGTCACAAGATTTATCATGGTGATCCTCCTTTTCATGTGTACCCGGAAGATTCCCGGTACACACGCTACTCTACGCCCCTCTTAAAATGACCTCTTGTAAATTCGCCCTCCAGCTCCACCGGTTCCTGATGGAGGAAGGTCTTCACGTAGGCATCCAGCACTTCCCCGGTCTGTGCCGCACTCTCCGACGTAAATGCCAGACGCAGCACCTCCGGCTGCAGGCGGTCTATCTGCTTTTTATCCTTCAAAAGCGACAGGGGGCTGGAATTGTAGATCGTATTGCAGCAGAAACGGCACTGGTTCCTTACCGGAAATACCTTCTTTTTGCGATCCCGCAGATACAGATATTCCGGACATTTACTGCATCCTTCCACTGTTTTCCGGATGCACTGGGCGGTTACCATGACCGGGATCGAACCATATACGAGAAGTTCCCGTTCCCGGCTGTCGCGCGCCTCCAACTCCCGGCTGTTGAGCTCGACCGGAAGGGTAAAACGCATCGAAAGCTCCGGCGCCATCTCCCGCACAAAATCCTCCGCCCGGTGATTCATCGTATAAATACCATAATCCATCACAAGCGGGATGGAAATCTTCCACTCGCGCACCAGTTCCAGCTCTTCCCATGCCCGGATGACAAGACCGTCAAATCCCGCCGATTCCAGCCTGGAACGATGTGTTTCAAAATATTCCTTTGCCCGATCGCGGAAAATATGCGGCATTACCAAAAGACACTGCTTGTCTGCCTCATGGCAGCGCGATACCCATTCGTTCCACTGTTCGACGCCAAATTCAGCACTATCCAGATAGATGGCTCCGACTTCCGGTACGGATAACGCCACTTTTAACTGTGCCGGGTGTTCGACCGAAACGTGGATGTGGTACAGAGCTGTTTTATTCCCTTTTTTATTCTCAAACAGCATTTTCTGGCTCTGTACAGGTAAACCCGCTGTGAGTTCAACGTCCTGAGCCGGGCTGGTTTTTTCTGATTCCGAACCTGTCTGGTTATTTTCTTCCAGATTCTTTTCTTCCGGATTTTGCCACCCTTTTCCTGTCCCGCACGCCCTATTTTCCGGTATCTCCCGGCGGTATGGACGCAGTATCTCCTCGGTCAGCTGCTCAAACGCAGAGCGGCGGAGTTCATTTAACTCCTGCACCGGCACAAAGGGGCTGCCGCCTGTCTCCACTTCCAGATTTTCAAAATAATACGGCGTATTTCCCGTTTTTCCGAGCTGTTTCTCAATCCGTTCCTTGCTCATCGGCTGTTTCACTGCCGTCTGGACAACTGCTCCGATTCCGCCTGCCATCCGGCTTTCTCCCGTCAGCGGATCTTCGTATTGAAGCGTCAGCTGCAGCGGTTCGCCTTCACAGACACGCGCAAACCCCTGAACCGGTTCTTTCACCTCTGCTTCCACATACGTTTTGTCCAGATACTGGTAAAGTTCCCGGTTTTCCTGGCGGAATGCCGGTTTCTCATGGCAGACCACCATATCGCGTCCATTGTGCTCGGTATAATAGCCTAACGTCTGACCGCCGCGGTCAAACAGATCCAGCAGCTCCTTTCGGTCTTTCGGGTCAACCCGGTAACCTTTTCTGCCATTCTTTAAATATAAATCTACGTATTTCCGGTACAGGCGCACCACGCCTGCCGTATAGCGCGGACTCTTCATGCGCCCCTCGATTTTCAAGGAATAAACGCCTGCTTCCAGAATATCCGGCAAAATATCCAGCGTACAAAGATCCTTGAGACTGAGCACATACTTGGAATCGCCCGGATTTAACACGCCATTTTCTTTCTTTTTGTTTTTGTTTTCATTCGGGTTGTTCTCATCCAGCCGCCGAAGGACATCAAACGGAAGCCGGCAGGTCTGAGCGCATCGTCCCCGGTTGCCGCTTCTGCCGCCGATCAGGCTGCTGAACAGGCATTGTCCCGAATAACAGTAACAGAGAGCCCCGTGAACAAAGCTCTCTATCTCCACGCCCGTCTCCTGATAAATGCGGCGTATCTCTTCCAATGAAAGTTCACGCGCTGTGACGATGCGGACCGCGCCCATCCTCGTCATAAGCGCCGCGCCCTCCGGTCCGGTAATCGTCATCTGTGTGCTCGCATGAACCGGCAAATCCGGAAAATACTCCCGGATATAAGAAAATACCCCCATGTCCTGCACGATCACGGCATCCAGTCCCGCCTGGTAATACGGAAGCAGATAGTCGTATAAGTCATCCATCTCGTCTTCCTTTACCAGCGTATTGACCGTCATATAAAGCTGGCGCCCATGCAGATGCACGTAGTTGATCGCTTCCAGCATCCCCGTTTCATCCGGATTTTCCGCATATGCCCTGGCTCCGAAACGGCTGCCGCCCATATAGACTGCGTCCGCCCCCGCAGCAACCGCCGCTTTCATGCTATCGAAGGGACCCGCCGGTGCCAGAATTTCCACCTTTTTTTTCATATCATTTCACCCATTATAACCGCAGAATTGCATCTTTCAGTTCCACCGTTCCCTGTCTCTTGGGAAATGGCTTCCGCTTCATATATGCCTCCACCTGTGCCTGACGGACAGCTGCCAGTTCCTCACGTGCTGCCCCTGCCTCCTGGAGGCTCTCTTCCAGATCTTTCTTTATCGTCTGTTTTTCCTGCTCCAGCTGGCTCAGCTGCTCTTTTACACTTTGTTTTTCCTGTTCCGTCTGCATCAGACGTGCTTCCAGCTGCGATTTTTCCGTCTGCACAGCTGTCGCCGCCTGTCTTGCTTCTTCAAGCTGTTGTTTGAGAATCTCCAGCTTGTCCTGCAAAGAAGCGATTTCACTCTGGGATGACTCGACCGCCAGACGCTGATCTTCTGCCTCCTGCTTCCAAACCTCTGCTTCTCCACGGAAATCGTTTGCTTCCTTCTTTGCATCCGCAATCTGTTCCAATGCCTCTTTCTTTGCAGCTTCTGTCTGCTCCGCCCTGGCAGCGCGATCCTGGGCTGCTTTTTCCGCGGATTCCACGCGCTCCTGTACCTCTCTCTTCGCACGTTCAATCTGCTCCTGCGCTTCTTTTCTTGCAGACTCAACCTGTTCCTGTGCTGTTTTCTTCACAGCCTCGATCTGTCCCTGCGTTTCTTTTCTTGCAGACTCAACCTGTTCCTGTGCTGTTTTCTTCACAGCCTCGATCTGCCCCTGCGCTTCTTTTCTTGCAGACTCAACCTGTTCCTGTGCTGTTTTCTTCACAGCCTCGATCTGCTCCTGCGCTTCTTTTTTCACACGCTCGATCTGTGCCTGTACCTCATTTTTAGCAGCTTCCGCCTGCTCAGCTGCCTCTTTTGCCGCCTTCTTTGCCGTCTCCAGTTCTTCCTCGCTGACGGTGCGCTCATTGCGGAGACTCTCGAGTTTCATCTGGGTGCTGACCATCTCATGTTTCAGACGGTATGTCTCTTTTTCCATGCTCTCTTTGTCGGATGCAAGTGCCTTCGCACTCTCTTTTTCTTTAAAATAATCATCCGCCAAATTCAGATAAGTCATAATACTCTGGTAGTCTTCCGGCATTTTCAAAAATCCCGGCTGCGCCTTGAGCTGGAAAATCTTCCCATTCAGATACGTGGCAATCTGCTGTACATATCCTTCCGTCTCACTGCCGCCCAGGCTATACACTTTTCCATCAATTAATACATCTATATACTGTTTTGCCATCGCATTCTCTTCTTTCTATCTATAATAAATATGGTTCGACGTTGTCACGTCACCCACACAGAAATACCACCTTCAAATCAATCAAATATCAAATCTCAGAAATACCGTTTTTTGCTTGATTCCAAGCATACCCGAGATGCCGGTACGCTGCTTCGGTCGCCATCCGCCCACGCGGAGTCCGGTTGAGCAGACCGTTCATCAGAAGATATGGCTCATACACATCTTCCAGTGTCCCAGCATCCTCGCCCAGCGCTGCCGCCAGCGTCTCCAGTCCGACCGGACCGCCGGAAAACTTGTCGATAATCATATGTAAGATCGCACGGTCGTTGTTGTCAAGTCCCAGCTTGTCCACATCAAGGATATCCAGTGCAAAATCCGCGACTTCTTTCGTAATCACGCCGTTGTACTTGACCTGTGCAAAGTCCCTCACACGTTTTAACAGGCGGTTTGCCAGACGCGGCGTTCCTCTCGAACGTCTCGCAATCTCATAGGCGCCCGTCTTATCAATCTCCACATTCAGAACTCCCGCCGTCCGCAGGACAATCGTCTGCAGCTCTTCAGGCGTATAAAAATCCATCTTCTGCACGATGCCGAAGCGATCGCGCAGCGGCGCCGTCAGAAGCCCCGCGCGTGTCGTCGCGCCTACCAGCGTAAATTTCGGCAGATCCAGACGAATCGAGCGCGCCGTCGAATCTTTTCCCAACATGATATCGATCGCATAGTCCTCCATCGCCGGATAAAGCACCTCTTCCACCTGGCGGTTTAAGCGGTGAATCTCATCCACAAAGAGGACGTCTCCCTCCTGGAGCCCGTTGAGAATCGCCGCAATCTCCCCTGGTTTCTCGATTGCCGGACCGGAAGTAACCTTCATACGGGTTCCCATCTCATTGGCGATAATGCCGCTGAGTGTCGTCTTTCCCAATCCCGGCGGTCCATAGAAAAGAACATGGTCAAGCGCCTCGCCGCGGGATTTCGCCGCATGGATAAATACCTTTAACGTCGATTTGATCCGCTCCTGACCGATATATTCGTCTAAGGTCTGCGGGCGGAGACTTCCCTCAATCCGCTTATCCTCCTCCGTCACCTCGGTTGTAATCGTCCTTCTGCTCATACTTGTTTCCTGTCTTTCCTGTTTTTCTCTCTCATTCAATTAAGCCATGACAGTTCCATTTTCTCATATCTGCCACACATTCCAAATTTTCATCTGACGCACAAGCACCACTATTTTTTATGATCCTGCAATTTCGAATGTCCGACACATAGGTTGTTTTACAAAAACGCCAGATATTTCAGTGATGCCTTCAATACCGCCTCGGAATCCATCTCTTCCGTCACATTGGCGCTCTTGACCGCCTTCACCGCCTCGGCATTCGTATATCCCAGCGCCACCAGCGCCTCCACGGCTTCCTTCACCGCATTGCCTGAAAGCCCGTTCCCCGCAGCCGGCGAAACCGCCGCACTGCCATCTAACAGCGGTGTCAGCAGATCCTCTGCCTGTACTTTATCCTTCAAATCGAGAATGATCCGCTGTGCCGTCTTTGCCCCAACGCCCGGTGCACGGGAGATCGCCTTCGCATCCCCAGTCATAACCGCAAGACGCAGATCCTCCGGACGCAGCGCCGACAAGATGCCAAGTGCCCCCTTCGGACCAATGCCGTTGACCCCCAGAAGCTGGCGGAACATCTCCAGATCCGAACGGCTTAAAAAGCCGTACAGGCTCATATCATCCTCCCGCACCTGCAGGTGCGTATATATCTTTACCTCTTCCCCGAGCGGCGGTAAAACTTCCAGCACCGACATCGGGACAAAAATCCCGATCCCCATCATGCCGGACTCGACCACGATACGGTCCTTTGCTTTCTCCGCCAGGATGCCTTTTACATACGAAATCACGGTAAATTCCTTCCTTTTCTCACTGGTTCAAGATCTGGTTCAAACTAAAAAAAGAACGCTTCAAAATGCCTCCAAATCTTCTTTTCAGTATACCATAGCACAGTTTTCATTGCAAGGAAAGTGCGGAATTTCGAACATATATTCTGCCCGGTTGATTGAATTTCATTTTTACACATTATCGGGAACCTATAAATGAAAAAGCTTTTCAATTGTAATATCAATGATTACAGTCAAAAAGCCTTTCCATATCTTTTATTTACTTGTTATGCTTAGATAAACTATGTAATATTTCCTGATTACACCTATATAATTCATCAAATAGCTTTCTAAATGGCTTGTATAACTCATGCCTCTCTAAATCCGGCTTATAAATACATTTCTTTTGGATTACTTGGCGCAAATCTGAAAAACCTTGGTAGAATCCGACTCCAATCGCTGCCATCAGTGCATCTCCATAAGCTGCCCCTATGTCTTCCTTTGGTGTTTCCAACGATACCCCTGCTATATCCGCCACCATCTGCATCCAAACTGCGTTTTTCGTTCCTCCCCCCGCCGCTGCAATCCGGTTTACAGGCAAACCATTTTCACGGAATATGTCAATATGCTGTGCAACTGAATACCCAATTCCTTCCAATGCCGAGCGATACAAATGTCTTTTTGTATGACTCAATGAAAGTCCCACGATCATTCCTCTTGCGTCCGGATCATTCAGCGGTGTCCTTTCTCCCGCAAAGTAGGGTAAAGTTATCAAACCATCTGATCCGGGTGAAATCTCAGAAATTCCTTTCATCATTTCTTCATATGCATTCAATCCTGCTGTTTTTTCCTTTTCCAAGCATTCAGAAAATAACTGTTCCAAATACCATTTTTGAAGTGTGCCTCCATTATTAGTTCCTGCTGCTACACTATAAGTTTCTGGAATTAAAAATGGATTTCCGCGCACTCGCTCATCCTGAATCAGCCGATCTGCACAACAATAGAAAAATAAGGACGATCCAAACTGTACCATCAGATCGCCTGGTGCAAGTACTCCTACACTGATTGCCTCAGCTGCTGAATCTCCAGTTCCAGTAATAACTGGCGTTCCTTCTTTGAGTCCTGTCTCCTTAGCTGCCTGCTTTGTTACCGTTCCACAAATATGGGTAACCGGCATTCCTTCTGCCAACTGCTCCGGCATACAAATCGGTTTACACATTTCTTTATGGATGCTCCCATCCGGATAATACAGCGGACGAAATGAAGCCATCCCCAAAAATGTATCTATTACATATTTTCCAGTTAGTTTAAATGTTAGATAAGAAGAACCTGTCAAAAACTTGTGTGTGCGTCTATATACCTCTGGTTCATGATTTTTTATCCATAAAATTTTAGCAGACACATCTCCACTGCAAATTGGACGTCCAAATAGTTTTTTTACTTTTTCTGTGCCATAATACTGTGAGAGATACTCCATTTCTTCCACGCAACGTGCATCAATACCATATAAAATTGCTTTTCGTAAAGGATGCCCATCCTTATCAACTGGAAGGCAATCTGCTCCCAATGTGCTTCCCCCTACACAAGCAATTTTTTCTGGTTCTACACCACTCTGCTGTAAGAGCATTTTTGACAAAATGCAAAAATCATTCCACCATACCTTATCCGCGTCCTGCTCATAATAACCAGGTTCTGGATTTTCCATTCCGTGATGAGTAACTGCCCGACTTACCACCTTTCCAGACTCATCTGTTAGAACTCCTTTACTTGAATATGTACCAACGTCAATTCCTAAAAAATAATGCAACGTCTATACGCCTTCTTTCATTGTACAGCGATACGCCTTAACTACATCCATAAACTCCATGACTCTCTGTTTTTCAACAAAGTTCTCAAATTTACCATCTTTCTTAAAAGCAGTCCCTACACAAGCGCCATCACATTCACTAAGTTTTTCAACCACATTTTCCTTCGTACACCCTGTATTACAGAAAACAGGAACAAATCCAGAAACTGCCTTGACCCTGCGTACCAAACTTGAATCCGTTTCCTGACCAGCACTACTTCCAGAAACACACAGACCATCTGGAAAGCAATGAAAAATCATGGATTTTGTTATTTTTTCCAGGCTTCTCTCTGCTAAATATACATCCGACTCTGGATTTACCTTATATAGCAATTTCATTTTATCTAGTCCAAGTGCTTTTTTTCTACGCAAGACTTCTGGAATATTCGTATCTGTAATTCCATTTTCACCTATATAGGCGCCTGTAAATGTGCTTCTTACAAAATCCGCCTCGACTGCTGCTGCCAAATCGATCGTCGCCAATGGATTAGAAACAATATTGACACCAAATGGAACTTTTATCTCTTTTTTTAATTCTCCCACAATCCGTCCCATCGCTGCCACAGTTACGTAGGAAACCTTTTTTTCATACGGAAGGCTGAATTCATTGGCAATCAAAATTCCATCTACTCCTCCCTCCTGGAGCGCCTGAAGTTCTCTGGCTGCATTTTCAATTACCTCTCCCATCGTTGCATCTTTTTCATACAGAGGATCCCCCGGCAGCGCCCGCAAATGCAACAGTGCAATGATCGGCTTTTTTACATGAAATAATTCATCTGTCCACATATTCTTTCTCTCCTCTATTCCATGTACATTCGCAAATTCTGCACATTTCTTTTGTCATAACGAAATGGATCCAGGTAATACGCCGGTGCTGTCAGTTCCTGCGTAAAATATCCCTCATATCCATTTTTTACCATGTCCTCTAAATCCTTTCTTAAGTTTCTCTTCCCCTCACCCCAGATGTAATGCCCATAGGGATCACAATCCTGAAAATGTGCATGTACAATGTTTTCCTTTCCAAAAACATCAAACCACTGCTGAATCGTTTCACCAGAAACCGACATTGCTGTCAAATCAATCATAACTTTAAAGCGCGGATGATCGACTAAATCAAATAACTGTTTCATTTGCTGCAAACTATACCCAATTCTTGATTCCTGCGGCCGTAAAGACTCTGCCACAATTGTCACGCCATTTTCCTCTGCGACCTCACAAAGTCTCTGATGCATCTCAGCTGCCCGTTTCAATCCATCCTCCTCCGCTTCATCCCAGTAACCCCATCCGGAATTTGCTTCCATCTTCTCTGCCCCCAGCGCAGCCCCCAGACGTATCGCATTTGCAAAAAATCCAAATGTTTTTTCTCTCAGTTCTGGTTCTTTTACACCAAATTGATAACCAAACCGGCAATTCTGTGGTGTAAATACCGGACACTTCAAACCGTGTTCCTGTAATTTTTTACGGACTGGCTCTGGATCCTGATATTCCTTTGGATCCAGCCAAAGTCCTTGATGTCCTCCCAGCAATTCTACATTTTTGATTCCCAGTTCCTGCATACAATCCAGGAAATAATCCAACGTATATTGGCAATAATGAAGATTCAATACCGAAAGTTTATCAAAATCAACTATTTTCATTTTCGCTTCCTCCTCATACAATTACTCCATTAATCCATTATAAACGGTTCCAATTCACGCATATTCTGCCGATCGGCTGCAGCCGGATCCTCCAGGTAGCGTGCATCATTCAGTGCCAGGCTTAGCAATCCTTTATATTTGTACTGATCCAGACAAATCAATTGATCCTCTAACGGTCTCAAACCATCTCCCCATGCAAGGCATCCCTGCGGACGTCCATCCAAAAAACGGATATGGTATATTTTGTCTCCAAATGCTTCAAACCAGTCTTTCATCGACTCTCCTGCCACTCCAGCACTCGTCAAATTCAGGGCAGCCTGTATCTGCGGCTCATTAACCGACTCCAAAAGTTTTTTTAGTTCTGGAAGCATATTAATAACCGTTGCGTCTTCTGGACGTACTGTTTCCACTGCAAGAATAACCCCCTCTTCCGCAGCAGTTTTTGAAAGCCGACGCAAGGTTTGAACCGCACGTTCAAAAATACGCCTCGGATCTTCATTTCTTGCACCGCCGCAGCAATTGAGTACCATCACTTTCGCACCAGCTTCTGCCGCTGCACGGATTCCATTTTCAAAATATCCGATTGAATGCTTTCTTGCCGTCTCGTCATGACAGCAAAGTGCATAATTATAAATCGTACACTCCGGTGAAAAAGCTCCGATTGTCAATCCATAATCTGCTGCATTCTTTTTTAATTCAGCCGCATCCTCAAACCCATAATCATCTAGCAGGAAATGCGGTCTTGCACACCAAAACTCTATATTTTTTATTCCGAGAGCCTGCTGCGTTTTAAAGAAATAATCCAAAGTTCTGTATTTATAGTGCATATTCATTCCTGCAATCTGTTCCCGCCTTATCTTTATCATCCAGTTGTTCCTCCTCTCTACACACAAAGGCACTGCAAAAACCTTCACTCTATCAGATTTCACAGTGCCCGCTTATTTACAGATTACATTTATATCTTTTTTCTTTCCCTAAAGCTTACTTTCATCCCATGCTTTACCTGGATGTTTATGCCACCATTTGAAGACAACCGGGACAATGCAAAGCGCTGCCAGGTAAATCAAAATTGGTGTTACAGCTGCAATCCAGTTTCCCTGAACACAGGCAACCGGAACTGCCGCTAATGCAAAAATTTCAATAATTGACTCAATCGGTGTTACAATTGCTGCATCATCCAGTGTACAGCTCTTATTCTCCGGATCTACAATTCTTAAAAGTGCCATGCCGATTGCTGTTACACCGGTCGAGTAACCATATACATAGATACCTCTCTCAAACCACTCCTGTTTTAAGAGTCTCGGCGCAATCACTGTAAAGTGGAATACAACCCAGACAATTCCAAATAACATCAGCAGACCAAACGGAACTGCGTACTCAATAACAACCGGAATCTTAATTGATGCCACACCGAAAAATACAAGGAAATCAGTTGCACAGCTTCCCATACGGGAAATGATGCGGTTATCTACATATTTATCGGCTTTTATTCCTTTTAATACAAAATGAAATACAATCGCTACCAGGAAGCCGACAGAGAAACTCGGAACGCCAAGTCCGGTTGCTCCCTGAATTACATTTGTTAAAAGATATCCAATACCGGTTGGAATCAGAATCAGAAGAAGATGCCATGCCAGCGGATCAATTGCCATCGGTGAAACGGTTTCTTCGCCTAATACCGGGCGTTTTCCTTCTTCAATGAGTCCCGTGCGCATATCGTTAGGAAGCTGGCTGAAATCTTTTACAAACTTGGTATAGTTTCTTTTTGTTCCAATTTTGATCAAAATAATTCCACCAAAAATACCGGTTAAAATACCTACGGTTGCACTTGTCATCGCCAGATCTGTTGCATCTTCCCATCCAAGTGTGCCGAGTGTCGCGCCAAGTGCTGCTGCTGTACCATGACCTCCCTGAAAGCCTGCAGGAATCAACATTCCAAATGCCGGATTTAAATCAGGAGCAAACATTTTCAGGACTACCATTGCAAAAATAATCGGCATTGCATACTGAAATGCCCAGCCAATATTGCGGAAGCAGTAGTAGCTGCCAATCCGATCGAAATTTGTTTTCCAGCCACCAGCTGAAAAATTAAAGCCTCTCAGCCCAATTGATACAAATACTGCGATAATCAGCAGACCTGCATAAGAACCAAACTGTGAAGAAAAACTGATAATTCCAAAACCATTCTGTCCTAACGCAAGCCCGATAAATCCAGCCAGCAGACTGACCGGAACAAACAGGCTCTGCAGAATCTTGATTTTTTCCCTCAGCATTTTCGCCACAAACAGGAAAATACCTGCCCACATGAAATCCACCAACATGGAATACGCATTAAACTCCATCTTTTGTCCTCCTCATTTCTTTTTTATGATGCTACTGCAATGCTTTTTTTGCTTTTTCCCTAACCATACTCAATTCCACTTCTGTCATATCACAGTATTCGCTGTTTTCTGTTGTCGTCCCCGCATCCTGCACATATATCAGCTTTGTATCCTTCTGTGTGATCGTATTAAACCATGTTCCCTGCAAAACATTGTAAACTTTATTTGGCTCCATCGGAATTACATCAATCTTAAATGCATCATTCTCGCGGGACGCTGTCAAAAGAACTGCTTTTCCCTGAACCAGAATAAACTGCTCATCGGTTGCGTGATGCACTTCCAGATACTGAATCTTCTCAATATCATTATTAGGCTTCCAGTTTTTAATACATACGACCCATTTTTTATTGTCATATACACACTGAATACCTTCCCCTTCATACTCAAACACATCTGCTTTCATGACATTTCCTCCTACCTTCTTTTCAAATTCTTCTCGTTCCTGCAGGTTTCAAGCGAATCATTTCATATCATGTCATTATAATACATCATATATCATTATGTTGTCAATGCTAATTTGTCATTTTACATATTTTTTTTTAGGGGGTCAGCCTCTCTTCCTATCATATTTTTATTACGTTTTCTTTTTCACCACACACATCCATATCAATTTTCACAATTTTTTTCACTTGTCTGTTATCTTTTTCAGCAATTCTTTGATGCCAAACGTTCTGATTTTTTACTTACACTATACTCACTCTAAATTAACTTGCCCGTATAGACAAAACAGCGAGGTCTGCTCCATACGGTCAGGCCTCGCTGTCTGTCTAAGAAAATATTTAATTAGAGGATCTTTAGTATTCCACTTTCCACATATAACGTCTTTCATCCATAGAATGGCCACGCACTTCCGCCATCTGGGAAACATAGTATCTCTCAATCGGAATCATAACAACCGGATTAAAGAATTCTACGACGCTCTTATCGATTTTACCGCCATTTAATTTTTCAAAATCAATTACAATATAATTTTCCGCATAAGTACGCAGGAATTTTAAGCAGCGTTCATCCAATGCGCGGGTTCTTCCCTCACTCATCAGAAGGATCATCGGAAGCTTCTTATCCGTTGTTTCAAATGGACCATGGAAGTACTCACCCGTGTGCAGGCACACAGCATGCTTCCACTGCATCTCCATGAAATGACAGCAGCACATGGAATATGCAACTCCATAGTTTGAGCCAGATGCCAGCACGTAAAATACAGGTTCATCTTTATATTTTTCTGCCCAGGCTTTTGCATCCGCCAAAACATTTTTCTTGCCTTCTTCTATAATTTCATCAATGTAACGGTATGCTTCCATCGCCTTGTCATAATTCTCCCAGTTTTCAAACTGTTTTAACAGCTCAAAACCAATCCGAAGGGAGTTCGCCTGGTTAGAATCACTATATACCTGATCATCTCCATTTGAATATGTCACAATATACTGTCCAACTTTTGCCATACCTGTCTGCATATTTCCTGTCATAGCGATTGTCACTGCACCTGCAGCATTGGCTGTTTTTACTGCCTCCACGGTCTCAGGCGTTGCCTTTAATGAACAAATAACTGCGACGCATCGCTCATCCAGTTCTTTTGGGGTTGCATGAACAAACTCATTGCTTGTATATGTAGTAGCGCTAAAAGTTTTTGCCTCACTCTGAAGAAGGTACAGCCCTGGGAAAATAGCTGCCTTAGATCCGCCGCAAGCTACAAAATACACATGCTTTAATCCACCCAGTTTGTCCATCTTTTCTTTGATCTCTGCTACAATTTCTTTTACTGATTTTTCCATCTTTCTGATCTCCTTTTCTTTTTTTGTATCAATTATTTGTCAAAATGACTTTCCATGTCCAAAAGCCCCCTGAACCATACAGGTTTTCGAAGAAAACTCTGCCCCTGCTTCCAGTGCTTTCCTTATCTCTTTTTCATAAATGCTTTCTTTCATCTGTATGCCATACTTTTTCCGGCTCTCCAGAAACGAAAGCAGAAATGCCGTTGCAAATGAATCCCCTGCTCCCAGCGTATCTACTGCTTCAACCAGATGCGGCGGCTGCTCATAAAACTGCGTTCCATCAAATAGAACTGCTCCATAGCTTCCTCTTGTTGCAATTACCATTGGGCATCCAGCACGAAACATTTTCTTACAAATTTCTTCCGCATCCTCTCTCGAAACGGAACCACATGAAAGAAACGCATACGTAATATACGGAGCAACCTTTTTTACTCGTTCTTCATCGATCCACTGACCCGAAAAATCATACGATACAGAGATTCCCTGTTCTGCCAATTTAGGAAGCTGTTCATCAAAATAGCTATTATTGGTCGTGTGCACATGATCAAATGTTTTAATATACTCCAGATCTTCCACGTCCAGATTTAACGGATTTTCTTTTAATACGCCGCCTTTGTTGCTTCCGAGAAAGACACGGTCTCCGTCTACCAGCGTAACCCTCGCATAACCATTTTCTCCTTCATACTGACGGCACCGGCTGTGTTCTACCTGCAGCTCATCGAGTGTTGCTATCACATGTTCTGCAACCTCATCCCGTCCGAACACTCCCATATAAGCTGACTCTGCCCCCAGCATTCCTGCATAAACCGCAAAGTTTGCAGCCTGACCTCCCGGAAACATAAGCCTGAGATGTTCATATTTGTCGCACACATTGTCCCCAATTCCAATGACCCGCATTTTTTCATCTCCTTTGGATTGATTATATATCATTATATAATGTTATGATATCATATTATACTTATGTATGTATTTTGTCAAGTGATTTCTGCATTTTTTTACATCACTTTTTTCTAGGTACTGTTCACGCATACGTGCCCGGTAATGGAATTTCTATCATCTCCGTTTCCATGTTCCTGATAAAAAGAAAAGGCTGACTCCTGTTAGCGCAAATTTTTCTTGCTTCCTAACCTGAATCAGCCTTTTCTTTTCAATTAATTTACTCTATTCCTATTGTAGATTCACAGACATAAAATGAGCATTTTTCTCCATTAAACACCTGATGCCCTACATAAATGGGTTCCTTCTCAGCCGTATATGCCACACTTTTGATAAAAAGCATCGAAGTTCCTTTCGCCATCTGCAAAAGCTCTGCTTCCGCTGCTGTCGCCTTGCAAAGTTCAATCCATTTTTCTGAAATTGCCACTGCTGTATGAGAGTGTTCCTTCAAAAATGTAAACAATGAATTGTCATCAAATCGTTCTTCCAGAAGAAATGCATATTTAAGTGGAAAATAGTTACGCTCAATCGCCATCGGCATACCATCCGCATAGCGGACTCTGGATATATAGATAACCTGGCTGCCTTTTTCCACATTCAAAAGCCGGGCTATCTTTTCACTCGCCGGTTCCAGCCTGTTTTCAAGCATACGTCCTCCGGCCTTCATTCCCATATGAGCACACATTTCCGAAAAACTCTGCAATTTTTTCATATCCTTAGTTACTTTGCGCTGGCAGACAAATGTTCCTTTTCCCTGTTTTTTTTCTACAAGTCCTTTTTCCACCAATTCGCTGACTGCTTTTCGAACTGTAATAATACTGACTCCAAACGATTTTGCCATTTCACCTTCCGTTTGCAGCTTTTCTCCTGGTTTATATTCACCATCACTTATTTTTTGTTCAATTTTTTCTTTTAATTGGACATACAGCGGCACTGCGGCACTACTATTTAACATTTTCTTTCTCCCTGTTCCTAATAACATGAATGATATAACTCTTTATATAACAATATAAACTATATCTAAATAAAAAGCAATCCTACATTGATGCCAATGGAAAATCTACTTCCAGGACTATTCGAAAACTTGGCACCTTAAAAGAATTGCTGGTTGAACACGGTCCTACAAGAGATGACGTTATGGCTTGGGCAAAAGAACAGGCCCGGATTGAAACAGACTATGAATTTATCACAAAACGAAAAAGCACCGCCGGAAAAGCTATATAGAATAAGCCTTTCTGCGGTGTTTTTCCAAACATTACTGTCAAAGACGGGAATATACCACCCTTTTCCAATTTTGTCAACGTCACTTTTGTCATTTTGCACAATAAGCAATTTTCTTTTTTGACAAGAAAAAGCATTTTTCACAGTTCTTTTTTACGAATCTTTCCGCTTTCAGTCTTTGGAAACTCCTTTAGAAAGACAAATTCGCGTGGAATCTCATAATCTGCCAGTCTTTCTGCCAAAAATTCCCGAATTGCCATATTGATACAACCACTTTTTTCGCTGTCACTTCCGGCAATTTCTTCCCTTTCAGCTTCTTTCTCCCACACAATCCACACTTTCAGATAATCGCGCCCATGCTCATGGACTGCCTTCACTGCCGTCTCTGCCACTCCCGGAAATGTCCGCACCGCTTCTTCGACCCGGAGGGATGACACTTTTCTCCCATTTATGTTGCAGATATCATCATCCCGCCCATCAAAATAGAAGAGTCCCTCTGCATCTGTGTGACCGCAGTCCCCAATCACCGCGTCATTTCCAATTCCAAGAATTCCATACCGCGTTTTTACATGGAAATGGTCGTTTTCAATCCAGACATCCACCTCTGGAAATGCACGACCAACCAGCGTCGTATCTTCTTTCATCTCACTTCCATGGATATAGGTAATATAATTCAGCTCGCTGGCGCCATAATACAATGTAATCTCCGCTTCGGGAAATGCCTTTTTAAACTGCACTGCCTCCGCACCGCCCATACTCTGGGAGCCGCTGACAAAAGAAATAATCCGGTAATTGACCGCCTGTTCCCGCTCATAGATACGCCGCAGCGCCCGCATCTTGACAGGAATCAGATAGACGCAGGTCGCCTGTTCTGCCTCGATCATCCGCTTCCAGAGGCGCGGATCAAAGGAATCCGCCGCAACGACGCTTCCGCCGGACGCAAGCTGCGCCATATAAAGGTTCAGGTTGCCCGTAAACGCCAGGCTCCCCTGCATAAACGTAATGCTTCCCTCTCCCATTTTGAAAATTTTATTCTGAAGCTTAAAAAAATCGTGCCAGCTTTCAAAGGAGCGGAACAATACTTTCTGACGACCGGAGGTTCCCGACGTCATCACACCCATATATGCCCCTTCCGGAGGTGTCACGTCACGCAATTCATCGGAAATTTTTACATCGGACGGTGCAATCACCGGAACCGTATTTCCGTCTCCATATGCCAGAAACTGAATAAGCTGATGCGCGATCGTCGGTTCCTGGATCCAGTGGATGTGACGTTTTCCCTGTTTTTCTTCTATCTCTTTCGGATGTTTCCTTACACGTTCTGCCGCCTTGATGAGCTCCCCGAACGTATAGCGCTCTTTCTCCGTGATCAGGGCTTCCCACTCTGGCGGGTATGCCCGGAGTGCATCCAGATATGTATTTATACGTTGTGTCTGTATTTCTTTCATGATTAATTCCTGTCTTTTACTTATTTTTATATAGAACTTTTTACCAATTTGAGCTTTTAAATTTACCACATTTACTTTTTATATCATTCAAGCACTGTCTTCATCTACTTCATTACTTTCTCCACCAGAATACTGCTTCCGATCCCTCCGGCGGCTGCCACGCAGCACATTCCCAAGTGCCCATTTTTATGTTCCAGTGCTTTCATCAGATGCAGCAGAATCATTGCGCCGGAGACTCCATATGGATGCCCATAGGCAAGTGCCCCGCCCCAGATATTATAACGGTCTTCAATCCCCGGAAATGCACGTTCAAATAGAACATCAATAACGGCAAACGCTTCATTGACCTCAAAAGCATCGATCTCCTGATAAGAATGCCCCGTTTTTGCAAGTATCGCCTTAGCAGCGCTGACGGCTGATTTTGGGCTCATCATCGGATCATCCCCGATCGCTGTACCAAACCGGAAACGGCATTCTGCTTTCCGTCCCTGTTCCCGCAAAAACCGTTCCGAACAAAGTACCACAAATGCCGCGCCATCGTGCATCAGGCACGCATTTGCCGCCGTGATTTTCGTGCCATTTGGAAGCAGATACGGCAGGCGGTCGATCAGACGCTGGCTCATTGTCGGACGGATTCCCTCATCCCGGCTGCTACCGTCGATGGAAACCGTTATATCCTCCAATATTCCCTCTTTGCGCGCCTGCGCCGCCCTCTTATGGCTCCGGAGCACCCAGGTGTCCATCTCTTCCTTAGAGACATTTTCCCGGATCGCAGTCTCCTCCGCGCCCTCTAACATAACCTGCTCACCGCGCTTTCCCGGCACAAACTGTGCAACCGTATACACCTTTCCACCGTCATACTCCGGATGGTTCGGGGACATCATGCGGTACGGCTGTACCGAAGAACTCTCCATTCCCCCGGCAATGACCAGATCCGCCATCCCGCTCTCAATCTTGGCTGCTGCCGCGCTGATCGCCTCCAGCGCCGACCCGCACTGCAGATCCAAAGTAACCGCCGGAATCCGCTCTGGAAACCCTGCCGAAAGTGCCGCCAGACGCGTGATATTGCCGCCTCCCCCGACCGCATTTCCTCCTATTATATAGTCGATCGCATCGGTTGGAAGCTCAAATCGCGAAACCACCTCCCGCAGCACCTCCGCCCCCAGCTTTTCCGCCGGGATATGACGGTACATTCCATCTTTCACCCCGATGTAACTGCGCAAACCGCCCAGAATATATACGTGATTCATACTTTTCTCCTGTTTTTCTTCTATTCCTAATTAAAATTAAAGGGATGCGGCAACGGACTCCTCATACCTCCTGGCTACATTTCTGCACTAAAAGGCTGATTCTGTTCACTACCACATCCCATCTTTATTTTCTATCTAATTTCCAAATAAGCCCGTCCGCTTCAGCGCCTTTCCAAGTGCTACCGCTGCCACACACTTAACGATGTCCAGCGGAATAAACGGAATTATCGACTGCACGATAACTGCACCCCACGGCTGTCCGGTCACGTGTTTCATCCAGCCTGCACCGAATGCGTAAATCACCGGAATACCAACTACAATCAGGAACGCTGTCTGGAATGCAACATTTTTCCATTTCCGGCAAAACAGGGAAATCAGGAACGCTACAACCAGAAATCCGATATAGTAACCGCCGCTCGGTCCAAGCAGTTTTCCCGGTCCTGCGCTTCCGCCGCTGAATACCGGCACGCCGCATAAGCCTAACAGCAGCCAGCTCGCCATAACTAAAATGGTATCCTGTGGTGCAATCAGCAGACCGATCAGGTTGACAATCATCGTCTGCGCTGTGATCTTTGCATCCGAAAACGGAAGCGGAATCGCAATATACGAAGACACACTGATAAGAGCCAGCATCATCGCCAAAAGTGTAAGCCGCTTCGCGCTCCATGCGCCGTGTACGTTCACTGCACTTGTCTCTGAACTCATTATATATACCTCCTCAGTGATAAAATTCTAAGCCGTGTAATGCATTTTCCTATGAATCACACACAGAGAATCTTTGCTAGAAAAGAGTATATCGGAATTTCAGAGGATTGTCAACCTTGTTTTTATAAATGGTTTACATATGC
This sequence comes from Clostridium sp. TF11-13AC, assembly GCF_003481065.1. Taxonomy (NCBI): domain Bacteria; kingdom Bacillati; phylum Bacillota; class Clostridia; order Eubacteriales; family Clostridiaceae; genus Clostridium; species Clostridium sp. TF11-13AC. Next base: position 135,732 of record NZ_QUKJ01000003.1, read on the forward strand.
ATCCATAGCTCCTCTGCACCCACTTTATCATCGGCATCCCTATTTTTCTGTAATCGAAAGAATTTCCTTTCCCTCTTGCTTCGTTCTCAGATACACCGCGTTTCTTCCCTCCTGCCCCGAATCCGACAGATATACCTCCTCATCAGGACGAAGTGGGGCAAGAAAACGTACTTCCAGAGCGGTCTGTCCCTTCATCCAGCCCTTCTTCCACAGACGAAGCAGGCAGGCATTCATAACAAGAAACCCCGGCAGAACTGCCGCTTCTCCCTGATGGATCGGATTGGTATCTGCCGCCTCCCGGAGATATTCTTCCATCTGGCTGCGGCTAAATGCCAGCGTATCATCATCCTCACTGCCCAGTTCCGTAATTGTTTTCATGAGCGGCATTTTCTCTTTTTCCGGGACAAGGACGCTCTGGCGCGGTTTTACCAGCAGCACTTCCATCTCCTCATTTTCCCGTTCCTTTTCCTCCTCCGCTGCCGCTATGCGGACCCGGATTGCCGAGCGGCCTTTTTTGATGATTTCCGGAGTTAATTTGGTATGGCAAAACTCATTCTCCCCCTGTTTGGGCTGCCAGTCCAGATGAAGTGTAGTTGTGCCTATCATCCAGCCCTCGTATCCTTCCAATGTGGAGAGAGCGCGCTCAAAGCAAAGAAGCTTCTTTTTCAATCTATCATTCACGGTATTTTCGACCTCTTCGTTATAAATTATAAATCTGACTCGTATGCACTTTTCGCTGCTCATTATACTAGATCTGTTCCAGAATCACAATATCCGAATCTCCCGCGTCTCCCCCTGATCCACCGGAATAAATCGGTCTTTTAAGCCCGGCGTCAGCCAGATCGTGCCGCCCTCGTCAACCAGGACTGCCTCATAGTCCTGATGCGCCGCCCAGTGTGCCGCTGCCTTTTCCCGTCCCATGACAAACAGGGCGGTCGAAAGCCCATCGCAGCGCAGTCCGCACGGTCCGATGATTGTCACAGAAATCAGCCCGCTATGCGCCGGCGCCCCAGTGGACGGATCCATGATATGCCAGTAAATTGTTCCGTCCTCATCCGTGAAATAGCGCTCATAGCCGCCGGAGGTAATGACCGCCTCATCCTGCACCCTGACTCCGCCCAGATAGCCGTCGCTCTCCGGATCCTTGATGCCGACATACCATTTCTCGCCATCCGGTTTTGTTCCGATCGTCTGGATATTGCCTCCAAGACTGAACAGTGCGCTTGTCACGCCGTCCTCCTTCATAGTCTTTACCACCTCATCTCCGGTAAATCCCTTTCCGACGCCGCCTAGATCCACCATCATTCCTGGCTCGATCGACGCCGTATCTGCTTCTAAACCGACCAGACGATAATCGACCGATTTAAGCAGGCTTTCCCGCTCGCTCTCACTGGGGACCCGGTAATTTCCCGTTGTAAATCCCCAGCTTTGCACAACCGGGTAAATTGAAATATCGAGTGCACCATCTGTTTCCGCTCCCAGCGCCAGCGCCTCCTGCATCAGATAACGCGTATCATCGGAAAGTTTCGCTGTTTTCTCCTGATTTAGATAGAAAATATCGCTGTTTTCCTGCGTTGTCGAAAACTCCCCTTCCAGCTCTTCCACCCGCCGTTTCACTTTTTCCTGCAAATTTGCACTTCCACCGTAGGCATCAAACTGCATCACAGTATCCATCGCAAACACCGTCCAGTTCTGCCCTCCTCCCGGATTCTGGTTCGAATTTGAGGGATTTTTCTCTAAATTTTCGTTTTTTTCTACTTCTGCCACATTTTCTGCCGTCTCTTCCGTAGACGCAGATAAACGAGGACGGTCATTCTGGACCGCCCCCGTTTGATCCGGCTGCGATGAAACACCGCAGCCACACAGCAGCAGGGTTAATAAAATCCACCACTTCTGTTTCAATTTTTACTCCTTTAAATACAACTACTCTTCTTCGGAAACAGACTCTTCTTTCTCAGAAGCATCGCCTTTACCGCCGTCGGATTCTTCCTTATCAGAAGTATCATCTTTTACGCCACCGGTCTCATCCTTCCTGGAATCATTGTCCTTAGATTCGTCCGTTTCATTCTTCTTGGAATCGTCACCAGTTTCGCCGGATTCATCTTTCGAATCATCCTTGTCAGCATCGCCTTTATCTGAAGTTTCGTCTTTCTTCTCATCCGAAGTATCCTTGGACTCGTCCGAATCCTCTTTCTTGTCCTCGTCTACTTCCGGTGCCTTGTTCGCATCGTCTGTCTCGTTCTTCTTATCGCCATCCGGTACATCTGCCTTGTTTTCGTCATTCGTCTTCGGCTCTGCCGGTGTTTGCTCCGGTGTGGTTACTCCCTCGGTTGGGGTGGTGACGATCTCGCTTGGGAGGACTTCGTCGGCGATGAGGGTGGTCTCTTCTTTGATGAGTTTGTAATTTTCATCAATTTCAAAAGTCAGTGTTCCATATCCTGTTGCCGTAATTTCGATAGTTGTATTTCCTTCTGTACTAAATTTACTGGATGAAATCTTTAAGCTATCATAACCATTATAATTAATCGAATTCAATGCATACTGATCCTCACCCATAAAACTTGCATATGTTGCTTTTTCATATTTATTATCATTTACTTTAACTTCGGTAACAGCCTCCAGATATGCCTTCACATCTTTAACGCCATTAAAACTTACAATATAATTCGCTGTTCCATAACTATATTGTTCTTTTACAAAACTAGAAACCTCAACTTCTTTAGTTTCGGAATTTTCCACTTTAACCCGAATTGTCTGATCCTGATAACCTTCTGCCTCAATCACAATCTCAATCGCACTTCCATCTGGTCCTGCGGTTAAATCACTGGTTGTGATAATCAGTTTATTATCCTGAACTTTAAATCCAAGTTCTTCACCATCTGATGTTATCACCTTGATTGCTTTCAGGTATTTCGCAAGCTCATCCGCATTATCTTTTCCAGTCAGGGTTAAATTACCTCCCTCGGAAATCTTTTCCGGTCCGGTCAGTGTCGGTGCATCAAGAAGTTCCTCGTCATCCTGTTTGAGATTTCCATTTTTATCAACTACAATCGTTACTTCTGGATAATCTCCATCTGCATTAATCGTAATTGTGGTATCCCCATCCGTATTAAATGCACTGTCAGAAACAAGCAGGCTATCTTTGTAATTGTTATGTGCATCATCATAAATATCTGGCGCATATTCCTTATCTCCTAATGTCCAGCTTGACTGTGGAGAATACTTAGTTGTTCCTACCACTACTGAATTGATGCTCTTTACATATTCTTCTAATGCTTTTTTGTAGGCAAAATCAGAAGGTTTCATACCAGTTCCATCAGAATAGGTAAACTGTATTACATATCCCTTTTCACCATATCCATTTGCCTTTCTGATTTCCGAAGCACCAATCTCAATCTCCTGCTCATCTGGGATTTCTTCCTCTTCCTTCTCAACCACAAATTCACATCTCAGCGCCTCTGTGTAGTAATTCGAACGAAGAGTCAGCTTATAGCTTCCCGGCTGAACCTGGTGAAGAATCAGCTTCTTGCCATCCCCGGATACTTCATAGTAAACATCGTTGCTGCTGGACACGCCTTTCGTGTAGATATTTCTCTCAACCGCATCTTCCTCGTCAGAAAGCAGGGTAACAGATTTCAGGTTCTTCAGGAAATCTCCCTTGCTGCCATTAACGGTAAATTCAGCATCTGCAAAATAGTAAGTCTTATTAGAATCTTCTTTTTTCTCAGCTGCAAACGCCTCTTTATCATCCGCATAATCAACGGTCAGCGATAAATCGTTTTCCAGCACCTTATCGTATGTAAATGCAATACTCTGGCTCTTATATCCCGTTGCATCGACAGTCAGCTTATACTCCTCACCAGCCTTGAATACATCCGCCTCTATGGTAATGGTGTCAGCTTCTTTATCGATGGAATATTTGTCCTTGCTGAGTGCCTGCCAGTTTCCGTTGACAACGATACTCTGAACCGCTTCGATATACTCTGTATCCTCTGTCCGCAGGACTACCGGCTCGCCCTCTTTGTTCTGTACAACTGTAATCGCCGGTGCATCCTGACGGGAGAAGGTTCCATTGTACTGGATATCGCCGAGCAGACCATCTTCAAGAACCTCTTTTGCCGTTGCCGGATGGTTCGGATCCAGTGCTCCATTTTCACGGTAATCTGCAAATGGGAGCATTCTGTTCTCTTCGTATTTCTGATTCTCGCTCTTATTTACGTAGTCTGTCCATCTGAAGAAATCATCATCTCCAGTATCAAAGACTGCATCCGGAATCGCATTGTACCACCACTCCATCACTGCCTTGGACGCATCATTTTCCATCTTGGTCTGTTCAAGGAGATGTGCATTTACAAGCAGATCTGAATCAAAAATCAGGTTTGCAGAGATTGCAGAGCTTCCTGAGCTGCTGCCGCTGGAGCTTCCACTTCCGCTGGAACCAGTCGATGCAGTGCTGATACCGTCGAATCCGTATGACGCCATTTTCTGACCATTGGTCTGTTCCTTCTCTTTTACCGGCTCTGCGCCCGTTTTCACCTTGAAGCTCTTGGAGAATGACTGGAAACCATTTGCATATACAGTGATCTTGTAATTGCCCTTGTATGGCAGATGGTCTGTATTATCATTGTACAGAACAAATAAATCCTGGCTGTAGAGATACCAGTCATCGATCATCTTAAGGTCGCTTACTGTTCCGTTCGGATCTTCCAGGGTCACACGCTCGATCGGTGTCTCAATTGCGTATACCAGATCGCTGACTGCAAAATGGAGATTCTTACCGGACTGCGGTGTTTCCTTAAGCTCCAGCGTCGGTACTGTCTCATTGACGACATGAATCGGGACGAGCGCGGAACCGCCTGCCGACGATACAACCCGCACATAATAACGTCCATTATTGTAGAAATTGCTCTGTCCTGTCTGGATAGTCAGCTGTCCAACGCGTCCCTGTCCATGCGCCACATTCTTTTCACTGTCAAATACGAGGCTTGAATTGATTGTGTTCTTCTGCTCATCGTATTCAACCAGTTCCAGCTTACGGATGCCGTCAAACCACTCTTTTTCCTCGTCTGTATTGTAGTTAAACAGAATGGTAACGGCTGCTTTTCCATTTTTTGGAAGAACCGCATCCGGCGAATAGCTCGGATGAGTCTGCTTCTCCTCATTCAAGTTATACGTAGTCTTTTTCGGAGAAATGCGGGCATTTCCGTTTTCATCGTAATTGGTCAGATAATAGTCCCAGTAAGCAACTGACTCATGCGTCAGAATCTTCTCAGGCAGATAGCCGTCGTTTTCCTCATATACAGCATCTTCCTGGCTCTCATTGCTCAGAACCACCGTCTCTTCCTTTGCCGCATCTTCTTTGCTGCTGACGGTTACTTTGCCCGGTGTGCCAAGAAGCGCCAGTTTTGCCATACGTCCGTCATCTGTGATCGGAGTTAAAAGATTGGTTACATCTTTTCCATCGACCTTAACGACCGTATTGCCTGCATTGTATCCCTCATCAAATGCGATCGGAAGCCACCAGCCCAGGGAATTTACTTCGGTAAGCTTTGTCTTCGTCTCATCTACCAGCGAAACCATCTGCGGCTTGTCTGGATTTTCAGTGTTTCCGTTATCTCCTGTATTTCCGCCATTCTGGTTTCCGTCATTCCCGGAATTACCGTTATTTCCAGAATTACTGTTATTTCCAGAATTACTGTTGCTTCCAGAGCCCCCCGAATGGCTGCCGCCGGAACTGCCAGAATTCCCTGAACCGCCTCCTGATACGCTGCTTCCGTTGCCGTCTGCTGCCGGGCTGCTCGCGTAACCTCTATCCGCACGGGTCTGGACCTCTCCATTTTCATTGACCCACTGTCCATCCGCATTGACGCTGTAGCCGTCCGGCGTCCGACCTTCGGTGTGCATCTGACCATAGTTTTCTGCACTCAAGTTATCAAAATAATAGCATTTTCCATCAATCCACTGCCATCCGGTCACGGTCATACCTTCCGTTCCATCGGATGCAGTGCTGAAGAAATACCATTTTCCTGCATTGTCCTTCCACCAGCCGCGGCGCATCTGTCCTTCCACGCCATCGGCAGTTGTGTTCATATAGTACCGGCGTCCATCGACGGTGATCCATCCAGTCATCATCCGTCCGGTCTGCGGATCCAGATAATACCAGCCATTCTCGGTCTTAACCCATCCAGTCTTGAGCGTTCCGTCCGTTCCCTGATATTTCCAGTCCTGTCCTTCCTGAATCCAGGCGCCGGTCTGTACTCCGGGCTCCGATGCCGGTCCGGTTGAAGCATAAGCAGTACCTGCCTGCGCCGCCGCTAACACGGTCACCGCTGCCAGAATTGCCTGCCGGGATCTTCCCTTACCTTTCATACATATTCCTCCATATAATCTTTTGTAATATCTTACTCTCCGCACCGGATTAGGCATCCCTAACTCAGGCGGCCGAGGAGGTTAGTATAAACTAATCCAATAAAATCTGTCAACTATTTAAATCTATTTAAAAATGAGAATTTTTATCTATTTTAATTGAATTTTATTCTCAATAAAGCATTACTTTTTTAGTTGCTAAAACTAACATGCAAATTTCTTTTTCCATTCAGCACATGTTAAGTCTCATTTTGCAGCGATTTTTCCGCCTTTTTCCCTGATATTGCCTCGCTTGTCATGAATTTTAAAAAAACATATTTTGAGAATTTTTATCCATTTGCTTCATTTCGTATATTTTTATCCTTTTTGCACATACTCCATCTGTAAACATTTTGTCCCATTCCAGTCCCTTCGCGGTCACTGATATTGGCTTCTCTGATAGGAGATTTACACGATGCAGATTTCTTCATCCATTGAAAATAACCGGACTTTTTTTCAAAAAAAGCTCCGACCGGACATCAGTTTTGATGTCGTAGATCGGAACCTGATGATCGGCGGGCGCGATGCCTGCCTCTACTGTATTGATGGTTTTACCAAGGACGATACGCTTTTAAAAGTGCTGCAGGCGATGAGCAGCATTGAAACCGCCCAGATGCCTGACAATGCAAACGATTTTGCCGCCCTCTACCTCGCCTACGGCGAAATCGGGCTGGAAACGGATTCGGACGCGCTGATTATCCAGCTTCTCTCCGGTGTTCCTTTTCTTCTGATCGACGGATATGCACAGGCACTCACGATAGACTGCCGCACCTATCCCGCTCGCGGAGTCAGCGAACCTGAAAAGGATAAGGTATTGCGCGGCTCGCGCGATGGTTTTGTCGAAACGCTTGTGTTCAATACGGCTCTGATCCGGCGGCGCATCCGCGATCCGAAGCTGCGGATGGAAATCATGAATATTGGGGAAAGTTCGCACACCGATATCGCCATCTGCTACATGGAAAACCGGGTGGACACCGAACTTTTAAACCGCATCCGCACCCGGATTCAAAAAGTGCATGTCGATGCCCTCTCGATGAACCAGGAAAGCCTTGCCGAATGCATTTATCCGCACAAATGGTTCAATCCGTTCCCAAAATTTCGTTTTTCAGAGCGTCCGGATACCTCCGCTGCCTCGATTCTGGAAGGAAATATCATCATTCTGGTGGACAATTCGCCATCCGCAATGATTCTGCCATCCTCTGTTTTCGATATCATCGAGGAAGCCGACGACTACTATTTTCCACCGCTGACCGGCACCTATCTGCGCCTGTCGCGGACGGTCATCTTTTTCCTGACCTTATTTCTGACACCGCTGTGGCTGCTTTTTATGCAGAATCCCGGCTGGATCCCGGAATGGCTCGCTTTTATCCGTGTCACCGATGAGATCCATGTGGCGCTGATCTATCAGCTTCTGATCCTGGAATTTGCCATCGATGGTCTGCGGCTCGCGGCAGTCAACACCCCCAGCATGCTGACGACACCGCTCAGTGTCATCGCCGGTATCGTGCTTGGAGAATACTCGGTCAAATCCGGCTGGTTCAACAGCGAGACGATGCTCTATATGGCGTTCGTCACGATCGCCAACTACTCGATGACGAGCTTCGAACTCGGCTACGCACTCAAATTCATGCGCGTCCTGCTCCTGATTCTGACCTTTTTCCTCAATCTCTGGGGCTTCATCGCCGGAACACTCATTGCCGTCGGCTGCCTTGTCTTTAACCGGACAATCGCCGGAAAAAGTTATATTTACCCGCTAATTCCATTTCACTGGAGTGAATTAAAAAAGCGGCTGCTCCGGAACCGGCTGCCGCATGAGGAGAAAAACGGGTAAGAATGTCGCATAAAATGTCCGCATACCCACAACTGCCCGGATGGTTCCGGGTACTGGCTGTGGTTTATGCGGACATTTTAACTTCTATATCTATCTTCTATTTTTCTTTCTTATACACTACCTCTTTCAGCACCTCCAGCGCCTCCTCATACCGCTCTGCCCCCATCGAGGCACAGGACAACAGGAGCTTCGGATATCCCTCTTGAAAATGATGCTCCTGTTTTTCCAAAAGACTCCCGACCGACTCCACCGGGCGGACGGCGACGCCTGCCTGTGCCGCACGCCCGGCAATTTCCGCCGATGTAAGCGGGCTGTCAAGCTCCATGAGAACCAGAAAACCGGCATCGCCCAGATGCGTTCGCGCTTTTTCTCCAAAAATGCGCCGCACCGCATCACACAGACACTTTGCCTTTGCCGCGTACAATTTCTTGGACTTTCGGATCTGGCTTTCCAGATGTCCGTCCCGGATAAACTGGCAGAGGGCAATCTGCTCTGCCTTGGACGCCGTCTGGTTATAAAAACGCCCCCGCTCCTGATACCGTTTCAGCAGATCCGGCGGCAGGACCATGTAGCTCATGCGGATCGATGGCAGAAGCAGCCTTGAAAATGTCCCCAGATACACGACGCCCCGCCCGCCGGAAAGCCCCTGCAGGGACGGTGTCGGGCGGTTATAATAGCGGAACTCACTGTTGTAATCGTCCTCAATAATCAGCATATCCTCGCGCGCCGCATCCTTTAAAAGCTTCATCCGGTCGCCCACCGGCATGACCTCGCCCCAGACTGTCATCTGCGATGGGGTCAGATAGCAAACACTTTTCCCTGTATGTCTCATCGCCTCTGACATCTGTTCGGATAACCCTGTTTTCATCTCTCTTGCACATACATCTGGCTTTTCTATTCCGCACAAATCCTTTTTTGAGGACTCAATCCTCCTATCATTATTTTCCCAATATTCTCTTATATCCCCGGTCCGAAACCCATAATCCTCAAAAATCTGGCGTCCCTGCCGGAACGACGGATTAAAAAACCATGCGCTGTCCCGCTCCCGCAGCATCGGGCACAAAATATGCAAGAGGCTCTGCACACCCGCCCCTACTACGATACTGTCCGGCGTACAGATCACATTGCGGTGGCGCCCCAGATACGCGCAGAGCGCCTCCCGGAATTCCCGCTCTCCCTGCGGTTCGCCATAAGAAAGCAGCCGTTCATCCTGGCGCAAGGCGCTCTTGACATAGCGCCGCCATAAATCAAACTGGAAGCTCTCCCGATCCACATTCGAAGACGCAAAATCATACCGGATTTCCGGGCGTTCCTCCTGACGCGGCACACCGTGCTCTATTTCCTCCCGGTTTGCAGCCGCCAGCACCGCATCCGTTACATAAAACCCACTCTGCGGACGCGAAATGATATAGCCATCCGCCGCCAGCAGCATATACGCCGTCTCCACCGTCGTCCGTGAAAGCTGCAGCTGCAGGGAACATTTGCGGATCGACGGCAGCTTCGCTCCCGGCTTCATCTGCCCGGACACGATCAATTCTTTGTAATATTCATATACTCTCAGATACCGGCTCTGTCCCGGTTCGCTTAAATTCAGTTCCATCGTATTTCCTCTATCTATTTATGTAAACGGCGATGCACCGCATCGATCATCCGCATCATCCCATATCCCAGACAACCGCCCCTCTTTCCGTCTTCACAATATTTTTCATCTCCACCACTTGTCCCTCTTATATCCAACTGCCTTCCTCAATTATACCGTTTTCTCCTGCTTATAGGCAATCCCCAAAATTGAGTACTGTTACTGTTCACGCATACGTGCCCAGTAACGGAAATTCCGGGGAAGAAATCAAAGAGCCTCTTCTTCCTAAGAAAGAAGAAATCCCCCGCATGATTCCGGCTGAAGTTGGTCTGGCATACTGCAACAAGCTTTTCTTTTTGGAAAAGCCGTTCCGTGACCTTACTCCGGAAGAGCGAAAAGACAGACGTCTGGAAACAGAAGTGCCGGTATGGGAAAGCTTTTATGCATGGTTGGAACAACTCAATCCTGTAAAAAGAAGCAAGCTGGAAAAAGCTGTGATATACGCAAAAAAACATAAAGAACCACTGCCTGTTTAAGGCGAAGGATACCAAGGGGGCAGTGGACAATACGATGGATTATTCATCGCTTACGATTTACTAATTTCCCTAAACCATCCCACATTCAATCAAATTAAAAAGAGGCACGGCATAAATTATTCTGATAGATTTTACATCAGATTTCTTTATGCCGTGCCTTTTATGTTATCATAATGATTGCTACATACATATAGCAGGCTTCACCCTCCGTTATACACCGGATTCGCATTGATTTTCGGTACGAAGGCAACAGCCGTTCCGCAATTTTCACCATCCTCCCCATACTTCTTCATAGATCTGTCCGGCAGAAAATACCCAGAATGGATGTTTTGCCAAGTATACCAATGTTGCAAATTCCCGACGAGTCATAGAAATCAACTCACCGTTTCAGTATACTGTTCTCTCCTTCAGCCGAAGCTCCAAGCCCGGAAAAACAAGAGTGTTACAAGGGTGGGATGTCACAATATGGTCAAATCCTGGCTCGACCGCAATAATCTCCATAATTCTACTGAGTATATATTCTTCATGGTCGGTAAGCGACATTACCAGAAACTTGCCCATATTGTTCACATCCCTCTTTATTGATATTATTTTTGCATTACATTACGGGTTCATTTTTCATCTGTCGGATGCGGTATTCACCGCCATCGTCCCATCTGCATAGAAGTAGTACCACTTACCATCGATCTGCTTCCAGCCGCCGGCAAACATCATTCCGGTGGCCTTATCCAGCCAGTACCACTTCTGATCATCGGAGAGCCAGCCTTTCACCGGCTCCCCGTTTCTGTAATAGCTCCACTGGCCGCTGTCATTCTGCTGCCAGCCGTTTGCGGTCTGCGGGTCAATGACGATCTCCACAAACCGCCGCAGGACGGTGGCGACTTCGGCGCGGGTGGCGGTTCCTTTGGGGTCAAAGCGGTTATTTGCCTTGCCTGCCAGGATGCCCGCCTGCTGCATGGCCTTAACCGCATCCTTCGCCCAGCTACTGATCTGTGCGTTGTCCGCAAAAGTCACAGCCTGGAGGGTTTTCGGAAGGTCGTAGCCCAGCTTTTTGGCGTAATTTGCCATGATGACCGCCATCTGTTCCCGGTTGATGTTGGTATCCGGTGCAAAGGTGGTGGCAGTAACGCCGCCCACAATACCGGTCTGCGCCGCCCAGTTGACATAGGACGCATAGTAAGCGTTGGCTTTCACATCGGTGAATTTCCCGGTCTTGTAGCTATCCGGGTTGATGTCTGCCAGCCGCCCCAGAGCGGTGACGAACATTCCTCTGGTCATGCCGGTGCCCGGACTAAAGGTGGTGTCGCTGGTGCCGGAGAGCAGTCCCCGACTGGCTGCAAAGAGGATGTTGTCCGCAGCCCAATGGTTATGAATATCGGTAAAGGCCGGGGCAGGGTTCTTGTAGCCCACGCCATAGACGCTGAAATGACCGGTTTCAAAAACCACCGCTTTCAGGCTGGCATTGTAGCTGGATTTGGTGATCCATTCCACCTTGCCCGCGTCATCTACATAGACTGCGTACAGGTTTCCGGCAGCTTCTCCCTTTGCTGGGGTGTAGGGCAGGCGCACCGAGACAGTATGGCCGTTTAGGTTGGTAATCGGCGTCTCCTTGCCGCCGGAGAGATACACCAGCGACAGATCGTAGGCCGGTCTTGTGCCGATAGCGGCTTTGGCCTCGGTGGAGCGCAGTGCATCCACCTTATCTACCCGGAGAATGATGTCCCCACCAGCGGAGACGCTATCCAGCTGCTTCAGAGTGTCCAGCCCGATATTAACCGAAACCAGATGGTCTGTTGCTACAGTAAACTGCCGGACGTTTTCTTTAACCAGCAGATCCAATGTCTGTGCCTTGATGGTCACGTTAAAAGAGGTCTGGCCTGTCGCCGGGGTGATGGGAACGGTAACGGCAATCCCGTTTTCGGTTATGCCGTTCTTTTTCGCATCCTGTTTGGCCTTGCCGATGGCGGACTGGACAGAGCTGTTGTCCACCGATACATTACCGGTTTTATCCGGCTTAACTGGCTTGGTTTCTCTGGTGACAGGAGAATCCGGTTTGTCCGGTTTGCCGGTGTCCGGCTGACTGGTATTTCCAGAGTTACCGGAATTGCCGGAGGATGAGCCTCCACCGCCGGATGAACCACCAGAGGAGGAACTGCCGCCGCTGCCCGAACCACTAGAGGAGGAACCGCCGCCGCTGCCCGAACCACCAGAGGAGGAACCGTCGTCGCTGGAAGATTGCTTGGAAACGATCAACGTTCCAGAAACATAGGTGATCTCATAATTGTCATTTGACAGCGTACCAGTGATGTTGATCGCGGTTTCTCCGGTTTTGCTCATATCCGGCGTCTGCGCGTAGGCCAGTGTTACCGTGCCGCTCAGGGTATCTGCACCAACCAGACCCTCCACCTTGTAGTCCTTATCTGCTTCCGGGCTGCTCAGATCGGGCGCGGTGCTGCCGGTGTAGGCGCTCTTATCAAGCGCTGTAACGGTAACTGACTTTTTCGCTGCGGTCACAGTCAATCTTTGCTCTGCCACATCTGCGTACTCTGCGTTTCCCTGAACCTTATACCAAACAGTGTATTTCCCCGCGTTTTTCGCTGTGGGGATCTGCTCGCTCCACTCAGAATCGTCAAGCCGGTAGAGCATCGTGCCGCCAGTGGTCTTGCCTGCTGTAACCAGAGCCTGTTCTGCACCGTTGTAGGTCAGGGCGTTTGCCGTAGGTGCCGTAACAGTGGGGACAAGCTTGTTGGTCGCATTGACATTGACGGTCAGCGTGATGTCCGCATAGTTTGCGCTCTTGATTACTACGGTCACTGTACCCACAGAGCCGGTGGTTTTCACGTCATTTTTCTGAATGGGCAGGGTCAGCGCGCCGTTTTCCACCTTCGCGCCGCTGGTGTAGTAGCCGCCACCCAGTTTGATCTCGCCCAACTCATAGGTGGGTGCACCGTACTCCTTGGGAGCCTCCAGCACAGGCAGGGCGGGGAGCGTCACAGTGTAGGTCTTTTCGTGGCCGTTTACAATGACGAGCGTAGTTTCCTTGGTGAAGTCAGGCGCGGCGGCCTTGGTGATGCTGCCAGTAGTAGGGAAGCTGCTCTGCTCCAGGGCGTAATTCTTCGCGGCCTGCCCCATCAGGGTCACTGTGGCAGTGATGTTCTTGCCGTTGCCCACACTGGCATCGTCAAAGCTGGCGGTCACGGTGTAGTCTGTGCCTCGGTTCAAGGTTACGCTACCCTCGAAGGTCACGCTGGGAATGCCCGCGTTTGTCGTGCCATCATAAGGCTTGGACGTAGCCGTTACCCCGGTGAGCGTCAGCGGTTTCTTTCCAATGCTGACCTCCACGCTGGCGGGTGCGGTATCATTGTGGTTTGCATCGCCAATCACCCGATACCACACGGTATATGCTCCGGCATCGGTGCCGGTAGGGATGTCCGGGCTGTATGTGCCGTTCTCGGTCAGGCTGTACTGCATGGTGCCACCGCTGGTCACACTGTCCGCAGTAATCAGCGCCTGCTCCTGTCCGGTATAGGTCAGATTTTCCTGCGCCGTGGGAGCGTTGAAGGTGGGGGTAGCCTTGTTCACCTTGATGGTCACAGTTCCGGTCGCGGTCGCGTATTCCTCATAGCCCTCCGCCGGGGTGAATATCCACTCAGCCTGATAGTCGCCGGCTTTGTCGGGCTTGGTACTAGGATTCGTCCACTCGAAGGTGCCTTCGACCGTCTTGCCGTCGTCTTTCATCGTGCCAGTAATGGTGCTGACGCGCAGGATCTGGCCAAAGGTGATTGGCGTTGCGGTGATCTCGCCGTCCAGCACGGGAACGATCTTGTTCTTCGCGATGACTTTAACGGTCAGGAGCATGTCCTGATAGTTGTCCGTGGTGATCTTGACGCCTACGGTTCCGACGGAACCTTCGGTCTGAGATTCGACAGCCGGGACAGTCAACTGGAACTCATCGTTTGATGTGATCATTGCCGTCGAATTTGCGTAGCCGCCCTCTCCAATCAGATTGAAGTTGCAGGCCTCATATTTGATGGAGCCGTACTTACAATTATCGCCCAGCGTCGGCAGCGCGGGAAGATTGACCAAGTAAGTCTTTGCCAGCCCGTTGATAACGGTCAGCTCTATGGGCTGCATCGTGGGCGCGGCCGCCTTGGTGATGCTAAACTTCCAGCTATCCGCCGTCAGGCCGTTGGCCGCAGCATAGTTCGTGCTCTCGGTTACATCGATCTTGACGGTGTATTCGCCCGCGTTCTTAGGCGTGGCTTCCTGACCGTCTTTATCGTAGTATTTTACGATGACCTCGCCCGTACCGGCCTTTGCGGGAGAAACTGTCGCGCTCTTGACATTGCCGTCATAGGTCAGGCTTGTCGGGGCGGTGAAGGTGAAGTCCTCCGCCTTGGGGGTAGCTTTGCCAATGGTATAGGTCACGCTGGCGGTGGCGCTGCCCATGGTGATGCTGGCGGTGTAGGTGCCGGCATTCGTGGGGAGCGCGTCGTTTTCCAATTTCTCTGGACCATACTTGCCCGTCTTCGTGTAGCTGATGGTAATCTTATCCACCGCCGGACCCTGCCAATCTCTGCTTGCAGTCACCGTGGCGGGTTTGCCGCTGCCGTTGTAGGTCAGCTCGGCGGGGGCCGCAATCGTCACGCTGCCGCCGCTGGCGTCGTCCTGGCTGCACTTGGCAGTGATGGTCGCGTCGCTTGCCGTGTACGTCCAGCTATGCTGATGCCGGGTCACGGTGAACGGCTCGCTGTAGCAATTGTAGCCATTGCTGCACTGGACGTAAATGTGGTACTGATAGCTCTTGTCTACGGGCAGCCCGGAGATCGTGAGCGTCTTGCTCTGCCCGCCGGTATGCGTCGCAGTATTAACTTTTTTGAAACTCGTGGTCCAGTCGTTGGTTGATTCGTTAAACAGCTCCCACCAGTAGTAGTAGGTGTCGCCCTCCGTTTCGGGCGCGATTACCGCAGTCAGCATGATATTGCCGTCCGTCGCAAACGCCGAGTTTCCGGTGTAGTTCGTATCGCTATTCGGATAAATCTTTTCGACCGCGAAGGGGGCTTTTTCAACGGTGACTTTTTCCGAGATTGAATTGGCGTTGGGGAGCCATTTGTTATCCCTTGTTTTTTTGTAAGCGTACCCCTTCGCCAGCAGCGCGTAGGGCTTGACATAGCCGGCGTCGCTCGTGATCTCGCCGTAGCTGCCGCCGCTGAGGCTGGCGCTGCTACCGTCGTCCTTTACAGCCACACGGCTGAAGGTGCCGTTGCTCAGCGAAAGCTTTCCGCCGTTCTGCGCCGTGACAATGGCGAGCTTCGTATCCTTGTCGTTGACGGTCAATTCCGCGTCTTTGCCCTCCACCGTCACATTGAAGCCTCCGTTGCTGCCCGTGACCGTCAGAGAAATGCCCTTGGCGGTGAGGTTTGCTCTTGTGACACTTTTCCCGCCGGTCGCCAGCGTCACCGGCCCGTGGGTCAGCTCATAGGTGGTCGAATGCCCGTCGGCATAGCCATTCACATCCTGATACAGCGTGATGGTCTTTTCGCCGTCCGCCGCGTTCGCCGCCTCGATGGCAGTGGCAAAGGCCGCGTACCAGCTCGTCTTGCCGCCGACGGTCAGCGACGCCGTCATCTGCTTGCCGCAGATGCTACAAGTGCCCTTGCCGTCCGTGCCGCCGTTGTGCGTATGCGACACGACCTTGACATTTTCCAGCGTATTCAATCTATCATTGGTCACAGCCTGATTATCACTTGCTCCGTAATACGCCGCGCCCTCCGCCAGCAGGTCGGCGAGTTTGCGGTCGCCGTTGGTTTTGATCATCGTAAATGTGCCGCCGGAAAGCTTGACTTTGGTGGTGTAAAAATCCGCGAAGACAAACGTGCCGCCGGAGATCGTCCCCGTGACATTGTAGTCAAACTCAACGCCGCCATATTTCTTTTCATTATTAAAGCTGCCGCCGCTGATGTTCGCGATGCTGCTGCCGTTGAATTTGACATTACCAGTGAAGGTACCGCCCTTGGCGTTCAGCGTGCCGTTCACCGTGACGGAGGCGTCGGTGAATGTGACGCCCGCCTCCACCGTCGCCGTGCCGTTGATGGTCGCACCTTTATAGCTGCCGTTGGCAAAGGTCACATTCGCGTTTTCAGCGACCGTCACATTCTTGGCGGTGTGCGTTCCGCTCTCCAGCGTCAGCGTGCCGGTCAGCGTTATGGAGGTGCCGTAAGGCATATCCCGCAGCAGGGTCAGCGTCGGCTCGGTGCAGCCCTCATTGCTCCAGCCGTTCAAGGTCTGGATGGCCTCTACATAGCCGTTTTCCAGCGCACTGTCTTTCGTGAAGTAGGCAGTCTTGGTCGTGCCGTCAGCGGCCTTGGCGGTGATCTTCGTATACAGGTCCTTGTGGCACACAGAGCACACAGGGTTGCTGTCATCGGCGCACTGATGGACGCACTCCGTGAACTGCACCTTGTACGCTGTATAGCCGGTCAGTTCGGAGATTTTCTCCGTCTTGGGAACGATGCTCCATACACTGTCCTTTTCGCCGTACAGCTCGCACTTCGCATAGTCGGTTCCCAGCAGATCGTTAACGGTGAGGCTCTTGCTCTTCGTGTTGTCCGTGATCTTGCCGATGGTGCAGGCGTTTGGATTGCCCTTCCACAGCTTCAGGCCGTAGCCCGTACTTGTGGAGCCATACGCAGCATTGCTTAAAACCAACTCGCCGATTTTGCCGCCAAAGCGCTCCAATGCGCCGCCGGCCTGCAGCTCCACGCGCGAAATCTCGCCGGTGTAGGAGTCGTCAACCGCCAGCGTTCCGTTGGACCCAACCGAAAACTTGACATTGAGCGCCTGCGTCCCGCCGCCCTTGCTAGAATCCTTGACCGTCAGAGTATTGGACTTGTTCCCGCCTCCGACATGAATGTATTTATTCTCGGTGCTGACAGTTTTGCCATTCAGATCCAGCGTCGCTGAGTAGTTCTCAGAAGAGCAATTTCCTGTGAGCGTCACATTCCGCAGCAGCGTCACGGTGCTGCCTCTGGCTGCATTAAACGCATCCGTCAGCGTCTTATAATAGGCGCTATCGCCCACGCGCGCGTCGAATTGCGTTTTGCACTTCTTGCAGGTGTAGCCGGTATCGTCCATCTCGTGCGTGCAGGGCACAAGATAGACCTTGCCGTCATTGCCCAGGCTGGTCACGCTGTCGGCGGCGTCCGCCTTGAAGTTCTCAGCGCTGAGCGTCACGCCGCTTGCCGGTTCGGCGATGGCCCCAGGATTTATGCCTTCACGCACGCCCACACGGATGACCGAATCCTCACTCAATGCGCCTGATACAAGAATGGGCAGCTTCCAATCATAATTGGCGTAATAGCCGGCCTTCACCGAGCCGGAAACGGTAAGTTTAGGGTTTGTGCTTTCTGTTCCGTCGTAGTAAACGTCATATTGATTGTTGTCGGTAACGGTAGCATCGGTGAGGGTAATAGCGCCCTTTCCATAGATGCCGCCGCCCGCAAAGGTGCTGTTGTTTCCGGTGATCGTCACATTCTTGACGGTTACCCCTCTCTCCGAATAAATGCCGCCCCCGTGGCCATACCTTATATCCCCCGTGGCGGACGCCTTGTTGCCGGTGATCGTGGCGTTGGAGATCGAAACATTGCCGGCGTTAAAGTGGATATAGATGCCGCCGCCGTTGCCGGCGGTTGCCGTGTTGCCGGTGATGGTGCCGCCGTCCATGGTGAAGCTGCACTTCTCACCCACATATACGCCGCCGCCACCGCCGTCAGACGCACCCGCAGTGTTATCGGAAATGGTGCCGCCGTGCATGGTGAAGCTCGGCGGGTCGATATGATTCGTCGTGCCGACAAGGAACACACCGCCGTAGTCTTCATTACCGGTAATCGCTCCACCATACATGGTAAAGGACGAGCCGGTCTGATAGTCGGCGCCCTTTTTACCGACCTGCACGCCGCCGGTGATCGTGCCGCTGTACAGTTCCAATTTGCCGCCATTGACGAGCACTTCGCCTTGAACCCTGCCGCTGTCGGAGCAGTCAGTCAGCGTCAGCGTCGCGCCGCTGCCGACGGTGATTTTACCGTTGATCGTCTGCCCGTTCAGGCAGAGGTTGACCTCGCCGTCCGTTGGCACAGTCCAGTTCTCCGACACGGACTTCGTCAGATAATAGTTGCCAACAGAATCAGGCAGGGAATCGGTAGTTGTCCACTCTGTGCCAGCAGTGTCATGTTCGTGCCCGTTGACATCTCCATTCCCGCCGCAGACGCAGTGGGTATGATCGGCCTGCGGCAGCGCAAACGCAGCCAGCGCCGCACAAACGGCGTTATAGCGCGTCATGTCCAGCTTGGCGGCCTGCTCATCGGTGAGGGCCTTTATTTCTGCATCAATAGTCTTCAGCTGCTCCTCAATTTCGGTCGCATTGTCCTCCGTGACTGTTTCAGGCAGGGCGTCAATGAGTGCCTGCACAGCCAGCACCGCCTCCTCTTTTCCAAGGCAGGCGGAGAGGTCTGCACCCTTAGCAGAGCAGACGGTGCATTCAGGGTTCACAGCATCAGCGCCGCATAATTTCTCACAGATGCAGGCGGCTTCCGCTGTGCCTTTGCAGGCGGAGAGGTCTGCATCTTCCGCAGAGCAGACCGGACAGTCGGAATTGACCTCCTCTTTCTCACAGCGGGTTTCGCAGATGCACTCCACCGGAGCATTCCCGGACACGCCGGGAACAAGCCCGCTGTCCTGAGAATTGCACTGCTCGCAGGTATACCTGCAGGGCGTCCCCTCTGTGGCCGGGATGTAGCCGCAGCTATCGTCATGCTCGCCGCGTTCATGAGGACAGCTTAATTTTTTTGTGATACAGCCGCTTTCCTCACTGCATTTATGGGTACACTCGGTCGGCTGGACCTCCTCTACTTCAGATGAGGTCGCCGTATTTTCTGATACGCTGCCTTCCAAAACAGGGTAACAGCTTTCGTCATGTTTATGGATACACTTCTCCACAAGGGTGTAGCAATCCTCAGTATGTTCATGTTCACAGGCTGCCCCTTCGGTTCCTTCCGTATATCCGCAGTCCTCTGTATGTTCCGGGTGATGCTTGCACAACCCCGTATGGACGGCGGATACACCCGCTTCCACCGCAGATGCCGGAACTCCCGGCATCGTAAAAATCATTGCCGCCGCCAGTAAAAATGCGGCCGGCCGTTTCCATTTCCATATCATTTATTCATCCTCCTCACGCGGTTCGTTCCTTCTCGTTGTTTTCTGAAGCAGCTGGGATACCGCCTCCCGCAGCTGATATTCTGTCACAGGCTTTACCAAAAAGGTGTCCGCCTGCATCCTGCGGCTTTGGGGTTCAAATTCTGCCTGGTCGCTGATCCACAGGAGCGGGACATCCTTGCTGTACCCTCGTATGCTCATGCAGAAATTCATTCCCCTGGCTCCGTCCTCCATGACAACCACAGCATCATAAGGCCCATCCCGCTGCATGGCATAGACGCAGAATACGCCATTGTCAAAGCGGTCTACTTTGCCAAGCTTCATCAGTAACGCCGTTTCTTTCTCCTTCTGACTATAACTGCACAGCGCAATTCGCATTTTCGCACCTCCATTTTGTGATGGGTTTTATCGCCTCATATAGCTCCTGATCGGAGCAGTCTGCCGAAAGGAACGCAGGGATACGCAGGTGATATGCGATCAGGGCAAAGTTTTCATCATCGCTCCACCAGACAAGCGGTGTTTCCGGTGCCAGCTGCTTTGCCTGAATGGCAGCCTCCAATCCCCTTGCCCCGGTCATGGCGATGACAACCGCATGGTAGCGGCTCCGCCGCAGTGCCTGAGATAGCTGTTTCTCATTCCATAGCTCGTCGATGACAAGCTGTCCGTCCCCAGCAAAAAGGGAGCGCAGCCTGCTCTCAAACCATTCTGCATTCCTTAATTCCGTACAAAGTGCGATTTTCATGCTGAGCCTCCTTTCCTGAAAAGAAAAACAAGAAAGAATGTGCCTTGGCACATTCTCGCGCCGATCGCGATCGCTTGCGACATGTTTCTTCTTCGCGCGAGTGCGCATCTTTGGCACGTTAGTGCCTTTTTTATGTGACAGGGAATTCTTCGGAATTTCCTGTCACATAAAAAAACCAGACCTTCTCATCGGAAAGTCTGGTAGTATAATTAGAGTAGCATCTTGTCAAGAGAAATGCAACCGACTTTGTTTAAGACGCAGGTTTCCTGTTTAAGACGCAAGTTTTTTCCTGCGGTTTTATGTTATACTAATATTGGATTATTGTGCAAAGGAGATGGCACGATGCAGATTGCGATTGTGGATGACAGAGCAGATGACAGAGCCGAACTGTCTGCCTGCCTGGAAAATTATATGAAAAAGCATCAGCTGGACTATACGCTGACAGAATTTGAGGACGGAGAGAATTTTCTGAAAGCTGCCGCCCAGGTCAATTTTCAGCTTGTCTTTATGGACATCTATATGGAGAACATGGATGGAATAGAGGCCGCCAGAAGGCTGCGCCAGAAAAACAGGCTTTGTAAGATTGTTTTTCTGACCATTACAGAAGATTATGCCCGGATGGGGTACAGCCTGTCCGCCAGCTATTATCTGCTGAAGCCGCTTTCGCTCCATCAGGCAGATTTTGAAGAAGCGATGGAGCTGTGCCAGCTAAAACCGCCCTATGAAGTGATGACACTTTCGGTTATGGCTGACCGTCAAAAGCTGGAACTTCCCACAGAGAAGATTCTATACATAGATTATCAAAACCGTATGACACGGATTCATACGGCAGAACGCGTGATACCGGTAAGCGGAGGCTTTCAGGAGGTTACTGCCGCATTGCAGAAGGACAAGCGTTTTTTGCCCTGCTACCGGGGCATTTTAATCAACATGGATTACATCAGCCAGGTTGACAGTCAGACCTTCCGTTTGATAAACGGGGAGGAACTTCCGATTGCCCTCCGCAATGGAAAACAGCTGCGGGAAACCTACCGTCAATATGTTTTCTCTGGAATGGGGGGTATCGTATGAGAATGAAGCAAATGCACAGGCGTATTCTGGAGGGCTGTCTGGCCTGTCTCCTCTGCTTCACCTGCAGTATCCCAGCATTTGCCGCCGAAACTGCAACCCCATCCAATGCCGATGAAAGAAGGGAGATTTTGCCGGATTTAGAAAGCGAGACTCCAGGGACACTGGAGAGCAAAACCCCGGAAGCATCGGAAGAAGTATCCCTCGTCCTTGTCACAGAAATACAAAAGGAAGACGAACTGCTCTCCCTGCCAGATTTCACCCTGCCCCTTAGAACCACATCGTCTGATGATGACCTGAAGGAAATTTATCAGCTGGCCCTTCGGTATCAAACCGTCTGCGCCACGGTAACAGCAGGTGAAGAAATCCGGCAGGAAACATTTTCTGTCGCATGGGATTTTTCGGACATTGACCAGACCACTCCAGGCAAATATACCGCAGCAGGCCGGATTGAACTGCCGGAGGGGTATGCCTTTGGTGAAGCTGTCTTGCAGGAGCTTCAGATTTCCGTCCGGGTGAAAGAAATGCCGCCTGCTGTCATCACCTCCATAGAGAAGTGGTATCCTTATACGGACGCGTTTGCGGTTCAAGAGGGCAGCGAAACCGAAACGCTGGAAAATTTGTTTGCCTTTTCCCCTTACTATCTGGAATGCTATGCGGAAAATGGAACCAGCTACACCGCTGTGGTGGAATGGGATTTTTCTGGTATTGATTTGAATACTGTGGGACTGTACCATGCAGCAGGAAGGCTGACTGCACCGGAAAATACCATATTTGCAGATCGTGTCGATTTCCCTGAAATTTCAATTCCTGTTTCTGTACAGGCTCCGGGCAGCCCAGACATCAACTGCTTCCTGGTTCGCAGAGGAAGCCTTTATTTTCCCTGGGTCACACCGCCGGGGGAACTGGATGAGATCAGCGTATGGCTGTCCGAAAACAACGGTTCATGGAACCGCCTGGAAAGTGGCGTTTATGTGGGTCAGGAAATGCTCTCGATTGCTACCCGTCTGCTGATGCCGGGCAGCAGTTACCGCCTTCAGGTGGATTATGACGGCGGACAGACCGGCATCCTGTCCTTTACCTACGCAGATGGAATTGTCCTTGAAGGGTATCATGAAGGCGACCGGGATGGAGGGGATGCAGGCGGGAATCCACCCGATACCATCATTCAACCGCCTCCTGAAGATACCGACGATCAGGATGACGGTTTCGCAGACAGGCCCTCCACAAAGCCTCCAAAACCGCCTGCAACAAATGGCGGCAGAGTGGATTCCAACGATTCTGAAAAAACACCACCTGTCAGTGAAGAAAATGATCCTGCGGATCATGAACCATCCCACAAGTCTTCCGAGCCATCCTGGGAGGGAAAGGATGATTCCATAGATATAGATAAAGACGATTTCCCATCGGAACAGGCAAACGGTGATACAGAGGAAGATGCGGATTCCAAAAGCCCTGATTTTTCAGAGTTCTTCGATGAAACCACCGACCGGATTTCCGGCACGCGCTTTTTGATGATGCTGCAAACAGGGGAGCAAAGAGCCGTCTTTTCCAAACAGGGAATCACCATCAGCATACCAAAAGACGCCTTGCCGGAGGGCATCCAAAACGAAGATCAGATTGAAGTCATCATCCAAAAGGATACGGACGGCGGTTTTTCTTTTTCGTTTTCCATCAATGGAACTGCGCTCAGCTCCCTGCCGGATGTTTCTGTCATGCTGCCCTGTCCAAATGACCCGGCAGCCGGCACATGGTTCCTCTGTGATGAAAGCGGCGTGGAAATTCCCATGACCGGTTATGACGATGCGGCAAAAGCCGTCTCCTTTCAGATCAGCCATACAGGGGCATACACCATTGTGGGAAAGGAAGATGCCGTTTCCCTGGCACAGGCCGCCGACACAGAGCATAGCCGGTCGCCCATACTCCTTTTGATTCCGGCCTGTCTGCTTCTTCTGTCTGCCGGTGTGTTTTTCCTAAGGAGGAGGCGAAAATAAGATGGTATCTTCTGCGGTAAAAAAATATGCTGCCTTATGTATGGTCTGCCTGTGCTCATCCCTGTTTTTTCTTGGCCTGTATCAGTTCAATAATAAATATAGCCAGAACACAATCCAGGCGGCAAATGGGATTCTGGCGCTTTCTGAGGAAGAACTTCAAAAGTCACCGGTGCGCTTTCTGGTATCCGGCTGGGCATTTTATCCTGACGCGCTTTTAACCCCGGAAGAAATACAAGATGAAAGCCATTATATGCGCTACCTTTCCATTGGAGAGCAGACCAATTTCTCCAGCCCTGCAAACCCTTCTCCCTATGGCTGCGGGACTTATCAGATGACATTCTTTCTACCGGAACGGAAGGAAACATATGCGCTGGAAATCCCGGAAGTGTTTTCTGCTTACAACCTTTATCTGGATCATGACCTGATCCTGCAAATGGGGGAACCGGCACAGGGGACACCATTGGTTCAAAACCGCATGGTCACTTTTCATGGCGGAAAACCGGTCACACTCACCATAGCGGTCAGCAACTATGACCACTTTTACGGAGGGATTGTCTATCCGCCTGCTTTCGGAACGATGCTGGCGGTCAATACAACCAGAGGAATCCGGTTTGCATTCTGCCTGTTCAGCTGTACGGTTACCTTTGTCTGTGCGCTGCTGTCCTTTTATTTCAGCCGCCGGATGAAACAGAAAAATACATTCCTGTTCGGACTGATCTGCCTTGCCATGTGCGGCCTGTCATCCTATCCTGTGCTTCATATGCTGGCTGCGGTTCCCGTATTCCCCTGGTACACGATTGAACTGTTCTGTATCTATCTGGTTACCTGGCTGATCGTAGTTCTGCAAAACCGGATATGCAGGCCGGGCTTCCTGCCTGCGGCCATCAGTAATGGAGTGGGCGCTGCCTTCCTGGTATATGCGTTTGTGTATGGCATGATGGCTTCCCATCTCTCCCTTGGAGCGATTCGTTTCTTCTCTGCATCGGTCTTTTGTTATAAGGCGGCATCTGCGCTCTATCTGCTTATCATCGCTGTGCTTGCCATTCACAGAGGAGAAAAACGGAGCAGGCCGATCTTCTATGCTGCGGCAGCCGCAACCTGCGCCTTTATATGGGATCGCCTTCTGCCGGTTTATGAACCGGTTATCGGCGGTTGGTTTTTGGAATGGGGCAGCTTTTTCATAGCAGCAGCCATCGGTTATTCCCTCTGGCGCGATGTGATAGAAGGATATGGAAACAGCCTGATTTTCCAGGAAGAACGCAAGCAGGTCATCCGTCAGCTTTCTATGCAGACCGAATACAGCCGTCAGGTTTCAGAGGCAGCGGCAGAAAACAGAAGGCTGATCCACGACATCAAACACCATCTGCGCACCATAGACCGCATGGCCTCTGAACGTGGGCAGACAGAGATCTGCTCCTTCCTGTTACAGGTAGAGGAACAGGTTGCGGCATCATCGGGTCACTCCCCTGCCCAGTTCTGCAAAAATCCCGTTGTAAATGCACTGATTGAATACTACTACGGCATGGCGCAGACACAAGGGACAGAATTTCAGGTACGGCTCGATCTTCCCGATCAGATGCCGCTTACCGATGTGGAACTGTGTACGGTGCTGGGCAATCTTTTGGACAATGCCGTTGAGGCGTGCAGCCGCCAAAAGCAAGGGGTGCGCCGCGTTTTCATTGCAGGCGAAACCAGAGGCAATATGTACTTTTTGAAGATTGAAAACACTTACGACGGTCTGGCCTTGCAAGAGGGAAAAACATTCCTCTCCCGAAAGGGCGCATCCGCCGATCATGGAATCGGGCTTTCCTCTGTCCGAAAAATCATTGAAAGCCATGGCGGTGATCTTGATCTCGTTCCCGGTGAGGAATCCTTTCTTGTTGGAATTACAGTGGGTTTATAAACATTGCTCATACAAAAGGACACCATTACTTACATTTGCATAAGCAATGGTGTCCTCTCTATTTTCCAAGTTCTTCTTCCATAATATTCCTAATCGCTTTAATATCCGTAAAAGTCAATTTTATTCCACGATTATACATAGCCAGTACTTCATTCAGATTTTCAACAAGTACCTTATCCAACTTTTTATGTATCGTTACAGGCTGTTCCTGAATCGTATGAACATGGTCAAAATATTTTTCAATAACAGGAAATGTATTCTGTATCAAAAAAGCATTTTCTTTCCCTGCAAATAATCCAATCACTATCGTATTGCATTTACCATATCGTTTCTTTTTCTTTTCAACGATTTCCTTGTATTTCTCAGCTTGTGAGCTAATTGGTATCATCCAATACAATTTTGGATTTTTTCTATCCTGAATTGCATAGTAATGAGGACGATAGTTCCCCTGTTCCTTATTACTCATCAAATATTTATCCTGAACCAAGTCAAAAAATTCATCCTTGATATGATACGAATATCCCTGTTGTATCTCCATAAATAACCTTTCCTATGTGATAAAATTCCCCATCAGAATTCACTGATGGGGAACATTTACAAACTATACTATTTTTATCCCACCTGTATAGCAAGTGGCTTCATTTACGAACTGAATTATTTATACCCCGCACCATCAGCAAGCGGCAAACATTTACTTCTATCTTTAGTATATACAGTTTCTCTGAATTTAGCAACCTGTTTTTTAAGTTTAGAAATATTTTTTACTATATCATGGCTCATCATTTGTCGTAACTCTGTCGTAAAATACAAATTTAAGCCTCTTAAATTGCTTGAAAACGCCCTGTTTTCGGCATTTTATTTCTCCAAACTCTTCATCGTCGGGAATTTTTTTAATTTTTCTTCATTACCCTTCGTGATGCTTCGCTGTGCTATTTCTATTAAATTGTCTTCTCTTCATTACCATTCATGATGAATCATTGTAAAATCATATCTGTTGTCAATTTGATCTCATTTGGTTATTTCTGTTGTCAGATGAAAGGGTTCATAAGCCCTTCTTAAAATACATCCATTGTTGCAGCCAAATGTTCAAATGTTTCCTGTTTTTTCTTCTCTGTCGCTTCTGCATAGATATCCACAGTGGTCTGAATATCCTTATGCCCCATGATCGACTGGATTATTTTCAGGTTCGTTTCTCTTTCACAAAGCCTTGTGCAAAATGTGTGTCTCAAGCTGTGCGCTGAAAAATCCGGCAAGAGCACCGGCTCCCGGTGCTCTTTTTTGCCTCTATTTCTTCTGTTGCGTTATAAGCAGATGAGATTCTCTTGATTGCCCGATTAACTGACTGGGCATTCATTATATTTCCATAACGGTTACAGAAAACAAAGCCTGTCATCCCATCAATCTCTGCATCTGTCCAGCCATTTTCTTTCTGCTCTTCCCAGATCATTTCAAAAGCATCTTTCACTGTATCCAACATGGGAATCGTACGCATTCCGGCTTCTGTTTTCGGCGTTGAAATGTGATTTTCCAATGCCCGGTCTTCTCCTACCGGATAATACGTTAGATTATATATCCAGACCGTCCATCTGATCTTTCATGAGCTGTGCTTCTTTTTCCCGAAGCGTTACAAGGTCTTGTGCATAAACATATTTACGTCTTCCGAGAGGATCCGTATAAGTATATACATATCTTCCGTCTGAACGTCCCTGTGATTCACCTTTTTGCATGAAAAAAGCAGCTAACCTATTTTTCATAGACTAACTGCTCGTGTTAAGTTCCATATTCAGTTTTATTCTATAAATCCGACAGTGAAATTCGGTCGTATGCACCATTTTTCTTATCTTCCGGGTGTGGTTCCAATCCGATAATCGTAATGTCTTTCTGAGCTGGTCCATAAACCCAGTACATTCTCATTGCGCCACTGGTTTTATTTTCCAGATAAGACTGCCACACTTTCATTCCATAACGTCTGGACAATGGCTCTATTTCATGGGTTTGAAGACTTGGATACCCTGGATCTGCCGATAGCAGCTTTAAAGCCTTTCCCCATTTTTTATACAACTGTTCTTCCTTCTTTTTTATATTCCCAGAACGATATTTCTCCTGCAGATCTAACCAAAGTTCCTGCATTTCAGGAATTCCCATTCGTATATTAAAGTTCATTCTTTGTTCCTTTTAAAAATCTGACAGGTCAATAGCCGGAGAAACATCTCCTCTTTTAAAGTTACTTACTGCACGATCCATATCTGCCAGGGTTCTGGCTGAAATGCTCTCTGGCACTGCCAGTTCCCGAGGTTCCAGAATAATGCAGCCATTTCCATATTCTTTTACATTATAATACTGATAAGCAGCTCCTCTGAGGGTAATCCTTTTTTTATTGTCCAGATGAGCAACATAATCTTTCATTGCTTCCATTATCAACACCTCCTACGCAAGTATTTGTGTGGGAAATCCCACCTCTTGCTATTATAATACGCTTTTCTATATTATCTGTCAATCTACTTTTACTTACTCCTGATACTTGAAAGTATTCATGCACCGGCAGACGGCAGGTGGCAGATGAGTCCGACATAACTAAGCTCTTTAATAGCAAAATTAAACTTAAAATCAAATTTTTTGTACTGATTTCCTGTTTTATTAGATGTATATAGTTTCTGTTCAAATTCAGCAATATGCTCATCTAACTCACTAATTCTGTCTCTAATTTCAGAACGCTCTAACTGTCCACCTGCTTCCTGAAGGACTTCACTCATTTGGACAAAGGGGTATGAAATGCACACCCAAAATCGCTGCTTTTCAAAAAATTTTTCAAAAAATTTTTCGAAATAAAAAAAGCCGCCTGCTCCGGTTAGGAAACAGACGACAAAACACGTTCTAAATGTATTCAATTTTCAATTTCTTTTTCTTTGCTTCAAGCACTTTACATAGAACATCATCTACTGCATCGGTGTATCGTCCCTGAGCTGCTAAATTGTTCTTCAGTGCAATGAGTGATTGTATCACTGGGCTTCGTTCTTCTTCATTTAAGTATCAGGTGTAAGCGGTAAGTTCTTCTCCGACCACTCCGAAACAAGCTCCGGGTGTACTTCTGCTAAACTGTTATTCATAGCCAAACCTCAACCTCCTTGTGCTTAGAGTATATGAAGTTTTGGCTTTATCTTGTAGTTTGCGAATATCCGTATAAATAGAAAAAACCCTTTGAGAAAAGGATTTCTCCTCTCTCAAAGGGCAAGTTGGCAAACTGGAATTTGGTGTGTGCTTTATAAATTTTTTCCGATCCACTCAAGTTCGTTCATGGAATCCTTATTTTTTTCAAGTTCATCTCTGGCTGCTGCATAATATGATTTTTTGAAAAGCATATCCCATGAAAGATATTTTGCCATACAGTCAAACTGCTTATCAATCAGCTCATACTGGATACTGCCTACGGGAGAACCACCTACAACAATTGTGCCAACTTTTTTGTTTTTTAACTGCAATCCACGGCAGTAGCACTTATCAATGATAAGTTTCAATTGTGCTGACATTCCCCACCAATAAACTGGTGTAGCAAAAAGAATCATATCTGCGGCAGCAATTTTATCAATTGTAGAATTTGTATCATCCTTGTCGACGCATCCCTTAGAGCATTGACAGACACCACATCCCTTGCATGGTGCAATGTTGAGTTTGTCGGGTTCAATGATTTCAATTTTATTCTTTTCTGACGCTCCTTTTATAAATGCATTGATTGCTGCCAGCGTATTTCCTTTTCTGGCACTTCCATTAATGATTACAATTTTCATGCGTGTATCCTCCAACTTCCGATTTGTATTTCTGTTTGTTTTAAAAATGGGCAACTCCGATTGGAATTGCCCACTCATTGCACTAATTATGCGATTTTTTCTTGCTTGCACCGATTTCTGCATCAATTGATGTAAGTTTGATGTAAATCGTTGTTTTTTTAGTTTTTTATCAAATGAAGTACGTCCCGTCTATTCGGTAAAATGGTACATCTTTACATCACGTCGACTGGCGTCTCCGTGCGTTTTTCGCCTTATGTCGGTGTTCGCAAGCGCACACCGCCGCAAGGCTCAGTTTCTCATCTTAATAGAGCTTTGCACCTGCTGGAAT
Organism: Clostridium sp. TF11-13AC; assembly: GCF_003481065.1. Lineage (NCBI taxonomy): Bacteria > Bacillati > Bacillota > Clostridia > Eubacteriales > Clostridiaceae > Clostridium > Clostridium sp. TF11-13AC. The sequence continues at coordinate 165,113 of NZ_QUKJ01000003.1, forward strand.
GTGGTTATCAACCATGATCAGATGCAGTTCTTCATCTTCTGAGTCTTTCAGATTATTTACCGCTGATAATAACATACCGCAAGACTCAATTCCCATCATCTTTCTTGGTGGAAGGTTTGTGATGGCGATCAGTGTTTTACCAACCAGTTCTTCCGGCTCGTAATAAGCGTGAATACCGCTTAAAATCGTACGATCTGTGCCTGTTCCATCATCAAGAGTGAACTGAAGGAGTTTCTTTGACTTCGGTACTGCAACACACTCTTTAACCTTTACAGCTCTGAAATCTGACTTGCTGAATGTATCAAAATCAACTTCTTCCTCAAATAAAGGCTCAATCTTTACATTAGAGAAATCAATTTTTTCCGGCTCTGCTTTCATTTCTTCGGCAGCCTGATTTTTTACATCATTTTTCTTATTTACATCACCGAGTGACTTCATCGTCGGGAGCAAAATTCGGCTCCCTTCATCCTGTTCCATGCCGCTCTGTAAGGGTTCAAAACCCGCACAATACTCGATTCGTGAAATTTTTTTCATTCGTCTCGTGTCCTCTTGTGCCATCCTTTTCGCTTCAAAAGTTGTAGAAAAGTTGTAGAAAGTTGTAGTGCGCCTGTTATGGCATATCGCTGGCATAGAAATGGCAAAAATTTGCTGCGTTACTCAGGATGCTATATCTAACATGATCTCTACACAAAGAACGGCTTGATCGTTTAACCGCAGACGCATACATTATTATATAATAACCTTCAATTCAATCTAAGTCAACGATTTTATCGAAACATTTTATTACTTTTATTGCCCCACCTTTAATACATAATACATAATAAAGAGGAGACTGTCATGCCAGAATACCAACTTCAAATTAAACAAGTGGTAGATTACCCACGATGCCGGATTTATCGTGAGTTCATCCACAAACTGATCAACGACCGGAGCATCCGCATAAACGGAGGCTCCGGCCTTTTTCATTTTACTGTACTTTGCAGCTATGCAAACTTCCGCACCTCATATCGCCGTATTGACGGGATCAGTTATACAGTCTCGCCCGGCGAATGGGTGTGCACCGTCAAGGAACTGTCTTGCTGGTTCCGCACCCGCTTTCATCGGCAGGCGCTGTCCATGCTGGATACCCTTCAGAAGCAGCACTTGATTTCCTATACACTGCTGGGCCGTGGCAATGTAGTAAAATATAAAATCCTCCACTGGGCCCGCCACAATTCCGCACTGGAGTACAATGCCCCATGCCAAAAGGATACCGGTTTTTTCTTCCTGCCAGTCTCTGTTGCCCTGGAACTGGTCAGCTCTGCCCGCTGCTCTGAAATGGACATCGTTCTGGATCTGTGGGTATCCGCTGTCTACAACGATACGCAGGTGCAGGGGTCAGAGGTCGGCCCGGTAGCCTACTTTCGCAATGGTACAGGAAACCCGTTGGTCAGTTATACCGAACTCTCCTGCCGCTGGGGGCTGTCACGCGCTACCGTATGCCGGATACTGAAAAAGCTGGACGGTCTTGGGTATATCTCTATCATGTCGTTTCCCGGCCGGCATGGAAGCGTGATCTACCTGCAGAACTACCTATCCACCATGTTTGAGATTTCCGATGTTTTAATCGACAAGGAGGAAGTTGCCATGACCTTAAACATTCATCTGGAGCTTCCGGAAACTGCTGAAACCGAAGAGAGCCATTCCATCTCTGAGCATGAGATCATTGTTTCGGATGCACTTTCCAGCGTTTCAAAATCGCACATTGAAACGATACTCCGCAAGATGGCTGACATCCTATCTACGCAAGGGATTTCCTGCTTTTCTTGCCCGCTCTCCCGCTATAAGTTATATCCCTTATCGGACGACTGCTGGGAAGAGTTGATTCCGCGTGCGCGAGGGAAATCCACAGCCCACTTTGGTCTGACCATCCTCTGCGGCACAAACACTTCAATCGCCACTTTTGAACTTACACTCACTCCCTTTGAGGAGCACGAAAATAGGAGGAACTTGAAATGAGAAAATTTGTTGAACCTGATGTTGCTGATAATCCCCTGTACCATGATACCTGGAAACTGCTGAAAAAATACCGGGATGTTGTGTGGAGTCTGGAGCTTTCTGTCCAGCATGTCCGCACCAAGTTTGAGATCGAGTATGGCACCTCCATCGAGGATTTTCTGGATTCAGTCTATCTGGCCGGCGCCGATCTGGCCGGAAGTGACATTGAGCATCATGCCAAGTGCATTGAACGCAGCCACAAAATGCTTAAGCTGCTGGATTCCGCAGTCGAATTGCTGCGTACCAAGCACAAAAACGGTGAGGCATATTACTGGCTGCTGTACTACTCCTTCCTCTCGCCCCAGCAGCTCAAAAATGTTGAGGAAATCATCGAGACCCTGCGGCCGCACATTCGTGACATCAGTTTCAGAACCTACTACCGCAAACGCCGGGAAGCTATTGAAGCCCTCAGTTCCGTCCTTTGGGGCTATACCTCCAAGGACAGTTTAGACATGCTGGAACAGTTCTTGCCAGAGACAAAATCACCTTCCGGACAATCGGGCAAATAATTGGCACATTTCGGGAACAAAATTGGCATGGTTCTGCTCTTTCAGTGCAAATACCGATGTGTTAAACTGAATATGCTCAAACTTGCACCCAAAACCGAACAGGACAGTAACGGCACCTTTCATCAGGGTGCTTTTTTGCTGCCCAGATGGCCGCCCGACCATTTGAAAGCCCACATTTGTTTTGACAGGTGTGGGTTTTTCTGTTCCCTATTGAGCATCAAAAAATCATTCAGAATTGGAGGATCGCAAATTGAAGAAAACGAAAACCCCTCAAACTCCGCAGCTTCAGGAGCCGGATACCCAGTCCAAGCGCAGGCTTTCGCTGCCCAAAGTGGCTTACAGCGCCTTCCTGTGTGTGATGATGTCCATGATGTTCTGTCAGCCGGCTTATGCGGCAACAGATGTATGGACCAAGGCCAAAGAGATCATGCAGGATGTATACACCCAAATCCTTGCCATCTCCACTATCGCCGCCATCGTCACTGCTTCGGTAGCCTTGCTGCTCATGAACTTCTCCCGTTCCGGACGGACGGTGGATGAAAGCCGCGCCTGGCTCAAACGAATCTGTATCACCTGGGCTATCCTCAATGGCTTGGGCTTTATCATGGCGTATGTGACGCCGCTCTTTAGTGGCGGACAATGGACAGGCTGATTGACCGTCTGATTGCTCGCCGGAAAGGAGGCTTGCATTTATGGGCATTTTAGACGGCATAGTGGAATGGATCGCAGAACAGGTAATGGCCGGTCTTGATCTGGTGACCACATCGGTTTTGGGTGCGCTGGGCTGTGATATGGCTGTATTTCTGCGTTATTTTCCCGCAGCAGAGACTATGTACTCTGTTTTCGTGGCTCTGGCAATCGGGATCATCCTGCTCAACTGGGTCTGGCAGTTATTCAAAAACTTCGGTCTTGGCGCAGGTGTGGAAGCAGAAGACCCGGTAAAGCTGAGTATCCGTTCCGTTATTTTTATCCTGCTGACGCTCTTTTCAGATGAGATCGTCAATATTGTTCTTACCATCGGCGGCACCCCCTACCACTGGATCATGGAGTCCGACCTTCCTGCATTAAGCTTTGCAGACTTCAATTCCGTGATGCTGGTCATCATCGGTGTGTGTGCCAATGGGGCTGTGGCGCTGATTACCTTGATTTTGGTTCTCATCCTGGCCTGGAACTACCTAAAACTTCTATTCGAGGCAGCCGAACGGTATGTGCTGCTCGGTGTACTGGTCTACACGGCTCCTGTGGCTTTTTCTATGGGCGCCAGCCAGACCACAGCAAACATCTGGAAATCCTGGTGCCGGATGCTTGGCGGCCAAATTTTCCTATTGGTCATGAACGCCTGGTGCCTGCGCCTGTTCACAAGCATGGTGGGGTCCTTCCTTGCGAACCCGCTTTCGTTGTAAGGAGGTCTTATCCTTGAAGAAACTCAAAAAATTTTTGTTTGCGGCCTTTACAGTCGCAATTCTCTCCTGCCTGTTCTGCCAGCCGGCTTTTGCCGCTATCTCCGAAAGCGATGTGCAAACTCAGGTAGACGCTGTGGGAAAAGAAGCCGTTTCCGGCAATGTGTTTATCTGGTTTCTCTGTGCTATCGGCTTTCTCAAAGTCGGCCAGAAAATCGATTCCTTCCTCTCCAGTCTTGGTGTCAATGTAGGACATACCGGCGGCAGCATGCTGGCTGAGGCTATGATCGCTGCCAGAGGCATCGGCGGCATCAAGAACTTTTCCAGTCACCACTTTGGCGGCGGGAGAAACAGCAGTTCCACCAATGTCAACGCAAACGGTAGTAAAGGCAGCGGCGGCTTTGGAGCAGGGTTTGCCAGCGGCGGTCTTGCTGGAGTGGTGAGCCGAAAAGTCACAAACAGCGCCATCAAAACAGCCACCACAACTCCCGGCTCCAAGCCTTCCGGTCTTGGCAGTCTTTTAGGCGATGCTGCAGCCGGAGGGATCGGCGGCCATATGTACGCTTCTTCCGTTAGTAAGGGCGGCAATTTTGCCAACAATGTAATCGGCAGCGTAGCCACGGGCAGTATCAGCCAGATGGGTTCCATTTCCGGTGAAAAAGCCGCCGAAGCCCTGCACTCTTACATGGGATATGCGGCACTGGAATCCGGAGCTGAAAATGTTCCGACCTTCCAAAATGTCGAAATTGGCGGCGGCCGCATCACCGGCACAGAAGTGACTGCGGAACATCCCGAAGGCATCTCCTTTGGTATGTACCACGCAGACCAATATGTTGCCCCGGAAGGCCAGTACACCACCATTCATGCCGTGGATGGCACAGCATGGTATAAACAGTACGCTGTGGATGCTGTTGACAAATCGCCCTATATGGCTCCTGACGGTTCTATCGCTTTCAACGAGTCCATTGTCAAAAAGCTGCCTCCATCCCCGAAGAGAAAGGACAAGATATAAATGCCAGAAGATCAAAAAAGCAGTTTTTCCGAAGCTGTGGAGACCGGCGCCTCCGCAGCGCATACCATCTGCGGCGCAATCAAAACCGGAAAAGCTATTTCCTCCGCTGCCAAAGGCGCTGCCGCAGGCGGTCCTTACGGTGCAGTTGCAGGCGCAGTGTGGGCAGGTCGGAAGCATATCGGAAAAATCATTGTGGCAGTCATTGCCCTGCTTATGCTGCCGGTATTATTTGTTCTCATGCTCCCTGGTCTTATTTTCGGTGGACTGACCAATGCCTTTTCGCCATCTGACCCCGAAATTCCGATTTTGAATAGCGAAACAGCGATTATTGAGAACGCCAACGAGATCACCTTTACCCTCAACGGCATCTTGGGTGAGGCACTGGATGATGTACTTGCCCGGATCGAAGCTGACTTTGCGGCATCGGGAGCCGACCATATGGAGGTCAAAAATGCCTATTCCGGCGGTCCTATTTATAACGCCAACCTGTTTATCTCTCAGTATTGTGCGGCCAAAGACAAGGATTTTGAAAGCATTTCTCTGAATGACCTTGCCGCCACCCTGCGGGAAAACAAGCAGCATCTATATTCCTACACCAGCAAGCAAGAGATTCGTGAGAGCACCGTGACTGATCCGGAGACTGGGGAAGAAACAACGGTGTCCGAAACATGGATGGTCTATACTGTCCGTTACAACGGTGAGTCCTATTTTTCTGATGTTGTATTCCAGCTTACCGATGACCAAAAGGAGCTTGCATCTGATTACGCTTCCAACCTAAGCCTGTTCTTGGGCGATGGTCTGCTGCAGAATCTGGAAGCGTGGACCGGAAACAGCATCACCGCTCTGGGCGATGTTACTTTCACCGACGGGATCACACCTGTTGTTTACTACAATCAACTGGATGAACGCTATGCCGGTAAAGCATATGGTACGGACAATATTGGCGGTTATGGCTGCGGCCCTACCGCTATGGCAATCGTGGTGTCCTCTCTGACAGACGATATGGTTGACCCTGTGGAGATGGCCGAGTGGTCTTACAACAACGGCTACTGGTGTAAAAGCAGTGGTTCTTACCATGCGCTGATACCTGCCGCCGCTGGGGAATGGGGGCTTCCGGTTTCCGGCTGTACCACTGCGGAACCACAGCGCATCACAGACGCACTGGCTAATGGTAAACTGGTAGTAGCAATCATGTCTGAAGGCCACTTTACCTCTTCCGGTCACTTCATTGTCCTGCGTGGCGTAAAAGACGGCAAGATCATGGTGGCTGACCCTGCCAGTTACACACGGAGCGAACAGCTCTGGGATCTGTCCATTATCTTAAATGAGGCCAGCCGGCGCGCTGGAGCTGGCGGTCCGTTCTGGATTATCGGCTGATGTGCCCGCCCGGCTTCGGAAACGAGGTTAATCATGAATCATAAAATCGACCGAGATACCTACATAATACCACCGAATTTCATCGAGTCAGGCACCTTCTTTGGTGGTATGTTCAAAGCCCGCAATGTGATTGAAGCCGGCATCCTGGCATTTGCCATTGGTGTGCCGGTTTTTTCATTGCTTCCTCTTGGCCTGACTGCCCGTATCATCGCTTTGTGCCTGACCGCACTGCCAGCAGCATTGGTGGCGCTTATCGGAATTTCCGGTGAGAGCCTTTCCTCTTTTCTGCTGATTTTCATAAAGTACCTGCGAAACCGCCGCATTGTAGGCGGTAACAGCGCAGAAGATGCGGTTCCTGCGGCAGAGCATGGCGGCAAGCATATTAAAAAGAAGGCACACAAGCCCGATAAGGCTCCCAGGCGGTCACGGTGCTCCGGCAGAGAGGGTTTCCCAGCGGAGTTTGATGAAGTTCGTAGCTACGAAATCCGCCAAAAACTCCGTCCTGTGAAAAAGCAGAAGCCTGCCAAGGAGAAGAAAGCCGCCAAGCAAAAAAAGAAGGTCTCCAAGGAGCGCAAAGTAAAACGCCCTATCCGCACTCAGGAGCCGAAGCCCGCCTGCCTTAACCCGGTAGCAGATTATCTGCCGATTTCCAAAATTGAAAACGGCATCATCTACACGAAGGACCACCGCTATGTCAAGGTCGTCGAGGTAGTACCCATCAATTTTATGCTGCGCAGTGCCCAGGAACAGCGGAACATCATCTATTCCTTTGTATCCTACTTGAAAATCAGCCCCATCAAGCTGCAAATCAAGGTACTGACACGCCGGGCAGAGATCAACCGCCATCTGGATACCGTTCGGAAGGAGATGGAACAGGAGACCAATGAACAGTGTCTGCTCATGCAGGAAGACTACCTCCAGTTCGTTCAGCAGATTGGTTCCCGTGAGGCAATTACCCGACGTTTCTTCCTGATTTTTGAATATGAGCCGTGGAGCAACACCAAGCGCTCTGATGAAGAAGGCGAGGCAATCAATGCCCTGCAAAGTGCAGTCCATACTGCTACCAACTACCTCCGTCAGTGCGGTAACGAGGTCATCGTTCCGAAAAACTGGGATGAGTTTACCGTAGATGTCCTCTATAACCTGCTCTGTAGAAATGAAAGTGCTGTAAAGCCACTCTCCGTCCGGGCACAGGAGGTTGTGGCTGAGTACCTTGCCAAAGGGCGCGACAGTGAGATCGACCATATCCCTGCCACCGAATTCTGTGCGCCAAAAAGCATTGACTTCACGCATGGTCACCATATCTGCATTGACGGTCTGTATTATGCTTATTTGCTGGTGCCCTCTGATGGCTACAAAACGCAGGTTCCAGCCGGCTGGCTCAGTCTTATCGTCAATGCCGGTGACGGGATCGATATGGATATGTTCCTCTCCCGTCAGCCCAAAGAAACCATCATCCAGAAAGTCGGACAGCAGCTACGTATCAACCGTTCCAAAATCAAGGACGCCAGCGACACCAACACCGACTTTGATGACATTGATGGTGCTATCCGAAGCGGGTACTTTCTCAAAGAGGGCCTTGCCAACAACGAGGACTTCTACTACTTGAATCTGCTGATTACCATTACTGCCTCCAACGAGGAAGACTTGGAATGGAAGGTCAGCGAAATGAAAAAGCTCCTGCTCTCACAGGACATGAACGCCTGCACCTGCCATTTTCGGGAGGAACAGGCGTTTTTATCTGCCCTGCCATTGGTGGCAATGGAAAAGAAACTGTATGAGCGGGGTAAGCGCAACCTGCTGACAGGCGGTGCGGCAAGCTGTTATCCCTTTACATCCTATGAGATGTGTGATGATAACGGTATCCTGCTGGGTGTCAACAAGTACAACAGTTCCCTTATTATCGTGGACATCTTCAATTCTGCGGTCTATAAGAACGCCAATATGTCGATCCTTGGCACGAGCGGAGCCGGCAAAACCTTTACCATGCAGTTGATGGCGTTGCGAATGAGGCGGAAAAATATCCCCATTTTCATTGTTGCGCCCCTAAAAGGCCATGAATTCCATCGCGCCTGCTCCAATGTGGGCGGCTCCTTTATCCAGATTTCACCGGCCAGTCCCCACTGCATCAATGTCATGGAGATTCGGCGGGTAGACCGCTCGGTGAATGAACTTCTGGACGGTCCAGGCATCCAGTTATCTGAACTTGCAGCAAAGATCCAGCAGCTCCACATATTTTTCAGTCTGCTGATCCCCGATATGTCTCACGAGGAACGACAGCTTTTGGACGAAGCCCTTGTTCGTACCTATAACACAAAAGGCATCACTCATGATAATGCCTCTTTGGAAGACCCTGCAAAGCCCGGCCAGTACCGTGAGATGCCGGTGCTTGGTGACCTGTACGAAATTTTGAAAACCTCCAAGGAAACGATGCGCATGGCCCACATCCTAAATCGTCTGGTAAACGGAAGCGCCAGCACCTTCAATAAGCAGACCAATGTTCGGCTCGACAACAAGTACACTGTTTTGGATATTTCCTCCCTCACCGGAGACCTGCTCACCGTAGGTATGTTTGTGGCGCTGGACTTTGTTTGGGACAGAGCCAAAGCCGACCGTACAGAAGAAAAAGCCATCTTCATCGATGAGTGTTGGCAGCTTCTATCCGGCGCCGGTGCTGCTGGTGTAAGATTGGCCGGCGATTTTCTTTTGGAAATTGCCAAAACCATACGCGGTTACGGCGGCGCCTCGATTTTTGCAAGCCAGGATCTTGCCGATTTCTTTGACCTTGACGGCGGCAGATTTGGTAAGGGCATCATCAACAACTCCAAGACCAAGATCATTCTGAATCTGGAGGACGACGAAGCCCAGCGGGTACAGGAAGCCCTGCACCTGTCCGATGCTGAAACAATGGAGATCACTCACTTTGAAAGAGGTCACGGTCTGATTTCTACCAATAACAACAATATTATGGTGGAGTTCAAAGCCAGCCCTCTGGAAAAGGATCTGATCACTACCGACCGCCGCGAGCTGCGTGAAATCGTAGAGCGAAAACGCCGTGAACAATCCACATCTGCCGAACAGCAGATATAACAATTTGAAAAGCGAGGTGATTCCCATGTGCAACTTTCCTTCCAGACGCCGCTATGCGTCTGCTTTGCGTCTGTATTACGCCTAAAAACCAGTTTTGCCAGCCAGATCATCTTTTTGGCTTACACTGACTGGCTTTCCTTCCTATTTAATGCGTCTTGAATACGCCTATATTACGCCATTGGAGGTGATACCCATGAAGACCAGGGCTGAAATCTATGGAAATGAAGCTGCGGCTCTGCTGCGGATCGTCACGATGTATCCCGGTCTCAATATGCAGCAGCTTCTTTGCTTTCACCCTGACAAAGAAGAAATCATCAAGACCCTGCTCTCCCATCTGCAAAAGCAGGGCCGTATTTTTCAAACTGATACAGGCGGTTACTTTCCGTCTGGTTGGGCAGCAAAATCAGACAACTCTCTGATACGGGCTGCCTGGGTACTCTTGGATTTTATCGGGCAGGTGGAATACCATGCTCCCGGTGATTTTCCGGCCAAGCTTATCTTCTTTGCAAACGGTGAACTATACGAAATCGTCTACGCAGCTTCCGGCCAGGAGGCCCTGATCAACCATGCGCTTCGGGATGACCGCAGCGGTGGACGCCGCATCATTTTGGTCGATAATCCGGAAGACATTTGCCGCATTGACTGCCCTGGCATTTCCGGTTTCTGCACCGTGGATGCAGCGGGCCAGGTGCATTACTTTAAGAAAACAGGAGGAACTTGATTGGAACGAAAAATCATCTCACACCGGATTGGAAGCATTCTTGATGATATATCCCGTTTGAGCAATGCTCTTTACGCGATGGATACCACGGATATTCAGCGCTATCCGGACAACTATGAAGTCTTATCCACTGACGCCGCCCTACGGGCAGAGAAAATTGCCTGCAGGCTGCGGCATTTGATATATTCCAGCACCACCATCCACAAAGGCGATTACCTGACATCCGCCGGTATTGTACACGGAATTGAGGTTGTCTATGAGGACGGTGTACTGGAGGTCACCCTGCCCGGGCTGCTCCCAAAACGCAAGCAGAGACAAAACACTGAGTTTCTGCTCGACCCGTTCTACTTCTCATTGGAGCAATACGCCAAAGAGCATCCCATGCCCCACTTCAGCGATTGTGTGGTGTGCTTTACGCAGGTTTATGACCAGTGCCTTCCCACCCGGCGTATCCGTGACTACGACAATCTGGAAGAAAAGCAGCTTCTGGATGTCCTCTCCACCTTCGTCATGGCTGACGATACCGGCCTGCTCTGCGATGCCTACAACACCGCTGCGCTGGGCGAAAAGGACTGTACCAGAATCAGTGTCATGGAAAAAAAGCGGTTTCCCGCCTGGCTTGCTGAGCATGAAAACACCCTAAAATCCATCTCGGATTTTTGAGCATTTTCAGCCATTGCTTGTCCGACCTGCCGCAACATCGTATTTCGCCCCGGATTTCGGGGCTTTTTTCTGTCGTTACACCACGGATTTTTACCGAAGTTCCTTGCAGTCTCGGTAAAAGCCACACACCACAAGGAGGTGATCACTTGGGAAATTCCCACAGCCAGACACGATGGCGTACAGGCTTCTCTCTCTGACTGCCATCTCCGGCGAGTTCCCCACAGACCAGCTTAACAGACTTCCCGGCAGTCCATATTATCTGGAGTCTGTTGTCACTGCACTGAAAAAAGACGGGCTGCTGCGTACCTATTACCGGGATAAACTGCGCGGCTACCGTCTGGGGCCGCGAGCCAAAGCCACTCTGCTGGAAAGCCGGCCGGACAGGTTTGCCAGCTACCTGACAGGAGATACCGACACCAACCGTTTGAAATGCGAAATTGACCGAAGACTCCGGCTACACCGCCTGGCAGAAACCTATGTGACCATGGATAATGCGGGTGTATGTGTGTATCGGGATGAAAAACCGGCAATTTTTGCGCCGGAGGGTTACGCTGGTGGCATGATTGTCTATCCTGCTTTTTTCAGTTCCAGAGAAGTGAAAGAAATGGGGATCGACACCACGAAGATCCGCAGTTCCCGCTCCACCGGAATACTCCTTGCGCCCTCCGGCATCTTCGTGACCTACAACAGCAGTAGCGCCCTGATGAAATGGCGCTACAAATCGGAAATGCGGGTCAAAGCATTGATCTGGAGTGTAATCTGCCAACAACGCCTGTCCTCACAGTTTCGCCATGAGGATGTTCATGGACTGATTCTGGGCAACAGCATGGATCTGGCTTATCAGATTTTGACCAGCACCGGAGGTCGCAAACATGATTTCTTCATGCTGGATGGCAGCTATGAGCATTTTCTTTATCTTACCAACGACCATCAGGGGGAGGTGACACTGGCACTATTGTGCGACCCTGGGAAAACTGCGGAGCTGGACCGTATTCTGCTCCAAGGTCTTACGGCGAGGCAACCCGGGCTGGCTATTGAGCATGACGGCATTTCACCAGATGGCTCACCAGTCCTGTTTGGCTATTTCTGCGATCTGCCCCGTATCGCACGCTTTAACACCTCTCTCGAACTATCCGAGCGCCCGGGCACACTGATCTGCTTTGACTTCCAGGCAGAGGTACTTCGCAGTTACTGCGGTTCCCGAGTGCGCTTCCAGACCATTGACTTCACAAAATTCGAGGGGAGGTTGTTCCCATAAACAAGAAAAAACTGATCGTGAGCCTGATTGCAGCGCCCTTTGCCATTCTTGCAATCCTATACGCAGGCGGCTTTCTGGCACAGCTTTTGGGTAACTATGCAACCTGGAAACAGGGCGGCGGCATTCCCGGCGATGGTACTTCACCGCTGGCCGCTTCGCCCGACTTCCTTCTCTGCCTTTCCTCTGTGCTCCGACCGCCTTATGGCGTGTATGGCATTTTGATCTGCATTGGCTTGTTAGCAGTGCTGCTCATCATGGTCATGCGCATGGGATATGGTGATGCCGACGAGTATGATGAAGACCGTAATTTCTCCTACTCCGCCAAAGGCACTTATGGCACCTCCGGCTGGATGTCCCGCAAAGAGATGTCCGGCGTACTGGATCTGGTGCCCGACCTGCGCAAGCACAAGGGTATTGTACTGGGTATGCTGGATGGCAAAGCAGTCTGCATACCGGAAGATACCAGAATCAACGGCAATCTGGCAGTCTACGGCGCCAGTGGCTCCATGAAAACCCGTTCGTTTTGTATGAATCGTATTCTTCAGGCCACTGTCCGAGGCGAAAATGGCGCCGGAGAATCGCTGATCATCTGCGATCCCAAATCGGAATTGTACGAGAAGTCAAGCGAATTTCTCCGCAGCCGGGGCTATTGTGTCAAGGTATTCAACCTCGTTTCGCCTGAAAACTCAGATTCCTGGTGTTGCCTTGCCGAAGTTGAGGGACAGGAACTAATGGCTCAGCTTTTTGTAGATGTCATCATCAAGAACACCACGAACAACGGCAAGAGCGACCATTTCTGGGATGCCTGCGAGATGAATCTGCTCAAGGCCTTGGTACTGTATGTGGATCAAGGCTATGCGGAAGAAAACCGCAACATTGGCGAAGTCTACCGGCTGCTGACCCTCAATGGGGAATCCCAACTTGACACATTGCTCGAAGCGCTTCCTTCCACTCATCCTGCCAAAGCACCCTACAGCCTGTTCAAGCAGGCCAGCGACACAGTGCGAAGCGGCGTGATTATCGGTCTGGGCAGCCGCCTCCAGGTATTCCAGTCTGAACTGATCAAGAAAATTACCGCTAAGAATGAGATCGATCTGGAGCTTCCGGGTCAGCAGCCTTGTGCCTACTTCCTCGTTACCAGCGACCAGGACAGTACCTTTGATTTTCTGGCCTCGCTGTTTCTATCTTTCTGCTTCATCAAACTGGTGCGATATGCAGACCACAACTGCGAGGGTGGCAAACTGCCTGTGCCTGTCCATATCCTTGGGGAAGAACTGACAGCGTGCGGCACGATCCCCGACCTCTCCCGCCGGCTCAGCGTAATACGCTCCCGGAATATCTCCATGTCCTGTGTATTCCAAAATCTCGCAGGATTGCAGAACAGATACCCGCAGAATTTGTGGCAGGAGATCATTGGAAACTGTGACGCGCAGTTGTTTTTGGGCTGTACAGACCAGCTTACTGCCGAATTTATTTCTGCCAGGACAGGGCTTGCCTCCGTAGCAGTATCCAGTAAGTCCAAACAGCTGGGCACCTGGCGTATCTCCAACTATACACCGGAGTTTCGTGAAACCTCCGGTGTTGGAAAACGCCCTGTACTTACTCCTGATGAAGTCCTGCGACTCCCGCTGGATCAGGCACTCATCATCATCCGCGGCAAGAAGGTTCTGCAGGTAGACAAAATGGATTACTCCAAACATCCGGAAGCCAAGTATCTGCGTTCCTGCAAAGCATCTGCCCATGTGCCGGAATGGCGCCGCTTGGAAGAAGAAGCCGCCAAAACACCGCAGCCCGCGCCGAAACCGGCTCCGGCAGCAAAGAAACCGGCAAAGCGCAAAGCCACCAAACCGGCATCCCCCACAGATAAATCACCCAAAGAGGCTCCGGCTCCCAAATCTGCCGGTACGCCGGAAGGCATTATTACCACAGACAAGGATTCCATCCTGTCTTAAACAAAACTATCAAATTCATAGGAGGTTTAATCTATGGCAACCAAGAAAAAAGAACTTCTGGAACAGGACGCTCCTGTTACCGAAACCGTTATGTCGGAAAGCGAAACTCTGCTGGTCGATACCGCTCAACCTGAATCCCTTCCTGCTGACGCTGGCGATGGTCTGGATTTGAACGAACTGCTGGGGCTGATGGATCAGCCCCAGCAGGACACCTCTGGCGAAGATATGAATGAAGATCCCCTTCCTGAACTCACCGAGGAGGAAATGTTCGGGGATGCGCCTGCTGAAACAGACGATCAAAGCGCTGCTCCCACTGATATGCCGGAAGACTCTGATGTGCAGCCGCCTGATGTTTACGAAGATAACGCCGACGCTTTGCAGGAACCCCCTGCATCTCCAAAGCCCAAGCGTACCAGCCGGAAGAAGAAAGAAGCTGCTGCTCCTGAAGAACCTGTCTCAGAGGAAGTTCCTACCGAAACAACAGTGTCGGCGGATACAGCCGAAACCCTTTCTATTGCGGAGGAACCTGCTGTGGAGCCTGACGTTCCTGCTGTGGAAGAAGTTGCCGCTCCTGCACCCATTCCCTCTCCTCCCCGGCGCCAGCCCCGCCCCCAGCGCGGCGAGGCTCCCGTCCTTACCATCCGCAACCGGGATGATGTCGAGACTGCCGAAGACCGAGATGATGTAATCTGGCATGAGATCCATAATGCCTACCGTACCCGCAAGATCATCACCGGCAAGCTGGGCGGCATTGAACAGCTGGACAACCGCAAGACAGTGGCAGTTGTGGATTACAAGGGGTTCCGTGTCATTATCCCTATCAAGGAAATGATGATCAATCTGGGCCGCAGCCCTTCCGGCCAGGAATATACCGACCTTATGCTGCGCCAAAATAAGATCCTTGGCAACATGCTGGGTGCTGACATTGACTTCATCGTGCGTGGTATCGACTCCAAAACTCGCAGCGTAGTTGCCAGCCGCAAGGAGGCCATGCTGCGCAAACGCCAGATTTTCTATCTGGATACGGATGCTGCCGGTATGTACCGTGTCTATGAGGGCCGCATCGTCCAGGCGCGTGTGATTGCAGTGGCTGAAAAGGTTGTGCGCGTGGAAGTTTTCGGCGTTGAAACCTCCATCCTTGCCCGTGACCTTGCCTGGGACTGGATCGGTGACGCCCATGAGCGTTTTTCCGTAGGCGATGAGGTTCTGGTCCGTATTCTCAGCGTGCGGCGCAACAGTCTGGAGGACTTGGGCATCAAGGCTGACATCAAGAGTATTTCCGAGAATACCGACAGGGACAACCTGCAGAAGTGCCGTATCCAGGGCAAGTATGCCGGTCGTGTCACAGATGTCCACAAGGGCGTTGTCTATGTGCGCCTCTCCAACGGTGTCAATGCGGTAGCTCACTCCTGCTATGACTACCGGATGCCCGGCAAAAAGGACGATGTATCTTTTGCCGTCACCCGTCTGGATATGGAGCGGGGTGTGGCCGTAGGTATTATCACCCGGATCATCCGTCAGAACCTGTAAGCAAAGCAATGCCAGAGGAGCAGATAAACCGCTGCTCCCCTGGCTAATTTTTGTCCACAGTTTTTATGACACCAGTGTCATACTGCACTTACTCAAGCGCAAGCAATACCTCTCCAAGTTTCTTCCACTGCTCTACCACAAAACCAAAAGACAATGCATCTTCTTCCGCAAAAACATAGTTGCGCTGCATATTCTGATAGTCCTTACGAAGTGCCTCATTATCAGAAAACCCTCTGAGCAACTGAAAATCAGAAAACTTCTTTTCCGCCAGATCACTGCCTGTTCTTCGGGTCTCTTCCAGTCTTTTATACCCCAGCATCTCAAGGAATGTCTGCTGATTTTGAATCATTTCCTGAATCTGCTCTAAATCAAACATGACGCTGACATCGTAAAGATGTTTTGCCACATCAAAATACATCTTACGCTCATAATAGAATTCAGCAGCAAAAATCTTGTCGGCAAAAATCCTCTCTAACCGAATTGTGTTAATCATGAAAGGGGCAACATTATATTGTGACTGAAGAATATTTCGCTGTTCTTCGGTAGCATAAGTGTAAAGTATCGGTTCAATTTCAAGCGGTGTAAAAGGCTCGCTGACGGTAAAGGATGTACCTTCTACTTTGACATACCCAAACCGTTGGAGCGGATCATCCGAGTCAACGCCTACAAGCGGAGTATAATCATAGACAGTTGTGATACTACCTTTCCGATCATCTTCGAGATCCTTTCTGGATGTGCGTGGTAGGGCCTGATATTTCTTTGTTGCCATCTCCAGCCGTTTCTTAGCCTGGCTGTTACTGCAATTATCGATGCACACCGTCAAGTCAATATCCTCTGAAAACCGGCGGATACTTTTCTGTGCTTTATACAAGGCCGTTCCGCCTTTAAAATAGGCTGGCAGCGTTACCTGTTTCCCTGCTAACTCCCTCAACAGTAGTGTAACATAATAGTCCTTCTCCAAAATATCAGCCCTAATGCTGCTAGCCTCATGGATTAAATTGATAATATTCAAAAAAGCAAATTTATCCTCGTGCAATTTCATAACTACCCTCCAACAAAATGTCTATGGTCCGAAGCAAAGTTTTTTGCCCATAATATTTTCTGGCCATCAGAATCAACATCTCAGTTTTCAATGTGAATTCCTCAACAGTAGCTCTTACCACATCAATCGGCTTTGCAGTATCTACTGGTGCCATATCCAGTTCTCTGATTGCATCCAAAATTTGCAAATACCGAAAATTGTCAGAATTAACTACGATAGGCGGTTTCCGAATCTCAATCTGCATTCCTTCCGGAACTCGTTTTGTATGCAGGTTGGTTGCAATGCATCTCCTTCTTGGCATTTGAGAAACAAGACCAATGCGATTTAATGCCGACAATCCTGTTTCATATCCAATTATCTCGTTTTCTTTCCGAAGTAATTGCTTACAAAAAAGTGTTTCTTTATCCGGAGTATAATATCCAAATGCTGTTTTCACCCTCCTGCAGTAAATCCCTTTGGTTAGACGCATAATCTGCCCCTCTTTTTCAAGCCGGGCCATATTTACATTGACTGTCTTTTTTACCATCGCCGCATCAAGTAAAAGTCGCTCCGCCACATACTGTGCGACCTGTTCGGTTGTAATTGTTTGATCTGGCTCCAGAGCAGTCAGATACTGCATGATCAAATCTCGGTACTTTATCTTTTCCATACAGATCTCCTTTCTGTTGCACTTGTTATTATAATACTCAATTTTTCTTTATTTTATGTATTCATAATAACATTTTTTCTTGTTGCAGTCAATGGGAGAAAAAAACAGATATACTCCAAGTCCAGTTTCTCATTTTCAGTTACATCTTCCTACACACTGAACATGGCAGAGGAATCTGATGGCACCAACAGTTATTTCAAACTGATTGGCATAGTAAAAGAGGTGCTGGATGAAGGAACACCCCTTGTAGTAGACGAACTGGACGCTCATCTGCATCCCCTCCTGACAAAGCATCTAGTCTCACTTTTTAACAGCGTGGAATTCAATCCAAATGGGGCCCAGTTGATTTTCACATCACACAATACCAATCTTCTTGACTTGGATGTGCTGAGGAGAGATCAGATCTGGTTTGCCGAAAAAGATGAACTGACCGCTGCTACCGATCTGTTCTCTCTCCAAGCTTTTTCTATTCGTAAAGATACCAAGCTGGAAAAAGGCTATTTGATTGGACATTATGGTGCGATTCCTTTTATTAAGGGTGGGCTGTAATTGGCAGAAAATTGTCTCTACATTGGCACAGTCCTGCCCTTTCGCCGTAAATCCATATCTGTTATACTTGGTACAGTCAAAACTTTGCATAGCAGCCGCTCCGGTTTGGAGCGGCTGTTTTCAATTTAAGTAAAGGTGGTGGTTTCTATTCTCTTTCAAAAAGCCCGGAAGATGCTGAACAACGAGCGGGGCGAGGCCAACTATTTCAGTACGGTGGTCTTTATCTTCATTGCCGTCCTGCTTCTTGCCTTCATTATTGACCTGTTCAGCATCATTTCCACCAAGCAGGAACTTGACCATGCCGCCGATCAGATGGTCAAACAGATCCAGCTTTCCGGCGGCGTCAACGGCGAGACCGATGAGCTGTTTGAATTTTTGAGTTCTCAGATCGAAGGAGCCGAAAATATTTCCTACTCCATTGACACTACCTACACATCACCCAGGCCATCCGGTATGACAAATGCCATCCAGTTGGGCACCCCCTTCTTCATTACTATCGAGGGAGATGCCAAACTGGGTGGGTTCTGGAATTTTGACCTGGTAAACATCACAGTGGTTGCCCGTGGCAGCGGCGTCAGTGAGCACTACTGGAAGTGAGGTGACCTATGAAACGCATATTCCTGCGGCTGAAACAGTCGCTGCGAAACGAACGGGGCGAGATCACCTTTTTCGCCTGCTTTTTTGTGGTAGGTATCGTGATGCTGATCTCCTTCCTGCTCCTGTACGCTTCCATCCGGATCACCTGCATCAACATCCGCAATGGCGCTAAAATGGAGTTAAATAACCTCAGCGGCACAATTTATGCAGACACCTACCGCTCCCAGCGTGAAACCAACTTTGAAGAGTACCTAAATACCCTTTACTCCAGCAATGATTATACCGACATGCTGGAGGCTACAGTAGCAGGCGGCCTGGACTCCAAGATTCCGCTTTCAACGGAGGATTACAAGGTTTCCGACATCAGCCTGGAGTTCAATGTAGAGGATGGACGGGTTGAGTACATCTTTTACTGTGATGTGGAGTTCTATGTGCAGATGTTCGGTCACAGTTATCCGGCTATCACCCAACGGGTGGAGCTGACAGGCTACCACAACACAAAATTCTAACAATACTGTTGAAAGCCCGGCACATTCTACCGTATAGGCTTTATATAACAGCAAAAAAGGAGTGTATGTAAAATATGAAGAAGTTTTTCCAATCCAAAGGCTTTATTGTTTCCTCGCTGGCTCTCCTCTGTGTCTCTATTCTGGGTGTCTGCTGGTTCGTAAGCCGCGACCGTACCGGAGATTTTAGACCGGATGAATCTCCACCCAGCAGCGTCACCGGCGATTGGTCAGATGGCGGCACACAGACAGATGGTGATAATGGAGCAGATGCTTATGCCCCCGGCCAGTCCACAGACGCCAAAGAAGAATATCCCAAAGTAACCTCCCAAACGGAGGATGAGGTTGTGATCGACTTCACTGACACCGAAAAGCCTAAAGAAACACCTCCTCCGGTGCCGGAAGGTAAGACCGAAATCAAAGATCCTGGTCAGGAGCATACCGTCAATCCTGACCCGTCAGTTCCGGAGGTCACTGCCCCACCCGCCGAGCAAACGCCGCCCAGCAATGACCCGGTTCCCGGCTCCAGCAACGGAAATGGAGCTGTATACGATCCAGTGTTTGGCTGGGTTGTTCCCGGCAATGTACAGCAGTCCACCGGTGACAGCGATGGGGATCTGAACAAACAGGTCGGCAATATGGGCTGATTTACTACAACTGAATATGACACTACTTGGCCGTCACAGGATTGTGGCGGCCTTCCTATTTTCAAAAGGAATGGAGCGTGATGTATTTGAAACGACTTCTCGCCTTCCTATGCTGCTTTACCCTTGTTTTCTGTCTATTCCCCTCCTCTGCCTTTGCATCGGGCGGAAATGGAAACATAGATGGCGGCGGTGGCAGCATGGGTCAGGGCACAAGCAGCAACTTCTGGAACTCAGGCAACGATGGCGTTCGCATTACTGTTGTTGACGCATCCAGTGGAACTGCCGTATCTTCGCCGCTGGACTTTTCAAACCGGACGCAGAAAACCAGTCTTCTCCATTTTGGTAAAGTCAACAAGCTGCAATATCTGGGCGGCACCGGCCTCTCCCTTCAGTCCGGCGTTGCCTATTCCTGCATTAGACCTACACAGTCTATGCCCACCATCGTCAGCAGCAAGGGGCAGAGCAACATCGAAGCCATCAAACGGTATTTCTGTTCTGAATATGCGTGCATGATGGTCGCTCAGGCAGCCGGCGTCGATTATGAACGGATGATTGCCGGCGAGTACAAGCTTCTGATTGAACCCATTGCCTACTTCACTCACAACGGTCAGTATTACTGCATGACAGCTACTGAGGCCGGCCTGTATGATCAGATGTCCGGCGGCAATCTGCGGAAAACCATGACCTCGCTTACCCATAAAAATCTGCCGCTGTCAATGTTCCTGGAATTCAGCGACCTTGGCATCTCCGCCTGGACAGGCAACACCACTGGAAAGCAGAACAATTCCGACATCATCAGCACCCTTGGCGTTGGTATCGTCTGGTTTGATGAAGCTCCGCCGGAAGGAGAAATTGAGGCCCCTGATGTCGAATACCGAGTGGACACGGATGTGATCACCGCCGTCACACTACGGACGGACCAAGATCTGACGCCGGATAATCCGGCATCGGTTACCTTCCATATCCTCGGCACCACCTACCGGGTCAATGATATAGTGATCCCCGCCGGTGACAGTCAGGTAGTCTGGGTCAAATGGCATACTCCCTCCACACCCCAGACCATAACCATTACAGTATCTGTCAGCGGCGCCTATACCGCCCAGGATACCTTTGTCGCAAAGATCGTGGACCTGAATGAACACATTCCGCCTGACCCTGTGGCAACCGACACGAATCCCGGCTACTCTGTGCCGCCCCTGCCCAATGAAACGCAGAAGCTCACTGCCAACTGGGGCGTCTGGAGCTGCTACTGGGTGCCTGTATGGGTATGGTGCGACCACGGTGAAGATGGAGGTCACTGGGTCGATGAAGGATATTGGGAATACGAATATACGGGCTACTCCGCTTCCATCAGCGGCGAGATGTCTCTAATGCCAGATGATATTGTACCCACAGCATCCGGCAAGACGATGAAAAGCGGGTACGGCGTTAAAACCGAAGTGCGGGCAACGCTGTCAACAGATGCCCCGACCAGCCACATTACTTATCCCCAAACTGCCTTTTCCGTATTTCCTGAGTTCCAGTATCAGACCTATCTGCGGCTTCTGCAGCGTTCCGGCGGCCAAAGTGCAAAATTCATCTTTAAGCCCAACGAGTTTTCCACCTATGACCGGACAGTGCATTTCACACCGCTGTGGTTCCCCGATGCCACCGACTACACCATCTATACACAGGTGTGGGATACCTGGACTCCTGACGGTATGTTATCCATCAACCTAAATGACTATGTTTCGATCCAAGGGAGCCTTTATGATGACTGGTATACCAATCGAGAATAACCTCTGGACAGCTTACCTGCTTACCATATTTTTTGTGGTGGCCGGCTTTGCTGTCTACGATGTGCTTTACAGACGGGTGCCTGACCGGGCACTCGTCTTTTTTATCCCCTTAGCTGCCCTGGCGCCGGTCCTTCAAGGGTATTTCCTGTTAAATCATGGACTTCCGCCGCTCTTTCTCTGGCCGGTCGCTACCCATGCTCTGGTAGGTGCCCTGCTCGGCTTTTGTATTCCATTGGCAGCTGCACTGGCAACAAACGGCACTGGTCTGGGCGGCGGGGATATCAAGTTCTGCGGGATATTAGGGCTGGTCTACGGTCCTTCCGGCATGGCGCTGGTCTTTCTGACTGCAGCTGTTACCGCAATGCCTGTGATCTTTCTTCTCAGGCGGCTTTACCGAACCGGGCAGCCCCTTGCTATCCCGTTCCTGCCATTTCTCGCCTGCGGCTGCTGTACAGCGACCTTGGCCCAACTATTTTTAAGATAGGAGACAACGCTTATGAAACTCAATAACCGATTCATCTTCGGTATCCTTTCTCTGCTGCTGGCGGCGGTTATCGCCTTTGTGGCACTTCCAACCATCGCCCGTCAGACCAATGGAAAGGAGGAAATCGTCCGCATTACCCAGCCGGTATTGAAAGGCGAACAAATCTCGTCAGAAAATGCCGAGGTGGTTGAGGTAGGCGGCTATAACCTCCCCTCCAACATCGCCCATCAGCTCTCTGATGTAAATGGTCTTTACGCTACCGCCGACTTGGCTGTGGGTGACTATATCCTTACCAGCAAGATCAGCTCTGTACCGGTTTCGTCCGATGTGGCGCTCAACAGCATCCCTTCCGGTAAGGTCGCTATCTCGCTGACCGTTAAAACACTTGCTTCCGGCCTCTCTGACAAGCTTCAGCCCGGTGACATCATCCGTATTTACCACTTTCTTGATACGGCGGCCGAAGTACCGGAACTGCGTTTTGTCAAAGTATTGTCCGTCACAGACTCAGACGGCATCAATGTGGATAATGCCAAGGAGCCCACGGAGGATGAAGAAAAGCAGCAGTCAGCCACCATCACTGTGCTGGCAAGCCCTGAACAGGCGAAGATCATTACCGGTCTTGAAAATGACGGCGTAGCTCATGTGGCTCTTATCTCCCGCAACAATGACAAACTGGCAGATGAGCTGCTTGCCGAGCAGGATAA
Organism: Clostridium sp. TF11-13AC; assembly: GCF_003481065.1. Classification (NCBI taxonomy): domain Bacteria; kingdom Bacillati; phylum Bacillota; class Clostridia; order Eubacteriales; family Clostridiaceae; genus Clostridium; species Clostridium sp. TF11-13AC. The sequence goes on from NZ_QUKJ01000003.1 coordinate 187,618, forward strand.
GACTCTGCAGGAAATCTACTTCCCCGAAACTTTGATTGAGGAAGAAGCTGCAGATGCGGAAAATTCTGATGTTGAAAGTGAACCCCAGGAAACGGAAACTGCAGAGTCTGCACAATCCACTAATGAAACTGCACCCTCGGCAGAATAATCAAATCAAGGAAGGAGGATCTTCGTTATGGGTAAAGTTATCACCGTCTGGGGAAGCCCCGGCAGCGGCAAATCCATGTTCTGCTGTATTCTGGCCAAAGCCCTGACCCGGGACAAGCGGAAAGCCATCATTATCAATGCCGATATGAATGTCCCTATGCTGCCGGTCTGGCTACCGGAGCAGATCATCCAGACCAATACCTCTATCGGCCAGGTTTTGAGCAGTGTGGAGATTGATACATCTCTGGTCGCCAGTCATGTGACAGTGCTGAAAAACTATCCCTTCATTGGGATGATGGGCTATGCGGCAGGAGAAAACCCGCTGAGCTACCCAGAGGTCAAATATACCATGGTACTGCAGCTCATTCATGCTGCCGCCAAACTGGTAGATTTCGTCATTCTGGACTGCAGCACCAGCATGACCAATGTGTTCACTCCCGCCGCCATTGAAGCCGGCGATGTGGTCATCCGTATCCTCACCCCGGACCTAAAGGGCATCAACTACCTGAAAGCCCATCAACCTCTGCTTGTGGACGAGCGCTTCCGGTTTTCTGAGCATATGACATTCGCCGGTCTGGCCCGTCCCTTCCACGCCTTGGATGAAATGGGCTATATCATTGGCGGGTTTGACGGCCTGCTTCCCTACAGTAAGGAGATCGACCGCTGTGCTACCGAAGGCGGTATGTTCAAGGCTATCACCTACTGTAACCCCAAATACACTGCTTCACTGAACAAGGTACTGGAAATTCTGGAGCAAATGGAACTGGCCGAACAGTCAGAGGATGATGCAGCGTATGAATGTGAGGAGGATGCCGATGAGTAATTTGAATGATATATTCTTCACACCGGCCGCCAATCAGGAGCTGACCTATGACCAGGTACTGGAGGATGTACAGCGGTATTTTGCCGAAAACCATGCCTCCACCATTGCTGAAGCTGGGGAAGGCAATGCAGAGCGTGCCACAAGCCTGCTGAAAGAACTGATGGAACACTACATTGTCAAACGCAAATATGCCCTTGACGGGCTCTCTACAAAAGAACTGTGTTCCAAGCTCTATGAAGACATGGCCGGCTACTCCTTTTTGAAGAAATGGATCTATAAGCCTGGTGTTGAGGAGGTCAACATCAACGCCTACAACGACATTGAAGTGATCGAATCCAGTGGGCGCAGTATCAAGATCTCTGATAAATTCAGTTCGCCCCAGCACGCCATCGATGTGATCCGCCGAATGCTCAACGCCTGCGGCATGGTCATTGATGATACTATGCCCAGCATTGTGGGATTTCTGGACAAAAACATCCGTATTTCAGTGGACAAAACTCCCATTGTGGATGCAGATGTAGGCGTCAATGCCTCCATCCGTATTGTCAACCAGCAGACCGTCAGTGAAGAAAAACTGCTGAACTCCGGCAGTGCCACCGCTGAAATGCTTCACTTTCTGACTGCCTGTATACGATATGGGGTGTCCGTCTGCATTGCCGGCTCCACCGGCTCCGGCAAGACCACGATCATGGCCTGGCTGCTGTCCAATGTGCCCAATAACCGGCGCCTTATTACCATTGAAGAAGGCAGCCGCGAATTTGATCTGGTCAAGCGGGATGCACAGGGCAATATCCTCAATTCCGTGGTACATCTGCTGACCCGCCCCAGCGAGAACCCTGCGCTGAACATCAATCAGGATTTTCTTCTGGAGCGGGTGCTGCGTAAGCATCCGGATGTCATCGGTGTAGGTGAAATGCGGTCAGCGGCAGAAAGCCTGTCCGCAGCCGAAAGTTCCCGCACCGGCCATACCGTATGTACCACCATCCACTCCAATTCCTGCAACAGTACTTACCGCAGGATGATGACCCTTGCCAAACGCAAGTACAACATGGATGACTCCATCCTCATGCAGATCATGGTAGAGGCGTATCCCATCATCGTCTTTACCAAGCAGCTGGAGGACCGTTCCCGTAAGATCATGGAAATCATCGAGGGCGAGGACTACCAGGACGGGCGGTTGATCGCCCATTCCCTATACAAATATGAAGTGGAGGACAATGTAACTGATGACCGTGGTGAAACCCGTGTGGTGGGGCACCATAAAAAAATCGGCTTGATCTCCGATTCCTTGAAGAAAAGGCTGTTGGACAATGGCATTTCCAACAAGGAATTGGAAGAATTCATGCAGCCGCCAAAGGAGGTGGGTTAATTGCAATGGATCTATCTTATCTGTTTTATCCTGCTCAGTGCTGGGCTTTTGGCTCTGTTTGGTGTGAAGCCGGGTGATTTTATTGACGCCCTCTTCCGCTCCCAGCGAAAATCCGCCACCTTGTCTGATGAACTGAATGTTCTTCTGGGCACACCAGCCAAGGGTTTTTTTAATCAGGATTACGAACTGAAACAGATCTTGAAGGGTACCGGACGGGCGGACCGCTATGAGGCAATAAAACGACTGTCCCTGATTCTGTTCGCTGTGGGGGCTGTGCTGGCTCTTTTGATTGGGAATGTGTACATGGTGCCCATTCTGGGTATCGGTTTTTCCCTTATACCGATCTGGTATCTGCGCAGCACTGCCGCCAGCTATAAAAAGCATCTGAATGAAGAACTGGAAACCGCTATTTCCATCATCACGACTTCCTACCTGCGCACCGAGGATCTGATCCGTTCTGTCAAGGAAAACCTGCCCTATATCAATGAGCCGGTAAAAGCCAACTTTGAAGCCTTCGTTTATGAAGCGGAATTGATCAATGCCAACATCACCAGTGCTATCAACAGCCTGAAGATGAAGATTCCCAACCGGGTCTTCCATGAATGGTGCGGTACCCTCATCCAATGCCAGTCCGACCGCAGTATGAAGAATACCCTGCCTACCATCAACCAGAAATTCTCCGATGTGCGTGTGGTGCAGTCGGAACTGGAGGCAATGATGCAAGGACCGCGGCGTGAAGCCATCACCATGATATTTCTGGTTATCGCCAATGTGCCGATGCTCTATTTCTTGAATGAGGATTGGTTCCACACCCTTATCTTCACCACACCGGGCAAAATTGCACTGGCAATCTGTGCAGCCATCATCCTGTTTGCGCTGACCCAGATTATGAAACTGAGCAAGCCCATCGAATATGGAGGTGATAGCGTATGACCTTTCTGGCGCTCATCGCCATCATCTTCTTCGGTTTTGCTGTCTACAACCTGACCTGTGCCTTTGTGGACATCCCGACCAAGAAGACCTCACAAATGATGATGCTCTCCCGCAAACAGCAGGGCACCAAAAATGAAAAGCTGCTTGATGTCTATGTGACAAAAATCGCCGGTTGGATCGCCCCTTATTTGCGGCTGGACCGGCTCAAGCGCAATAAGGTGCAACGCGCTCTGGACATTGCAGGTCTGCAGCTTACCCCGGAGGTCTATACAGCCAGAGCCTGGGTAACTGCAGGGGCAGTTGGCCTGTGTGCCATCCCCATGGCATTTCTTATTCCGCTGCTGGTACCTATTTTGATTGGCCTTGCGGTAGCGCTGTGGTTTTCAACCTACTATGCAGCCTTTGATTTTGTTAAAAAGCGCCGCAAACTGATCGAGGGAGAGATCCCCCGATTTGCTTTGACCGTCGGCCAGAGCCTTGAAAATGACAGGGATGTACTTAAAATTCTGACTTCCTACCGCCGTGTGGCTGGGAAAGACTTCGGCGCCGAGCTGGATCAGACCATTGCTGATATGAAGACCGGCAACTATGAAAATGCCCTCATTCGATTTGAAACCCGCATTGGCAGCCCCATGCTGTCCGATGTGATCCGTGGCCTGATTGGTGTCCTGCGCGGCGATGATCAGCGGATGTACTTCAAAATGATTACTTTCGATATGCGCCAGATCGAGCAGAACAATCTGAAGAAGGAAGCTGCCAAACGTCCCAAAAAGATTCAGCGTTACTCTATGATGATGCTGATTTGCATTATGATTATCTATCTGGTGGTGCTCTGTACCGAGGTTATGAGTTCGCTCGGGGCGTTCTTTGGCTAATTGGTATCCGACCCGGTACTTCCGGGCGTTTTCATACCTGCTCCTCATATGGAAGACAAATACACAGGGAGGTGAGCGTTTGTACCCAAGCGATTTTCCATAGCGACAGGCACATTATTTCCATTGGTCCTAACTGAGCCGGTCTGTTTCATCAGCCCGGCTTCATTTTTTACAGGAGAATGCCTATGCCCAAAAAGAAATTTTATCCGCCGAATGATACCGGCACCAAAAAACGCCGATTTCGTTGCTTGCTGTTCCAGCGGCCTAAAGCATATCCGAACCGGCCCCGTTCCAACAAAAACAATCTGATCAAGCCTATCCGCCGCGCTTAACAGACGGTGGACTTGATATACCTACCCAACCACAAATCAAACACATAACAGGAGGTTAACCATGAGAAAATTCACGACCCGTATCTATACCAAAGCCAACTATCTGCTCAACCGCGGCCGTATGGCATTGTCCAATCAGCGCGGCGATTTTTACATTTCGGATGCCGTCAAGATCATTATCGCCGTAGTTTTGGGTGCGCTGCTCCTGGCGGCTCTGACCCTCATCTTCAACGATACGGTCATCCCCCGCATCACTGAAGAGATTGAAAGTCTGTTCTCCTAAGCACCAAATCAGGGGCCAGTTTGCAGAACTTCTGCAGCTGGCCCCTTTTTTATTTGCAGATAACGACTAATGGAGGTGAAAGCATGAATCAAAAACCGTGTCAGTTCTATTCCTTTCTGCAGGCAGTCCGGGGTAACTGGCGCAACGCCCTGTTCATCCGCTGCAGCGGTTCACTTTGTCCAATGATCCGGCAGGCATCCTGTGAGGGGTTCCTGATGGCAGCAGACGCAGGCTGTCAGCCGATCTTTCTGTCCGTCCAGACAGTGCGGAAGCTGAGTGGAGAAGCAGTGGACCCCGAAGAATGCTCTGCAATTCTGGAGTGCCGCTCGTTCCGGACTGCTTATACCAAGTTTCTGGAATGGCATACCTCTTCGGACCATGTATGTCCGTTTTTACAGCTATGCCCAGACCGGGATACCTACTTCGGATGATTCTGCCTGTTAAGACGCAATGCCGCCGTCATCGGCGCGTAATGGAGGTGATTTTATTGAAACAAAAGCAAATCAAATGTCCTTATTGTCATGCTCACGCTTCTCTTCGGCCTGCAAGCCTTGTGTATGGATCTACTCCACAGACCAGAGGAAAATTCCTGTATGTCTGCGACAGATGGCCGGCCTGCAATGCCTATGTCAGTGCTCATGAGCGCACATTGCTCCCCATGGGGACACTGGCGAATGGCGATCTGCGCCACAAACGCATTCTGGCCCATCGTGCCCTAAAAAAACTGCAGCAGGACTGCCATATGGAAAAATGGGAGGTCTATATCTGGCTGCAAGCCAAACTGGGGCTGGATGCACACCAGACCCACATCGGCCAGTTTTCCGAATATATGTGTGAGCAAGTCATTTCCCTCTGTCAGCAGGCTCCGGCGTACACATCCGGGCGTGCTGCCTGAACGGAGGTGAAGCCTGATGAAGCAAAACTTTAAGCTTACCAAAGACCAGCAGACACTGGTAGAAAAAAACCTATCCATCGTTCACTGGGTCATTGTCAACAACATCCATGTAAATCCCGGCATCTGTGGTCTGGAGTACGGAGATCTGTTTCAGGAAGGATGCCTGTGGCTCTGCAAGGCCGCTTTTACCTACAATGCCGGACAGGCGCAGTTTTCAACCTACGCCAAAAAGGTTGTGAAAAATGGACTCCTCTCCTACTGCCGAAAAATCTGTAGTCAGGGGCGGCACATCAGTCGGCTGATCATCGGAGAACAGGGCGAGCTGGCCGCAGATGGAGAGCAGGTAGACCAGCCGGATGACCATTTTGACTCCCACCTTTCTCGTCTGGAGACCCTTGATCTGCTGGAAGCCAGCAAACAGAACTATCAGGGCGTTGCCAGACTTGGCATCGAAGCACTGGCGCTGAAGGTTCAGGGAATGCGCATTACAGACATCGCCGCCCTCTATCAAGTCCCTCCTTCCCATGTGGGCGCCTGGATCTCCCGCTCCCTGGAAAAACTTCGCAATGACCCTGACTTTTTAACCTGCCTGCTTTGATCTGTTGAAAATCAGCATCAATAACAGTAAGGGATATGTATAAAAAGGAGGTATCGAAATATGGCAATCAAAACCCTATACACTGCGGTCGGCCGGTTTGAACGAAGGACAAACGGCTGCAACCGCAGTTGTCCAATCATCCTGTTAGGCGGTCAGGAGTACATGGCCGATATGCAGGAAATGGTGATTTGGAGCATGCTCAACTGGAGAATCCTGCGCTGGGATGACATCGCACAAGAATACGAAAAGCTAGCCACCGCATCCGGTTACTGTACCGAGCGTTCTTGGGAAGACTGTACAAACCGACTGCTTACCCGCGGTCTTCTGGTATCCGGCAGCGGTGAAACAGAATACGATGCTCTGTATGACCTGCTTGGTTCGCTCAGCATTATCCCAACCAGCGGACCGTTCTTCCTCCGGCTCGCCTCTTTTGTCAAGCTGACGCTGCTGGCACATGTTCCGGTATCCGCTGCGCGGAAACTGTTCCAGAAAGATAAACGCACCAAATACGAAGTTCTGGTCATGCGCCTTGCCGGCCAAGCCCTGCTCTCCACTGCAGAGATCATCAAGTGCATAGATAAAAATATTTCCCGCCTCCCCAATGAATGTGCGCTTTTGGATTCCCTCTACGGAGATGAAACGACCACCAGTGACAACATTGCCAGCATGGTCAAAATCAGCCAGAGCAGCAAGCCAGTGACATTAGCCGTTGCCAATCTTTATCTGCGGCAGCAGATTATCTTTGAGAGGGTATGAGCATGATGAAACAATGGACTCTTTTTCCCACCGTATTGCAGCGAAAGTTTCTGCTCACTCTGCTGGCCGGAATCGCCAGTGCGGGAATCAGCGTCATCATCTGCGTGGCGACTAAAGATCATATCCTGCTGGCATTGGGGATTGTCGTACTCTGCGCCTGTCTTATATCCTGTCGATGGATCTGGGCGACTGCAGCACATAAGAACTACGAGGTAGTGGAAGGCATCTGCGCCGGTATCAGTACACCTATGCTCCGCCACTACCGCAAAGTACATCTGATAGACAGCCATGGTATAGAGATCACACTGCTTCTCAGTAAATCGGCCCGGCTTAAAATAGGCGCACCCTACCGATTTTACTTTCAGAAAGGGGCGCGGCCTGCCGTGGGAAATGACTATCTGGACGCAGCCCTTTCAACGAACAGCTTTTTGGGCTATGAAGCAATCAGCGAGCCGGAGTAACATCCCGATCCGTCCTCTGAATCCTAAAAATGCGAGGTGGTTTTGAGCCACCTCGCTTTCTTAAAGGGCATTTTGCAAATCACAATGACCAACGCCTGATTTCCTTATATTTTGCAGAATACATTCCTTCTGTCCCTATTTATTGGGTAGATCAAGGAAAGGAGGGTTTCCTATGTATAAGCCCCATACCATCGAACAATATAAAGTCTATCGCTTTCTGGAAGAAAACTTTGCGCTGGAGCATTTCCTGCTCGCTCCTTTGTCGCGCTTCGGACTGATGCTGGAGGACAAAACCGGTGAAAAAATCGCGTTTGCCTTTCTCAATGACTGTGTACAGGAAATACCTATACCAGCTCCAGCTGCTCCAGAAACAGTAATCGCTTTTCTAAAGCAATTCCGCAGCCTTACGCCCCGCCCAGTCGTCCATGACTTTGAAGCGCTGACCCGCTGGTGGCTGGACAATCCCAACCCGCTTACCTACCAGCAGGCACTTGGTATGTCCGATGATCTCTACCACCATTTTCTGTCCCATCCTTTGATCAGTGAAGATGACGCCCTTCGGCTGGCACGCAAAGGACTCGTTACCGAATCGGAATATAATGACCTGCAGCTATGGTATTTCAACGGCCATACAATGTCCTGCTGGTTTGGTCCTCTGGGAGTAGATGGCACCGGAAGCCTATACGGCCTGACCTTTGACTATCAAACGGCATCCCCAACAAAGACTCAGTTCTACCTATTGGATGACTACTACCGCGTTATGAACCATCTTACAGAGTAAAACCTTTTCAACTACTACATATCGTACTTGTCGCTGGCTATAAATCTATATATAGTGTTTTACATCTTGACAGGCACAAGATGCAGTGCTATACTGTATCTGTAATTGATTTTTGTGCGTATCCCATTTGGGAATACAGGTCTTTTTGATCTGTACCGTAGGCCAAAAGCCTGCATTGCACACGCTGTTAAGTTTGTATGCAAGTGTCAGTGATTTTTTGCGCCCTTTTAGGGTCGAAAAACTGCTGGCACTTTTTTATATAGATAATAATGCCAATGGCAGAAAGGAGTGTTATGGCACAGATTTTTGTGTTCGGGCGCGTCATGAACGACCTCGTACCCAAAGAAAGCCAGTCCAAACAAAGCTATGTATGCTTTGATCTGATGGAACGCACCAAAAACTGGACGCAGTTCTATCAGGTGTGGGCCTGGGATGCAGATGTCACCCGGCTCATGCAATTCAAGGTCAAAAAAGGCAGTATGATCTGGCTTGCCGGCTCACAGCGGCTGGTAGATGTTCGCATGAAGGACGGCAAATTGGAAAAGAAACTGAAGGTCAGTCTAAATGACTTCGGTTTTCTCCCCAAACAGCCCGCCGCGGCGAACAGACAAGAGAATGACCCGGACATTACGGCGGAACCCGCACTGCCTCCCGCGGAGGTATTGGACGGTGACCGTGAATCCCTGCCGGAGTAGTTTACTTCGGCTCCTAAGAGGGACCGTATCAAGTTTTTCAGAATGAAACTGAAAGCTTGGTGCGGTCCCTCTTTTTTTGTTTTCCAACAAATTCAGAAAAAAGGATGGTATCAAACATGAATAATGACAGAGGACTTTTGAGTGGCAGCATCACGATCCTGATTGGTGCGGTCATCGCAATTATGGCTCTCGTGCGCAGGCCCTGGCAGATCTGGCTGCTGCTGGGCGTTTTCACTCTCTGGGGACTGTGGGTAGTTTTGATCCTGCTTCTCCCCTATATGCAGCAGGCCCAACGGCGTCGCCAGCGTCAACAGCGCACCAGACAGCTCCATGCAGAAGGCATCCAAACACGAAGTTTTGAGATTCCTGACTTGGGCGGCACCAACTCCGATGACCTTCTGGTGCGCCACACCAACCATCGTATTCTGGCATATCTGCGCTCCGCTTATCCGCAAGCCACCTTCGAGTGGTGTGAAAAGCAGCCGGAGCAGCTGATCCGCAATGGCGGTACCGGCCGAATCCGTGTGTTTGGCATTGACGAGTTTGATCACGCCGATGTGACACTGGATCAGAACGCCAATATCAAATGCGATATGGTCAAAATCGTTCCGCTGTCCAAGGTCGGCGGAGAAACTAACGAGGATGATGCAACACCTCCGAACAGGCAGCCTGTTGATCCCCGTATCTGGTATGAAACGCAAGGACGCTCTGTACTGGAAGCACTGATCTCCGACCTTAATTCCCGTGGGCACAGTAAACTGACGCTTCGGGAAGACGGTGATATCTGCATTGAGCAGGGCGAAGATGCTGTTTCTCAGGAGCATCTGAACAACTTTCCCCAGAAGGTCTACTGGCCCCGTCTGGCAGAGGTTCTGGAAAGCAATGGTCTGGCCGCTGAAGTCACTGCCCAGGGCATTCAGGTGTCCTGGTAATGCTTCTGCTGCCAAGGAACACAGAGAAAGGAGTGAACTTGACGAATGAAATCAGGACTTACCATCGTGGAAATGGCACAGCAGATTGAACGCCAATCCAAACTCAAGCAAGACTATTTGCTTGATACCCGTCGGCTTCAAGTAGAACCTTTTGGTTCTCAACTTTATCTCCACACCTTTGATGACCACGATGACCCACTGGTGGAGCCACTGGAGATCAACCAGATCGCCCATCGGCAGATCGGCACACATCTGAAGATTCCGGCTGCTTACTATGACCGTATGCTTTCCGATTATCCGGAACTGCTGGCGGAGAATGTGAATTCCTGGTTCCAGCGGGAACCGACCCAGCGTATGGTCCGCACCCTGGATGGCACTGTACGGGCGTTTTTGAGCAACCGCTATCGCCGCATTGACAACCTGGACATTGCAGAAATCGTCCTTCCTGTCATTCAGCAAATGGAGGACGCCTATTTTGAAAGCTGCCAGATCACGGACAGCCGTATGTACATCAAGGTAGTCAACAAGCGGCTTGAAGCCGAAGTTGTACCCGGTGACATCGTGCAGTCCGGCGTTATCATCAGCAATAGTGAGGTTGGACTGGGTTCCGTCAACATCCAGCCTTTGGTCTATCGGCTGGTATGCAGTAACGGCATGGTTGTCAACGATGCCCAGACTCGCCGTACTCACATCGGACGGGTCAATGAGGCAGACGAAAACTTCCAACTGTTCTCACAGGAGACATTGGCCGCTGATGACCACGCATTTGCCATGAAGATCAAGGATACCGTGATGGCCGCCGTGGATGAAACACGGTTTACACGGGTAGTCGGCATGATGCGTGAAGCCACAACCGTCCAGATGAATACCACTGATATTCCCAGTGTTGTCCGTCTGGCAAGCAAGGATTTCAATATCACCGAGGAAGAAAGCACCGGCGTTCTGCAGCGTCTGATTGAAGGCAAGGATCTGACCCTCTATGGGCTATCCAATGCCGTAACACGCTTTAGTCAGGATGTGGACAGCTATGACCGCGCCACTGCCCTGGAGGGGATCGGATACAATATCCTGTCCATGCCCCGGCAGCAGTGGAACCGTATCAATCAGATGGCCGCCTGACCATCTGCAACCATCACATTTTTAAGGAGGAACCACTATGTATAATCAGAACAGCGATTTGATGAAACAGGAAAAATTCATGCTCCCCACTATGATCGAAAGCGATTTCAGCGCCGAGGAACTGGCCGAGGACGCCGATGGTCTGCAGATGAGCTTTCCGCGTGTCAAGATTCCCGCCGGCGGCACACTCCAGTTCGAGATGCCGTCCGATGATCCGGACAATCCTGACTATGAAAAGACTCTGGTAGGCGTCATTCTGCATAGCCACGCCACCTGCGCCTACTGGCCGGCCGGCAGCGAGTACGATGACGATACCACGCCGCTTTGTTCTTCTGCGGATGGCAAGATCGGCATCGGTACACCCGGCGGTGCCTGCGCCACCTGCGCAATGAACCGCTTTGGTTCTGCACCTGATGGCAGCAAGGGAAAAGCCTGCAAAAATATGCGTATACTCTACCTGCTCCGCAGTGGAGAGTACATGCCTCTGCAGATAAATCTGCCCCCCACCAGCATCAAACCTTTCAAAGACTTTTTGAATCGAGCTTTTATGTTCCGCTGCCGCGCCACCTGCGGAAGCATCGTGCAGATTGGTCTCAAGCGTGAGAACAACGGCACCAATGACTACAGTGTTGCTACCTTCAAACTGCTGCAGGATTTCCAGGGCGAGGAACTGGCTCAGATCCGGGCTTACGCCAACAGTTTTAAGGAGCAGATCAAACTCCTGCTCCAACAGCGTACCGAAATCACTGAGGAGCAGCGCGACACCGGCTGCGATTATGTAATCGAGCCTGGCGCCATGACCAACGAGCCGGCAGACGGTCACTATACTGTCAGCCAGATCAATGGTGACTGCGAGCAGCTGCCCGCATAAGTATCTTGATGTGACCTGCGCCACATGACACATGAACAAAGGGATGCCTTCGGTTGAACACACCGGAGGTATCCCTCTTTTTTTATTTAAGGAGGAAAATACAATGTTATGTGAAGTACCATTAACCAAAGAACAACAGGCATTTGCCACCGCCCATCATAGCCTGGTCTATAAGTTTCTGAACGAAAACCGGTTGCCAGAAGATGAATTTTACGATGTAGTCATTTTCGGCTATCTGAAAGCCGTTCGGGATTACTTTTCTGATCTCACCGCACAACAGTTCACTTTTTCCACCATCGCTAATCGGAGAATGAAATTCTGCTTATTCGATTACTTCCGTACCCAGGAGCGCCGCAAGCGCAATATGGAGGTTCTCAGTATTCATGTCGGATTATATCCTGATGGTGCACCTTTAGAAGATACCATTCCTGCCCATGACCCAATCATGCAGCAGTTGGAAATGGATCTTCTGCTCCACGAACTGGCCGGCAGAGTATCCAAGCAGCAAATGGATATTGTGCATCTGAAACAGGGCGGCTATGGTATCCGTGAGATTGCCCGCACCCAGAAGGTTCCTATGCGGCGCATTAAAGAGCTTCTGGCCGAAGTCCATGATGTGCTGTTGGACATTTGCTATGGGTAAACCCATTACAGATACGAAATACCCTTACATCCACATTTTCAAAAAGATTGGAGGTCAAACCGAATGAAGAAAGAAAAGAAACAGATCGTTTTGAATGGTTCTCTGCTACGTCCACTGTCTGTTGGGCGGGGTGCGCTTCTGCACGCCGGAGGAAACATCTACCACACTTCGCGTGTGGTGGCGATTCTGGAGGAGTCGGAGGATTGCGTCCGTTTTGAAACGCAGAACTCCCACTACCATCTGTCCATGTCCCCTTTTCCGCTGGCGGCTGTCAGTCCGCTCCCTGTGAGATTGGCCGCATGTGCGTGAAGGGACTGTAAATGGATTGGAACAGCCGGCTCCCGCTGACTATTCCACAAGTTCTGGCCGTGGCGGATACCATTCCGTCACGGCTCTTTTTATGGAGGAACAAAATGAACGAAGAAATCATGAATGAAATTCAACCAGTCCGCCCCAAAGACCAGTTTACCTTTTCCTGCCGTCAATGCGGGGCGTGCTGCCGCAATATCGAAGGCTGTGTAATGGTGGAGAGTCTGGACGCCTACCGCCTGGCTCGCTATCTCCGAACAAAAGGTGAGCCCATTGAAGGAATAGAGGATTTCCTGTTCCGCTACTGCGAACCGGAACCACTGACCGAAGAAGGCTTCCCTATCTATATGCTCAAGACAAAAGCCCCAAACGGCCCCTGTATCTTCCTTATGGATGGGCGCTGTTCCGTCTACCCTGCCCGTACCCGTACCTGCCGTATCTATCCTCTTACCGTAGGTCCAGGGGAGCGTGGCCGTGATTTTGAATACTGCCTGTGTCTGGACCGGCACCGGAGCCACTTTACCGGCAGCCGGGTATCCGTCAAGGACTGGTTGTATCAGAATTTTAAGAGGGAAGACAAAGAATATGTAAAGCGGGAATATGAGATCGCCACCGAACTGGGCAAACTGATGCGCGCCATTGACCCTGACATGCGGCAGGGCATTGTATTCAAGGTGATCTACTACCGCTATTACAATTTTGATTTAGACCAGCCTTTTCAGCCTCAGTATGAGCAGAATAACCGGCACCTGTTAGCAGACCTGCACCGGATTGCCAGGGAACAGTAAAAGGCAAATGGCTTTTAGAAAGGGGGCCTCATTTTATGAATTTACACGAAACAGCAATGGGGCAAAGATTTTTTAATGTTCAGCTCCCTGCACTGATCAACACACTCAAAGATATTGCGGCGGCGCTTTCCCGCCCTGCACCATCTGCTATATCCTTTCCGGCAGACCCACGCTTTCTCACTTCGCTCTATTATGGCGAATATGAAGCAGATGTGTTCAAGCTTGATAAACGCCTCACACCTTTTAATCAGGCAGTACAACAGAAAGAAAAAGCTCTGCTCCCGCTGCTCTCCAACGAGGCATCCATCGCTTTTGAACAGTATCAGACTGCGGTACAATGCCGCAATTCTGCTGTATTGGAGCAGGCATACGCCTCTGGTTACCGTACCGCTGTGCAGATGTTTGCGGCAGGCTTAGGCCCACAGCCGCCAATACCGGAACATGAGGAGGATAGCAATGGATGAGAACAGACTGCCCGAACTGCCCCAGGAAGCTTTTCGGCCAATGATCGCACAATCAGTCCAACTGGAACAGTTTTTGGGGGAAGAACTGATTTTTTGCTTTCGGGATCTTGATGGCGTCCATACCTTTACTACCTGCTATGGCGATATCTACAAAACAGTCAACGCACTGCGGGATTATGTCCGGCTTCTGGAATCGGTGTGCGATCAGTGGGAGCTGACTGGATTCCATCGTGCTACCTATGAGTACCATGCAGAAAAGCTACGTAAAATTGCGGACAAGCTGCAAGCTGGTATCGGCTACGACTATGACAAAGCCGTGGAACGATGCAAAAGAAAACGAGCCCAAAAGTCCCACAGCAGCGATGTCGGGGAAGATGCCCTTCTGCTGACGGTACGGGCTGCCGACAAGTCCACTGACAATGAAAAGGAGGCTGCGCCTTATGAGGAAGATACCCCTTGGGAACCTGAACTCGAATAACCCTATAAAAACATCTGTTAAAAAGTATCATGCAAACGTTGCCCGGCAATCTTCCAGAGAACGGAACCGATTGCTGGCCTGCAAGAGCTTTGCGTTTACCCACGCCAATGTGCATGAGCACTGCCGCCACTTCCGGCGCGGATAACCGCCCGGAAGTTACCCACGGAGGATGCCTATGGAACGAGATGAACTACGCACCACTTTAGTGAACCATCTGGAAACCCTGCGGCGCAATCTGCAGGTCGTATCCATGGAGGTGCTGAAAACCAAGTACAAAAAACCATTTGATGCCTTGCGGCAAGACATCTGTAAAGCCGCTACCGCCTATACCCGCTTTCTGGTATTTGACGGTATGCGGATCAAACACAAATACTTTGATGAGGCCGTACCCTATATAGATGCAGCTGTGAAGCAAACCAAGCGGCTCAAACAGATCTCAGATGCTGCCTTTCAGCGCCAGGATATTGACGAGATCGAATCCCTCGCCCTTGCCCTGCGCAAAGAGATAGAAGCAGCTCTGCAGCCCTTCTATATGGGACATATGTGCCTTTATGTGACGCCGGAATGCTTTGACGACCCGCCCAAGACGCCGGAAGTCTACAACGATGCAACCGCCTGCGTCTGGCGGGATGGTACATGGCAGCTTCTGGAGGATACCAGCAACGGGTTCCTACTCTTTGTTCAATCCAAATCCAAGGAGGAAGCTGCCGCATGAAAAATACATCTCAGCAATATCTAAACAGCGAAGCACACGGTTATCTCATGGAGGCCAAAGCCTGCAAGCTTTTGCTCAAAGACTTGGAGCGCATCCGCGCCAAGCTCAAGCGGCACATCGAAAAGGAAGCCGCAGACCGCGAGGCAGAATTTGAAGCAGCTATGCAATACCATAGCGAAAGCGACATCCAGGAAGCCTACGGCTGGGAATTCATCAGCGAACAGCAATATGAGCGCTATCTGGAATTGTTTCGTCAGGGACGCAAAGCACTTGACGAACACAGCCCCACTGTTACAGAACTGGCTCTCTCCATCCTGAACCGCATCTTTCTGGATATTGATAGGGACTGCCGCCAATGCGAGTTTGAAGCCCTGTCACCGGAAGAACAGCTTGCCGAGTTGAAGCGTGCTGAAGAATCCAGACAGGCATGGAAGCAGTATATCGCCAGTCTGAAAGAAATGGTCGGCTCTATGACTGGAAAGACCAATGACCACACTGCGTCAAAAAATGCAGCAACTATACACAAGGAGGATGCAAAATGAAAATTCGCGAAGATCGTTCTCATATGAATATTGATACCAGATGGTTTGAAAAAGGCTATGCCAAAGAAGATGTCCACTCCCTGCGCCTGCAGTCCCTATGCACCGAAGCAGAGGCCGCAGCCAACAAACAGTTTTATGACAGTCACACCTGCGAAGAATGGGAACAATATATCCGTCAGGCAAGTTTGGAGAGCAGCGCAGCAATGAAACCCGTCATGGAAGCCATCGCACAGGACTTTGTCTGCTACCAGTATGACGAAAATATCCCTGTGTCCTATGGCAGCGACCGATGGGATCTGTACTTCTGGTGTAATCCCTTTAGCGGCGCCGCAGACGCATCCGAACGGGATTTCTCGTACTTCACACTGACCTTTAACGAGCGTCAAACGCTGGAGAAACGGAAAAAAGTCTGTCAACAGGTACTGGATCTCCTATGCTCACGCTTTCAGGAGCATCCCAATCTCAATGTAGCCGTACAGTATTCCATATGGTTTGACCATCCAAAGATCCACGATGCGGTGGAGCGCGCAAAGCCCCGTCTGCATGGCCTGCGCTGTATTCAGGACCAAAAGGAAGGAAAGCTGCTCCTGCAGGACGGTGCCCTGCTCTTCAAGCCAAAATACGCAAAGAAATATACCCGCACGCTGAGCCAGAGCCAGATTTTGTCCCTTAGTTGGGAACTGGGCGTAGAGGATGGAGAGCCTGATACTGATACTGATGCTGCACCTGTTACCTTGCCTTACAAGAAATTTGGTGCCACGCACCCCATCCAGCTGCAGGTGACTTCCTACCTGAATGGAAACCTTGCCATACAAATGGTGACATGGGAAAGCGGTGACCCGGAACCCTGGGCGACTCTCACCGTCAACCTGCCCGGTCAGCGGCAAAAAGACCATGCCTTTATCGACACCAATGCCGATTCGGAATTTCCCACCTGGCTCATCCGACATGGTCTGGCTATCCCCACCGGCCGCACCATGCAGAGCGGGTTCTGCACCTATCCCGAATATCGTTTTCGTGCCAACCGGCTGCAGGAACTGGATCCGGAAGGGTATGCAGGCTACCTGAAAAACTTTGAAAGGCGGTGCAGTGCATGAAATATAAGGCAGTTTATGATGTACTGAATGAAAGGCGGCAGACAACCCCCGGTTTCTGTTACCATGACCGCAGCGGCTGGCGTGCTTACCCCCAGACCTATATGACCATGCAGCGCCCTTTATGGATTATCGCTGAAGATGCTGCCACGGGCAGGCGTCTGTGGATCACCCAGGAGGGCACCCGATTTAGCATTTCCATTCGAAGGATGGATGAACAGCGGAATAACTATGGCCCTACCTATCGCATTACTTGTGAAAACAGGACAAAGCTGGCTCAGGTTCTGCGCTATCAGTTCGAGTCAAAGATTTTGGCTGTGTAGCTGACGATGACCAGAGAGGAACTGCATTCCTCTCCCTGCTCCGGTTTCCTTGTCCGGAACACACACCAACAAGCACCGGCAATCTGCATTTTTGCAGGCGGCCGGTACTTCTTTGGAGGAAAACGCTTATGAATACTCTCGCATTTACGCTGGGCGAACACCGAGCCCAGCTTACTTTGAAAATCAGTACATATCCCAACGGCAATCTCGCCATCAAGCTTTATGAAAAGGATCATGGCATCCTGATTTTGTGGGAAACCCTTACCACCAACTTAACCGGAATCCGGCCCGACCACTGCGCTTTCATCAATATAAAAGCCGCAGACGGACTTTTTCCGGCCTGGCTGTCAGACAATCACCTTGCGGAACCCACTGGACAAATTCTTGAATCGGATGGCTGTCTTTACCCTGAATACCTGTTTTATGGCAAAGAACTGGATGCCCTGGATCATGAGGGGCACACCCTCTACATCCGGCATCAGAAAGGCGAACTGGGGTGCCACTTTGAGCGGCTGTATATTGCCCTGCGCAGACTGGCGCGGGAAATCAACGGGTTCAGCTACACCGATTACAGCGGCTGGCGGTGTCTGGATGGGAGTTCCTCCACCCTGCCCCTCTGGATTGAGGCATCTGATCCTTCTCATGGCCGCAAATTCATCTTCACACAGAAAGGTCCCGCACTCCAGACTATCATCCGCTATGCCGATGGTACGGAGAAGCAGTGCATCTATCGGCGCAAAGAGGACATGGCAGGCGATCTGATGACCATGTTCCAGGATGAGCTGCGTGTTTACCCTCCCTGGTCTGAAGACCGAAGGAAACGGTACGAATATTAAACACGATAAAATAGGAGGACATCATCATGAAGATCCGTATCTATCCCAAATCCCTGTTGGAAACCATGTGGCAGCAGGACAAACTGCTGTTTACCCCAGAGGCGGAGCAACCACCCCTGTGTCTTCGGTGTGGTCAGCCGCTGGATTGCAGGCTGGTCATCAACGCCCTGAGCCGCTATGCAGATGTCCATATCTGCGAGGCGTGCGGTATGGATGAAGCCCTGCGTGATGCCAACCGTTGCCCACTCCCTCTAACAGAATGGGCAGCTGTCAAAAACGGTTTGAGCCAGCAGCAGACCGACTTTGAAAATCCGTTGCTGACTACTTCCTGCACCTTTGAAGATCTGTTTCAGCAGGGCTCCCGTCCTGCCAGCGAGATAGCCTATTCCCGTTCTGATTATGACGGATGGAAATGGTGGACCACCTGGCATCAGTGCCAAAAGGATACGCCTGTTCTGGAAGTTGCCCGTGAAATTGATGCTTTCCAGAATGCGCTGTTCCAACTGCCGGAGTTTCTGAATTTGGATACCCTGACACGGTTCTGCCGAGGGTACGCCCAGCCCACCAGCGAGCCCACCGAATTCAATTTGTATTCGGAAACTGCCCACTTTTATATCTGGCTGCGGTTAGTCACCCGGCATCGAGATTATAATGCCTATGTGCATTACTATCTGAAAGGTTAAAAATTTACAACGCACCGGATACAGTATGCCTATCGGCTCTGTATTCGGTGCGTTTTTCTCTCTTTATATACCGCACCATAATCATATCCAAAATATTTATGAAAAATTAGATGCCACAAATTCTATTGAGGGATAAAACAAAGCTATTATTTTAGGATACATTAGCCCCTTACTGTAACCCAGTGATAAAAAACGTCGGCGAAAAGGTGTCAAATCCTCCACATCTGTCTCTCCTTTTTTGTCCGTTTTCCCGCATTTAGAACCTCGTTTTGAGGGGAACAGGATAACTTTATCTAGCCGACCATGCGGAAAAACCTTTGATTTCCGTGGACTTTTACCGTCCTAAATGCGTAGACTTGACTTTTGGGGACTTTCTAACTATAATGATATTCAAGCAGGGGGACTACCTTGTAGTTGAGAAGGTTAAAACCTGACCCTTTGAACCTGTTGGCTAATACCAACGCAGGGAGCTAAAGAATACAGATTCGTATTTTTTGGACATTCTCTGTTTTGGGAATGTCCTTTTTTAATTGAATAAGATATGATATGTGTTTGCGAGGGAACTGAACAAGTTGAAAAAGGTAAGACCTGACCTCTGGACCTGTCGGCTAATACCGGCGTAGGGAAGCAATTTCTTACGCTCGTATTGCGTCTGAAAGAGCTTCTAATTGTTTTAGAGGCTCTATTTTTTTATCTTAGGAGGATCAAACATGGCATTTATGAAAGACATCTTAACCCACAACATTCCCATTTGGGAAGAATGTGCAGCTACCCCATTTGTGCAGGAAGTGCAAACTGGAAAGCTACCTCTTGAAAAATTCAAAAGATATATGATTCAGGATAGTATCTATCTGAAAAACTATGCCCGTATATACGGCAAGGCAATTTTTCATGCTGATACATTAAGAGAAATTCAGCTTTACTATTCCATGCTGAATTTTGTAAATGATACGGAATCAGAAGTGCGCCTGGATTATCTAAAGCAATTTTGCATGACGGATAATGATATTGAACTGATCGCTCCTCTGCCTGAAAATCAAAATTACATTGATTTCATGTTTGAGATTGCGTCACATGGAAAGAATGAAGAAATTTTAATGGCGGTTCTTCCCTGTATGCTAAGTTACAGCTATATATTCCGAAAATTGGCGGCTGTTCCTACAAGCAGACAGTCAAGATATTGGGACTTTATCAAAGATTATGCGGATGAACAATATGCAGAAAGCTGCAAAGAATGGTCTGCTTTTGCAGAGCATAAATGTGCCGGGTTATCAGTAGCAAATAAAAAGTATCTGGCTGATATTTTTGAAAAAGCAAGTTTGTTAGAGCTTGCTTTTTGGAAGATGGCCTATCGGAACGAGAGAATGGAGGAAAATGCAAAATGAAAAAAGTATTGTCCATTGCCGGATCAGATTGCAGCGGAGGTGCAGGTATTCAGGCTGATTTGAAAACTTTTTCTGCTCACGGCGTATTTGGAATGAGTGTTATTGTTTCTGTTGTTGCAGAGAACACCAGCCGCGTTATCGACATCCAAGATATTACCCCGGATATGATTGCAAAACAGATTGATGCCGTGTTTGAAGATATTGAAGTGAACGCAGTAAAGATTGGTATGCTTTCTACGCCAGAATGTATGAAAGCAGTGGCAATGAAACTATTACAATATAAGCCACAAAATATTGTAATCGACCCGGTTATGTATGCCAAAAATGGCTGCCCATTGATGAATCCTGCGGCGGTTTCCACCTTGATAGACACTGTAATTCCACTGGCCGATGTGCTTACTCCAAATATTCCAGAGGCAGAGAAAATAGCGGATATGCAGATTTCCACAGTTTCAGATATGGAGGCTGCCGCAAGAAAAATATATGCCATGGGTTGTAAGGCGATTGTTGTCAAGGGCGGACATCATATAGGAAATGCCGTTGATG
Organism: Clostridium sp. TF11-13AC; assembly: GCF_003481065.1. Classification (NCBI taxonomy): domain Bacteria; kingdom Bacillati; phylum Bacillota; class Clostridia; order Eubacteriales; family Clostridiaceae; genus Clostridium; species Clostridium sp. TF11-13AC. Next base: position 208,294 of record NZ_QUKJ01000003.1, read on the forward strand.
TCCTATTTGATGGAGAAAATTTCCACCACTTTGAAACAGCCCGCATTGATACGAAAAATACTCATGGGACAGGCTGTACCTTTTCTTCTGCAATCGCTTCCCAGCTTGCAAAGGGAAAAAGTATTCCGCTTGCTGTCGAAGCGGCAAAGGCTTATGTCACAACGGCAATCGAACACTCCCTTGCGATTGGAAAAGGCTGTGGCCCGACGCACCATTTCTACGAATTGTATCAGCATGGTTTATCTAAAGAATAGGCAGGTGCAAAATGAACTTTGATTATACACTTTATCTTGTTACTGATCGTCAACTAATGAGCTGCGATAGCCTGACAGAAGCGGTGGAACAGGCAATTTTAGGAGGCTGCACAATGATACAACTCCGAGAAAAAGAATTGCCTTCATTGGAATTTTATAATCAGGCGGTTGCCGTGAAACAGGTTACGGAGAGATACCATATTCCCCTTATCATAAACGACCGGATAGATATTGCAATGGCTGTGCAGGCTGCGGGAGTACATATTGGACAACATGATTTACCTGCGGCTACCGTCCGCAAAGTAATTGGGGAAAATATGCTGTTGGGGGTATCTGCTTCTTCCATTGCAGAAGCAATACAAGCACAGCAGGATGGTGCGGATTATTTGGGAGTTGGCGCAATGTTCCCTACTGGAACTAAAACCGACGCTGAATCTGTATCAATGGAGGAATTACAGAAAATCCGCACAGCCGTTTCTTTGCCGATAGTTGTTATTGGCGGTATCAATAAAGGAAATGCAGGGCGTTTCAAGCCCATGGGAATTGACGGACTGGCTGTTGTATCTGCCATCATAGCGCAGTCCGATATAAAAGCTGCTGCTGCGGAACTGAAAGATTTATTTTGCGGAAAGGAAAAGAAACATGGATTTTAATGCGGCAATCTTTGATTTAGATGGAACAATTCTGGATTCAATGGATGTATGGGAGCATATAGATATTCAGTTTTTGAAAAAGAGAAATCTTCCTGTCCCAGATAATTATGTAACTGAAATATGTGCAAGGAGTTTTGAGGAAGCCGCACAATATACCATTGATCTTTTTGGATTGCAGGAAACGGTAGAGGGAATTATTGAGGAATGGAATAATATGGCGGTCGAGGAATACAGGAACCATGTCGGTCTGCTGCCCTATGCCCTTGATTATCTTCTGCGCTTAAAAGAACATGGAATAAAACTTGCAGTTGCTACGGGGTTGCCGGAAAATCTCTATATTCCATGCTTAAAGAACAATTCTATTTTAGAATTATTTGACGCTCTATGTTCAACAGATGAGGTTCAGCGGGGAAAAGAATATTCGGATGTCTTTGAATTGGCCGCAAGAAAATTAGGGGTTGCACCTGAACACTGTATTGTGTTTGATGATGTGCTTCCAGCAATTAAAAGCGCAAAGGCAGCCCGTATGTTAGCAGGTGGGATTTATGATAAGTATTCCGCAGATCAGCGTACAGAAATAGAAAGGATTGCGGATATTTACTTACTTGATTTCCGGCAAGCACCGATCCCACACAAAGAGGTATGAAAATGGAAAAATGGGATTTATATAATGCAAAACGGGAAAAGTCTGGAATAGCAGTGTGCCGTGGAGAAATCATACCCAAAGGGCTGTATCATTTATCTGTGAGTGTATGGATTGTCAACCAGCAGGGGCAGTATCTTTTATCACAGCGGCATCCGAAAAAGCAATACCCTCTTTATTGGGAATGTACGGGTGGTTCTGTACTTTCCGGGGAAACCAGTTTGCAAGGAGCAATCCGAGAGGTAAAAGAAGAATTAGGAATACTGCTTACTCCCGGAAGTGAAAAATTGATTTATCAGACCAGACGGGAAAATGTGCAGGATTTTTACGATGTTTGGCTATTTCATAAGGATATAAAGATTGAAGAAATGCGTTTACAGGAAACAGAAGTTGTGGATGTTCAATGGGTAAATCCAGATAAGTTATTTAAGATGTTTCGCCTGAAACAACTGCACCCTCTGATTACCTATGTGGAACAACTAATAGGCTGAAAAATGCCAGATGTTAAGGTACCAAAGTCTCTGTTGTCTAACACGCTTTTATTGCACAAGAAATCAAATAGGATCCATGTTATTTAGTTCCATATGAAATCAAACAAATTGTGGAAATCACTTATATAAATTATCCTTGCATTTTATATTCTATATTTCCATGAAGTTTGGTTGTCTCAAAGTGTGTAAGGAGAAAGGATGTGAGCAAAATGGGTAAACTTCTGATTCTGTCCATTCCTGATCATGAAGAACATATAATCAACAAAATTATGGAGCTTATTGCGGATGAGCCAGAGTTTATCCACCTTGCACCATCTCCACCGCAGTCTGCACTTTCCTTCCCTGGTCTTGAAATTCGGCTAAAGGAACAAACCGTATATTGCAACGGTACCCTCATCGCTTTGACTTACCATGAATTTGCAGTCCTTACATATCTGGCTCGTCATCCTGGCTGGGTATTCTCAGCCAGCCAGATTTATGAGGCCGTATGGGATAAAGACGGTGAACACTGCGGTACTGCAGTTGCCAGCGTCATCGGTCAGATCCGTCGCAAGCTGACGCCAGACACGCCGAAGGGCGGTTATATCCGCACCGTACTGGGCAGTGGGTATAAATTTAACAGTTCTCCTTTTTAAGTCAGTAAGAAAGGCTCCGAGGCCGTAATGATCTCGGAGCCTTTCTCATTGACTTAAATCCTAAACAGGCTGATTGCCTTCAGTAAAATAATGCTCAATTCCTGGTATAAATCTTCATCAAGTACGCCATCAATAATGGCATACTTGAGTAGCAATGGCCGGTACATCTGTAAGATTGCCGTAATGGCATCCTCGTTGCCAGCCTTGGCGCTGAGAAGCAGACATTCAAAATTCATTTTTTGTCACCTCCTTCAATGCACTTTCTGATTTTCTGAATCGTCCTGTAGTAAAGTGCCGCTGCCCCTTTATAGGACAGCCCAAACTTTAGTCCCAGCGTCTCAAAATCTTCTTCCTCCAGCGTTCGAGCCAGAAATATCTGGCGTTCCCGTTCATTGAGTTTCTGCAACGCCTCCAGAAGCACTCCATTCTCAATGACATCCATAAGCGGCAATCTGTCCAAGACCACTTCCTCTGAGCTGGGTTCGGATTCATAGACCGCTTCTACAGCACTCTCTATACTGTTGCGCTTATAGAGCTGGATCAAATAATCTTTTCTGCGGCGTTTGACCGCCGAAACTAAATATGCTGTAAACCTGAATTGCAGGTCATCTTCTGCCTGCCCATTGTTCCGTTGCCACATGGCTTTACCTCCAAAAGTCTCAAGAATTCCGATGGATTTCCTGAGCTTCTGGTGGTGACCTGCACCGGACCAAATCTGGCTGAGATAAAGAAAAACAGCCAGCTTTGTACCAATGGACAAAACCAGCTGTTCCTTGAATTTCTGCATCGAGCAGTTCAATAGATGCCGTCCGGGCAGGTGGAGGTTTATCTTTATGTAGAGAAAACTCTCTTGTCCTACCTCGACGATATACCCCTATTGAGAGCCGTTCATGAAAAGCCGTGTGTCCTGGAGTTATGAAAGCAATGAACTGCTCGATGTTGTGGAATCCTTTCTCCATAACATCGTTACTCCCTGTCCGCAGTTATGCGGACGGCACACAGGCGGCCTGCATCATCCCCTTTCTTTCGCGATATGGCAGCGCAACGCTGCCGCCCTGCTGATAATTGTTAAATTGTGAAATAATACTTTTTTCAAATGCTATTCCAGCTATTCTATTAAATTAAAACAAAAGGCGGCCTCCATCCTTATTGTCAGGATAAAGACCGCCTTCTTCTTCCGATTTTCATTGGGTATCGTACTGATCTCATACCCCCACCTCCGCTTATCGAATTTTCATTGATTTTTGGGATTACTGCCATAATTACAGTGTAACTGACAGTTTTCGGAAACTTTTGGAGTAGCGTTGGAATCACCTTCGAGAAAAGAGAAAATCGTTCGACATTATATGACAAAACAGGCTCCAAAACGGTCACACCTCTTTCCTGTTTTGGAGCTGTTCCTTTATTTTTTCCATAAAATTGCATCTTCCGTCGTTACCTGTGCCGTATCTGGATGGATATAAATGATTTGGAGTCCTTTCTTTTTTGCATAGTTGACAGTCTGCTGGGTTCCAGACCGCATATTGTGTGTATTGTCATAGACAGCCACCATATATCCGGCCTGCTCCACCATATAGTAATTGCGTTTCTTATAATTGTCACTTGATGGCATTTCACCCAAGATTAAGACCTTCGCAGCATATTTGCGAATAAACCCCATCCTCTTTCGATGCCAGTCATCCCAGCCTGCATCATAACCCTCAAAAGGGAGAGCCAGACACAATTCCACATCTTGATACATTGTCTGTTCTTTCATTCGCAGCAGGATCTCTGCTGCCCACATATCAGCTCCCATTGCTCCCCCAACCCAAAAGCATCGTACTCCCTGATTATAAAGCCGTATAAGCTGCTCCTGCAGACATTTTTTGATCCGCTGACAACGCTTGTCCTTTTCGTTATATTTGAACTTAAAACGGGTCGGTCTGTGGCCTGTAATCACACACGAAAAACTGTTCATATGGTTCTCCTTTCCCAGCATACTTCTTTGTCTATTATACTTGCCATAGACGAGATAAATCAACCATGACCGCTTAATAATCCATGTCATAGAGGATAAAATGTAACTATAGCATGGAGGTGACGCATGGATAATCTACTGAAAGATATGGGCAAACGGATCTTCGACCGGAGGAAACAACTGAATATGACCCAGGAAACTCTGGCAGAGTTGGCTCATGTCACACCACAGACCATCTCCACCGCAGAACTGGGTCAAAAGGCTATGAGACCTGAAACGATCCTTAAAGTCTGTGATGCACTCAACATCAGCACCGAGTATTTGTTGCGAGGCGTCATCACAGAAACAGATTCCTCCCTTCTTATGGAGAAGATTTCCACACTAACACCCAAACAATACAGGCATTTTGAAGATATTTTAGACAGTTTTATCGCGGCCATACAGGAAGAGGCATAGGAGCATCACTGGCTCCCATGCCTCTTTTGATTATCCCCGGCTGCGGAACGCAGATAAAGTACTGGCAATCAGGCTGCGTGTCCTATCGTCCATTTCCGGATCATCGTCCACTTCCTGTGCAGTCGAAAGCATCACAGGCGCTGCAGGCTTCTCCACCAATCTGGCTGTAGGAATCTGCTCTTCTGCTTTTTCCTGTCCCATACCTTCCTGCCGCAAAATCTCTTTGACGATAGCCACCACCGCTTCTTTGCTGATGATTGAAGCATTTAGCGGCTGCGGCTCTTGCCCAAAGTGCTCATTATAGTAGACCACTGCATTTGCCACATACTGTGCTTTTGTACGTGGACTCTGCAGCTCCAGTAATCCAATGGCAGTCTCGTGTATGGGATCTCCCTCATTGAATCGCAGCGTAAACCGCCCTCGTTCTTTTTTCTCGCCCATACCATCACCTGCCTGCTGTTTCAATCCGGTACAGATACTCATAGCCATCCGCATTTGCATTGATTTTCGGTACGAAGAATGGTGTTCCCACCTTGCCCGAAGTTTCGATCTGTCGCTTCAAAAGAATGGCGCCACCGCCTACAAATACTACCTTGCAGTATTGCAAATCCAACATCCTCTCTCGCAGCGTGCTGAACAGATCATTGATAAATTCCTGTGCCATCTGCTCTGTCAGCCGTATAGCTGCGTCTGGATATTGGGTCTTCTTCCCCATCAGGATAGCGTCCACATCTCCTTCATCCAACAGCAGGTCCAGCTCCGAATTCACCTTGGAACGCACCTTATTGTACAACAGGATCACACCATTTTCTAACGAATCGCAGGAGGTAAGGTCAATCTCTCCGTTTTTCATCAGCAGATAGTCGGCAGTAAACCCGCCAATATCCAAGATTACCGCTTTGGGCTCCTCCACAAGCGTGTGAAGCATGGTGGCCGCTGCTGCGTAAGCCTGGGGAAAGCAGGCCACATCTTCAATATAGATGGAGTACGGCTTGCCCTGCACCTCAAATTCTACCATTCCCCGCTGCCCAAAGTATTGTGTAAACCGCTCCACCTGGGCGCCAAAGTGTGCCGGCGGCAACCCTACCGCCAGTTGGATACGCTGCACCTCTGAGGAATATGCCCCCCTCGCTTCAATCTCACCAGCCAAAGCAAATAGGGTCAGGATAAAGAAGCGATCATCCTCCGTTTTATCTTTCCGATAAGGAATCCGCTCAGTAGACAGCGTATAGTAGGTATTCTGATACCTCAGTACATTCTGTCCAAAGGGACGGGTGACACTCTGCTTCAGACCGGACACAAAGGGGTTGCAATGAACCGTTTTAATTTGTTTGTTGCCATGATCAACGCCAATAAGCATATGTAATGCCTCCTTTTTACTTTATACATATCCTTTACGCCTATATGACGCCTATTCTCAACAATCACACACTATTTTTATGAAAACAAAAAGCAGGAGACCCATCATAAGGGTTTCCCGCTTTGGACTGCTTCATAATATCGCAGCTAATATATATTTGATTGTTCTATTCTGCCATACCCTGCGGAACTTCAAATTTGTATCCGCTCCCCAAAACAGTACGGATATAACCCGCTTTCGGCATATCCGGAGTCAGTTTTCTGCGGATCTGACCAATGACGCTGGCAACGGCTGTTCCGCAGTTTTCACCATCCTCACCCCACACTTCTTCATAGATCTGCCCGGCAGAAAATACCCAGGATGGGTGGTTTGCTAAGTATACCAATGTCGCAAATTCCCGATGGGTCATAGAAATCAACTCGCCGTTTCGGTGTACAGTTCTCTCCTTCAGGCGAAGCTCCAATCCCGGAAAAACAAGAGTATTACAAGGGTGAGATGACACAATATGGTCAAATCCCGGCTCGGCTGCAATAATCTCCATAATTCTGCTAAGTATATATTCTTCATGGTCTGTTACCGACAATACAAAGATTTTTCCCATATGTCCCTCCCTTATTCATAATTAGAATGCTGATACCCTGCAACCAATATAAAGTTTACTTGTTTATTTCAGTAATAACGACTGTTCCGTTTTTATCCAGCAAAGGGGTAATCCCCGTATCATGGACAAGGTAGTTTACACCTGTTTCGGTGTCTACAACAATACTCAAGGAAGTTCCCTGTGTATAGATTGTTTCAAAGCGCTTTTCTTTGTTTGCCATAGTAATCCACTCCTTTGCATGGTGTAAGGTATCAGCATTTCTAATTTATTACTCTATGATAAAGGCCAAATGTTGCAGAAATCTCCTAACCGCTTTCTTTTTCGGCAAGAAAACAGACTGAATTGCTTCATTTTTGTAGCAATTCAATTTTTATCTCATTTCAGGCCGAAGAATAACCCGTTTGAATAAGAACATTGTTGCACCAAAATAGGTCAGGTAGATTGCACAGAATAGCAGGATCGTCACCAGACCATAAAGAGGTACAAGTCCCTGCTGCAAGATTGCTTCTCCGAAAAAGAACTGTGCCCCTGTGATCAGCAAAACCGTCAGTAAAAGAGGGAATAGCAGTGGGATCAAAAATACTGTGGACAGCTCCCTGCGTATCAGGGAAGCCTGCCTGTGACCCGGTACACCCAAACGGTCAATGACTGCATAATTCTTCTGGTTTTTGTCTATGGCAGAAAGCTGCTCAAATGCAAGAACCGAGCAGGATAGAATGATAAAAATAATGCTTAAATACAATCCGCTGAACGAAATGGCTGTAAATCCAGTCAGCGAATTGGCAACACCCCACGCCTTTACTGTAACACCCATCGTTACTTTTTCTGGGAGCTGTTGACCGGACTGCAATTCCGGCTGCCATTTCCCACTGTTCAGGAATTGCTTCAAGTCGCTTTTCAATTCCGGGTATCCGCCATCTTCCAGTTTCATCGCCAGACGGATTTTTTCTCCGACTAATTGTGAAGCTGCTTCATCCGGCAGAACAAGTACATATCCCTTCGTTCCGGCCATTTGATACTGCTCCATCGGCTCCGTCAGAATCGGTGTCTCTGCAATAGTCAAGGTTCGACCATTTAATGTGATCTCCGGCTGCTGCTTCAATCCCTGCCGGATTCCGTCCATATAGTTCCATGTATCACAATGAACCAAAAATTCGTTGTTGCCCATGACAACAGGAGAAAGCCCCAGGATTTCACGCAGGTGGTTATAGTCGGACAAGGACAAGGCTTCGATAGATTTTTCAGGAACCGCATACAGATAATAGCTCACAGAATCCTCGACTCCACAATGCTCCTCAGTAAATGAAACGATGGAATCCATGCTGGATTTTTCCAAAGGTGCATCAATCGCCACACCTGCATCATAGGGATAATAGGCTTTCATATTGGCTTTGTAGCCTGCCCCCATTGTAAGCCCCACAAACATGGTTGCCAGAGATATAGTTAAAAGAATCGCCACCACAGCCATTGTCCGGCCAGCAGAATGGATGCGCCGCCCAATCTGCCCCAGGAAGAACAGATTTTCTTCTTTGTACTTATGGCGCAAATTTTGTTTTGCAAATCGGTGCAGCAAAAGCGGAATCTGGCGATGCAGCTCGTAAACGCCCACCAGAATGAGCAAGCAGGCTCCGCCAAGGTACAAAAATGCTTCATTTGTTTGTGTCTGAAGCATCCGCCCAAGCAAAATCACGCCTGTAACCATTGCAGCGATTGAAAGCAATACTACCAGAAGACTACGACTGCATGATTTAAAACGGTATTCTTCATTCTTGCGGTTATCATACAGCAGATCGATCACTTTCTGATGCCGGATAATCTTTGCTGCTCGGAGCATCCCAAAAGCATACATCAGGGCAAAAAACAAAAATGTTACTGCCCAGGCCTGGAGAGAAAAGGAAACCTGATAGGTATGCGGCACCTCAAAGATATTTTTTACCACCTGATTCAGCAAACCGGAAAGCCCTGTGCCAACCAAAGAACCAAGCAGAAAGGCCCCAGTGCCGATGATACTGTTTTCAGCAAGGAACAAATTCCGTACTGTCTTTGCTTCCATGCCAATCAATTCGTAGGTTGCAAACTCCTTTTTTCCGTCGTCCCAGCATAAAGCGGATCGCATAACCGATCACAAACGAGGACATAAAAGCAACCAGAGCTGACATAAACAAAATTCCAGTAGTCAGCATCGACATATTTTCTGCCATAGCAAGAACATCTGATGAAAAGCCCAATGCCAAAAATGAGTACATCAATGCCGCAGTCAAGGTAAGCGTCACAAAGTAAATGATATAATCCCGCAGGCTTCTGCGGATATTTTGAATTGCTAACTTCCAGTACATATCTTCCTCCCATCACCTTACGCTATCGGAGTTGCTGCGAATTGAACGCTGGAACAGCAGCCATGTACTGAGAAAATAGCAACTCAGCAGCAAAGCGAAAATCCCGACAATGATACCTATTTGCCGCATCAAGGCTCCGCAGCCAATATAAGCTGAGATTTCAGCAGAAACACTTTGAAGAAAATAGCCAATCACAATAATTGCTACAACGATTGCCGCTGTGATTGGCATCCCAAACCAAACACCAAGCTGTTTTAGAACCAAAGTATGCAGGTCCTTCTCTTCCACTCCCATTTTTCGCAGAACCGAAAATCTGTAGTTGTTTTTTTCTGCATCCAGGAGCTGCTGAAGAGCCAGCACGGTAAGACACATCACCATCAGAACAATTGCACCATAGATCAAGGACGCTTTTAGGATAAAGTTAAGGGCGATTATACGGTTCACTTCCGTAGTATGGACAGTTGTACTGTATCCTGCCAGATTGTCTTTATCAGGATCTTCTGGATAAGAACGCCCAAGAAGCTGTTCCAGCATTTCTGCCGTTTTGAAGGGAAGCGGATATTGGGTCATCACAAATCGGTTGCGCTGTACCGGAAGCAAGACTTGCGCTATTTCGTCAGGTATGATATACACCACATCTGTATAAAGATTATAGATGGATTCCCCCACAGGCTCCTGAAACACGGCGTTCTCACTGAGTTTCAGGGTGCCTGCGTCAGTTTCCAATAAGGTATGCTCAGCAATGTAGTTTTCAATATCCTTGTCCTCTGCTGCACGATGCCAGTGGGTAGCAAATTCATCCGTTTGTAAGATAATAGGTTCATATCCCAACATTTTCCGAACAGCGTTATAATCCTTCAGTGCGATCGCCAAGGGAGGAAAATTGTACTTTACTCGCTGGTGAAAGTCGCTTTGCTTGGGAAGATATTCCGAAAAAGTCAAATCGTCCTTTATCGCTATTTTGTTTTGTTCTATGAACGCAGTAATTTCTCCATAGTCTGTATCCGGAAGATTTTCCACTTCATAAACATCGTTGTAGCGGCTTGAAATTTGAATATCATAGACAGCCCGACTGTCCAAATAGCCCAGACTCCATCCCGTTAAAACCGGCGCAATGACAAACAAGCAGATAGAAAAAGTCAGGGTCACACAAATGATCGTCATCGTTTTCGTATTGGTAGCCAGCTTAGAGGAAAGCTGTCCAAACAGAAATAAACTCGTATTATGATATTTGCGGGACACTTTAGACTCCTTCCAGTATAGGAGCGCCGCATTCGATAAATACATGACTGCGGAAATGATAAACAAAATATCCGCAACCCCAAACAGCAAATATTGATTCAGAGTTGGAGCGTCAAATCCAAGGAAGTAGGCTTTTTCCAGTTCTGCGATGGAAAAAATCGGGATAGCGGTCAATACAGCACCAGCCAGAAGTCCGCAAAGATATCGGGAAAACCCTATTTTTCTGTGTAAAACAGCACCTGCGATTGCCCAAAGCAGCGTCAGTGCAGGGAAAAGGACATTCCCCCAATACATGAGCTTTACAGGAAGCGGATGTCTGGAATCGAAGTAAAAATGATATTTTACAGTACCTACCTCCAGCATCCACAGCAGCAGAATGCCATAGAAAATACAGATCATCGGCATCCATCTGCTTTTATGAAGCGGTTTTTCATTCTGACGGTTTGCCGTCATAAGCTCAATAATCCTGCTTTTGTTGAGAATTCTGACATTCCCGACTCCAACCAGAATCTGGCAAACAACAAAGAAGCCCACGGTCAACAGCACAGTATCCGGGAAAAACGACCAAGAAAAAGCGTAGGGTTCCCCAAAAGAAGCAAGCAGCATAGCCGTAATGACCTGAGAAACGACCATCCCCAGAAGGATTCCCACCGACACAGAGAATATGAGCAGGAAAAAAGTCTCTCCAAAAAAGAGCAGGCCTATGGTTTTTTGCTCCATTCCCAAGGTTGCCTCAACGGCAAACTCCTTTTGCTTTTTTCTCAGCATGAAACGATTGACATAGTGGATCAGAAACAACAAAAGCAAACTAATCCCGCAAATTGCCAGTTTCATACCTCCAGCCAGCAGGGAAATATTATATTCCGCACCAATGGTCGGATGATAATGGGTGCTGCTGATAGACAAAAACGCATAGAACAGGGTGACACAGAGTGTCATGGTCACAATATAAATCAAATAGTCCTTCACAGACCGCTTTGCATTTTTGAAAATAAGTTTAGCGTACATCGCTCATGCCCCCTCCCATCATGGTAAGGACATCCAGGATTTTTTCAAAGAAAGTCCTGCGGGAATCACCCCCCTTACGGATTTCCGTAAAGATTGCCCCGTCCCTCATAAAGAGAATACGATTGGCATAGCTTGCCGAGAAAGCATCGTGTGTCACCATCAGAATCGTGGCTCCGAGATCTTCATTGATACTCTGGATCGTCGAGAGCAGCATCTGGGACGAGTGACTGTCTAACGCACCGGTGGGTTCATCCGCCAAAATCAGCTTAGGCTGATTGATAATGGCTCTGGCACAGGCGCACCGCTGCTTCTGGCCGCCGGACACCTGATAGGGGTATTTGTCCAGAATATCCGTGATATTCAGCTTTCCGGCCATTTCCCGCACCCGCCCATCAATCTCGCCTGCTGGAACCTTGTTGATGGTCAGCGCCAGGGCTATGTTTTCCGAAATGGTCAGCGTGTCCAGCAGGTTAAAATCCTGAAATACAAATCCAAGATTCTCCCGACGAAACCGGGCAATCTGTTTTTCGTTGATTTCCGTCACATCGGTTCCGTCCAGATAGATATGTCCCGCACTGACGGTATCAATGGTGGAAATACAGTTGAGCAGGGTAGTCTTGCCGGAGCCAGATGCTCCCATGATTCCTACAAATTCTCCCTCTTGAACGGAAAAGCTGATGTCCTGAATTGCTTTTGTAACATTTCCGCCATTTCCGTAATATTTTTGGATATGATCCAGTTTCAAAATTTCTTTCATTGTTATCACCTCTGATCTCTATTGTAAAATAAGAGTGGCTTCGTTTGTATCAAGTTTTCTTACAAAGTTCTAACAAAAATGTAAGAAGTGCAGAACGCTTTTCAGTTCTGCACTTCATGAATCAGACAGTTAATGTGAAAAGAAAGGGAAATGGCTGTGCCATGTTCCGACGACTCCGCCGTAATGCCAATGCCCAGCTTTTCACAGAGCCGTTTGCACAGATACAGACCAATGCCCGTGGACTGCTGAATCAGACGACCATTCTGACCGGTAAATCCCTTTTCAAAGATACGGGGCAGATCGGACGCAGCAATCCCGATTCCATTGTCCTCCACGACAAGGACAACCTGATCCTGCCATTTATGAGTAGAAATGCGGAGAACCGGCTGCTTCGTACGATACTTGACCGCATTGACAATCAGTTGATTTAGGATAAAACGCACCCACTTTTCATCTGAATAAACCGTATCCTGCATTTCCTCCACTTCCAGGCGCATACCACTTTGGAGCAGCAGATATTTGTTATCTGCAATCGCCTGATGCACCACTTGGGACAGTGCCATTTCCCGGACAGAATAATCTTTCTCTGTATGCTCACTGCGGGCATAATAAAGAGCCTGTTCCGTAAAGCGGTTGGTCTTTTCCAGTTCCAGCAGAAGTTCTTTTGTCCAGTTCGTCCGATGGTTTTCACATAGGAGTTTCATGGCAGTAATGGGCGTTTTGATTTCGTGAATCCATTGTTCAATGTATTCCTTGTACTCCAGGCGTTCCCGCTCGACCTCCCCAATCTGCTCCAACATGGATTTTCCAGCCATTTTCAAAATCTGATAGTAAACCTGATCCTCGGCCTGTTCCGGCAGTTCCATCACTTCAGAAATAAGGTATCTCTCGGAGAGCTGCTTCGCCATATCCAGAAGTTTTTTCATCTGCCGCTTTCGTTTCCAGTAAGTAAGGATAAGTCCTGTCAGCAAAACCAAAGCCCATACGATCAGAATCAATACGACTGCGGAAACCGAATTGCCGCACACCAACAGAAATACAGTGAGCGCAGCCATACAAACAAGGTTTGTCAGCAGAAATGGAAGCCTGTTTTTCCAATATCGTTTGCTGTTCATATCGTGTACCCCTGCCGGTGCTTTGTCTTGATAAAATCTGTCAGGCCGATGCTCGCCAGCTTCTCCCGGATACGGTTGATATTAACGCTCAAAGCATTGTCATCCACATATAACTGATTGTCCCACAAATACTCAATCATATCTGCACGAGAACAGATTTTTCCTCCGTTCTTGAACAGGTAATAGAGAATTTTCAATTCGTTCTTGGTAAGCTCCACGCTCTGTCCATGATAGTCCAGACTGCTGGACTCCAGATGCAGCACCGCATCTCCATAGACAATCTGATCCGTTTGCTGTGCGGGATAGGCTTTTTTCAGCAGAGAAGCAATTTTCGCAAGCAGAATCGCTGTGTTATAGGGCTTCGTGATAAAAGCGTCTCCGCCCAGCATGATGCTATTCAGTTCGTCCATATCCGTGTTGCAGCTTGTCACAAAGATGATTGGTACTTCGGAAAATGTGCGAACCTCGGTGCAGAGAGAAAAGCCGCTGATTCCCGGCAGCTTGATGTCCAGCAAAATCAAGTGTGGCTGCTCAGCTTTGATCCGGTCGATCACATCAGAAAAATCTTCCGGAGCCGCTGTTTCATAGCCGTTACTTTGCAGCAGCGTTTTCAATTCATTCCGTATCAATGGATCATCTTCTATTATCAATATTTTTTCTTTCATATCAGCCTCCGTGAAGAAAACTACTATATGTAGTTGCTCATGCTCCCATTGACATTTGCATCAGGCGAAGATAAAAATGCAGCCTTAATGCGTTAGAAACCTTGTCCCTCAACAAATAAAAAATGGTAAACTTATATTTCTTCAACATCAATGACATTATATCCTCTTTGTTTTAATGCCTTTGCAAACAAGCCCATTCCAGGAATTAACTTCCCAGTGAAGCTACCATCATATATCTGATTAACACCACAGGTAGGACTTCTGGATTGTAATATAACTAAATCAATCTCTTCATTCTGAATTTTCGATAATGCAACTGCCACTGCTTTATCATATTCTAAACTAACATCATTTCCGTTTTCATCAACTACTCTCCCATCCACAATTTCTGCACAGGATCTGGGAATTTTCATACCTGCTAATACTTCCGGGCAGATAGAAATCACTTCTTTATCTTTCAAAAAATTCATAGCCGCTATATTTTCGTTGTTTTTCCCATTATATTTACAGTTCACTCCCATAATACAGGCACTAACCAATACCTTCATATTTGTCACCTCAAATCCCAATGGTTTGCTCGTCCAATCCACAATAAAGTCTTTTAACGAATGGTTGAGACTGCCAATCTGTCAATGCACCATAGCCGGCAGTTCAAAAGCAAACTATGTGTTAAAGCAAACTACCCTTTAACCCTTTTTTGAAAACCAGTACAGCTCTTTCGGTTCCCCAAAAAGACATCGTAACAAGTCGATAGCTTTCCTTTTCCATTTCTTCTATTTTTGCATTGATTTTCTCTGTTACATTTTCCACGGTAATTCCTTCTACTAATTCTGTCCGATACATCATATTTTTACCTCCATAAGCACTCAATCAAAACCAATTCGCTTTTTCTGCTCTGAATTGAGGGGTATCGCCTTCCTGGTATGGATTATAGGTATTGCGATTACACCCAAATTCTTTTAATGCCTTTATTTTATTATCTTCTGTCCATTCAACCAGCGAGATTCCATCAAATTCCTCTATACTTCCATTGTTCATTTCATTTTTGAAATACCACTCCACAATCGTTTGATCTCCCTTATGGAAGAATTGCTTGATTTCCCAAACAACTACCCTGCCACGGGTATTCCATTCCTGAAACCAATGCTTTACTGTTTTTCGGTTGTTATACTGGGGACTCCAGCTTTCTGTATAGATCACATCTTCTGCAAATATATCATCAATCCCCATATCCTGCTGATTGAGCCACATATCAAACCATAGTCGGATCGTTTTTTCTCGTTCATTCATAATATAAACACCTCACCATTCTTTTGTCTTACCTTCGCGTTTGTTCTGCATGACCTGGGTTTGATATACGAGAACAGGAATTAGAGAAACCAGGGCAAGCACACCAAAAACTACCGAACATTTTGCAACCGCAAATATTGCGAACATGAGCAGTATCAACAACCACGGATTACGCAGATTTCTGTAATAGTTTTCCTTGTCCTCATAAGAAGTATGAAGTTCAAATGGCTTACCGTCATTATCCTTTTCTACAATCAACAGTTCCCGGTTAAAGGTGGTGGCATTTGTTGCTATGCGTCCGCCTTTTTCAGCCCATGGCCGTAGACGCACTTTACCAACAGAGTAGTTCAGGTTGATGTTTTTATAAAATACTTTGTAACCCATCCCCTCTAAAAACTCATGATAATCTGACGCATCGACCTTCGATTTTTGCCCGATAAACTCCACACAGTATTTTACCTGATCCGGTTTACACTCCTCAAATTCATACAACATTTTTTCCGCCCGAATCAGACGATAGCCCTTTTCAGACATTTTATTCAGCCAATGTTCCTGGGCAGTCAACAAACCGCCAAAGAAACGATAATACTTTTTGCTCATACTGCACCTCCAATAATTCCATTAGCTACGCATACAAGTTCATTGAGCCTTATAAGTTCCTTTTCTGCAATTTCTTTTCCTTGCGTTGTAATGAGATATTCTTTTTTCCGTCCCGCACTATCTCCAAAAGGTGCAATCCAGCCTTTTTCCTGCAATGAGTTCAACGCACCATATAAAGTACCTGCCCCCAGCGTAAGCCGCCCTTTTGTACTATCTTCAATAAATTGCATGACAGCATATCCATGTTTCGGGGTATAAAGAGAGAGCAAAATAAAAAAGGTCACCTCTGTGAGCGCACCACCTTTCGCATTGTCTCGCATAACACCTGCCTCCTTATTACGGTTACTGTAATAAATATATCACTAACCGTAATAGAAGTCAATAACAATCCAAAATATAACAGCAAACTTAAAAAGCGGGGCAGCACACGCCGCCCCGCCAATCCTATATGCTTATTCCATCGCTCGCATTTCTTCCACAAGCGATTGATTTTTCTGCCTGCGCATTGTCCAGAAGGACAGAATCACCTCCAGGCCAAACAGCACCAGAACGAACAGCCCCATTTGCAGGAAGGGGAAGGAATATGGCATTGCTACATGGAAAGTCATTTCGCTGAATTTTCGGGCAAATATCACTGCAATCGGGAGGCCGACTGCCAGGGTTGCCAATGCAGCAGAAAACGCATAGCAAATTCCTTCATAGATAGTCATTTGGCAGAGTTGCTTTCTGGTCAGACCGATGGCGCGAAAGACGCTGTTTTCCCTCTTTCTGGACATCTGATTGGAGAGGGTGGTGTTGATGAGGTTGACCACGCCAAAGAGGAACACCAGCCACGACAGCGCCTGAAGCCCTCCAAAAACGACCCGGTTTTCCATTTCCTCATAATCCTTATGTATCCCAATGGTATCCAAGTCAAGATCCGGATCGGAAGAAATGATCGCACTCAGACTGCTTTCAATCTGCTCCGCCTTTTGGGGATCGCTGACAATGCTCCAGGAATAATCAAAACAATCGATCATAGGCATTGTTTCCTCAAATAGCTCTTTGGTTGCAACCATACAGGTGTTGTCCAATGCCAGAGGACCATGACCATTCTTAAGCTCATTGTTTATGAACAAGCCGGAAACCGTGACAGGAATCTCTTGATCCCCTATGGAAAGTTTGATAACCGTTCCCGCATCTACACCGATCATATCTTCTGCATATTCCATATCCAGTGCAATACTATGGGAATCTTGAGGTAAAGTTCCAGACACAAGAGCCGCTTCCATTTGATCCCTGTTTCGGTCACTCAACAGATCGCACATTCCGCCGGAAGAACTTTCCTCATTCTCAAACCGCACATGAACCGCCTGACGATTCTCTATCACATCTGTCACGCCGTCCACAGCCAGAACCTCCTGCTGAAGCGCTTCATTCAAAGGATTTCCTTTCGACATCACCTCATATTCTGTTTTTTCAGAATGGATATAGATTTTATAATCCCCATCCGGGAAATACTGTCTTGCGATCCGCTCCGGCGAACGAACCAAAATAATAGAGGCTGTCACCAAAAGGATCACTCCGCCCAGACTCAGGGAAGCCACGATGCTGATCGTCTTTTTACGGTCACGCCTGAAATTTGCAATTCCCATGGAGAGGGGATTTAACCGCATATTCTTCTTATGTGTGTGGGACTTTCCGCTCTGACTGCCGGTAAAGCGGACTGCTTCAATCGGAGAGATACCTGCGGCAATCTTTACCGGCCTGCGGATCGCAATGGATACCATAAACCAGCCAAGCAGTGCAGTCAAAACAATCGCAGCAGCATAAAACGGCAAATTAAACCCACGGGAAAACAGGGCAAACCCGGCTGCACATCCCAGCAAAATACCGATTCCAATGCCGGCCCATCCTAAAAAGCGGCCTTCCTTTTTGACAATACGGCGGATCTGCTTTGGCGTTGTGCCGATAGTCCGCAGTTGTCCATAGCTTTGGATTTTGTCATTGATCGAGATCCGGAAGATACTTTGAATCACCACATATCCTCCAATGATGACCAGAACTGCGATTCCGGCAACCAGCGCCAGCATACTGACATTCACAGGCTGCTTATAGAACTTCATATAACTGAGGTTCATGATCGGCATTTCCAACTGATATTCCTTGGCAATCTCCCGGCTGCGGGCAGTCAGCTCTGTTTCATCCATTTGCTGCTCATTCTTAAAATGCACATAGGCGCGATAATCAGCGGGGTTATAGCCGCTCCATCCTTTCAAGGCTTCTTTGGAAAGAAGAATGGACGATCCATTTACCTCTTTTTCCTTATAGCCTTCCAGAATACCAGTCACCGTATATTCTCCGTGAAAGCTCTCACTGTTCAGCATAACCTTTTCGCCAATCCCGGCGTCTGCACCATATTCGGAAAGGAAATAACGGCTTACTACCACTTCATCCTCCTTTTGGGGCAGGCGGCCTTCCAAAAGCTTCATCTGGTCACGGGCAATATACATGGTTTCCTCATCACAATAAATGTAGGAGGCGTTATATCCCTGCTCCGCAGGTTCCACAGCCAGCATATAATACTCTCCTACCCTTGAGAAGTCATCCAGCCCCTTCAGGGTAGACACATCTTCTTCAGTAATCCTGGTATAGACTGCCTCATAGGTATCCTCCACATGATTTTTCTCTATCTGCCGGGTAGACAAAGCCATCACAATCGAAAAACAGATCAGGCAGGATGCCAGCGCAACGGCGATCACCACCATAAGATTCCGGCGCTTCTCACTTTTCAAACTTTTTCTTGCCAGTTTCCTGACAATATTTCCTGTATCATTCTCAAATGGTACTGTCATTTTGATCATCTCCTTTAAGTCTTATATTTCTGCTGTCAGCAAAGCGGCGGCTTCACATCGGAAGCCGCCGCCTCTGGTTAGTCCATGGTCTTAATCCGCTCTACAAGGGAAAGCCGTTTAGAGTAACGGACAGCAACCACAGAGAAGATTCCGGTCACGACCAAAAGTGCCAGAACAAAAACAACCGTTTCCATCAAAGGGAATTGATAGGACAGTTCCCCAAAAATATTAAAGTTGCTGATCACATAGTCAAAAATCCAGCCCAGGATTCCGCCAATGCCAACTGACAAAAATACCGTAACCCCTGCGTACCACAGGCATTCTGCGATCAGCATACGGGAAACCTGCTTTCCGGTCATTCCCACAGACTGCAAAATTCCAAGCTCCTGCTGCCTTGCCAGCAGATTGGTCATCAGGGTGTTGACCAGATTTACCATGGAGAACACAAACAGGAATGCCAGCAGCAGATAAACACCGCGGGTCATCATCTTTAGCTGCGATTCCAGGGATGCCGCATGGTCTGCTCTGGAAAAGACCGTCAGCACCGGATTTTCCAGCAGACTGAAAATAGACGCCCTGAGCGCATCCGAGTCCTCTGATGTGTGGACATTCCAAACAGCCTCTCTGTTCTCAATGTCCGGGTAGAGCTGATCGGCCAGTTCTTCTGTAAGGGTAAACAGACCCCATGCGCCGGTGCCTGATGTCACTGACGGCTTCGCAATCCCCATGACCGTTACTTCTATGCTCTTACCGTCCATGGATTCAAAGGTCAGCACATCCCCGACAGCAGGCGTATAGCCATAAAACATACTCAAAAGATGGTCTTCCGAATCGGTCACGACCACACCGTTGTTTGCAGCAAGCTCCTCATAATCTGCGCTGCCCTGTTCCAGATTTTCCTCCGGCAGCCATTGTTCCATCTGCTCTCTGTCAAATACAGGGAACTTTAATGCAACACTTTCCTGGGGGAATTTCACCGTTGCGGATGTCACTTCATGGCTGGTGATAGATTCCACACCATCTATGGCAAGAAGCTCCTGACGAAGTTCTTCTGTCAGTGGATTTTCCCGCGCGATGGCAGGCAATCCTTCCGCTCCTCCCGAATCCATCCAGCTGACCTCATAGTTACAGTGATCTCCCATGGCTTCTATCGCCATCTTTTCGGGGCTGATGGAGTTGAGTACCGTAGCGGCTGTTACCAGAAACACCCCTGTCAATCCCAGAGATACCAGAGTGATGACCGTCTTTTTCCTGCTCCGCCTAAAGTTCATCTGTGCCATGGAGAACGGCGTAATGCGGTGGTTTTTCTGATCCTTCCGGTCTGTTGCCGTTTCATAACCACTGGAGCGGACCGCTTCGATAGGGGATACCCTCGCCGCCATGCGGACAGGCGCATGAATGGACAGAAATACCGTCAGGGCGCAGGCTGCTGCGGTCGCAGCCAGATAGGGCAGATTGCCCACCCAGCTCCAATGTGCCGGGAAAATGGCAAACCCGATAGCCCCTCCAACCAAAAGCCCCAGCGGGATACCGCAAAGAGATAACAGCAATCCCTCCCGCCGCACGATCCGCCGGATCTGTTTTGGTGTTGTGCCGATCACTTTCAGGCGTCCATATTCCCGCATTTTGCCCTTTACGGAAATGAAAAAGATACTGTAAATGACCACGGCACAGGCAACCAGCAAAAGGATTGCCACCGGAATGTAATATTTCATCACACCGGTCTTAAACCCTTGCATATCGAAATAGTTGGAGCTGTAAAAAATCTGATCCTCCTCCACATCGTTGGCGGAAAGGAATGCTGCAATACCCGCCTTGAGCTGCTCCAGCTCCATACCATCAGCACCGGTATAACGAAGCCGAAATTCAAACAGCGGCTCTCCCTGTGCCATCTCCTCCACAAATGCTTCAGATACATAAAGCTGGAACATACGGGAGTTATTCTCCACATCCATGATACCGCTGACGGTATAGGTCTGCTTTCCGTTTCCAAGATTCACTTCTATGGTCTGCCCGACTTCTGCGGGGATTTCAAAATAATCAAGAAATGCCCGTTCTACCAGAATTTCATTGGCAGCCTGCGGAAGCGTCCCGGTAAAGGAAGGTTTCTTCCCCAATTCCATCCAGTTGGCATCCGCATACTCCACAGTCAGAACGCTGTCACCATAGCGGGCGGAACCGTAATTCTGGGAAAGGCCCCAGCGTTCCACTTCCGGGCAGTCTTTCAGTTTTTCAATCGTATCACGGTCACAATTCACCACAACCGCCTGATACTGTCCCCGGAGATCCGCCTCCAGTTTTCTGTCATTTCCCGCTCCTGCGCAGAAAATCGCCGCCATCAAAGCAGCCGCCAAAGCGATTGTTACAATCACAAACAGGTTGCGCCGCTTGTCTGTCTGAATACTCCTTGCCGCCAGTCTTTTAATAACCGGCCCTGTGTCATTTTCAAAAGGCAATGTCATGTCTGCCACCTCCTTTATCCAACGATTTTGCCATCCTCGATCCGTACAATACGGTCTGCAAGCTGGGCAATGGCATCATTATGTGTAATCATCACCAGCGTCTGGTTAAATTCACGGCTTGTTCTCTGCAAAAGCCCCAGCACATCGGCGCTGGTCCTGCTGTCCAGGTTTCCGGTGGGTTCGTCGGCAAGGACGATAGCGGGCTTTGACACCAGAGCGCGGGCGATGGCTACACGCTGCTGCTGGCCGCCGGAGAGGTTGTTTGGCATATTCTTCAGCTTATCCTCCAGTCCCAGCATGGACACCACATCCGCCATGAATTTCTGATCCACCGTATCCCCATCCAGCTCCACCGGCAGGACGATGTTTTCATACACATTTAGGATTGGCACCAGATTGTAGTTCTGGAAAATAAAGCCGATATTGCGGCGACGGAATATGGTAAGCTGCTCGTCGTTCATCTTCGCCAGCTCCTTATCCCGCACCATCACGCTGCCGGAGGTGGGTGTGTCCAGACCGCCCATCATGTGAAGCAGGGTGGACTTACCGGAGCCGGAAGTGCCGACCACCGCCACAAATTCGCCCTCCTCCACAGAAAAGTTCACGCCATCCAGGGCGCGGGTAATGTTCGGCTCTGTGCCGTAGTATTTTTTAAGATCAGTTGTCTGCAAAATTTTCATAACAGTTACCTGCCTTTCTTAATTTGTTGAGTATAGGGTAAAGGGCAAATGTTGCAGAATTGTCCTAAAGGGTATGAAAATCCATAATGAATTGCTTCAATTTTAGGACAATTCATATTCTTATTGAACAAGCAACTTTTTTATTGCATTGCTTCATGTATACGCTTGCTTTTGTTGATAAGATCATTATAAAACCCAAATGTCCGAGAAATGTTACAACTCTCGGACATTTCAAAAAAATTTACAGCGGGCATCCAGAAATAACTGTCCACCGAAACATACTACACGATTTTTTAGATAGATTGATTGTGAAATAATTTCAATCCAATCACCGCATTTATCATAAATTCCACAATGAGAATTATACTAATGGCAACATTAAAATTACATAAGTTATATAACCCGATATAGATTTCACAAGTAAGAAATACAACTTGCAGACACAAATTTAGGTATGCCACTAAATACTCGTTAGTTCTATTCCACAATCTAAACAGGAACCTTGTAAAAATAGGTTTTCCAGCAAAAGCAAAAAGCACTGACAATACCGGTACTAAAAATATATAGTAAGAATCTACTGCATTTCTGGGGGATGTACCTGCCCATTGAATTGCTATATTATCAGGAACAACGAAAAATAAAACAATAGATAAAATAACATTGATTATTAAAATGATTGTTGTTGCTTTGCAAAAATTGATTTTTTTCATGGTGTTTTCTCCTGTTATAAGTGTGCTTTAATTTGTTGCGTATAGGGTAAAGGGCAAATGTTGCAGAATTGTCCTAAAGGGTATGAAAATCCATAATGAATTGCTTCAATTTTAGGACAATTCATTTTGCAGTAAGACTCACACATTTTCATCCTTTAAGACTTCTACAATAATATCCCTGCGGATTCTTCTGGAAGCCGCCCTGTAAATCCCACTGATGACCATTAGCACCAGGACAATATAGGCTGCCAGCCCTAATAACGGGAATACCTGAATGAACTCCATAAAAGTCACATCCTGCATCCACATCAGAACTGTGGCGTTCAAAAACAGGATTGGTAATCCAATGACCAAAGGCTTTCCTCCAAGGAAGATCCCTTCTATATGGAGCAAACGGTCAAGACCTTTTCTATCCAGCCCCACAGAACGCAGCATGGCAAATTCCTTTCTTCTCTGATACAGGCTGTTCAGAATCGCCACTGCTGCTGATGAGATTCCAATGATACCAAATAGTGCAGTCAAACTGTAAACGATCAGCATGGTCGCATCGGTCAGCCGCTCTCTGTCCAAAGCGCGCTGTGTCTTGCTGGAGGTATAGAAATCACTCGTCCCCAGATAAGTACCACAGATCTGCTCTGCCTGCGCCTGTACTTCGGCATCCAGCCCATCTTCCACGAGAAGATTCATGTAAGTCCTGTAATTGTAAACTGCACGATCTTCTCCGAAATTCTGGATAATCTCATAGTATTGATCCATCGGCACCAGAATGGGCAATGTATAAAAGGCTATATTACGCCCAATCTCCGGCATTTCAGAAAGTGCAGATGATACCGTCACATCAAAACGGTAATCCCCCTGAATGGAGTCCAGGAACTTCTCTGTTACTTCTAAAGACTGATTTTTCTTGGAAAGAAGTGCCGGAGCAGCAGCACAACAACAACCGGCGGGATCAGCAAGCAAGCTGCATTGATGAGTAATGTCTTTGTGATTTCCATAAGGCCACCTCCAAATTCATGATGTTGCTGTCAGCATAAATCCCAAATGTTGCAGAATTGTCCTAAAATCCATTGTCCTCTAAAAATTTTTCAAAAAAGGCAGCCTGCCAAAACAGACTGCCTCAGAATTATTTTATGGGCAGGAACACGGAAAAAGTTGATCCTTCCCCAACTTTAGACTCGACGGTAATATAGCCCCCCTGCATGGTAATGATCTCACGGGCAAGGTATAAGCCGATTCCGACCCCATCTATATCATGCACCGCTTCATCCCGATAGAAGCGTTTGAAGATCGTGCCCTGAGAATGCTCCGGGATGCCTCTGCCTGTATCCGTCACATCTATCCTCAAATACATCTCCCAATCCCGTACCCTCACCTGAATGCTGCCACCAGCAGAGGTGTACTTTACCGCATTATCCAGAATGTTAAACAATGCTTCGGAAGTCCAGCGGCTGTCATGGGATATTGTCAAATCAGATGGGCAGTCCACCGACAGACTGATCTCTTTTTGTTCCATCGGAGCCAAAACACCATTGATGGCGCTCACCAGCGTATCCCCGATCACAGCATCCTGTTTCTCCAGCGTAATGACACCCGTTTCCAAACGGGAGGTTTTCACCATTCCCTGAATGAGAAAATCCAATTTATCCAGCTGCGTGCCTGTGGCCTGCAAAAACTCCTTGCGCTTTTCTTCTGTCAATGGCCGTGTCAGCATGGTATCGTTGATCAGCTTCAAATTTGCGATGGGGGTTTTGGTCTGGTGGGAAATATCTGATACCAGGGATTGCAGTTCTTCCTTTTCTCCCTCTGCCGTATGTCTGGTTTTCTGCATCACATTATAGAGCCGTTCCAGACGATGGCTAATCCGAGACAGCAGTGTTTCCGCTTCATAGTCTACCTGGGGCCGGTCTGTACTGTCCATCATGTGATCCAATGTCTGGCACAAACCATCGGTGAACAGAGAAAGTTTCTTTTGAAAATAGTGCAGAAAAACCATGCCCCAAATGTAAAATGCAGCTATCAAAATAATGCCGCAGATGACAACACGCACATCTTTCGTCAACAGGAAAAAAATCAACAGCAGCAAAGCGGCAGTGAGCAGAGTCCCCGCCACAATTTTTCTCAAAAATGCCCTGACGGATAAATTTTGCAGCTTCATCGAGGCTCACCGCCGATCCACTGATAGCCCATTCCATAAGCTGTCTTAATATATTTCCTCTCCTCTGTTTCGATTTTTTTGCGGATACGGCTGATGATCGTCGTTAGAGTATGCTCATCCACAAAGTCTCCATCAATATCCCACAGCTTCTCTAAAATCTGCCGCTTGGTCAGAATAATCCGGGGATTCTTTACGAACAGGAACAGGGTGCGGTATTCCTTCGGTGTAAAGTCCAGGGATTCTCCGGCAAGGGACGCACTTTGTTCAGAGAAGTCGATTTTCAGAAAGCCATCGTCAAACAGATCATGCCGAGGTGTCCGCAGTTCCAGATTCGCAAAAACCGCCGCTACTTTTTTACAAAGCACTGTCACAGAAAAGGGCTTGGTCACATAATCCGCGCCGCCGACTTCATATCCCTTGAGCATATCGCTCTCCTTGTCGTTGGCGGTGATAAAGATGATATAGGTATGCTGACCGCGATTCCGGATTTCTTCACACAGATCCAGTCCGCTGCCATCGGGCAGGTTAATGTCCAATAGCGCCACATCAAACTCATTTTCCCGCAGCTTTCTTACCGCGCTGTCAAAATTAAAAACCGAAATGACCTCATATCCGTCAGAGGTCAGATTATATGCCAGGGTCCGATTCAAAAGCTGATCGTCCTCTACAATTAAAATCTTCTTCAAAGCCTTCACTTCCTTTCCCAATTTTCCGATCATACTGATATTCTAAACATCAAATGTTGCAGAAATGTCCCAATCCGATATTTTTCTTTTTAATTATAGGATAGCCTACTTTTCAGCACAAGAATAAAAATATGAATTTCAATGTCATGTTGGACAACAAGAACACCGCCGCAAACTATACGATTGCGGCGGTGTTGACTATGTATAAAATCTTCCTATAGATTTTTATGTATGTATCCCGTATTTCGCCGTTTGGATGTTCTCTTCGCCATGCAGGATTACTCCACCGCAAGTCTTTGCGCCCTGTACCATGTAGCCCTCAAAAAAGAAGCTGTAAGGCAGGTAATCATCCGTCAGGACGATGCGCTCATAGTTGTACCAGTTAAAGTGCTGGTCCAGAAACTTCCCCAGTTTGTGCCGAAGGATAGGATTTTCCACTACGGCCTTGAGATTTTTCCGGCTGTGAAACTCTAGCTTTGGCCGGTTCTGTTCCGGAATGGACAGCAGCCGCCACCGTGTTCCATCAACGGTTTCTTCCTCACCTGCCGCATATGCGCGAAACGGCTCATAGGGCAGCCTGATCCGTTCGGTATAGCCGGAAACGCTGTCTCTGCCAGCATCCTTCAGCCATGTGAAGGAAAACTCCAGCACTTTGACACCGTCTACGGCATCACACAGCCGCAGTTCTGCATAGGAATGAATATCTTTGGCGATCAAATACTTCTTCTCCTCCAGCCGCTGCAGTTCCTTTTTCAAAATAATAAATTGCTGCGGCGAACAGCCATTTCTGGAGCGGGTCTTGAGGGAAATACTATCCCGATCCACATAAACCGTTGCCATTGTCCTATTATTCATAATCCACCTCGTTTCTGTTATTTGCCCCTGTATGATGCATGGCAGTCTGTGTGACCAGGAATGGATGCTCTACATACTCCTCTTTTGCTGAGGTATATGCCGCTCCGCCCAGAGAGTCCAGATACTGCCATCCGTTTTTGGATTTTGAGATGTACACATAGAACGGTGCAAGCACATACTCATCCCGTTCATAGCAACCAAGATACTTTCTTGCAAGTACCGCCACAACACCCAACTCTGCCGCTTTCTGTGTTGTCAGGGAAACTGCCAGTTTCATTACTTCCTCTTTTTCAATATCATTGAGTCTGGAAGTATAAACACTCTCCAGGAATAACACAGCCTTCTCACCTGCGGCAGACTTTCCGGTAGCCGTGTTCTCCTGCGACAAATCAGCAAAAGAAAAATCGATGGCAGGTGGTTTTTGAAATGCACCTTTTGTCAGACGGAGGCAGGCGCGAGCCACCACTGTTTCATCCTTTTTCACAAGAATAATCTTCTTGTTAGAGTCAAAGGCGGCTAACAGGCACTCTCTCTGGCTTCCAGTACGGTAAGACAGGCAGGTACCATGAGGAAGCTCCCCAAGCCGCAGAGTGTGGTAAAAATCATCCACCTCTTCTGCCAGAAATGCACCTCGGGCCAAAGAAAGATTTTTCTTCCAGAGGCTCTCCTGCATCTCGCTGACAGGGTAGCGGATCTCACGCTGCAGGTCACCGGCAAAATATTTGAGTTTATAGAACTGGCCCATCAATTCAGCCTGTACGATCCGTCGCAGCGCTTCAACAGCCAACTCCTGCCCGTCCAGTTCCCCATAGAGAGCGCGTACCATAGCCGCGCCACCCCGCAGTAAAAACTCCGTGACAGTCTCCCTGTTCTGCTCCACAAAATCATCCGAGAAGACCAGCTTGTCTTTTAGTTCCAGCCAGTCTGCATCTGTTGTCAGAATATCTTTGCGTACCTGCTTCCAATCCGTCCTTTCCAAAAGAGCCGTCATATTGTTGAGGGCAAATACCGCATCCGGCTCCGCAGTGAAAGCCGGTATGAATGTCTGCAGCTTCGTATAGTGTTGTAACAGTTCCATGGCAGTCCTCCGGGTCAGTCCACGGATATGTCCAAATGAACTCCGGTACCATTCGCTAAATGGCCTTTCCAACAGACATTTTCCAAGCTGCTCCAGCTCTGTATCTCCTGTATACTGGCTGACCAGCTCCCGCTTTATCAGCTGCCGAAGTGTCAGCAAACGCTGATCCACAGGAAGAGGTGTCAGCATGGTGTATAGCCGAACGTAAACCTCTTTCTGATGCCAGAGCTGATACATTTCCTCGAAGGTGTACTGCTGCCCTTCTTCCAGAAGCGTAAAAAAGCTGTCATTGCGGTTCACAGAATCGCTGGCTTTCAAATTCTTCAGCGTCAGAGAATTGATGTTGCAATGCTCACAAAAGCCTGGCTCAAACAAAAGTGAGTATCTCCCCAAGGACAGGAACACTTCACTGTTCTGATCCACCAAATCCAGAAAATGCTTTTTTCTATGCTCCACTGCATAAATGAGAATTGAAAACTGGAATTGTCGGATTGCATTAAAATCCAAATGGAGCCTGCCGGCATACAGAGCATTCAAATAACTCAGTTGGTTGCATAAAATTTCTTTCCTTCGTTCCTTGCTTAAAGGATGTGGCTGGGAGATAAACCAGTTGAGGTCGTATTGTCCGGCATGGTTGTCCAGCCAGAGGTCAAAAAAAGCAGACAAATCCTCTGCATCATATTCAAATACAGCCAACAGCCGGCGGAATTTTCCCACATCGGTCATTTTCATCCACCGGAGATCTTTCAGGCGCTCTACTGACAGAAACAGCCGCACACCTTGCCGATAAAGCAAGATGCAGACTCTCTGGAGCGGACGATTCTGTTCCAACAGTTCCAGAGCTTTCCGCTCATTTTGATGCCAGCAAAACAGATACGAACCAAGAAACGGCTGCCGCATCATATCCCGCTGGTGCTCCGTCAGCATGGAAAGTCCCTTCCACTCCGCAATGGGAAAAGTCTGCAGGTTATCCAATATGACCTGCTCCTCTTCTTCATACATCACAAAGGGAAAATAGTATTTCAGGTATTCAAACCGCAGGGAAGGCAACAGTTCCAATTCCATGACTGCCAGCACCTGCTCTTGGGGATACGCTGTCAGTCTCTCTCCATACCCGTCTGCCGACTCTAAGACCGAAGCAATTTCTTCATCACCAATCTCCTGCCTGCACAACGCACCATAGAGTGCTGCAAAGTTCGGCACCCGAACCAGTTCTTCCTGTATCCGCTTTGTCTTTCGGATGTGCAGCCGTTCCTGTAATTGAAGTGTCTCCACCTGTCCACATGCCTGCGCTATGGCATCCTCTGAAAAGCTGCCTGTAAGCGCCGGGAGCAATCCGTCATCTTTCATTCTGGTCAATAGGGTCAGATGTTTTAATGTATTTCTCATGCTGCTTCACCTCCGATCAGTGTCAGTACCATATTCAAAATCTCATGCCTTGGCCGGGGTTCAGACTTTACCAGTTCACCACACAGTTCAAAAAAGGCATGTGCGCCTTTGGCTTCCATCGTCCGTACACAACCGACAGGCCATTCTACCAGCTTGTCAAACGCCATATTCAGCACCTCGTTCTTCTCGTCCTGATGATAATATCCCCCAATGAATTTAACCAGAGATTCGGCGCTGCCGTTATAAAGCTGCTGCAGCTTTTCCCGTTTCTGTATGGTTCGTTTTTCCTGCTCCAGTCGTTTTTCCTGCTCCTTTCTCTCAGCTTCGACTCTGCGCTCATCCTCCAACTCTTCCTTGGAATAGAATGTTTCCTTCAGCCGGTTGATTTCATAGCCGTTATACTCGCTGTGGAGAAAAAACTGCCGCAACACCGCTGCCAGCGCTTTTTTATCATAAAGGCGTTGGATCTCCGGTGCTTTTAAGGCACTTAAAACGAAGTCCTCATATTTTTCCGGCTCAGTTTGGAAAAATGAAAGCTCCACCCAGTCATAAAGCTGTCGCTGCTGCTCTGCAGTTAGGAATGGCCGGCTGATGTATGTTTTATATTCTCTTCTGCTGTAATACCCCTCACTTCTGACAAAGCATTCGTGAAAGTAAAACCGCTCACCAAAAATCGTTTGAAGATGGGGAAAAGTATACTCAGCCAGCAACCTCTCTACAAACCGGAAACATCTCCAGCTCGAAATTCTTAGGGCATACTCCCGCAGCAGTTTCAGTTGTGGCGCGTATTCGCCACCATCCCTGTGCTGCTCAAAAAACTCCCATAAATCGATTTCTTTCCTTTCCACCAGAAAGGCAAACGCCCGCCCACTGTTCTTATGGCAACTTCTGAAATATTCTCCATAATCGGCTCCGGTTAGTTCTTGGTATCTGGAAAGCCACTGTTTCAAAGGGATCGCCTGCCTGGAATGCAGCATTTGCAAGGTAAACAACTCCATATAGTTATCCCGCTCCAGTTCCTTCGCGAGATCATCGTACTGAGGATCAAACACATCAAATCGGTACGGAAAATCTTTCTGTATCGTTTGATTCATCCATAACAGTGTTTTCGGCGCTGTGGGGTTCAAACCATATTGAACCGCTTCCCAGAGTCCCTGAAATCCTTCGTACTTGACCGTAAAGCTGTCATAGAACCGAAACAGCCAGCCAAGATACTCATAAAATTCTTCCGAAAGATCCTTTGGAGCATTCAGAAGCATCCGCCCACACGCCGCTGCGATTTTCTCGGCAGTGATGCTCTTGGAACTCAACCGATCCGGCAGCCTGTCCGCCCATACAGCGAGAGAGTTTGCCAAAATGATTTCATCGCAGCGATACCCTGCTTTAGTCAAAACCGAAAATTCGCGGCTGTCGGGCTTCACATTCATATACGGCAGTTTCATCAGCGTGCGCAGCACCAGGTCGGCTTTCCCGCGGTATTTCTTTGCCTGCTCTGCATAGAACCGGATGAACCATTCCAGCACACCAAAATCATATACCAGAGAAAGTGTTCGATTTTGTGTAAACAGGCGGCTCAGCTGGGTATGCATCGCCTCATAGCCGCGTTCCGTATCATCAAATAGCGACAGTACAAACAGGGCTTCTTCCGTTCTCATATACTCTCTTTCTGCCAGTTTCTCCAACAGGGCATGGCGCTGTGCCGCATCTGTTTCCAAAAGATGCAGAGCGCCCTGCAGGTACACATCTTCTCCGGCAGACCGTCGCAATTTCTGGAGGAATGCTCCACGCTGGTTACCCACAAACATATTGTCAGACTGGATCGCACAGGTATTTCCCAGCGCCAGGGCCAGAGCGCGGAACACCTGGACATCATCGCCCAGTTTTTCCTCAAACCGCTCCAACACCTCGCCAGGGTAACGCAAATGGTATGGTTCAAAATAGCCGGACACATCCGTTTCCACCTGCCATATCTGCATCGCCCTTGTTTGTCGGTAAGTCCTTCTCGCCGTATCGTCCTGAGAAGTCTGTACTACCAATTCGGCAAAGGAATGGTAAAGCTCCAAATCAATAGCCCTCTGATATACCCGGTAAACCGGTATCCTGTCGATATGCATTAAAATCCCTCCTACTTGAAATCTTCCATAAAAGATATGGGGAGAGAGCCCTGTTTCGGCTCTCTCCCCATTGATTAACTGACAGCACACCGATGGTATGCTATATTATCTTACTCAGCACCAGCCATACTGAAAAACTCCGCAGGCGACAGCACTGTAACGCCCAAATCCCTGGCCTTGGATAACTTGCTGCCGGCATTTTCGCCGCAGACCAGATAATCCGTCTTCTTGGACACCGAGCTGCCGGCATGGGCGCCCAGTGATTCGATCAGGTCATTGATTCCGTCCCGGGTGTAGGGTTCCACCTTGCCGGTAACTACGATAGTCTTTCCTACAAAGGGATTATCCTGCACCCTGTCTTCGCTGTGTTCTGCCACAGCAGGCTTTTGAATATTCATCATAGTCTGTAACTCCTCCCAAATACAGAAATTATCTTCTACACAGAACCAGTCGTGGATATTGTTATGCAATGTCTCCCCGAAATCCGGAAGCTGCCGAAAATCATAGCCTCCATAGACCGCATCCCGAAACTCATCCAAATCATAGTGGAACACACGACCCAATACCTTGCTGGCAGTGTTGCCGATCATAGGGATGTCCATAGAAATCAGATACCGTTCAAAGGTGGTATTCCGGCTCTGCTGGATAGCGTCCCAAAGGCGCT
Source organism: Clostridium sp. TF11-13AC (assembly GCF_003481065.1). Taxonomy (NCBI): domain Bacteria; kingdom Bacillati; phylum Bacillota; class Clostridia; order Eubacteriales; family Clostridiaceae; genus Clostridium; species Clostridium sp. TF11-13AC. Next base: position 239,984 of record NZ_QUKJ01000003.1, read on the forward strand.
GCCAGGACTTTTCACCAAACCCATCCATGCGGACGATTTCAGCCCGGTAGCGGTCCAGACGGTAAATGTCCAGATAACTATGGATAAATCCCTGACCAATGAATTTTTCCAGTGTAGCCTCCGACAGCCCTTCAATGTCCATCGCCTTCTGGCTGACAAAATGAACGAACTTCTTCAGCCGGCGTGTTTCACAGTCAGGATTATCGCAGTACAGCGTCTTGATGATGCGATCCTCGCTCTTTTCGCCCTTTCCGCTTGATTCATGGATGCGGGTAGGCTGTCCGCAGCAGGGGCAAACATGGGGAATCGTATCCGCCATAGAGAAACCGCCTCTGTCCAAATTTTCCTCCACATGAGGGATGATCATATTTCGCTTGCTTACCAGAATCCGGTTTCCAGCCATCAGTTCCAGATCCTCAATAAAGGACAAGTTGTGCAGACTGGCCCGGCTGACCTCGCAGCCATCGATTTCCACCGGTGTAAACACAGCTACCGGAGCAATCTCTCCAGTTCTGCCCGGTGTCCATTCAATGTACTGCAGCAGGCTCTCATGCAGGTCATCTTCAAATTTATAGGCCAGACCGTCCTTATAGTGATGTCCGGTGTGGCCGCAGCTCTGGGCATAGGCGATGTCGTTAAACGAAACCACGATACCGTCAATGGGGATATCTTTGTCAGTGGCATATTGCCTCAGCTGATAAATACCGGCTTCCACATTTTCCAATGTCAGTTTCTGCTTTGTGACCAGATACTTGCAGGGCTGGAACCCCAGCGCACGCAATTCCCGCAGCTTATCTGATTTCCGGGTCAGGTGCGGAAAGCCCTCCAGCACACCAAACGGCATGAAAACCAGCCGACGCTCCTGGCATGTCTTGGCATCCATCAGACGGATGGAACCAGCAGCCAGATTGCGGCCGTTTTTATAGGGCTTACCGCTGCTGTCCTGCAGGCTGGTCTTCAGTTCCTCAAAATCACTGGGTCTGATAAAGCCCTCACCCGTCACAACCAGTCTCTCTTTGTAGGTAATGTGGGAAGGAATACCGCTGATGGCTCGGGTGTTATGGGTAATGATCTCCCCTTCGTCACCATCGCCACGGGTAGCCGCCTCCAGAAGTTCTCCATTCTCATAGGTCAGCTTTACAGTCAGGCCATCCAGTTTGAGCATCAGCATCACCTGCTGCTCACCCATGAAATTCAGAAGAACCATACTGCTCTTAGTCTTATCCAAAGACAACAGCGGGATCTCATGTCTGGTTTTCTCCAGTCTGCTTACCGCAGGATAGCCTACTGTCTGGGTTGGCGAATTTGCCATTTGGATTCCCGTTTCCTGTTCCAGCTCTTTCAACTCGTCAAAGAGTCTGTCATAGACCTCATCTGACACACTGGGCGCATTGCGGTTATAATACTCATCCCGATAACGGTTGAGCCGGTCATTCAATTCTCTCTGCTTTTCAAAAATATTCCGTTCCATTATGCTGCCTCCTTTTCAAGTACCCGGAAGGACATAACCAGTTCTTCTTCCGTATGCTTCTGTTCACTGTCGAAAACACTGCAAACACCGTCTGTAAACTGCCAGTGGGCGGCTCTGCCCCACCAAAGGATTGGGCCGCGGCCGCCGTTCCCTCTGTTGGCAGACGCATCTGGCTGATTCGCTACGGTACTATAAAAGCCCTGCGTGTTTACCAGCGTAATGTTCCGTATCTGTCCAATACATTCCGGCCGGCAGTGATCCAATATCTCCAACTGCGTCCCTTCCCGAAGTGTCCTGCGCAGCTGATTCAGGTTTTTGATCATGCGCTTTTCTCCTTTCCCCGCCCCACAGGGCAATCCTGCTGTGCGGTATGCAGCCCATTTCTGCCGGCTGCATACCTGCCAAAATTCAATTCATGGACAATACGCTGAATGGCGTCATCATCGTCCCACGCTGCGTGAAGCGTATTCCGCTCTGGTCCGGCTCCCACATGGACACATACCTTTTCACTGCCAACCTGCAGCAGCACATCCTGTCGCCTGGCGCAAACCACTGCCAGATTTCCAATTTGTTTCATGCTCTGCTCCTTCCTTGTTCATCAATAGCCGGACACCCAAAGGATGCCCGGCCATTCTCATTTGTCACGCTGCAGCAGCCAGCGCCGGAGACTGGATGCTATCCGTGTTCTCCATCAGATCTGCCATCAGCACATCCACCAAAAGTTTTCCTGCCAAATGGCCGGTATGGATGATGACCCGATCCTTCTTCAACTGGATAAACTCCTTCTCACGAAGGACACGGCTCTCTGCAGCCAGCGCCTTGTCGCTTTCTGTCAGCCTGGCGGTAACCACCCGCTGCCACTTCTGCAGGAACTCTGTTGCCTGCTCAATGTCCTTCTTCTGCCGGTCATATTCCGTCCGTTTCTGCCGCACTGTTCCATCCGGCTCCACTTCCAGCGTGTAATAGGCATGGAAAGGATCATCCGTTTTACGCAGAAACATCACAAAGCTTTCTCGCCGCTCAATCCGATCCCAGTAGCGGTCGCTGCTTCCTACACAGTGATGGAGCGCACGCCCCTCGGTAATAATATCCAGAATACCGCTTGGCACCACTACCATATAATCCGCATCGGCGTACTCATATTTCGTTTTGATTTCCTGACAGATGGCATTAACATGGGGGAATTTCTCCTCCATCTCCTCGGCCTGCAGTTCAATATCCTTCTCCTGGCATTTGAGCACCAGATCATCATGGCGCCGCCGCAGCTTTCTGGTGCGATATACGATCTCATCATAAACATCCATGTGCAGTTTCTTTGCCATGGAAAGATAATCCTCCCATGTACGCAGTACCTCATGGCTGTTTCGCCGGAAAGATGGCATCTGACGCCGCACATAGTTATAGACCTGCACCATGCTCATGCGGTCGGCAATGAACTGGACATCCCTGGGCTTAATATCCTGCTGATACATCCACAAAAGGACATTATCCGGGATTTCCCTGCCGGTGCCCTTTTCATATTGCAGCCACCGCAGCAGATCACAGCCTCCATTATGGAGCCGAAGGCGCTGAAACCTTCTGCTGTCAAGTCCCAAGGCTTTGATCAGGCTCCCTGTACTACGGTTTTTGATAAGTTCACTGACCGTTCCGCAGGAACTGAAACATTCTCTGGTAAGCTTCGGCAGGCTCGCCTTGCTGATCTGTTCCATTTGCGGTATCCGTTCGAGCACAGCCAGATATTTTTCCGGATCAACGCTTTTCTGCTTCCGAATCCAGTTGACCAGCCCTGTGCATCGAAGTTCCTTCTGTTCCAGAGTTGGCAGCGTTTTGCCATAGACCCGTCCATTATGCGAACCAGACCAGTTGTAAGAACAGGGGGATCCGGAAATCCAACGCATATTGCGCTGCTTATACAACCCCCAATAGTAGGTTCTTGGCTTCCTTTCCTTGTCATAAATCGTGCGCCGGATTTCCTGGCAATAAAGTCTGGAGTTTGGAAGGCTTTCTTTTCTGTATGTCCGGTCAGCCTGAAATTCACGAACTACAAAGCCAACTTTGCATCGCTGGATCAGGTAGGCAAAATGTTTTTCTGTCTGCATATACCCCGCTCGTCCATAGGCTTTGAATACCACCGAATGGCGGCAACAACTACAGCGGCCTTTTTGATTGTGATGTGGATGTACCTTGATCGGTACTTCCTTTTCGCAGTAGGTACAATAACCTGTTTTGGCGCCGCCCTTTTTGTAGTGGTAGTAAATGTAATTTTGCCGGATGGCAACCTTATCCACCCATCGACTCCAGTCCTTCGGAAGTTCCGGCACCTGTTCCATATCTTTATCCCATGGATCAGTTTCCCGCCGGTGCCGCTGTTCGAGCTGTTCATCGCGCACATCCCGCTGAAACTGCAGGATGGCCTCTACCGCTTTTTTATCAATGTTCAGATATGTCTGTATAGATGTCTCATCTTCCTCGCTGATCCAGTAGGCTTTGGTATACCAGTATTGCCGCTTCCAGTCCAGTCTGTCCAACTTGGATTCGCACCATTTCTGTATCAGGCTGTTATAGGTAATAAACTGCCGCTTTTCTTTATCCAGATACACTTCATAGGCCGGATTACTCCCATCCAAGCGAAGATGCTCTGGGAAAAAGAAAGCCACCTTCAATATTCCATCCTGTTTGATACATCTCAGATAGGTATAATACTCACAGACTTCCCGAACATATCCGTAGTCAGTTTTTTCCTTTCTTGGCAGGTCTGAAGTCGCGATTTTCTTCATTTCATCCGTCGCTGTCAGCTTGGGAAGTGCCATCAGGGCTCTTTTTTTCATCTCAATTCACCATCCTCTTTGTCAAATCTACGCCATACCACACATCAGGCAGTAATGTAACGCCGTCAATCCGGCCCACTGCAACCTGTACGATACTTTCCGAATCCGGAGCTTCCTTCGCAAAAGCAAGGATGTCTCCCAGTCTTCCGGTAGCAACGGGGTCTTTGCCCCGTACCACCGCATAACCGCAGTTCGCCATTGCCCGGTTGGCTGCCACATGGGAGCTCCACACCCTGCGCGGATGATCTACCATGTATGCCAAACCATGTAAAAACAACTCCTCTTTGGTTAGCCGCTTAATCACAGTCAGCTCCGTACAGGCGATTTTGGAGTCATGCTCATCTTCATCGATGTCGCCGCCGGCGTTGACGATATAATATTCCGAATGCTCCAGGCTGGAATAATAACTAAGGCAGTCAAGCGGGTCCTCCGCGCAGTGAAATCCATTTTCCCTGCAATTTGCTTTTTCAGTCGTATTGAGCCCCATCACAAACTGATAGCCACGGCATATCAGCCCGGGGCGAAAGCCCTTATAAGCAATCATTCTGCATTTTTCCTCCTTTGCCGGTTCAGCCTGCCTTTGCCATACCAAAATCCAGCAGCGACATCTGCCCATCCTGAGAAGGCTTTTTTTCCTCCTGCTTGGGTGCCGACTTGGGTTCCGTCTTTTTCTTCTCTGCCGCCTTCTTGGGTTTGTTCTTTGCAGAGGACTTCCCAGCATACGGCTTGGGAACAAACTTTTCCTCATCCTCATGGTCTTCCTTGGCATCAGGGTCACGGAAATAATCTTCCGCCCACTGATAGCACAGATCATCCGGCACATCGCAGCCATACGCCTGCTGTCCGGGACCAGGGCGGGTTCCGCTTGCTTTTAGTTCATCCTGTACATAATCCCAGGCTTTCCGGTTGATGTACTGGAAACAGCGAATCATGTTCTTTTTCGGATGCATTGTCAGACGGGCAAACGCCGTATCTTCCATACAGAGCATCTGAATATGCTCGGACACACACTCCTTCATATTGCGCCGCGTCAGTTTTTCCACATCAGTACTTACCCGCTGGGTAGAGGCCGCGATTACTTCTTCATCACTCATCGCTTCCAGACGGGCGATCTGCTCCTGCTCTGCGGCTTTCTTCGCCTGCTGTTTGGCGTCAAATTCCGCTTTGCGCTGGGCTTCAGCCGCCTCATGCTCCGCACGCTTTTTTTCTTCATCTTCTGCGGCGGGCGGTTGTGCCGAATTCCCCTCCTCAGCAGACTTCTCTTCCCCAGCAGGCGCTACTTCATCCGTAGGTTCCTCCTCTGCATCAGCCAAAGCAGTCTCACCGGCACAAACCGAAGCCGCCGATACTGGGACAGTGTCTGTACCTACAGGCGGCACAGGCAAAGATTCCATCTCCTCCAGCTCAAAGGCTTCATCATCCTCAAAGGCTGCAGACGAATCGAACATACCGTTTTGCTGCTCCATTGCTATTTCTGAAAAAACACCCATTGTAAAATCTCCTTTCGCAAAAAAGGCATGGAGCAGGCCGTTATGATCCTTTCCATGCCATTGTGTGTTGCTCACAGCACATATAAAAGTGTGCTGAAGCTGTCAAAACAGTAGCAGACCACGCCAGTATACTGCCTTGACCATTCCTTGATTTTGTCCTGCACCTCCTGCGCAACCTTTTGATTGCTCATATTCCATGGCGGAGGTACCGTTACGGTAAAGTAGCCATTCTCCAGACAACTTCTGACATCTGCCGGAAGGCCGGAACACTGCTCATACAGTGCTGCGATCTGACTTTTCTTCTTTTCTGCAATACGCATCTGACCCCTATCCCTTCATTCCTGTTTTTGAGCAGGCTCCGGAAGTCTTTTACACAAGAATGGGGAGAAGCGTACCGGTGCAAAATCCCGGCAGTCATTCACATAGAAGTATGTGCGTTTGCCTTGGCAGTCCAGTTCCACCACATCAGATGGAGCCAACGGACGACCTCTGTAATCTTCCGGCAAATGTTCATTGTAGTCCAGGAACAGACGCCCCAGCACTTCCATGTCATTCTGACCCTTTGGGCAACAGACCTCTGCGCTCCATACCGTCTGATAGGCGGCGGCAGGCGGCTGTTCATATCCAGCCTTACGCAGTGCATCCAGTTGCTTGAACGCGAAAGGTACCGTCTGTGTCTCACCCAGGCAAAGCTGGTAAATGCAAAATCTCCGGAAAACTCTCTGGCTGTCCAGAATATCCTTCAGCGCCTGATTGCCTTGAGCAAGAAATATCTGATACTCTTCCTTTGTCAGCCCCAGATACTCTGTCAGGTCCAAATCTTTCTCCGCTCTGGTGTGCCAAAGCTCGACGCAGCCATCTATATAGGTAAAATCACACTTACCGCACAGATATTGCTGCTTAAAATTCATTCTCTGCACCTCCTTTTCCTTCTGTTCTTTCTCCCGAAGGGCAAGCTGCCAATCATCAAACCCTTTATAATTCGGATTCCAGGTCAGCCGACGACATGCCATTCCATTTTTTCGGGCCATCAGATAGATCTTAGATGCCCCATTAGAGGTCATTTGGTTACTGTACTTATCCATATCATGAGCCTCAATGATCTCCTCAGTGCCATTCTGTGCCAACAGTGCAAACAGCGTATCCAACTGGCTGGTGTTGTTTGCACCGGCAATCGCCACAAAAGTCCGGTTTGTCAGGCAGTGTGAGATGTCTGCTTTCAGCAGTCCTTCAATGACATAGACCACCCGGGCAGATGGATCTCCTATAAAATGTACCGGACTCCCGGATGTAACACCCATATTTTTGGACGAGGACGAAAACCAGATGTATTTGGCTCCTGCCTTATCCGGCGGATCATCTTTTTGCTTGAGCGGAATATCCAAAAGGATCTGCAGGCCGTGTATCATACCGTCGTATCCCACAGCCGGAATCAAAATCCCTGCGTTTTTTCGGTAGAAGTTCATGGTCCAGCGCCCGCTGTCATCCAGATAAAAGCCGGGCACTCCCTCCACCTTGCATCCCTGTTTCATCAGCCGCTCGGTAATGGAGCGGCAAAGGAATGGGGGTGGAGTGCTCTTGAACCCGATCCTATCAATCTGTTCATCCGACAGTCCCCGTTTTGGGGAGTGCAGATGGTTGCGGTGGGCAGGCTGAAGAGGCAGCATAGCGAGCAGCAGCGAAAGCGTTTGATGGATTTTCTGTCCGCTGGCCCGTTCTGCTTGCTGCACTGTTTTTAGTTCGCCCCTCCTCTCATATCCGGCAAGGTCGGTCTGAGTCCCCGAAACCGGGGACCCAGTACCAGCCTGCTGGTTTCCTGCCATCTCATATCCAGAGTTCGGCCGTTCCCTGTGAAAATCGTTGCACAGGGCTTCTCCTATCTCCCAATACGCATCGGATGTAGTCGTATTGTTTAGCCGCGCATAAAGCGCAAGCATACCGCCATGCTCATCACAATAATTGCACCGCCAGACATTTTTGACGAAATTCACATTCATCTTGCCGCGGCGGTCACCACAAAACGGGCAATCCACATATACACTGTTTGCCTGTCGGCGTCTGATTCGCAGATGTAGAAGTTCCACTACATCCATAATACCGAACGGAAAATCTCCTGGATATGAGTCCATCTGTTCTCCCTCCCTTCTTGGCCCCATAGATGGGGCTGCTTATCATCCGGCTTTCTGTGCGGCCATACCATCGAGCATGATCTGCGCCGCAGCACGAACGATATTGTTGGTACTCTTGTTACCAGGGGTGAGATAGAATTTCAGACTCACCGGACGCTCCTTGGCAACTGTTGCCATGGTTTTTCCTTTGCTCAGACCGCTATCCACCACCACATTCTGCGCTTCTTCAAAGGTCATTACCTTCAAGATATCTTCTACCGGAGTGCTCTCCGTATAAGAAGGCGCCAGGGGCTGATTAGGTGCTTCCTGCTGAACAACAGGCGCCACAGGCAGTTCTTCCGGTTCATCCGATTGGAATACGGGTGCGGCCGGCTGCTCAGACACATCATCCTGTTTTGGACTGCTATCCAATGTAACCTCACGGTTGGGTACCGGCAGCTCCATATTGGGAGCATTCTCCTCTACCTTGCCGACAGGCAGCGTATCCATATTCTCCTTCTCTTCTGCAGCCATCTGCTGGACAGTGGGCTGTACCGGAGAAACCGGGGGCTGTTCATTCTGAACCGGCTTTGCCGCAGGTTTCTGGATAGAGGTCGGACGCGCAGGCGCATTACGGCGCTCTACGACGCTCTGAGGCGCTCTTTCCAGTCGGGCATGAACTTCCCCGCCAGATTGCCGCAACGCCGCTCCAGAGGCTTCTACGGGCCTCTGTGCCGCATCCGGCATTGGCTGCTGGATAGGAGCCGCCCCGGAAAGCGGAATACTACTTCCAAACACCTTGCCCGTACTGTCAACAGCAACATCGGCAAACTGCAAACCGAAACCGGCATCCGACAGCGCAGCACTCAATGCCTCATCCTGGGCAGCCTGCACATAATCGGTACCTTCTTCCGCACTGTGCTGCGAGATGTAACTGCTGATAGGCTCTGCATCACTGCGGTCCAGATAAACTCTGGCCTCCATAATCGCAAGCTGTTCCGTGATCCTCAGGGTAGTCAGTTTCATGCGGCCCTGGGGGTGGCGCAGACGGAACCACAGTTTCTGATAGGGCAACTCCAACTGCAGCATTTCCTCATTGGTCTTTCTGGACACCTTATGGCGCAGAAATTTGAGCGGATCAAAGCCAGGTACCTTGTTCAGTTCTGCCACTGCCGGAATTGTTTTGTACATCATAGGCATCGGATTACTTTTTTCATTCATGTTGGAAACTCCTTTCTGACATAAAAATAGGAGACGCCAAGTGCCATTTCTGCACCTGACCTCTCTTTTTTAACTTGCGTTCTTTAATTGCTCTTCCAACGCAGCCGGAATGGGGATGCCGGCTTTCTTTGCGTAGGCTTTGAAATACATCTGGATGCGCATACCCAGTAGCGTATTTCGCTTGCCGATCTCATTACGATGGATTGCCATAAACAATACCTGTTTCTGCCCAATCAGCACCACCCGCTTTTTGGCACGCGTGATTCCGGTGTAGAGCAGATTACGGTACATCATGATGGTGTGCGCTTTGAGCAGCGGCATAATGACGGTCTCATACTCAGAGCCCATAGCCTTGTGGATTGTAGTGGCATACGCCAGATCCACATTGCTCAAATCATCTACGCCGTATTCCAGTGTTCTGCCAGCGCCAAAATCCATGCCGATTTTTTTACCCTGGTCAGTGTCCTTAATATACCGGATGAAGCCCAGATCTCCATTAGAGACCTTTTCTGTGTTCTTGGTCTGCATGATGCGGTCATTGACCCGGAAGATCCTGGGGCCAAACTTGATTTCTTCCTCCGCAGAGCGGAATGGGTTGACCAATTCACGAATGGTTTCATTCAGCTGTTCCGACGACGCGGCGCCTTCTGAACGGAAAGGTGAAAGAATCTGCACATTCTCAATGCCACTCTCCTGTATCTCCAAACAATACCGTTCTGTAATCTTTTCAGCGGTGTCTTCCTGACTATCACCAGACACGAAAACAAAATCCGGTCCATAAAACAGTTTGGTATTGCCCTCGTTGATAAATTTGGCGTTATAGGCAATCAGACTGTCCTTCGACTGACGGAAAATCTGATCCAGCACCGTTACCGGGACGATTTGGGTCTCGATGATCTCACGGAAAACATTTCCGGCTCCTACGCTGGGAAGCTGATCTGGGTCGCCTACCAGCACGATTCTGGCATTTGCCTTCATGCGCTCAAAGAATTTCTCGGCAAGCCACATATCCACCATGGAAAACTCATCCACAATGATTAAATCGGCCGACAGTGGCTCTGACTTTCTGTTCCGGCTACCCTCATCCTCTTCACTGGTCAGTCCCAGACCACTGTGTAATGTCCGGGCATCCTCAAAGCCGGTGCTCTCCGACATCCTGCGGCTTGCCCGACCGGTAGGCGCCATAAGAGCAATTTTGCCATCAGGGTGCAGCCGCCGGTAAACCTCAAGTATCGTCCGCAGCACTGTTGTTTTACCAGTACCAGGAGAACCCGTAATCACTGACAAGCCATGCCTAAATGCTGCATAGACCGCAGCCTCCTGCTGTGCAGACAGGCGCAGCCCCATTTCAACCTTGACCTGTTCCAGCACCGGCGCAATATGCTCTACTGGCATCTGGGCGACCAGACGCTGGGCGATCCGGCGCGCCGTTTCGTCCTCTTGGGCAAACACTCTGGGAAGATAGATATTATCCTTCACAGAAACGATTGCTCCATTCAGGATCATTTCCTGCATCATATCCCTGACTTCCTGCTGATGCAGGCGAAGCTCCGGTACAGGTATCTTCTCATTGAGCAGCTTCAGCGCTGATTTCTCCAGTTCTTCAGAACTGATGTACAGATGGCCTCGTTTACTCTTGCCTTCATCTAACGCACAAAAGACAGCCCCTTTGATACGCATAGGGTCATGGAGATCACCCCCGCTCTTTTGTACGATTGCATCTACCCGCCGAAATCCAAAGCCGGAGATCTGGCAAAGCTCAAATGGGCTCTTTTCCAAAATCTCTACGCTGGTTGGGCCGAAATATTGATATATTTTCAATGCTGTCTTGGGAGTAATCTTAAATGGCGCCAGCAAAGTCATAATTCCTTGGAGCATACGGTTTTCTGCATAAGAGGCTCTGATGTCCTCCAATTTATTTTCCGTAATACCCCGGATCTCCAACAGCCGCTCCGGCTGGTGTTCCAGAATATCCAGTGTGGCCACACCGAACCGCTCCACAATGTCTGCGGCAGTTTTAGGACCAATCCCTTTGATAAGCCCGGAGGCAAGATAGCCCTCTACGCCGTTTTTTGTTCTGGGCACAATTTCACGCCACTGCTCCACCTGGAGTTGGACACCATACTTGCCCTTTGTCCATTCACCATCCAGTTCCAGCTCTACCGCATCTGTCCGTGGAATCTCATACCCCACAGCTGTAAAGCGGATCAAATGGTCTTTGTACCGTCTGTTTGACCTGGCCTCGGCAGGCACGCTCTGGTCTGCGGTCTTTACACTGACGATACAAAACTTATTGGCAGGATTATAAAAAATCGTCCCGTCGTAGGTTCCAATACAATTCATCCTTTTTTCACCTCACTAAGCGGCCTCCATAATTGAGGCTCTAACGCTGAACCGTCTGGATTCGGATACTGTAACAAACTGCTCGTAAATATCCGGATGCTCCAGTTTCAACCGAAGCAGGTTATCCTTGTCGATGATGGACTTGCGAACAGGGGTATAGGTAACCGTATAGTTCACGCCCTCCTGCTCACAGATCGCAGTACAGCTGGTACCCATTTCCGCAATCAACAGGGCCTTCAGACGCTGAATATCCTTGTCGATTTCTTTGGAGTACACCTCTGCATTTTTCTTTTCATCCAGAAGACGCAAATACTGCATGAGTTTTGCAGTCATATCCAGGTCGAGTGCAACGGCCGGAGCATTTTTATCTGCCGGACCAAAGTGTTTGCGTGCGCTCTCAATGATCAAGGCCCCACTTTCTGTATAGGGCGGCGGCACATGGCGCTGCACATGGTTTTCCCAGAAATACTGCTCCAAAAAGACCATCTCAGCCTCGTACTCGAAATCACGTTTGACCTCCCGGATAATAACTTCTTCCTCGTTGTTACCATACAGGCAGCAAAAGAAACATCGGTCAAGATCCGTTACCGCCATATAATGACGCCCCTGAGATTCATAGTAGACTGGAACCGTCTCCTTCCCATTCATCCACCAGTTATCTCTGGCATTATAGTTTGTGGTCTTGATCTCAAGGATTGCTGTGGTGCCATCCGGCAGTTCCACAAAGTAGTCCACATCAGCCAGCATCCAAGGATACTGTGGGTGCTGGAACATCTTTTTGATCTGGTAGACCCGATATCCAGTTTTCCGCTCGAATATCTTTGCTACCAGAGGCTCCAGCAAATGCCCCATTTCCATGGCAACCCAGTTGCCCTCATCATCTTCCACTGACGCTATGTTCAGTTTGTCGTAGTACAGATCCCTGGCTGTCCGGAATGGAGAAGTGCCAAAAATCGCCGATACATCGCTGCCGCCGATTCCACGGCGCCGGTAATCCAGCCAGTCTTCTTCTGAAAGATCTGCCGTTTCTACCAGCACCAGCGGTTCATACCGCTTTCGTTCAGCACTATTGCTGCCAGACATATCAAATCCCCCTTCGTGATCTTCGGGGCAAAATAACCGCCCTCGTCATTGGTGCAACATTTCGTAGCCGGAGCGAAGATACTGCCTGTCTCTTCATCTTCCAGTCCGTGGAGTGTGCCGACTTGACCCGCCGACCATTCTGCTTTCTTTTCTGCTTCACATTCATGTACATGACCTGCCTTTCTCAGTTTTGATTTATCCTTAAAGCCCTTTCAGGCTTACAGGCAATAAAAAAGCGAGAATGACAGACGGCATAAAGCCTGGTGTCCATAGTTGCCTATGAACCGGTGTCATTCTCGCAATGGTGGGTAAATCCCGTAAAATAAAAAAGCCAGTAATATACCGGCCTGAAAAGGCGCAGTGATACTACTGACACAAGTACAAACTTAACAGCGTGTGCAATGCAGTCATTACTCCGCAACACAAGCCCTAAAGCCTGTGTACCCTGACGGGCAACGCACAAAAATCAATTACATTGCAATTTTAACACAATATATAGTGTTTGTCAATTCCAACATTCTATATATTGATTTTTGGATTTTCTTTAAATTTTCTTTCCTCTTTGCAGAAGTTCTTTCTTCCCAGCCTATTTATAGGATGTATCGGATCATTTGGTAATACCGGATGATCCCTACGCTCTTTTAGTACCTTGACAAGTTCATAACCTCTATGGGGAGTTATACAGGAATTCTGGACAGTGTGCGATGACCACAGAAGCGCGCCCATAATCGAAATGCTGCACAGCAGCAGCCTGAAATACACGGCAGAACCGTTCTGGCGTAGGAAATGGCCCCATTAGAGTTCTTTTGTTTTTCAATACCTCCTGACCTCAAGACCGTTTTCATTGTTTTTGTTGAAAACCTTCTTCTACAAATCGTAAGGGATCATTGTAATCGAAAAAAGGAGGACGATTATGGAGAAAAGAAAACCGAATGACCTACCGCCGGAGCAGTGCTTGGCTGTTGATACCGATACCCTTTGCAAACTGTTGTGCTGTGGAAGACACACTGCGGTACAGATTGGGGATCTTGCCAATGCACGCATTACCATGAACACCCGTGTCCTATGGAGTGTCCAGCGTATCAAAGAATATCTTTATGATATTTCCGGCTAAATAACCATGCCAGTAAGGCGCACTACACTTTTATAATCAGGAGGTACCAGTAATGGCAAAAGTGAGAAAAGACAACAAAGGACGAAATCTTCGGCCCGGAGAAACACAACGGGCAGATGGCAGCTATATGTATGTCTACAAATTAGGCACTAAAAAGAAATATCTTTACGACTCCGATCTCGCAAGTCTTCGTGTCAAAGAAAAGCAGATCAACAAAGATAAGGATGATGGCATCCGTACTCAGGAAGCCATGAAGCTTACCCTGAATGATATGTTCAAGGTCTACATGAATAACAACATCAAACTGAAGCCCTCCACCAGAGCAAATTATCTTTACCTGTGGGACTTCTATGTGAAAGAAGAGCCTTTCGCTAACATGCCTCTGCCACAAATCCACAGAAGTGATATTCTCGCGTTTTATACCAAACTGCTGAAACACGGTTTTGCTATCAACTCACTGGAGAGCATCAACACCATTGTTCACCCTACGCTTGAAATGGCCGTGGACGACGATTACATCCGCAAAAATCCCAGCAAGGGCATTTACCGCAAGCTCAAGACGGACGGCAGCGCTCCAAAGCCTAAACGGCGGATCGCACTCACTAAAACGCAACAGCAGAATTTCCTGCGTTTTATTGCCAAGTCCCCTACATACAGCCATTGGCTCCCCATCATGACTGTGCTCCTTGGAACAGGAATGCGTGTAGCAGAATGTACCGGCATTACCAAAAGCGATATTAACTTGAGCGAAAACACAATCTCGGTCAACCACAACTTAATCTACCGGGTCATTGACGGAAAAGCCGGATTTCACATTACCACTCCCAAAACTGAGAGCGGTACACGAATTATCCCTATCCTCTATCCAGAGGTGGCCGAGCAGCTTCGCCTCCAGATTGAAACCATCGACGCATTGTATCCAGACGATCAACTGGTGTTAGGAGGAGTTCACGGTTTTGTTTTCCGCAACCGAACCGGCTCATTCATGAGCGCCCACAATATCAATCGGGCGATTGAGAGAATCAGCGTAACTTACAACATGGAGGAAATGGATCAGGCTGAACTGGAAGACCGTGAACCGGATCTGCTCCCTCATTTTAGTGTTCACAACTTGCGGCACACCTTCTGTACCCGGCTCTGCGAAAGCACCAACGATGTTAAATTCATTCAGCAAGTCATGGGGCATGCCGATTTCTCTACTACAATGGACATCTACACCCATATCACACAAGAGAATATGCAGGAGAAGGCAAAAAACATTAGTGTGAACATGAAGCTGATGTAAAAAGAAAGGCGAATCTGCATTTTATAAGCAGATCCGCCTTTCATATTGCTTCATCCGGTTTCGTAGGGTCTCGCGCAAAAGTTGTAGAAAAGTTGTAGTAACGCGATTTTTTGTAGTAAATGACCTCTTTAGTACAGCTTTGCTCCTGCCGGAATACTGTCATCCAGCATCAAAAGATTTAAGCCTTCCCGTCCGTCATACTCGTACACTGCGGAAATCAGCATACCCTCGGAATCAATACCCATCATCTTTCTCGGCGGCAGGTTTGTGATTGCCACACAGGTCTTACCAACCAGCTCTTCCGGCTCGTAATACTCGTGAATACCGCTTAAAATGGTGCGTTTCCGGTCTGTTCCGTCATTCAGTGTGAATTTCAGGAGCTTCTTGGACTTCGGCACTGCCTCACAGGCTTCGATCTTAACCACTCTGAAATCAGACTTGCTGAATGTCTCAAAGTCTACATCATCTGCAAACAAAGGCTCGATTTTCACCTTGGAAAGATCAATCTGTACGCTTGGCGCGGACACGGTTGCAGCCTCTGCAGAACCATTTACCGCTGCTTTTTCGGCTTTGTTTTCAGCCCGCTTTGGTTCCAGGGTCTTCATTGTCGGGAACAGCAGTACGTCACGGATTGCCTGGGAATCGGTCAGCAGCATAACCAGACGGTCGATACCGTATCCGATACCACCTGTCGGCGGCATACCGATCTCCAGTGCGTTCAGGAAGTCTTCATCCGTATGATTTGCTTCCTCATCGCCAGCAGCAAAAGCCTCTTCCTGTGCTTTGAAACGTTCTCTCTGATCGATCGGATCATTTAACTCAGAGTATGCGTTACACATCTCGCGGCCGTAGATATACATCTCGAAACGCTCAACCAACTCCGGATTGGACGGTTTTCTCTTGGTCAGCGGAGATACCTCAACCGGATGATCCATAACGAAGGTCGGCTGAATCATCTTCTCCTCGCAGAACTCCTCGAAGAACAGGTTGATGATATCACCCTTCTTATGGCGCTCCTCAAATACAACATTGTGCTCTCTTGCGATTGCCTTTGCTTCCTCGTCAGTTTTAACAGTGTTGAAATCAACGCCGGAGTATTTCTTAACTGCATCGATCATGGTGATGCGCTCGAACGGCTTGGACATATCAATCACAGTGCCGTTATAGCTGATGACAGAGCTTCCGCAGACTTTCTCAGCCAGGTAGCGGAACATACTCTCGGTCAGTTCCATCATGCCCTCATAGTCGGTGTATGCCTGATACAGCTCCATCAGCGTAAATTCCGGGTTGTGACGGGTATCAACACCCTCGTTACGGAATACACGGCCAATCTCGTAAACACGCTCTAAGCCGCCTACGATCAGTCTCTTTAAGTAGAGTTCCAGAGAAATACGCAGTTTTACATCTTCATCCAGAGCATTATAATGGGTCTCAAACGGACGTGCAGCCGCACCGCCGGCATTAGCTACCAACATCGGGGTCTCCACTTCCATAAATCCGCGTCCATCCAGGAAATTGCGGATCTCCTTGAGGATCTGAGAACGTTTTACAAAGGTGTCTTTTACTTCCGGATTCATGATGAGATCCACATATCTCTGACGATAACGGATATCCGTGTTGGTCAGTCCGTGAAATTTCTCCGGCAGAATCTGCAGACTCTTGGACAGCAGTACGATGGACTCTGCGTGAACGGAGATCTCTCCCATCTTGGTGCGGAATACGGTACCTTTGATTCCGACAATATCACCGATATCCATCTTCTTGAAATCTTTATAAGCCTCTTCGCCTACGCTGTCTCTGGCAACATAAGACTGGATATTGCCCTTTAAATCCTGCACATTGCAGAAAGATGCCTTACCCATCACACGTTTGGACATCATACGTCCTGCGATCGTAACCTCTTTGCCATCCATCTGCTCAAAGTTATCCTTGATCTCGCTGCTGTGTGCAGTTACATCAAATTTTGTAATCTGGAACGGATCCTTTCCGTTGTCCTGAAGGTCTTTCAGTTTCTCGCGGCGCACCTTTAATAACTGATTTAAGTCCTTCTCCTCGTTCTTATTCTGCTGATTCTGCTCTGCCACTTTCTCTTTCACTCCTTCGTCTCTTTATGATACTCGCTGGATGTCCAGGATCTTGTACTGGATAACGCCCGCCTGTGTCTCTACGTCTACGGTCTCGCCAGCTTTCTTGCCAAGCAGGGCACGACCAACCGGAGACTCGTTGGAGATCTTACCATCTAAGCTGTTTGCCTCGGTGGAACCTACGATCTTAAATTCCATCTCTTCATCCTCTTCGACGTCCAGTACCTTTACCTGGCATCCGATGCTGATCTTATCCAGATCGATCTCATCCTCAACAACAACCTCTGCGTTTTTCAACAGTTTCTCAAGGTCTACGATTCTTGCCTCGATGTCTCTCTGTTCATCTTTTGCTGCATCATACTCAGCGTTCTCAGACAGGTCGCCCTGCTCTCTCGCCTCTTTGATCTTCTGTGCGATCTCCTGGCGTTTATTTACTTTCAGATCATGAAGTTCATCTTCATACTTTTTCAATCCTGTGTAAGTTAAAATGTTCTTCTTTTCTGCCATGACAGCTATCCTTCCTTCTATCGATTCATCATTGAATCCCCTAATAATTGCATCGCACTATTATACATGATTCTTGGTGTAATGTCAAGAATCACAAAGTGCCATAATGGCTTTAAAAACAAGGGAAAATCCTACATTTTCGTGCTTTTTCTGTGCCTTCCGATTTCGTCCACCCATGTAACACAACCATCGTTTTGATTCCACACATTCATCCTTCTCTTAAATTCTCTCATCCACCAGCCGTTCCAGCTCCTCCAGCGTCTCCACCTGGTTTATATCATTGCGAAGCGCCGACGAATGTGGAAATCCTGCCGTATACCATGCCACGTGCTTACGCATCTCCCGCATTGCGATCTCCTCGCCGCGAAATTCCGTCTGAAGCGTCCCATGGCGGACAATCATCCTCTTTACTTCCTCCGCAGTCGGCGGCGGCAGAAGTTCTCCGGTTTTCAGATAGTGGAGAATCCGTTTAAACAGCCATGGATTTCCTTTCGCACCGCGCGCCACCATGATGCCGTCGCAGCCGGTTTCTTCCTTCATTCTCTTGGCATCTTCCGGTGTAAATACATCACCGTTTCCCCAGACCGGGATTGAAACCGCCTCTTTGACCTGACGGATAATGTCCCAGTCCGCCTTTCCGGAATAATACTGCTCTCTCGTCCGTCCATGCACGGCTACCGCCGCCACGCCGCAGCTCTCTGCCATCTTCGCAAACTCAACCGCATTGATATTCGAATCATTAAATCCCTTGCGGAATTTGACCGTAACCGGTTTATGAAGTTTCTTTACCATCGCCGTCAAAATCTGCTCTGCCAGCTTCGGATCCTTCATCAGTGCCGAACCTTCGCCGTTATTGACAATCTTTGGCACCGGACAACCCATGTTGACGTCGATGATGGCATACGGTCCTTCCTCCAGCTGCAGCGCCATCTCGCTCATGATCTCCGGATCTGAGCCAAACAGCTGCACCGCAACCGGCTCTTCTTCCGGCCGCGTCTCTAATAACGGCTTTGTATTGCGGTTCTTATAAAGAAGCGCCTTCGCGCTGACCATCTCCGTGTACATCAAACCACATCCCTGCTCCTTACAGAGCAGACGGAACGGCAGATCCGTCACACCTGCCATCGGCGCAAGGGCGATTGCATTTTTTAATTCTACGTTTCCAATCTTCATTTTATTTCTAATCTTCCTGATACCGTTCCATCTGCTCGTCGTCTAACAGTTCGTCCGCCGGGATTCCCAGCACCTTCACCTTATAATACAGCTCCAGCGATTCCAGCAGCTCACGCTTCTCCGCCTGATACTGCTTGATTTTAAGCGCGCTTCCGATCTCGTCAAAGAGGTAATCATTCTCCTCCGCCTCAACCTTAAACTGCAGTCTGCCATCCGGCATAAACTCCAGCAAAATAATACCGCCGATGTCCTCTGTGTACATGACACACATGATCTGCAATTCCTGCTTAATTGACTCCGGCAGCCCCGAAAACTGCTCATTCAGATAATATTTTTCCACATACGAATTCGCACCGCAGAGTACGGTGGAGTCCCCATCTGTATTGGGATTCTGCATTTCTGCCATTTTCTTGCACCTCCATCTGTTTCATTTTCCATTGCCCACAAACAGGGCTGACGCACGAACGGAGAGCAGGCTCTCCCTTTATCCCTGAGAAGCCTGTTCTCCGTTCATATGCCAGCCCATCTCACAAGCAGCCATCAAATTCCTTAACGAATCAGCAGCTTACTAATCTCATACTGATCTTCCGGAATATCCTTCTTCATATTCAGCGCCTCCTGAATATCAAAATCCAGAAACTCGCCGTGCTTATACGCTACCACGCGGTTGGTCTTTCCTTTTTCCAGCAGCTCCACCGCCTTGGCGCCCATGATGGACGCATAGACGCGGTCTTTACAGGTCGGCGCGCCGCCTCGCTGCATATAACCAAGGATCGTCGCACGTGTCTCGATGCCGGTTGCCGCCTCGATTCGCTTCGCCATCGACGCGGAATGTCCGATGCCCTCGGCATTAATGATAATATGATGTCTCTTGCCGCGTTTCCGGTTATCGATGATGCGGTTGATCAGCATCTGCTCATTGCCATCGTACCGCTCCGGAAGCAGAATATCCTCGGCGCCGTTAGCGATACCGCACCACAGGGCGATATATCCCGCGTGGCGTCCCATAACCTCGATGATACTGCAGCGCTCATGGGAGGTGGAAGTATCTCTTACCTTATCGATCGCCTCCATCGCCGTGTTGATCGCGGTATCAAACCCGATCGTATAATCGGTGCAGGCAATATCCAGATCGATCGTGCCCGGAAGACCTACCGTATTGATTCCCAGCGCGGATAACTTTCCGGCGCCGCGGTAGGAACCATCACCGCCGATGACGACCAGACCGTCAATGTTGTGCTTGCGGCAGATTTCTGCGCCGCGCTTCTGACCTTCCTCGGTCATAAATTCCGGACAGCGGGCTGTGTATAAGATCGTACCGCCACGGCCAATCGTATCTGCCACGCTGGTTCCGTCCATGTCCACAATCTCTTCCTGCAAAAGTCCAGCGTAACCACGCATGATACCTTTTACCTTCATGCCCTTGTTGATCGCAGTCCGGACCACCGCACGGATCGCTGCATTCATACCCGGCGCATCGCCGCCGCTTGTCAGTACACCAATCGTTTTAACCTCTTTTGCCATCGCTTATTCCTCCGTCCTAAGGCTTTCCGCTTCACATCCCCAACCGTGAACCAGCCGTTTTATTTTCGAATCTTTTGACCCTTCTGATACCAAATTGTTCTGCACTGCGTGCTACCACAATTTTCAAACAATTTTATTGTAATTCATTTTATAGGTCATTTCAAGATTTTTTATGATATTTTTTTAACATGTCGCCAAAGCGTGTTACTGTTCACACATACGTGCCCAGTTACCAAAGCTTTCAATGTCCAATGCAAATTTTAACACTTATGAAGAAATCTTCCCCAGCGGCTTCTCCACCACCTTGACGTTCTTCTCGCCCAGCATCTCGCTGAGCGTCGTCACCAGCGCCTCGCCTGCCCGCACATTCCAGTTGCGCGGCAGAACCTTTTTCGCGCGCTCACGTCCCAGGTAAATGATCACGGTGTCATTTCCATCACTTGTTTTCAGGAGGTCGAGAAGTTCTTTCTCTCCCGCCAGATACGCGTCCTTGTCCGCATACTGAATCCACAGCTCGCGCGGCACCTGCGAAAATGGGATAATCTGCTCGCAGATCAGTTTTCCGACCGGCTCATCGCCGACCGATGCGCGCCCGCGGATAAAGACTTTTTCATCCTTGATCAGCATATCGCGCCGTTTTTCATAATCCTTCGGGAATACCAGCACTTCCACACTTCCCGCCAGATCTTCCACCGTCAGGAACGCCATCATTTTGTTATTCCGGGTCGTCTTAACCGTTTTCTCGGTGATCATTCCGCCGATCGTCACATACGCGCCGTCGTGAATCACCGCCGAACCTGTCTCCTCATCCACAACAAAATCGGAGCTCTTCGCCGTCACATTTTTCTCCCAGGTGCCGATATATTCCTCCAGCGGATGCCCGCTGACGTAGACGCCCAGCATTTCTTTCTCGTATGCCAGATATTCTTCCCTCGAATACTCTCCGACATTCGGAAATGTGATCTGAAAACTCTTCTTGTCCTCTTCCGCTGCAAAATCAAAGAGTGACATCTGCCCTTCCATCGTATTTTTCTTCTCTTTATTCTTCTGATCGACCATCGAACCGCAGACCATACATTTCTGCTTGCGGGTTCCCGGCAGCCCGTCCATCGCACCGGATTTGATAAAGCTTTCCAATGTGCGCTTATTGACCTCCCTGCCCGACATCCGGTCAATGAAATCTTCCAGCGATCGGAATTTTCCATGTTCGGTCCGCTCCCGCACGATCTCATCCACCACCGACTGACCGATACTCTTGATCGCCGATAAACCATAGCGGATCGCACCGTCCGAAACGGAGAAGCCGCCCTCGCCCTCATTGATATCCGGCGGCATGATCTTCATCCCCATCTGACGGCAGCTCATGATATATTCCGATACCTTCGTAACATTATCCTTGACCGAGGTCATCAGCGCCGCCATGAATTCGACCGGATGGTAATATTTCAGATATGCTGTCTGGTAGGAGACAACCGCGTATGCCGCCGCGTGCGACTTGTTGAAGGCGTATTTCGCGAAATCGATCATCTCATCGTAAATATGGTTCGCCGTCTTCTCGTCGATCCCATTCGCAATACAGCCCTTTACGCCCTCTTGTGCATTGCCGTAGACGAAATTCTGGCGTTCTTTCTCCATGACTGCCGCTTTTTTCTTTGCCATCGCACGGCGCACCAGGTCGCTTCGTCCCCAGGTATAGCCAGCCAGATCGCGCACGATCTGCATAACCTGCTCCTGATAGACGATACAGCCATAGGTCGGCGCCAGAATCGGTTCTAACTGCGGGCACTCATAGACAATCGAAGCCTTGTCATTTTTGCCTGTCAGATAACGTGGAATGAAATCCATCGGACCCGGACGATACAGGGAAATACCGGCGATCAGATCCTCCAGGTTTTCCGGCTTTAACTCTTTCATGAATCCTTTCATGCCGGAACTCTCCAGCTGGAACACACCGTCATTTTTGCCGGTTCCAATCGAATCCAGCACCTTTTTATCGTTGTAATCGATCTTATCTATATCAAGCGGTTTTCCGGTCGTTTTCTCCACCAGGCGAACCGCATTCTGGATAACCGTCAGGGTTCTAAGACCCAGGAAATCCATTTTCAGAAGTCCCAGCTCTTCCAGCGTCGTCATCGTAAACTGGGTCGTGATCGAACCGTCAGATGCCCTGGACAACGGCACATACTCATCGACCGCCGCACGGCTGATGACAACCCCCGCCGCATGCATGGAGGTATGTCTCGGCAGCCCCTCCAGACGTTTACTCATGTCGATCAGATATTTGACCGAATCATCCGACTCATACGCCTCACGCAGATCCGGACTGGCTTTGAGCGCCTTGTCTAGCGTCATGCCGAGATCACCCGGAATCATTTTTGCGATCGCATCACACTGTGCATACGGCATATCGAGCGCGCGCCCCACGTCGCGGACGACACCCTTTGCCGCCAACGTACCGAAGGTAACAATCTGCACGACGCGGTCTTTTCCGTATTTCCGCACGACATAGTCGATCACCTCCTGACGCCGTTCGAAACAGAAATCGACGTCGATATCAGGCATGGAAACTCGTTCCGGGTTCAGGAAACGCTCGAAAATCAGCTGATAGCGGATCGGGTCGATGTCCGTGATCTCCAGACTGTACGCGACGATACTGCCCGCCGCCGAACCACGTCCCGGACCGACCATGATACCGTTTGATTTTGCAAAATGGATAAAATCCCACACAATCAGAAAATAATCGACATATCCCATCGAATGGATAACGTCCAGCTCATACCTCAGGCGCTCCCGCAGCGTCCCATCGTCGTTCGGGTAGCGCTTGTGAAAGCCCTCCCCGCAGAGCTTCTGCAGATATTCCCAGGACGTATATCCGTCCGGGACATCATACTGCGGCAGCTTCGTCACGCCAAACTCGATCTCGACATTGCACCTCTCGGCGATCTTGTGCGTGTTGTCAAGTGCTTCCTGTGCATACGGAAACAGCGCACGCATCTCCTCCTCGGATTTGACATAGAACTGCCCGCCCTCATAGCGCATCCGGTTCTCGTCCGTGACTTTTTTGCCCGTCTGGATACAGAGCAAAATATCGTGCGATTCCACATCTTCTTTATAAATATAGTGGCAGTCGTTCGTCGCCACCAGCGGAATCTGCAGTTCCTGGCTCATCCGCATCAAGCCCTGGTTGACCGTCCGCTGCGCCGGGATGCCGTGATCCTGCAATTCCAGAAAGAAATTGTCCGGTCCAAAGATATCGCGGTATTTCTGCGCCGACTTGCACGCTTCCTCATACATGCCTCTCGACAAATACCTCGGGATCTCGCCCGCCAGACACGCGCTGAGTGCAATAATGCCTTCATGGTAGGTTCTCAGCACCTCGTCATCCACACGCGGTTTATAATAAAATCCCTCGACAAAACCCTTGGAGACGATCTTCATCAGATTCTGATAGCCGGTATTATTTTCCGCCAGCAGAATCATATGATAATAGCGATCCTCGCCGCTTCCCGCCTCCCGGTCAAAACGCGATCCGGGCGCCACATAGATCTCACAGCCGATGATCGGCTTGATCCCATTTTCTCTGGCTGCCCGGTAAAAATCGATCACGCCGTACATGACGCCGTGGTCGGTAATCGCCAGACTGTCCATCCCCAGTTCCTTCGCCCGGGCGGTCAGTTCTTTTATTTTACTCGATGCGTCAAGCAGACTGTACTCTGTATGCACATGCAGATGTGTAAATGCCACCTTTTTCCTCCCATTCAGATCTTTTAAGGGACTGCCATTTCCCGCGAAACGACACCCCCTCGTCTATCAAAGCTCTTGTTTTGTGTAACTGTTACGTCCCCTGTCTCTTTCCGAAAAACGGTCAGAAATCTGGATTTCTACTGATTGCTCAGATATTTCTCAATTCCCTCGATCGCACTCTCCTCGTCGCTGCCATCAGCCGTTACCTTTACGTGCGCGCCCTCTGCCAGTCCCAGCGTCATCATGCCCATGATGCTCTTTGCATTGACGCGTTTTTCTTCACTTTCCACATAGATGCTGCTCTCATACTGGCTTGCCACCTGCACCAGCATCGCCGCAGGACGTGCCTCCAGACCTGAACTCAAACCAATTCTGATTTCCTTACTTGTCATAATATCCTCCTCATCGAGCCCCGCTCGAAAAAAACGGCAAAATCCGCTGCCACTACTGTATCGCACGGAATTTTCCATCCGGGAAATTCCTGCCTGTGAACAATAACCTAACTTTACTCGCCCCGCTCTTCGCGGAGACTTTCAGCTACTGCACTTATCTTTCTGAGCCTGTGATTGACTCCCGATTTTCCAACTGGATGGCTCAGATTCTCCCCCAATTCCTTCAAGGTCGCATCCGGCATCTCCAGACGGACCTGTGCTACCTCTGAAAGAAGCTCCGGCAAGTAATCCAGCCCGACCGTATCACGGATGTATGTGATGTCCGCAAGCTGCTTGACTGCCGCCGAAACAGTCTTATTGATATTGGCAGTCTCGCAGTTGACCTGACGGTTGACGCTGTTTCGCATTTCTTTCAGGATCCGGATATTTTCCAGCTCCATCAATGCCACATGCGCTTCCATCAGTCCCAGAAGTTCCACAATCTGACTGCCTTCTTTTATATATACCACATAAT
Source organism: Clostridium sp. TF11-13AC (assembly GCF_003481065.1). Taxonomy (NCBI): domain Bacteria; kingdom Bacillati; phylum Bacillota; class Clostridia; order Eubacteriales; family Clostridiaceae; genus Clostridium; species Clostridium sp. TF11-13AC. Next base: position 264,865 of record NZ_QUKJ01000003.1, read on the forward strand.
ACTTCTTTCTGACAACTATTTTCGCATCGATGTCGAATGTCAGAATCACATTCTGAAGCTGCACCGCCTTTTCAAGCGACGCACATACGATCTCAAAATGATAAAATTTCTCCGGATCACTTAAGGATCCGGCTGCCAGAAAAGCGCCCCGTATAAATGCCTTTTTGCAGCACGCATTCTGAATCACCAGATTCCGCACCACCGAAAGGTTTTCCCCTACATTTCCCTGCGCATCCACCATCTTGACCGCCTCCAGCACCCGGAGTGCATTCTCGTGATCGCGCACCAGAAGCGTATAAGAACGGCTCTTTTTTAAAAATGCATTGCGACGGATCGAAATGTCCGCCTTAATATTAAATGTATTTTTCAATAATGTAAAGTATTTTCGTGCAACCGCTACGTTTTCCGTGTGGATCCGTATGCTGAAATGATCCTCTTCATCGATATGAATCCTGCCGCAAAGGCCCAAAATCGCCGCCAGCTCTGCAATCTGGCAGTGTCTCGCCTTGCTCAGCTGATGCGACAGCTCTTCCTTTACCCGGGCTGAAAATGACAAAGTCCTCTACCTCCGTTTACCCTTTTGTCCGGTTATCCATCTCTATGTCCCGATGTTCCAGTTTAAGCCCTATTTCCGAGTGCTCCTTGAGGCGCTCATAGAGCCGGTTCGCCACCGTAACTGAACGATGCTTTCCACCGGTACATCCGACGGCTATGACAAGCTGATTCTTTCCTTCTTTTACATAGTACGGAAACAGGAAGTCAATCATGTCATAGAGTTTATCCAAAAATACATCTGCCGTCCCGCCGCGGCGCACAAAGTCCTGCACCGCCTTCTCATTGCCGGTATGACTTCTTAAATTCTCATCATAATAAGGATTCGGCAGAAAACGGACGTCAAACACGAGATCCGCGTCCGACGGAATCCCATATTTAAAGCCAAAGCTTAAGATCGTCACAAAGAGGCTGGAAAAGCGCTCGCGCCCCATGAAAATCCGTTCCAGTTCCGCCTTGAGCTCCCGCGTCAGAAGCGTGCTGGTGTCCAGAATATAGTCCGCCCGCTTTTTCAGGAAATCGAGTTTCAGGCGCTCTTTCGCAATACCGCGGTCCAGCCGCTCTTTTCCTGCCAGCGGATGGGAACGGCGCGTTTCCTTATATCGCTTGATCAGCACCTCGTCGCTGGCATCCAGAAACAGGATCTCATACGGAAACTGGATGTTATTCCAATCATTCAGTGTTCCCTCCAGCTGTGCCAGCTCGTCGCCGCTGCGTACATCGATTCCCAACGCTGCACAGCTTACCTCCCCGCTGCTGCTCTGCACCAGCTCCGCAAATTTTCCCACCAGCGGGATCGGGAGATTGTCAACACAGTAAAATCCCATGTCCTCCAGCATTTTCAGTGCCGCCGTCTTTCCGGCTCCCGACATACCGGTTACGATCACAAGCCGCATATTGTTCCTCCCTTTTCCATACTCTATATATCTATATCTTAAAAGCCCAGCATCTTTACTTCCGTCTCCAGTTTCACCCCAAACTGCTCATACACGCGCTTCTGCACCGTCCCACACAGCCCCGCGATGTCCGAAGCCGTCGCATGGTCGCGGTTGATAACGAAACCACAGTGTTTCTCCGACACCTGTGCGCCGCCCTCCTGATAGCCGCGAAGTCCGGCATCTTCGATCAATTTTCCGGCGAAATAGCCCTCAGGGCGCTTAAAGGTGCTTCCGGCACTCGGATATTCCAGCGGCTGTTTTTCCCGCCGTTTGGCTGCCAGTTCATCCATCCGCACCCGGATCGCTTCCGGATCACCTTTCTCCAGACGGATCCGCGCCGATAAAACGATATATCCGCGCTCCGGGATGCAGCTGTGACGGTAACCCAGATCCAGTTCTTTCGTTTTAAGCTCTTTTACCTCGCCGTCCGGCGTCATCACGCGCACAGATTCCAGCACATCCTTTAATTCTCCGCCGTAAGCGCCCGCATTCATGACCGCCGCGCCGCCCACGGTTCCAGGAATCCCGGCTGCAAACTCAAATCCGGTCATTCCATCTTTCTGCGCCTCCCTGGCGGCACGCGAAAGCAGCACACCGGCGCCCAGCTCATAGACGCCCGGTTCGCCCTCCGGACAGACCACCTCTGTAAACTGGCTTCCCAGAAGGATCATCACGCCCGGATAGCCCGCATCACTGACAAGCAGATTGCTTCCATTTCCTAATATGTAATACGCTTTCTCTGCCTCCCGGCACGCCGCCAGCACTGCCGCCAGCTCTTTTTCGCCCTCCGGGGTCACAAAATAGCGGGCTGGTCCACCAGCCCGAAAGGTCGTATGTGCGCTCATCGGCTCCTGCTCCCGCACGGAAGCAGCGCCGATGGCATCACAAAGTTTCTGATAAAAATTAGACATATCTATTTTCCTTTATTCATTTCATAACGGCTCCATCCCTTGCAAGTCAGGATTTCCGCACTAAATCACACGAATCAGACTGCGTGAAGCATTCCATCAATCTCTTCTTGCCAGGTTCGCCTGTACCCGCTTGTACAGTTCTTTCGCCGCATTATATCCCATCTTCTTGGTACGATAGTTGACTGCCGCCGACTCTACGATGATTGCCAGGTTACGTCCCGGACGGATCGGGATTGAATGGCATACAATCTTGTTGCCAAGAAACTCGGTATACTGATCTTCCATGCCAAGGCGGTCATACTCCTTGTCCTTATCCCACTCTTCCAGCTTGATTACCATGTCAATCGACTGTGTATCCTTTACGCTCTCTACACCGAACAGCGTCTTGACATCGATAATGCCGATACCGCGAAGCTCGATGAAATGACGGGTAATATCCGGTGCCGAACCGATCAGGGTTTCATCGCTGACGCGGCGGATCTCGACCACATCATCGCTGACGAGACGGTGACCGCGCTTAATCAGTTCCAGCGCTGCCTCACTCTTGCCGATACCGCTCTCGCCCATAATCAGGACACCCTCGCCAAATACATCGACCAGTACGCCGTGAATGCTGATCATCGGCGCCATCTTGACGTTCAGCCAGCGGATGATCTCCGCCATCAGATCCGAAGTCGTCTTCTCCGATACCATGCACGGAACCCCATAATGGTTACACAGCTCCAGCACTTCCTCCTCCGGTGCCATGCCGCGGCTATATACCAGACATGGTATACCCGAAGACAGCAGTTTGTCAAACATTTCCCGGCGGCGCTGCGGAGTCAGGGTCGAGATGTACGCATTTTCCACATAACCGATGATCTGCACACGGTCCTTGTCAAAATGGTCGAAAAATCCAGTCAGCTGCAATGCCGGACGGTTCACATCCGCATGCACCAGCATAACATTGTCCGTCTCCAGCTCCGGCGTCATATTGCGAAGCCCCATCTTATCGATCAGTTCTGTTATCGTCACTCCACCCATACTTTTGTCTCCTTTTATTTTTACTATTGTCTACATCCTATCACATCTTCCCCTGCTTGTCATCACGGAAAAATATATAGACTGCCTCGGCGGCTGCCCGGTTCATCTGTGGCGCAGCTTCCAGCTCCTCCACGCTCGCCTCTCGGACTGCTTCGATTGTCTTGAACGTCCGCATCAGAGACTTACGGCGCGCTGGTCCGATGCCCTTGATATCATCCAGCACGGAGCGCACCTGCTCCTTGCCCCGGAGACTCCGGTGGTACTCGATCGCAAACCGGTGCGCCTCGTCCTGAATCCGGGTGATCAGCTGAAATCCTTCCGAATGGCGATCGATTGGAATTTCCACATTCTGATAATACAATCCCCTCGTCCGGTGGTTATCATCCTTTACCATGCCACAGACCGGGATTTCCAGCTGAAGCTCTCTTAATACCTCCAGCGCGATATTAACCTGTCCGCGTCCGCCATCCATCATCAGCAGATCTGGAAAACGCGTAAAACTTCCCATCGCCAGATCGCCGCCCTCGGCTTGCATTTTCTTCGTCTCCTCCAGACCATGGGAAAACCGCCGCAGCAGCACCTCGCGCATCGAAGCGTAGTCGTTCGGTCCCTGAACCGTCCGGATACGGAATTTGCGGTAATCATTGCGTTTCGGACGTCCATTTTCGTAGACAATCATCGAACCGACCGACTCAAAACCGCTGATATTGGAAATATCGTAGGCTTCTACCCGCTTGATTCCCGAAAGCCCGATCCACGATCCAATCTGATTCATCGCCCCGATCGTCCGGAGCTCCTCGCGCTTGATCTTCTCCTTATCCTGGGAGAGCACCATCTTCGCATTCTTCTCCGCCAGCTCGACCAGCCGCTCTTTCTCGCCCATCTTTGGCACGACAAAGCGCACCTTCTGTCCCCGGCGCGCCGTCAGGAAGCTGGCGATAACCTCCGCGTCCTCTAACTCCTCCTGCACCCAGATCTCATGCGGCACAAACGGCGTTCCCGCGTAAAACTGTTTGACGAAGCTGTTTAAGATTTCTGCCTTGCTCTCCGAGCCGGTCAGATTCATATGGAAATGTTCCCGCCCAATAAGCTTGCCATCGCGCACGAAGAACACCTGCACAACCGCATCGCGCTCATCCTTCGCCATCGCGATAATATCCCGATCTTCCATGCTCTGGCTCGTAATCTTCTGCTTCTGCGCCACCTTTCTGACACTGTCAAGCAGATCCCGGTACTCAATCGCCTTCTCAAACTCCATCGTCTCGGACGCCGTCCTCATCTTTTCTTCCAGATATTTCATGACCGGCTCATACTGTCCATTTAAAAACCCGACCGCCCGCTTCACCGATTTCTGATAATCTGCCTGTGAAATATACCCCTGACATGGCGCGTCGCACTGGTGAATATGGTAATAGAGGCACGGACGGTCCTTTCCCATATCCTGCGGCAGCTTCCGGCTGCACGCCCGGATCCGGTATATCTTCCGAATCAGCTCGATTGTGTCTTTGACTGCTCCCGCGCTCGTAAAAGGACCAAAATACTTATTTTTATCCTTTTTCATCTGGCGTGAAAACAAGATCCGCGGGTACTCCTCCGAAGCCGTCACCTTGATGTACGGGTACGTCTTGTCATCCTTGAGCATCGTATTGTAGCGTGGGCGGTGCTCTTTGATCAGGTTGCACTCCAGCACCAGCGCTTCCAGCTCCGAATCCGTCACGATATACTCAAAACGTGCTATCTTCGAGACCATCTGCCTGATCTTCGCCGTCTTATCCCGGCTGCTCTGGAAATATTGACGGACTCGGTTTTTCAGGCTGATCGCCTTGCCGACATAGATGATCGCGTCCTTCGCATCGTGCATAATATAAACACCCGGCTGCCCCGGCAGTTTTTTCAGTTCTTCTTCTATTTGAAACATCTCAAACCATCCTGTTTTCTAATCTGCTGCCACCACGTTTTCTTACGGCACTTTCGGTTCCAAAAGTGCCTACCCGTGAACAGTCACCCAGACTCTTCTGCCAGACAGCCGCTCACTTTCCATACCGCAGGCGCGGTGCATCGTACCTCTGCTGCATCCGGATGCACTGACGGATCGCGTCCAGCTCTTCCTCCACGCTTCCACCGACCGGATTCATATCCAGACAGAAGCAGAGACTGTCGAGATCCCGCTTGTCCACCTTGCCGCTCATTCTCTGGAGCACTTCCAGCCTGCCCTCGGTCGTTTCCTGATCCAGAAATTCTGCCACAAGCGGATGCAGCTCCGGTTCCTCCTGCGGTATGTCCCAGGAATGAGTGGCTGCGTCAGACATTTTCGAACGGCGTACACTTTCATTTACGACATGAGTCGTTCTGGTTGTCCTTATTTCCTGCTGTTTCGAATTTTCCCACGGACCCGCCGCAATCCGCTCAAACCGGTATCTCTGCGCCGCCTCCGGATATTTTACCCGATCTACCTCTTCCATAAACATAGAAAGCGGTCTAACCCAGACGCCATATTCTCCATAGAGCGCCTGATAAACAACCATCTTTTCCCCCGTTTCCGAGTGGGTTGCCACCGCCAGAATCTGATATTCTTTATTTTTAAAATGCCGGTACCGCTCGCCCGGCTTTGGAATTTCCCGCATGAATGCTGATACCTCCTTAAAACATCTCGCTAAGTGTTCACATTATATCACGATTCGCCGTTCGCCTTAAATCTGCAAGCAGCTTTCTGGCTCACTTGCGCTCATTATATCATAAGAACGTATTCTCCCCCGTCCACTCACGAATCCGCGCTATCGCGCTCCACCGCCCTGCTTCGCATGGCTGTTCGTTCGTTAATGGCGCAAGAAAAGAATATGTCTGCTTCGCAGCCGCATTCTTTTCTTCTGCGCTCATTATATCACATTTTGTATGCCCTTTTCTGTTTTTTATCAATTTACATCCAGATTTTCTTTCCTCCATCCCCATCGCCTGTACACAAAAATTTTCGCCAGAAAATATTACATTTCCGAAAACCAAATCCGTCATTTTTCCGATTTTAAATTTTTTTTATTTTCCCTCTACTCAAATAGACTTTTTTGTAGGATAATAGAACTAATTGTGATTCTTTGCGGTCTGCTGTGCTGCGTTCATTTCACACAAAGAGCATCGACATAAACAACTGCGAATGGCAGTCTGTGCCGGACATGGACTGTGACCTGGCGGCGCAATCATCCATACAAACATATGATTTTCATCCCACCAGATGGAAACCGGCATCTGCCCCCACCGCGATACCGGTATTCTGTGCGGGACGAAACTAAGAACGGAGGATTAGATGAAAATCGGTTTTGACAACAACAAATACCTGAAAATGCAGTCGGAACATATCCGTGAGCGTATCAACCAGTTCGGTGATAAGCTCTACCTCGAATTTGGCGGAAAACTGTTCGATGACTACCACGCATCCCGGGTTCTTCCGGGCTTTGCACCTGACAGCAAGCTGCGGATGCTTCTGCAGTTAGCGGATCAGGCGGAAATCGTCATCGTCATCAGTGCTGCGGATATCGAGAAAAACAAAGTACGTTCCGACCTCGGCATTACTTACGACGTAGACGTACTCCGTCTGATTCAGTCCTTTACCGACAAGGGACTCTATGTTGGAAGCGTTGTAATCACCCACTATTCCGGGCAGAACACTGCGGATGTCTTCAAACACAAGCTCGAATCCATGGGCATCAAGGTTTACCGCCACTACACCATCGACGGTTATCCGGGCAATGTTCCGCTGATCGTCAGCGATGAAGGTTATGGTAAAAATGATTACATTGAAACCAAACGTCCACTCGTTGTTGTCACCGCGCCGGGACCGGGAAGCGGAAAAATGGCAACCTGCCTTTCCCAGCTCTACCACGAGAACAAACGCGGCGTCAAGGCTGGATATGCCAAATTTGAGACCTTCCCGATCTGGAATATCCCGTTAAAGCACCCGGTCAACCTGGCATACGAGGCAGCGACCGCTGACTTAAACGATGTCAACATGATCGATCCGTTCCATCTGGAGGCTTATGGTGTAACAACGGTCAACTACAACCGTGACATCGAGATTTTCCCGGTTCTGAGCGCTATTTTCGAGGGAATCTACGGCGAGAACCCGTACAAATCCCCGACTGATATGGGCGTCAACATGGCAGGAAACTGCATCATTGACGACGAAGCCTGCTGCGAAGCATCCCGTCAGGAAATCCTGCGCCGCTACTATCAGGCATTAAACCGCGTTGTCAAAGAGGATGTCGGCAAAGAGGAAGTTTATAAGATCGAACTTCTGATGAAGCAGGCAAAACTGACCACCGATATGCGCAAGGTTGTTCCGGCTGCCCTGAAACGCGCCGAAGAAACCGGTGCTCCGGCTGCTGCCATCGAACTTCCGGACGGAACCATCGCTACCGGAAAGACAACCAACCTGCTCGGCGCTTCCGCTGCCCTGCTTCTGAATGCTGTCAAGGTACTTGGCAATATTCCGCACGATGAGCACCTGATCTCCCCGATCGCGATCGAGCCGATCCAGAAGCTGAAAGTCGAGTACCTCGGAAGCCGCAACCCGCGTCTCCACACCGATGAAGTTCTGATCGCGCTGTCCATGTGCGCCGCTACCAACAAACACGCACAGATCGCCCTGGAACAGCTCGAAAAACTGCGCGGCTGCCAGGTTCACACCTCCGTCATGCTGTCGGAGGTTGATATCAAGACCTTCAAACGTCTCGGCATCGAACTGACCTCCGAGCCGGTATATGAGCACAACCGCCTGTACCAGTAATTGATATAATCCTATATAAATAACGGCTGTATCTCAGCAAAACAGAACTCATAGATTTTTCAATATATGGATTCACATTGCTGAAATACAGCCGTTCTATTTATTGTATAAATATTTCTTTTATGCTATACATCACTTTTATTTCCGGTCGAACGAGCTTCCACCGCGCATCTCATCCTCATTTGGACTCTCTGCTGCTACAGCTTCTGCCGATTCCGGTGTTTCGTCCGCCGGTGCTTCATCCGCCGGTTTTCCTTCCAGCTTCTGCTGGTTCTGTGAGTTTTCCGCGTTCGTTTCCTCCGCAGTCTTTACTGGCTGCACCTCATCGCCTGTCTTCGCAGCCTCCGGCATCTCAATCCGGTCCTCGCCTTCCTGTTTCTTTTCCTCCAGCTCCGGAATTCCCTTTACCTCATGGAAAATCTTCATGAACTCTTTACCGGTGATCGTCTCTTTCTCAATCAGGAACGCCGCAATCTTATCAAGCGCCTCGCGGTTTTCACTCAGCAGGCGTTTTGCCTCCTCATAAGAAACCTTCAGAATATGCATGACTTCCTTGTCAATCTCTGCCGCTGTCATATCACTGCAATTCAGGACGGTTCTCCCGTTCAGGTACTGATTTTCCTGGCTTTCCAGTCCCATCAGACCGAACTTCTTGGACATACCGTACTGGGTTACCATCGCACGCGCGATCCGGGTTGCTTTTTCAATATCATTTGACGCACCTGTCGTTACCGTATCAAAAACGATCTCCTCAGCCGCACGTCCGCCTAAAAATCCGACCAGCATCGCGCGGATTTCCTTCTCAGTATTTAAGTACTTCTCTTCCTCCGGCACCTGCATGACATAGCCGAGCGCACCCATGGTACGCGGCACAATCGTGATCTTCTGTACCGGCTCCGAATCCTTCTGCAGGGCGCTGACCAGCGCATGACCAACCTCATGATACGAAACAATCCGGCGCTCTTCCTGGCTCAGGATGCGGTCTTTCTTCTCTTTGCCGACCAGAACCAGCTCAACTGCCTCAAATAAATCCTTCTGGGAAACGGCTTTCCTGCCATTCTTAACGGCTGTGATCGCCGCCTCATTCATCATATTGGCAAGATCCGCACCTACAGCGCCGGATGTCGCCAGCGCGATCTCCTCGAAATCAACCGTCTCATCCAGTTTTACATCCTTGGAATGTACCTTTAAAATCTGCACACGCCCCTTTAAATCCGGCTTATCCACGATAATCCGGCGGTCAAAACGTCCCGGACGAAGCAGCGCCGGATCCAGAATCTCCGGGCGGTTCGTCGCCGCCATGACTAAAAGACCCTTGGAGGAATCAAATCCATCCATCTCCGAAAGGAGCTGGTTTAACGTCTGCTCACGTTCATCGTTGCCGCCCAGACGCGAATCTCGGCTTTTACCGATCGCATCCACCTCATCGATGAAAATGATACACGGAGCCGACTGCTGCGCCTGCTTGAACAGGTCACGCACACGGGATGCGCCGACGCCGACAAACATTTCCACAAAATCTGAACCGGACAGAGAGAAAAACGGAACCTTCGCCTCTCCAGCTACTGCCTTGGCAAGAAGTGTTTTACCGGTTCCTGGCGGTCCGACTAACAGCGCACCCTTTGGCAGTTTCGCACCAATCTTCGTATATTTTCCCGGGTTATGCAGGAAATCAACAATCTCCGTCAGAGACTCCTTCGCCTCATCCTCGCCTGCCACATCCTTGAACGTAACGCCGGTTTCTTTCTGTACATATACTTTGGCATTGCTCTTGCCGACACCCATGATGCCGCCTCCGCCACCCATGCGCTTCATCATCATATTGAAAATGACGAACATCGCTGCAATCGGAAGCACCCACTCGAGCAGAAGCATGATAATACTGCCTGTCGCGTCCACTTCTGCCTGTTCATAGGTCGTAACACCAGCTTCATCCAGCTTCTTTTCCAAATCCGGATCGTTGATCGGAATCGTGTAGTACTCCATTCCTACCAGATTTCCGTATTTTCCCTGGCTGCCGCCATATTTCTTCGAATCTTCCTTCGGCGTGATCTGAATCTTTCCATTGCCAATCACAACCGATTCTACCTCGTGATCCTTAAGCATCTGATTAAACTCGCTGTACGGCATCTTATGCGTGCGGCTGCCCTGCCAGAGGTTGTGCATCATCGCCACACAGAGAAGCGTAAACAGCATCGTCATGATCAGCACTGCATAATTCTGACCGCGGGGATTTTTTCCATTTTTATTCTGGTTTCCCTTATTATCCATACACTTTCTCCATTCTGTATCACTGTACATCCAGAATCTGCCACATCAGGTTACTCAAAAGCCCCTCTAAATCTGCCGCATCTGCTTCTCATCCGGCTTCATGCCCGCTTTTCTTCCCCGTCAGCGCGCAAATTTCTGCGTACTCTTATCCATTATAGTGGCAGATTGCCTATAAATCAAGAAGTGAAAATATTAAAAACTTGTGAACTCCTTATAAAATATAGGTGTTTTCTCTGCATATATGAAATGCCATCAAAACTATCCGCTGTGTATCTCTTCCCGATACAGTTACCTCGTCACAGTTATTCGAAAAATTGCTTTTTAAAAAGTCCCTATTTACATTTGTGTGTCTGATGTATCAACAGTATAATGATACATTTCACAAATTGCGTATGCGATTAGAAAATCAAGTAGTCCAAATTCCATAAAATGAAATTTTAGGGCAAATTACAGACATTGGCTTGGCTGTAGTATTTTTAAACAACGTGTGTTAGACTACTGTTATACAAATCGGGATTGACCGAACTCTTTGAGAAAAATAGGAGGAAGCAGCTTTTTATGTTGTACTTAAAATCAGCTAATTTGGAAGATATTGAAAAGGAATACGAATTTATTACTAATACCCCTTCCAATGAAAATGGATTTACGAATTTTGCGTCTGGATGTTCAAGAAAGGAATTTGAAATAAAAATATTACCTGGTTATATTAATGCTGAAAAGGGAATTGATCTGGCTGATGGATGGGTTCCAGAAACGGATTTTTTCTTATGGGATGATGAGAAAATAGTAGGATTATTTCGCGTGCGTCATTACCTTACTCCTGCACTTGCAAACGGAGGAGGCCATATAGGATATGGAATAAAGAAAGAATTCAGAGGCAAGGGATACGCCTCGGAAGGGTTGAGATTGACAATCGAAAAAGCCTGGCACATTATTAAAGAAGACGAAATATATATGTCTGTTCATAGGGATAATATGGCATCTTTGCGTGTGCAGATTAAAAATGGGGCCTATATTCATCACCAAGATGAAAAAGAGTTTTATACCAGAATAAAACGATAAATTCCCGTTTATTGGGAAGTCACAGAGAACGAAAAATCGGAATTTGGAGGTGATTTAAATGGAAAACAAAATTGTAGGTGCTATTTTCTGTTTCATGTCAGCAGTTTTAATTTCTGCACGATATATTTCTGCTGCGATATTTATGAGTGGAGTAGCTTCGTGGAATGCCACTTTATTTGCAGCAGGTCTTGAATATGTAGGTCCTTTTTTAGCAATAGCGGCTGGTATTGCGTTTATTATTGGAATCCTGTTTCTGGGATATGGGCTGTATCAGGATATTAAAAAGATAAAGAAGTAGAACAATTCCAGTTTGTCAATTACAGGTGACATTGAAAGAGTCAGCCCATTCAAGGTGCTGGCTCTTTCAAAAATTCCATTCTAATAAATTGCATGATAACTTAGAGTAAAAATGAATACCCATTAGCCGGAAATGAATAGAAAACGAATAAAAGTGTGGTGTTTCGTATAATTATGAGTTAGTATGCATCAGACACACTTTTGTAAAAAGGGAGTTTCAAAAAAACATTCTATCATTTTTGATCTATGATATAATGTGAACACTTGACGAGGTATTTTCGAGTCTAGTGAGAACATATACCTGACCACTTAATGAGGTGTTTCACGAATTTAGTGGTCATGGTATAATGAGCCCAGAAGAAAAGAATGCGGCTGTAAAGCAGACATATTCTTTTCTTGCGCCATTAACGAACGAACAGCCATGCGAAGCAGGGCGGTAGAGCGCGATAGCGCGGGTTCGTGAGTATCATGTCCATGTACCAAATGAAGCCAGATCAAAGTCGAAAATTGATTTCGTATTTATTATAATTGACAACAATAATCCGCAAAAAGGAGATTCCACCATGCCATCCCACATCATCCACCCAATCCCACCTGTTTTTGACGCCGACTCCCGCATCCTAATCCTCGGTTCCTTTCCGTCGGTCAAATCCCGAGAAAGCTGTTTTTTCTACGGGCACCCGCAGAATCGTTTCTGGAAGCTCTTAGCACGCCTGCGAAAGGAAGACGTTCCATCCTCCATCGAGGAAAAGAAGGAATTTCTGCTGCGGAACCACATCGCCGTCTGGGACACCATCCATAGCTGTTCCATCGAAGGATCCAGCGACAGTTCCATCCGCGATGTTGTTCCAAACGACCTCGCCTCTATCCTGGATCACGCTTCCATCCAGGCGATTTACACAAACGGCGGGCTGTCCGGAAAAATGTACGACCGCTTCTGCCGTAAACAGACTGGCATTGAGGCAATCAAACTGCCGTCCACCAGCCCTGCCAACGCTGCCTGGAACCTCGACCGGCTGACAGATGCCTGGAAATGTATCAACCAGATCCTGGGGAAACCCGGATCTGAAACAAAAAGCACTGTTTCCGAAGGCAATGCACACGGGGCAAAAACACGCTGCATCTAAACAAATACCATCTGCACCAGAATCATATAAAATACAGTCCCTACCGGCCAATGGCGCTTCTGTCCGATCCACTGTTCCGTAAAAATCATTACAAACAGTGCCGTCAGTGCAAAGTCCAGTCCTTTCGTATTAAATGTAATCACATTTGACACTGCTTATCTTTCTTAGTAGAATAAATACATTATAACGATCGATTTTTCGGATTCAACACAGATTTGAACTATGCAAAAAAGCTTTGAAGGAATTATCTTTACAAAAAATCTTATAAAAAAAGGAAGCAAAACCTATGAACACATATATTCCCATCCCTAACCCAGGTGCCGGCTTACCTGTCCAGTTCTCTGAACCAGCCGCCTATTCCTACGAAAGCTGCCATTGCTGTCCGCGAAATTGTCAGATCAACCGCACCAAAAAACAGGGCTGGTGTCACAGCCCTGCCGGTATCCGGGCGGCACGCGCGGCGCTTCATCCGTGGGAGGAACCGTGTATCAGCGGTCTGCACGGAAGCGGTACCATCTTTTTTTCCGGCTGCACGCTGCGCTGCTGTTTCTGCCAGAACTACCAGATCAGCAGCGAAGGCTTTGGAAAAGATATTTCCGGAACGCGCCTGGAGGAAATTTTTCTGGAACTGCAGGCACAGGGCGCGCACAATATCAATCTGGTGACGCCGACGCAGTACCTTCCGTCGCTACTGCCCGTCTTAAAACGGGTCAAACCGCAGCTTTTCATCCCGATCGTCTACAACTGCGGCGGTTATGAGACGCTGGAGGCGGTTGATGCGCTGGCTCCCTATATCGATATCTGGCTGCCGGATTTAAAATATTACTCTTCCGAACTGTCCGCCCGCTATTCCGCCGCCCCGGACTATTTTCCGGTCGCCTCCGCAGCAGTCAAACGGATGATCAAGCACACCGGTCCGCTGGTATTGGAAGATTTCTCCGAAAATGGCCAGGCCTGCCAGCTCATGAAGCGCGGCGTGATCCTGCGGCATATGGTTCTTCCAAAACACAAAGACGATTCCATCCGCCTGCTCCACTGGATTCACGACAACCTCCCGGAGGGGCATTTTCTGGTAAGCCTTATGAGCCAGTACACCCCCTTCTACCAGAGCAGCAAATATCCGGAAATCAACCGTCGCATCACAAGCTACGAATACCAGAAAGTCGTCGATGCCGCGATTGAGCTGGGACTCACACAGGGCTTTATGCAGGAAAAAAGCAGCGCAAAAGAAGAATACACGCCGCCGTTTGAATTGCAAGGGATTTGATATTTACATAAGAAAAGATCCTTCTTGATGCCTTTCCATGAACCAGAAAAAGGGTATCGATAAATTGACATTTTATCGATACCCTTTAAACTATCTCGTCCATTGGATGATACCTCTTTCTTTGAACTTTTCCTTTATTCAATTTTGATTCCTTTTTCAACAATTTCTGAATCGTTCAATCTTATTTTTTTCTTTTTTCACTTATCTATCTCTCTTTTAAAAAACGCTTCTTTTTAATGATACTTTCTCGTCATATCACTAAACCGAATCCTGTTTCTAAATATGTATGATAGATGATTGACTGATTTTTACTTGTTGATTTTGGTTTTCCTTTGTTCAATTTTTTTATTAAAAAATCGAACCAGTTTTATGTTTTCGGTGGAATCAGCTCCCTTCTTTTTTTGTTTTATTTCTTGTTTCTTTTGATGGTTTTATTCTAATACATATGTCGCATTTTGTCAATACTAATTTTGTATTTTCTTGTTATTTTTCAGTTTTATTTCCACCATGAATGACAGCTATTAGTTTTCATCTCGCAGTCGCGCCATCTTATCTCTTTATTTACCATCGTTCACACATTATGAGCGTCATGCAAACTGTTACTGGGAACGTATGCGTGAACAGCAACAAATCCGCAGTTACTGTACACGCATACGTGTCCAGTAACGGAATTTGCCGTGGCTTCGCATTTAAATACGGCAAATTCCTGTTGCCACCACGTTTTCTTACGGCACTTTCGGTTCCAAAAGTGCCTACCCGTGTACAGTAACAATCCGCAACCAGAACTTCACTTTTTTCCCTGTTATTTTTCTTGCCAATCTTCCCATTTTCCAGTATAATCATGATATCGGTGCATTTGGCACCTGCTTCTTTATATGCAGGCAATTTTTTCACATCTTACTGGTTCCTGCGATTCTCATGTTCAGTTTTTTCGATGATTTCCATGACCATTTTCATACTTACGCACTCAAAAGGTAAACGCTAAAACTCTGAACTTTTTATTTATTTTTTAATCACTAAGCAATCTTTCTTCACATCTCAAACTTCATGACTGCTTCTTGATTTGATTCCTTAAAACTTATTCACACGGGGAAACTGTTTCTCATCTTGCTGAAATTCATAACCTACATGAGCAAGCGGACATCCCCTATCTGCAATTTTATTTCAGGAGGTACTCTATGGTCTATGAAACTTTTTTGAAAACAATCCAGTCGATGGTGCAGACGCGCCTCAACAAAAAAGCCAACGTCTCCCTGCGGCGTGTTCTGAAAAATAATGGACTGATGCTCGACGGGCTGAGCTTTACGAAACCCGGCTCACGGTTATCACCGACTGTCTATCTGAACGCCTATTATAATGAAGCGGAGGAAGGAATGCCGCTCTCCATTATTACCGATCAGATCTTGATGGTGTATGAGACAAATCCAGGATTTTCGGAGGATATCTGCGAGGAACTGCGTGATTTTGATGCCGTACGCGACCGGATTGCCTACAAATTGATCCACGCCGCTAAAAATAAGGTGCTTCTCTCCCACGTCCCGCATATTCCGTATCTCGATCTGGCGATCGTTTTCTATCTGATCCTCACTGACAATGAGGAGGGGCAGATGACGACCCTGGTACACAGCGACCATCTTGCCCTGTGGGATATTTCTCTGGAAGAGCTCGGCATACTGGCGGAAGAAAATACACCTCGCATGCTGCCGTACCACATCAACTCCATCGAATCCACCCTCAATCAGCTCGAAATGGAGGACATCGTTGAAACGGAAGCTCTTCCATCGGTCGCTCTCTACGTTCTGACAAATTCGCGCGGCATCAACGGCGCTGCCTGCATGCTCTATCCCCGCGTCTTAAAAGAGTTTGCCGAAAGCCTGGGCGAAGATCTGATTATCCTTCCATCCAGCATCCATGAAGTGCTTCTCACTCCCAGCAGCGTCTCCCTTCCGCCGGAAGAACTCAATGAAATGGTTCAGGCGATCAATCAGTCGGATGTGCCCGCTGAAGACCGCCTGTCCGATCATATTTATTATTTTAGCAGGATTCAGGGCTGTCTCTACCTGCCGCCCAGTTCCACTACGACGCTTTATTCCGGAGCAGACGGAACAGTGAATCCACAATAAAGATGGCAACCGCCATCGCCCCCGCTATCTGGATCGTCTGGATCAGATAAAAATTGTACCATTTTGTCTGTCCCTGTATCAGAAAATAGACGCTCCGGTAGATCGATGCGCCCGGCACCGTCGGCAGGATTCCTGCCACCAGAAAGATCGTGACGGGCGCTTTTAACACGCGTGCAAATACCTGACTCAGCAGAGCCGCTGCCAGACTGGAAAAAAATGCCGCCGCCACCTGCGAGGTTCCCACCTGCATTGATACCAGGTACGCCAGCCATCCGGCACCTCCGGTAATGCCCGCATAAACCAGATATTTCCGCGGCATATCGACCAGCAGGGAAAAACCAAAAATCGCCAGAAATGCTCCCACGCTCTGGATCATCAATTCTCTTATCATCTCTGTCATACCGATCCTCCCGCCAGCCGGACTGCCACGATCGCCAGACCGACGCCCGACGCAACCGCCAGCGCCACCACGACTGCCTCCGCCATCCGCGCGACTCCCGAACTGTAATCTCCATTCAGCGTATCGCGGATTGCCGCCGTAAATGTGACCCCAGGCACCAGCGGCATGATTGCGCTGATAATCACTACATCCAGGCTCATTCCCAGAAATGCCCCACGGCGCAGCAGATACGCCGCAACCGCCAGTGCAAACGAGCCAAGTGCATTTTGACAGAAATCATTCAACATAAGTTTGGACGCCGCCCGCAGGACAAACGCAAGAACGACTCCCACGACAGCCGCCACCAGGCATTCGCCCGGACCGCCTCCAAACATCACCGCAAAAAATCCCGTCGTTGCCGCATAGCCAATGCATTTCTTCCAGAATCCGTATAATGTCGTATTAGCAATCCGATCCAGTCGTTCCTGCGCCTCCCCGACAGACAATTTTCCGCTGCAAAATTCCCTTGAAACATTGTTTACCTGATAGATGCGGTTCAAATTCGTTGCCCGGTTTTCCACCCGTTTTACCAAGGTAAGCGGCGGAAGTGATGCATCCGCAATCGTCGCCACGATCCCCGTCGTCACGACAAACACATCTGCCCGTGCAATCCCTGAATGCTTTAAAATACGGTGAATCGTGTCCTCCACACGGTAGACCTCCGCTCCGCTCGCCAGCATGATCTCCCCCGCCCGGACCGCCATCTCCATCAGCGCGCCATATTCCATACCAACCACCCTCTGATTTATGAATTTTCGTAACTGTTCAGTACTTTCACAGTCACGGATTTTCCAAATCCAGCAACATTTTCTTAACCTCTACCATGCGGTCACGCAACACGACCGCTTCCTCGAAATTCAGCTCGGCTGCCGCCTGATTCATCTTCTTCGTCAGTTCCTTTACGAGTTTTTCTAATTCCTGGCGATCCATCGATTCCAGATCCTTCGTTACCTTATTCGTAACCGGTTCGGCTGCCTGCGAGATCGTGATCAGATCCCGGACAGCTTTCTTGATCGTCGTCGGCGTAATGTGATGTTCCTCATTGTACGCCTGCTGAATCGCGCGTCTTCGCTCCGTCTCCTCGATCGCCGCACGCATCGAATCCGTGATCGAATCTGCATACATGATAACATGCCCCTCGGAATTTCGCGCTGCTCGGCCGATCGTCTGAATCAGAGACGTTTCCGAACGCAGGAATCCCTCTTTATCCGCATCCAGAATCGCCACCAGCGCAATCTCCGGGATATCCAGACCCTCACGAAGCAGGTTGATGCCGACCAGCACATCGAAGACATTCAGACGCATATCCCGGATAATCTGGGCGCGTTCCAACGTGTCAATATCCGAATGCAGATATTTGACGCGGATTCCCGCATCGCGCATATAGTCGGTCAGGTCTTCTGCCATCCGCTTTGTCAGCGTCGTAACAAGCACCTTAAACCCTCGATCCACCTCCCGGTTGACCTCCGAAATCAGATCGTCGATCTGTCCCTCGACCGGTCTCACCTCAATCGGCGGATCAAGAAGTCCCGTTGGACGGATCACCTGCTCTGCCCGCAGAAGCTCATGATCCGCCTCATACTCGCCCGGTGTTGCTGAAACGCAGAGAATCTGATCCAGTTTGCTCTCAAATTCTTCAAAATTTAACGGTCGGTTATCCAGCGCCGACGGCAGGCGGAAGCCATATTCCACCAGCGTTTTCTTGCGCGACTGGTCGCCCGCGTACATCCCGCGCACCTGCGGCAGCGTGATGTGCGACTCGTCCACAATTACCAGAAATTCATCCGGGAAATAATCCATCAGCGTACACGGCGGTTCTCCCGGTTTCGAACCAATCAGATGGCGTGAATAATTCTCGATACCAGAACAGAAGCCTGTTTCCCGCATCATTTCCACATCAAAATTCGTCCGCTCCGCGATTCTCTGTGCCTCCAGAAGCTTATCCTCACTCTTAAAGTAAGCGACCTGCTCCTTCATTTCCTCTAAAATATTGTTTGCCGCAATCTCCATCCGCTCTTTCGGGATGACATAATGCGATGCCGGGAAAATCGCGATATGTCCCAGCTGCGCCTTGATCTCGCCCGTCAGCGTGTCAATCTCTGTGATCCGGTCTACCTCATCCCCGAAAAACTCAATCCGGTACGCATCGCCGCCCGAATACGCCGGGTATACCTCCAGCACATCGCCGCGCACCCGGAACGAACCTCGCTTGAAATCCATGTCATTCCGGCTGTACTGAATGTCGATCAGCTTGTGAATGACCTCGTCGCGGTCCTTCTCCATGCCCGGGCGCAGGGAAATAACCATGTTTTTATAATCGATCGGGCTTCCCAGACCATAGATACAGGAAACCGATGCCACAATAATCACATCCTGCCGCTCCGACAGCGCCGCCGTCGCTGAATGCCGCAGCTTATCGATCTCGTCGTTGATGGAGGAATCCTTCTCGATATATGTGTCCGTGGACGGGACGTAAGCCTCCGGCTGGTAGTAGTCATAGTAGCTGACAAAGTATTCCACCGCATTATTGGGAAAAAATTCCTTCATTTCTGAATAAAGCTGGGCTGCCAGCGTCTTATTATGTGCAATAATTAACGTCGGCTTATTCAGCTTCTGAATCACATTTGCCATCGTAAACGTCTTGCCAGAGCCCGTTACACCCAGTAATGTCTGGAACTGATTTCCTTCCTTGAAGCCCTCCACCAGCTTTTCAATCGCCTGCGGCTGGTCGCCGGTCGGGCTGTATTCTGATACCAACTCAAAATGATCCATTGCTTTCTCCTGATTTGATATAATTCACAAATAAAGAATGTGCCTTTTTGTGTAATAGGGGATTCCAAGGAATTTCCTAGTACACAAAAAATCCCATTAAGTATTTCTATTATACCAAATCCACCCATGAATGTATACATAAAAGCAAAACAAATCAGTACAAACGTTCGATTTCAGACAACTGTTCACAGGTAGGAATTTTCTGAATTTTCTAAACTGAAGATTCCGTACGATACAGTTCTGGTTGCAGATTTTGCCGTCATTCCTATTATTGGTTTACTGTATTATTTCTTTCTTCCCGTGACTACTATCAGAACGATTCCTAATACTCCCATCATCCCCGCATACCCCACAAACGGCACACTCACGCCCTCACTGAATCTTCCCATCCATTTCAGCACAAACGGCGAACACGCCGCTCCCAGATTGCAGCCGACCAGCACGATTGATGTGGCTGTATTGATAGAAGACTGCGGAATCTGCTCGGAAATCTGGTGGAAGGAATAGGTAACCAGAACGGTATAGAAAAATCCAACGATACTGATGCCAATTCCAATCAGCGGCAGATTGCCCGCATATGCGGTCAGAAGCATCCCCGCTCCAAGCATCAGGCATCCAACCCCCGGTAATTTTTCCTTCCACCACATCGTCAGTTTTCCAAAATAAACACCGGCAGCTATTCCCATCAGCATCATGAGCGTGAGAATGATGCTGGCTTCCGACTCCGTTCCAAGTTTCTTCTCTAAAATCAACATCGGGACACGCAGGGAATTGGAACAGTAGATGCAGATGACAAATCCCGCAAACAGTGCATAAGCAATGGGCAGGACTTCTTTTTTCCAGCATTTTCTCTTTCCATCTTCCTCCGCTTCCAGACTTTCTTTCTCTCCCCCTGCACTCTGTGAGCCCGCACTCTGTCCCATCTCCATATTCCCCGGAACCCATACAAGATACAGAAGTACAATCACAAATCCGAGCGCGTACACCCAAAATGCCAGATTCCACCGGATCAACACCAATTTTCCAGCAACCAGCGTCATAACCGCGCTTCCCAGCACCTCCGCCGATCCGCGGTATCCGAGCAGCGCCGCTTTTTCCCTGCCTTCATAATATTCACTGAAAATGCTGATTGCTTTCGCATTAATGAGTCCAATCCCGATCCCCAGGAAAATCCTGGACGTGAACACCACCGGATATTCCTGTACAAACACCGGTACCATGCCGCTGACCGATAAAAGAAGCAGACCGCCCACAATCATTGGACGGTCTTTCATATAACGCGACAGCCATGCATTCAGCACGATCATGACAGTGATCGCAAACGACGGTGCTGAGATCAACATCTCCACCTGTGCGGTTGTATATTCACTGAAATGCTGCAGCAGCGATGGCAGCACGATCGAAACAGAATACGCCGATGTCAGTATCAATGACAGCGATAGCAGCGCTATTTTCTTCATTTGTTCTTTCATATTGGTTTCTCCCCGAATGTTAGTTTTATACTAGAATTCTGATTGCTTCTGTCCTATTCATTCACAATCGCAGGCAACACAATCCATGTATCGTTTCTTAAAACAATACTCCATATCTTCTATCATAAATGAAATTCATTCAGAAAGAAATACCTAAATTATTTTTCTAAGATAGATGTTCCTTCGTTACCTCTATCCCCGCGCAAACCAGTCCTTCATGCACTGAAGCACCTGAACCAGCTCTTCTTCCTTGATAATATACGGAACCATCGCGTACAGATAATTTAAGAACGGACGGCTGAACACGCCGCGTTTGTACGCATATTCCTGATACCCTTTCAGGACTGCCGGATCATATACCTCGACGCAGACACATCCGCCCATCATGCGGACCTCCTTGATTCTCGGATCGGTAAATCCTTTCATCTCCCGGCGGGTGATGGCTTCGATCTTCTGAATCTTTTCCATGTAATTCTGCGTTTCAAACAGCTCGATCGAGGCAAGCGCTGCACTGCACGCGAGGGCATTTCCCATGAAGGTCGGTCCGTGCATCAGCGCATGTTCCGGGTTATCATCGAAAAATCCATCAAATACCTTTTTATTTGCCACAGTCGCCGCATGACCAATGTAACCGCCGGTCAATGCCTTTCCGAGAACCAGAATATCCGGAAGCACCCGATCTGCCACAAAGCGGTTTCCGGTTCTGCCAAATCCGGTTGCCACCTCATCAAAAACCAGCAGCACGCCGTATTTATCACAGAGTTCCCTTGCCTTCTCCAAAAATGAAATATCGTACATCCGCATTCCGCCAGCGCCCTGTAAAAGCGGTTCCACCAGCACGCAGTTCAACTTATCATGATACTGTTCAAATGCTTTCTCCAGCGCCGGGATCTCAGTCGGAATGTGAACCACATACGGGCTTGCACCATAGGCTTTCAGCACAAAATGGTAGTCCTCATCATCGCCTGCCTCCATCGTCTTAAAAGTATCGCCGTGGTACGCGTGTTCCAGCGCCAGAATCATCGTCCGCTTCTCATCGCCGCGGTTCATATAATACTGCAGCGCCATTTTCAGCGCTACCTCAACCGCCACGCTGCCGGAATCTGAAAAAAAGCAGTAGTCCAGATCGCCCGGCAGCCAGGACGCCAGTTTTTCTGAAAGCCTGCGCGCCGGCTCATGCGTCAGCCCGCCCAGCATCACATGAGAAAATTTTTCTACCTGTGAAATAATTGCCTGATTGATCACCGGATGTTTATATCCATGAATCACACTCCACCAGGACGAAACCGAATCAATCAGCTTCTGATCCTTCGTGTAAAGATATACCCCGTTCGCATCCACGATCTCATAAGGCGCTTTCATTGTTTTTAACTGTTCATATGGATACCAGATCATTTTTCTTCTCCTTTTTATCTTCTTTCTTACGCATACAGCCCTTTCAGCGTCTCCACATCCATGGAAAGCTCCATATCTCCATCCGCCACACAGGCAACCACCGGAACGCCCGTGTAATATTCACACATTTTCCGGTTATCCTCATGAAGCAGATTTCCCGCCTCATAATGGTTGAAAATAATTCCCTTCAGGGCAATTCCCTGTTGTTTCAGATAATAGGCAGTAAGCCCCACGCCATTGATCGTCCCAAGCCCCGCATCTGCAATCAGCAGGCATCCAAGCCCGCACGCTTTTACTACTTCTGGAAGACGGATATCCGCCTCGTCTATGCAGAGTGGACAGAGAATTCCGCCGCTTCCTTCCATCGTCACATACTCATATTTTTCACAGACTTTGTGAAAATCTTCCAGCACCCGTTCCATCTGGACCGGGTTGCCCTCCAGACGGGATGCCAGATGCGGCGATACCGCCGTCTCGTACACATACGGACACATTTCCTCAAGCGGCTGCCCGATTCCCGACATTGTTTTTACCTGCAGGGCATCTCCTGGAATCAGGCTTCCATCCGCACGCCGCTCATTGCCGCTCATTGCCGCTTTATAATACGCCGCATTCACGCCGCTCTCCCGCAGTTTTTTCACAATCAATCCTGTCACATACGTTTTTCCAATATCCGTTCCCGTACCTGTTATAAAAATCCCCTTGCTCATCTTTTATCCAAGTCTCCCTCCCTGAATCAGCGGAATCATCCGTTTTCCTATGATGGCAGCCACAATACAGAGCACGATATCGCCCGGAACTGCCAGAACAAAGCAATATAAAAACAGCGCTCCTACGCCGATCGGCGAATTCAGATAGAAATTGCTGATCACGTAGTAATAAATCATTCCAAATGCATAGACAATAAAAAGTCCCAGAAAATTAGCTCCCAGCAGGCGCCGGTAACTCGGATGCGTCTTGGCATTGGCAATCTTACCATTCACATACGCCGCAACCGCAAATCCGATGATATATCCAAAACTCGGCTGGAAAATATATCCCGGTCCGCCGCCCTGTGTGAAAATCGGAAGTCCAATTAAACCTAATACGATATAAACCACAACCGCCAGCGCCCCGTTGACCGGACCTAAAAGCAGACCCGCCAGCATCGTAAATAAAAACTGCAATGTAAATGGAACCACCGGAACCGGTATCTTGATAAATGCTCCCACTGCAATCAGTGCGACAAACATCGCGCACAAAACTAAATCCTTTGTCTTCATGTGTTTCAAACCTTTTTCCTCCTTGGTTATCTGAATGATTTCAGGCATCCGAAGCCATTCTATTCTCGCACATGTACATAAATTTCTCTCCGCAACCCCTGTTCCAACCATCTAAAACAGCAGCGGCCGTTCCAGATCCCGGGTAGTCGAAACAGATGCAGAACTGATTGCAAGCATAACATAGCCTTTTTCTATTGTCAACCTATTATTTTTATATAGTTAACAATTAGTTTTTTATCTGTTTTTATCTCTTTCCTTCCCATAATCTTGTTTCTTATATCCCTTGATATACATACGTTTCCCGTCCGTCCACACATTCACCGCCCCCGAATCCGCCGTTCTCCAGATCTCCGTCCCCGTCTGTTCCAGACGTTCCACCGCCTCCGGCGCCGGATGCCCGTAAGTATTTCCCTCTCCATAAGAGAGCACCGTGAAAGCTGGGGAAAAGCACTCCAAAAACTCCTCTGAGGAAGAACCGTTCGAACCATGGTGTGCAGCTTTTAACAGTGTCACCTTTTCCCCCTTTTTGTCCTCTTCCATCGCCAGAATTTCTCTTTCGTCCTCCACTCCAATATCTCCAGTCAGAAGCATACTAAACTTTCCATACGTGACATCAAACACCAGTGAATGACTATTTCGCTCCTCGGCCGGCTTTTCCCCCGCCTCCGGGTACAGGCACCGAAGCGCCAGGCTTTTCGCCCGCACCGTTTCTCCCCGATGCAGATAATAGACTTCCGCCCCCCGTTTTCTGGCAAGAGTTTCCATTTTTTTATATGCCTCCTGTCCTTTTCCCGCCGCCGGAAGTGCCAGATTCCGCACCCGGATATCTGCCTCCTCCTTCAAAAGCCATTCGATCCCGTTCGTGTGATCCGCATCCGCATGGCTGACCAGAATCCAGTCCAGCGTGCGGATTCCCTGACTTTTCAAAAATGGTTCCAGCACATTTTTCCCGATTTTTTTATCCTGGCTGCTGCCACAGTCCGAAAGAATTGCCTCATCCTGCGTCCGCAGAAAGACGCCGTCGCCCTGTCCTACATCGAGAAACCAGATCTGAAAGCCATGAACAGGCTGAACTACTAAAAAGACTACTGCCACAGCAATAAACACACTATTTTTTCCCTGTGCATTCCAGTCTTTTGGAAACCGAAAAATCCCTTTTCTCCCTAAATTATCTCTTGCTTCTCCCACACTCCATACATATCGAATCCCCAGCGCCACATAAAACACCCCTATTTTCCACATTTCCGGGCGTCCTGCCACGATGGAATGAAACGGCACGCGTTCCACCTGGATGCAAAGCCATTCATACAACTGAAAAATATAATGCCCCGGACCCGTACATGCACTTGCCGCTATTCTGAATATTTCTGGTATTTCTGATATTCCCGATGCCGCACCTCCAAAAGCCGAAAGTACTCCCGCAATGCTGCTGCCTCCGCCCATCCCCCCAATTTTTCCTCCTACAAACGCTATACTGTAAATTCCAAGCGCCAGCAGACCGCTTCCGGCTGCATACGTGAGAAGCGGTATCACGATCAGATTCAGAAAAATTCCCAACATCGGAAATGTAAAATAGTGATACAGCTGAATCGGCATCGTATAAAGCTGAATTGCCGAGCTGAGCATGAATGTTTCATATCCTTTCTTTTTTTCTTTCTCTTGTTCCTCCTCTTCCCGCTCTTTTCTCTTTTTTCCCACTTTCCGCAGCCGCTCCGTCTCCAGCCCAATCGCGGCAACCGCGCCATAGGAAAGCTGCAATCCCGCCGAAAAGAGCAGATACGGCGACTGCCACGCCTGCAAAATCAAAGACAGCGACAGCGCACTCAGCAGATCGTAACTCCGCCCCAGATATGCCGCCAGACAGGACACCTCTACCATAAATACCGCCCGGAATACCGATGCTCCAAATCCGGTTACAAAACCATAAAAGGTAAGAAGCGCTGAAGCACCCAGTCCCGCCCATCCATACGATATGCCCCAAAAACGCAGTGCGCTGTAAACGCTCATGCCAATCAAAGAGACATGAAGCCCGCTGACTGCCAGAATATGTGCAATCCCATTATCCTGAAACCGTTCGTGCAGCTCTTCCGATAACCCGGATTTATCCCCCAGCAAAATTGCCTGGAAAATCCCTGCATCTTCTGGATCACAGATTTCCTGAAAAACAGCCGTCGCGTACGCCCGGAAGCATTCTGCCTGACTTCGGAGAGGGGAACTTTTTCCTTCTGAAATAAAAATCCGATCCGCCGTCACCCGGTTTCTGATTCTTAGTCCCCGATAATACATCCGATACGAAAACTGCCCCGGATTGCGCGCTTCTTCCAGAAACTCAGCAGTTCCCGTCAGATGAATCTGACTTCCGCAGGGTGGCAGAACTTTTTCTTCATACTTCTCCAGTAAATCTCTTTTACACGATATCAGTACCTTTCTTACACTTTCATCCTCTACCTCCACCTCCGTCAAAATCATCGTACACCACCCATTTTTTTCCGAAACAGAATCCAGTGTTCCCGATACCGCCACCTCTGCCGAACCGCCCTTCTGCGTTACCATCCGTTCCAGCGCATCCGGGCGCATTTCCACCATCATCCGTCCCCATCCTGCCAGGAAACAGAAAAACAGCAGAAAGACACGGCACATCATCGGATCTTTCCAATTCCAGACGCGTTCTGCGTCTGTCTGAAAGTCCGAATCTACCCGTCCTTCTGCTGTTTTTATGACTGCAGGTGAAAAAGAATGTGCCTTGTGTTTCATAGGACACAATTTCCTATGAAACAAAAAAAACGCTGCTGCAATTATAAACCACACCGTCATGCCCATCTGGTACGCTGCGACCTCTCCAAGTACGAAAGCCACCATCATCCACATTACCGGTCGTTTGATATTCAATTCCTCTTTTCCTGTATTCTACAAAACATCAACAAAATCCCATTGCTGCTCTCTTCCAAATATGGCATATACATTCTGTCTGACAGTTACTTCACAATATACTTCTCCTCTCTCTCCAGAGGCTGCACCAGCGAAATCACATTCCGGTACGTCACATCTGCCGAGCCATTGACCGTGATCTGTACTTTATTTACCGTCTGAAGCTCTGTCAGCGAATCGACGATCGCGTAAATCGGAATATACTCCGCCACATCGATATCCCCGGAAATAAAACTGCTATCCAGGTTGACATAGCAGGTATTATCTGTCAGTGATACGTTTAATACCTTTGTATTTTTCGGCATCACTGAAAGCCCGCCATTCTGGGAACCTGCCAGCAGCTGTTCCACTACCAGGCGTTCCAGCGACGTGTTCATACTGTGAAATACTTCCCGTTTTTCTGCCACCAGACCATCTTTTTCTTCATTGGCAAAATACAGGGTCAGCTCTACTTTTTCATACGAATTGACATCCGAAATACTGTCTACAAAATCACTTCCTGCGATCGCGCCCACCGGGTTTCCATGTGTGTCCAGGAGCGGCTGTCCCTCGCAATTAATGCTGATATAATCGACTCCCTTAACCTGTGTAAAGGTCTTTGCCAGCGCCGCCCGGCACAGAATCTCCCGCGACGCTTTCGTATTCATATATTCCTGATTAAAATTCAACGTCAGCACGTTATTGTCCCGGTTAATATCCAGGAATTCAACCTTATCGCTTAAAACTGCCTGATACTCCGGGTTTTCCGGTGCCGCAAGGATCTGCCCCGCCAGCTCCCCGATCAGGATCTCAGCGTCCGCCGTCTCCGTCTGATAGGAAACACTCGCCAGCCCCGTGCGCGTCGAATTGAGATAATAAATCTGATAGACGCCGTCCTCACCCGCCGTCGGATGCACCTCTTCTTTTTTTCGGCATCCGCTCAGAAGAAGCAGACATGCCAGGCAAAGGAGCAGCCACGAACTTACGCTTCCTGCCCGTTTTCCAGAGCTTTTTTTTCTTATTTTCTCCATTTATTATTTCCTGTTGTTATTTTGCAATCTATCTCACAATAGACATTTCCCTGACCTCACATTCGAACACTGCAACACTCAAATACCGCAACATTCAAACACTGAAACATCCGAACACTGCAGCATTCAAACACCGAAATATTCGAACACTACAGCACCAGCAACCATCTCGAACCTCTAAACCGCCCAGAACCACGCTGTCTACGGAATATAATTCAACGGAATCCGCACCGTAAAGGTTGCTCCCTTGCCTTCTTCACTCTTCAGGCGGATCGCGCCCTGATGAAGAAGAATAATATTCTTCGTGATCGCAAGCCCCAGCCCGGTACCGCCTGTCTCGCGTGAGCGCGCCTTATCTACACGGTAAAAACGCTCAAATACGCGCTCCTGGAATTCTTTCGGGATTCCCACGCCATTATCCTCTACCTTCACATAAAAGAACTTGTGGTCAGCATCCAGCGTCACCCAGACTTTTCCCTCTTCGCGGTTATACTTGATCGCATTTTCCACCAGGTTCGAAAGTGCCAGGCTCAATTTTACCTCGTCCACATCCGCCGATACTTCCCGCTTGCTCTCATACGTGATCTCAATGTTCCGCCGCTTCGCGATCGGGGTCAGACGTTTTAAAATCTGTTCCAGAAGACCATTGATCGAAGTCTGGGCAATATTCAGATCCGGCGATGATTTATCCATTTTGACTAACGTCAGCAGATCATCGATAATCTTGCCCTCGCGGTCAATCTCCGCCGAAATATCCTGCATAAACTCCTGATATAGCTCCGCCGGAGCGCTCTCCATCCCCATCAGAGAATCCGCCAGCACTCTTATCGAAGTCAGCGGTGTTTTCAGCTCATGCGACACGTTGGAAACAAACTCCTGACGCGACCGATCCAGGTTTTTTAGTTTCCGGATGGTCTGCATGACTGCCTCCGAAATGTCCCGCGTCTCCCGATATGTTTTTACATCAATATCCTGATCCAGATTTCCCTCTGCCACCATATCGAGCTGCTGCTGCAGGCGGCGGAATGGTTTCAGCAAGCAAGCCGCCGCCAATAAATCTGCGATCAGAATAAAACAGAACATAACGAGCTGCAAAAATCCCGTCTTATGCACAATTTTCTCCTGCAAAAGCGCCGAATTTTCCGTGGACGCCATCAGAAGAAGGACTCCCTGCACGCCTGCCGTATTTTTCCCATTTCCGGCTGCCACATCCGAATCGATCGGCGCTGCATCCGTGCTTTTTGCCTGAATCGGCTGCGCTACATAGAAATACTTTTTCTTCTGGTTCAGATAGCTGGAAGTTTCCCCGTCAAATGCCTTTAACACATCCGATACAACCAGCGTTTTCCCTCTGGAAAGACCAAATGTGTCTTTCAAAATCTTAAAGCTGTCGTCCACCAGCACGATTCTTCCGTTCATCAGATCCGCCGTTGTACTAAGTTCCGCATCCAGCGCCGGATTTGGATTTCCCGACAGCAGTACATTGATATAATCACTGCTGCGTATCTTGTTTGCTAAAATCAGACACCGGTTCTGCGCTTCCGCCATCCGTTCTTCCACGTGGCTCTGGTAAAAATACCCCGATGTAAAACGAACCTGTACCAGAAGCGGAACCAGCGTCAGGATCAGAAAGGCGAGGAACAGCGGGATTCTCATCCCAATCGTGTGCTCCATCGCTTTCCATATCTTTCTTTTATGTTCTGCTATTCTTCTCATGTTCCTGTCCTGAACGATTACAGTTCACACGCTCTTTGCGTTGCTTAACTTCCTGACATTGGCTGTGAACTTTAACCCCGAAATGCTGCTCCGTAACTGCGTTTCTCACAACAACGATCCGATTTCAAGCTTCTTCGTTGCCGCAATCGCCAGCGCTCCCGGTCCGATATGGCAGGCTACACTTAAGGACAGCGGCTCTACACGGACTTCCGTCTCCGGGAAAAGTTCCCGAAGCTCGGCTGCCAGCTCCTGCGCCATCTCATCATTGTCGGTATGCGCTACATCAATATACGTTTTTTCTCCCGTCATATCATCAAACCGATTTTCCAGATCGCGGGTGATCGCCGTGATCATCATGGAACGCGCCTGTTTCATCGTCCGCGCCTTCGCAAATGCGTCCAGCTTCTCGCCCTGTATCGTCAGAACCGGTTTTAAACGGAGAAGTGTTCCGAGCGCTGCTGCCGCTGGTGTGATTCTACCGCCCTTTTTCAGATATTTTAATGTGTCAACTGTGATATAAATAGTTGAATCCAAACCTGTCTCTTCCAGCTTTTTGCAGATCGCCTCCGCGTCCATGCCGGCTGCCGCCATGTCAAGCGCATCCTGCACCGAACGGCGCTGGGTCACGGAAATCCTGTGATTATCCGCCACCTGCACTTTTCCGTCGAAATCATCTGCCAGCATCTTTGCCGTCTGGCAGGAGCTCGAAAGCCCGCTGGACATCGGAATGTGCACAACTGCATCGTATTCCTCCAAAAGTTTTTCCCAGAGATTTAAGATCGTCTCCGGGGACGGCTGGGATGTGCTCACATCGTGATCCCCGCTCAGATGCTCGTAAAATTCCTTCTGTGTCAAATTTATATCTTCCAGATACTCGGTTCCATCAATCATAAACGGCATCGGCAGGACATATACGCCCATCTCTTTCGCCTGTGCCTGTGTAATTCCGCTGTTGCTGTCTGTAACAACCGCTACCTTCATGCTTGTTTCCTCCTGTTTTCCCTGTGAATCTGCTGCCATCCTATTTTCCTTTCCGCATAACACTTTCTTTTCTAAAAATGTCTGCCCTGGAACAGCCTCCGAGCGGTTCACATAGATGATTTTATTTTATCCTATTTTCTTATGAAATGGAAGAGAGAAGTAACGGGATTTTCAGTTCAGAAAATTCCTACCTGTGAACAAAAAACTGCCACAAAACAAGCCCCGACCATTTCTCTGTTCATGATCTTTTCTTGCTTTATGGCAGTTTTCCCGATTCTTATTGACGGTTATATTTATACTTTCCTAATATATTCGAAAATTCTCCCTATTTCACCAACAGCGACTCTCCCGTCATCTCCTTCGGCTTCTCAAGTCCCATCAGTTCAATCAGCGTCGGCACAATATCGCAGAGGCGTCCGCCCTCGCGCAGCTTGTACGCCGGGTCAGCGCCGACCAGGATAAACGGTACCTGATTGGTCGTATGAGCGGTCCACGGCTCGCCGGTTGCCTCATCGACCATCACCTCTGCATTACCGTGATCGGCGCAGATAAAGAGAACGCCTCCGGCTGCCTTGATGGCTTCAACTGCACGTCCTACGCAGGCATCGACGGTCTCAATCGCCTTGATCGCAGCCGACTCCACGCCCGTGTGACCTACCATATCCGGGTTTGCAAAATTGATGATGATGACATCATATTTGCCGGACTCGATCGCCTCCACCAGCTTATCGCACACGATCGGTGCGCTCATCTCCGGTTTCAGGTCGTAGGTCGGAACCTCCTTCGGAGACGGAACCAGAATGCGATCCTCGCCCTCGTTCGGCTCTTCCACGCCGCCGTTGAAGAAAAATGTTACGTGTGCATATTTCTCGGTCTCGGCGATACGTGCCTGCGTCATATGGTGTGCCGCCAGGAACTCTCCAAACGTGTTCTTAATCTCTTCCTTCTTGAACGCAATCAGCTTGTTCCCGATCGTCTCATCGTAATCGGTAAAGCATACAAACGTCAGGTCAAGCTTCTTCTCTCTCGCAAATCCGGTAAATCCCTCATCGCAGAATGCGCGGGTAATCTCTCTTGCACGGTCCGGACGGAAATTGAAGAAAATGACGGAATCGCCATCCTGAATCGTGGCAACCGGCTTTCCGTCCTTCTCTACATAGAACGGTACGACGAACTCATCGTTTACCTCTTTATCATAGGATGCCTGAATGCCTGCACACGCGCTTTCTGCCTTCTCGCCCTCTGCCTTTGTCAGCACATCGTAAGCTTTCTGGACACGATCCCAGTTTTTATCACGGTCCATCGCATAGTAGCGTCCCATCACGGAAGCCACCTCGCCGATGCCAAGCTGCTGCATCTTCTTCTCTAATTCTGCTACGAACTCCTTGCCGGAGGTCGGCGGTGTATCACGTCCGTCCAGGAAGCAGTGCACATACACTTTTTTAAGTCCCTGACGTTTTGCGAACTCCAGAAGTCCGAATAAATGAGTCAGATGGCTGTGAACGCCGCCGTCTGATACCAGTCCGAACAGATGCAGGGCGGAATCATTTTTCTTGCAGGTGTCTGCGGCTGCCAGAAATTCCGGATTCTCAAAGAAATCGCCATCCTCGATTGATTTCGTGATACGGGTCAGCTCCTGGTATACGATACGTCCGGCACCCATATTTAAATGTCCCACCTCCGAGTTACCCATCTGTCCGTCCGGCAGACCGACCGCCAGACCGCTGGCATTGCCGCGCACAAACGGGCACTGGCTCATCAGCTGATCCATGATCGGTGTCTTCGCCTCACACACGGCATTGTGCTCACAGGTATCTCTCATGCCATATCCATCGAGAATCATTAATACGGTTGGCTTTTTTTTCATCTCTTTCTTCTTCCTTTCCTTCCATGAAATGAACCGTTTTTTCTGAAACAACCGGATGAACCAACAATTTTGATTGTTTCAGTTCAAAACCTTCACCTTCTTTTTTTACTGGCAAAAAGGGGACTGCCACGCCTCACACGTGCGACAGCCCCCTTTTGCTCATCTCTTATTTATAATTTACAATCTTTCCAAAATCTGCCTTTAAGGATGCGCCGCCTACCAGACCGCCATCGATATCCGGCTGTGCAAACAGCTCCGGAGCCGATGCTGCAGATACGGAACCGCCGTACTGAATGCGGATCGCCTCTGCGGTCGCCTCATCGTACACTTCCTTGATGCACGCACGGATCGCGCCGCACACTTCCTCAGCCTGCTCGGTGGTCGCTACCTTGCCGGTACCGATCGCCCAGATTGGCTCGTATGCAATCACAGCTGTCTTTGCCTGCTCTGCGGTCACATTCTGGAATGCGATCTTGATCTGCTGGCGGATCCAGTCAAGCGTGATGCCCTGCTCTCTCTGGGTCAGAGTCTCGCCGCAGCAAATGATCGGGGTCAGACCGTGCTCAAATGCTTTCAGTACCTTCTTATTGACCGTCTCATCGGTCTCTGCAAAGTATTCTCTGCGCTCGGAATGTCCGATAATCACGTATTTAACGCCTGCATCGGTCAGCATATTCGGGGAAATCTCGCCGGTGTAAGCACCTTTCTCCTCGAAATACATATTTTCAGCGCCGACTGCGATGTTGGTTCCCTCGCACGCTTTTACAACCGGGATAATATCAATCGCCGGTACACAGAATACAACGTCTACATCTTCCGAAACAACGAGCGGCTTCAGAAGCTCTACCAGAGCTACTGCCTCCGACGGCGTCATGTTCATTTTCCAGTTGCCTGCTACGATCTTTCTTCTAGCCATGACTATTCTATTCCTCTTTTCTGTTTGTTTATTTGTTACTGTTCACGCATACGTGCCCAGTAACGGAATTTGCCGTGGCTTCGCATTTAAATACGGCAAATTCCTGCTGCCACCACGTTTTCTTACGGCACTTTCGGTTCCAAAAGTGCCTACCTGTAAACAGTAACATTTATTTATTATTCGCTGCCGCTACGCCCGGAAGCTCCTTTCCCTCTAAGAATTCCAGGGAAGCGCCGCCGCCGGTAGAAATATGGGTCATCTTGTCGCCAAATCCAAGCTGGTTAACCGCTGCTGCAGAATCGCCGCCGCCGATGATCGTGGTCGCTTCGGTGTCTGCCAGTGCTTTTGCAACTGCGATTGTACCCTGTGCCAGAGTCGGGTTCTCAAATACACCCATCGGTCCGTTCCATACAACTGTCTTAGCAGATTTTACGGTGTCTGCATACAGCTTTGCAGTTTCCGGTCCTATGTCAAGTCCCATCGTATCAGCCGGGATAGCGTCAACCGATACATTCTGTACCTCAATCGGTGCATCGATCGGATCCGGGAAGGATGCTGCTACAGCTGCATCAACCGGAAGAAGCAGTTTCTTGCCAAGCTTCGCCGCCTTCTCCACCATCTCACGACAATAATCTAACTTTGTATCATCGACTAAGGATTTACCAATCTCCTTGCCCTGTGCTTTTAAGAAGGTAAATGCCATGCCGCCGCCGATGATCAGCGTGTCGCACTTCTCCAGCAGGTTGGAGATAACGTTTAATTTATCGGCTACCTTCGCGCCGCCTAAAATGGCAACGAACGGGCGAACCGGGTTATCTACTGCATTTCCAAGGAAATCTATCTCTTTCTGCATCAGGTAACCAACTACTGCGGTGTCCACATACTGGGTCACGCCTACGTTTGAGCAGTGTGCGCGGTGTGCAGTACCAAATGCATCGTCCACATAGACATCACACAGGGATGCCAGATCCTTGCTGAACGCCTCACCGTTCTTGGTTTCCTCGGCACGGTAACGGGTGTTCTCAAGCAGAACAACCTCGCCATCCTTCATCGCCTCAACGGCTGCCCTTGCGTTCGGTCCAACCACTTCCGGATCGGCTGCAAATTTCACTTCCTGTCCCAGAAGTTCAGACAGACGAACAGCTACCGGTGCCAGAGACAGCTCCGGCTTCGGCTCTCCCTTCGGTTTGCCAAGGTGGGAGCAGAGAATTACCTTTCCACCGTCCGCAATCAGTTTTTTGATCGTCGGAAGCGCTGCCACCAGACGGTTTTCATCGGTGATCTTTCCTTCTTTTAACGGTACGTTGAAATCACAGCGTACCAGAACGCGTTTGCCCTTTACATTGATATCATCCACGGATTTTTTATTCAGCATATCCTGTCTCCTTTACATTTAAAAGAATAAAAAACAGGTC
The DNA here is from genome assembly GCF_003481065.1 of Clostridium sp. TF11-13AC. NCBI lineage: Bacteria > Bacillati > Bacillota > Clostridia > Eubacteriales > Clostridiaceae > Clostridium > Clostridium sp. TF11-13AC. Next base: position 299,386 of record NZ_QUKJ01000003.1, read on the forward strand.
CGGTCCCGACCGAGGACCGGACCCATCTTGAATCCTTATGATTTTCTATCGAATCGATAAAATTATGCCAGCTCTGCGAAGTATTTGATTGTACGAACCATCTGGCTTGTGTAGGAGTTCTCGTTGTCATACCAGGAAACAACCTGTACCTGATATAAGTCATCACCGATCGGAGATACCATAGTCTGTGTAGAATCAAACAGGGAACCATAGCGGATACCTACGATATCGGAAGAAACGATCTCATCCTCGTTGTAGCCGAAGGACTCAGTCTGAGCTGCCTTCATAGCCTCGTTGATAGCTTCCTTGGTAACATCAGCTTTCTTAACAACGGCTGTCAGAATGGTAGTGGAACCAGTCGGAACCGGAACACGCTGTGCAGAACCGATGAGCTTGCCGTTTAATTCCGGAATAACCAGACCGATCGCTTTTGCAGCACCGGTGGAGTTCGGAACGATGTTGACAGCGCCTGCTCTTGCTCTTCTTAAATCGCCTTTTCTGTGCGGTCCGTCCAGAATCATCTGATCGCCTGTGTAAGCGTGGATGGTGGACATGATACCGGACTGAATCGGAGCATAATCGTTTAATGCCTTAGCCATCGGAGCCAGGCAGTTAGTTGTACAGGATGCTGCGGAGATAATCTTATCTTCCGGTTTCAGTGTCTTGTGGTTTACATTGTATACGATAGTCGGAAGGTCATTGCCTGCCGGTGCGGAGATAACGACTTTCTTAGCGCCTGCATCGATATGTGCCTGTGCTTTTGCCTTGGATGTATAGAATCCGGTACACTCCAGAACTACGTCTACACCAATCTCGCCCCACGGAAGTTCAGCAGCGTTTGCCTTTGCGTAGATAGTAATCTTCTTGCCATCTACTACAATATAATCTTCGCCAGCTTCTACCGTATGTCCATCGTATCTGCCCTGAGCAGAATCATACTTTAACAGGTGAGCTAACATTTTCGGATTTGTCAGATCGTTGATAGCTACGACTTCGTAACCCTCAGCGCCAAACATCTGTCTGAAAGCCAGACGACCAATACGACCAAAACCATTAATTGCAACTTTTACTGCCATGATCTCATTCCTCCTAGAAATTCATCTTCATGATTGTTAAATATTAATCAACCCTGCTTGTATTGTACCCAACTTTTCCTAAAATAGCAAGTGGTTTTTTGTAAATTTTGCAGTAAATATTCAGTATTCTCTCCCTTACCGTGCACAACTCCGACGGATTGTCATATCTTAAACGGAATTTTGTGCTGTCAGTCTTAATTTTGCATAATTTTTCAACCAAATGCTCTAATTCGAACTATTTTCATTTTAATCGATCTCTTCTTGTTTTTCAACCTTTTTCCGTGGCTTCGCATTTGAATACGGCAAATTCCTGCTGACACCACGCTTTCTTACGGCACTTTCGGTTCCAAAAGTGCCTACCCATGAACAATAACCCGTCCACTTTGCAATTCGCCATCCGGCGCCTTGTAAACCTCCACACTTTCTTGCAGATCGTTTCTTTTTTTACTATAATAACTTTAATCATCGTTTTGGTTTACACATTTTGCAGACCGGATCAACTCATTTCCTACATCAAATAAATTCCGGAGGTTTTATATATGAAGATAAAGGAAGGAAAATCAGCGCTGGAACAGAATCTGTACCGATCCTTTCTGCTCCTTTCCGCTACCCTGGTGCTCATCTCACTTGGTTTTACTCTGTTTTTTGATATTTCCAGGCAGCGAAAGGATATGGACAAGCTGATCAGCGGTACTGCTTCTTATATTGCTGCAATTCCGGATGTCGCCGCCATGCTGGAAAACGGCTATCCTGATTCCACCGTGACCCGCGACCTGGATTCTCTTTCTTCGAATATACCAGACATCAATGTCATCGTCATCAGTGATAAAAACGGACTGCGCTTTTACCACACGAACCGTCTGAAAACCGGCGATTCCTACGTGGCAGGTGACGAGGACGCTATTTTGGCAGGAAGCGATCCATATATCACAACCGGCTACGGCACGCACGGCATGCAGCGGCGCGCCTTTCACGCAGTAAAAAACAGCGGCGGAGAAATCGTCGGTTTTGTGATGGTTTCCCTGTTCACCGCTACTCTGTCCGCCCAGCACCGCAGTCTGCTGTTCTTTTATATAATTATATTCCTGATCATGATGATCGTCAGCATTTCCCTGACGCACACAATGTTCTCCCTGCTGCGCGACTCCCTGTTGGGATATGACCCGGAAGAACTCGTCAATATTTATACCCGCCAGGATGAGGTCATGAATATGATCGACGAGGGACTTGCCGCAACCGATCTGGACGGCAGAATTCTCTTTGCCAACCAGAAAGTTTCCACAATACTCGGTCGTCCTGCAAACGACCCTCCGCTCACCCACCTCACGATTCAGGAATTGTTTCCACAGACCTCATTCGATCAGGTCATAAAAACCGGCGAAAGTGTAACGCACGAGAGCATCAGCTTCGCCGGACGCCAGCTCATCGTCAAGGAGGTGCCAATTCATGGACGCGGCAAACAGGCGCGCCGGGGTGTCCTGATCGTTTTATTTGACCGCACCGACCTCCTGCGTCTCTCCGACGAGCTTTCCGGCGCCCACAATATGTTGGACACGCTGCGCGCGTTCAACCATGAATTTTTAAATAAGCTGCACATCATTCTCGGCTACCTGCAGACCGGGGAGATTCAGCAGGCGATGAATTTTATCACCAACAGCAGCCTTGTCTCCAGCCAGTCCGTCCGTGAGACAGCCAACTGCATCCGCGTTCCGAAAATCTGTGCGCTTGTGATCGGGAAAATGATGCACGCCGCTGAACTTGGCATCCGCCTGCAGGTCAGCCCCGACAGCACCTGCCGCGACCATGATCTGCTGATCCCGGTGGAAGGATTTGTTACCATTCTCGGCAATCTGATGGAAAATGCCATTGAAGAGCTAAGCCACGATCGCACCGCCAGTCTGGATGTCATTAACGCATCTGAAAGCCCGCGCGAGATCCACATCGGCATCTACTGCCGCCCAGACGTCAACATCATCACCTGCGAGGACACCGGGCACGGCATACAGCCACAGCTGCTCGATCATATTTTTGAAAAAGGTGTTTCCTCCAAGGGCGAGAACCGTGGAACCGGGCTTTTCCTGGTTCATGAGCTGGTGGATGAGTACGGCGGAACCATTGATATCGACACAGAGCCTGGCGAGGGCACCTGCTTCACCCTGACATTTACCCGAAAGGAGACAGAATCTAATGTATAAAGTCATTATTATAGAAGATGATCCGATGGTTGCATCCATCAATAAACAGTATGTCGAGCTGACCTCCTCTTTTCACGTGGAGGCAACTTTCAAAAACGGCATCCTTGCCCTGCAGTATCTGCAGAACTGCACGGTTGACTTGATTATTCTCGACTACTACACGCCTCAGATGAACGGTGACGAATTTATCGACCAGCTCCACGCGGCTGGCATGACCCCTGCGATCATCATGGTAACCTCTGCCAACGACGCAGAGACCGTCCGCCGGCTTATTTCCCGCGGCGTCACCGATTATCTCGTCAAACCATTTGAATATGACCGTTTCAAAGCTGCCCTGGAACGATTTGCGAAACGTCAGGAGGAATTGAAAACATCGGCGTCCGCTTCTGACCTGGGACAGGCGGAGATCGATCGCCTCTTCTCCGTCCCGGATGTCTCCTCCCAGAGCGCTCCGCTGACAAAGGGCTTAAATGAACGCACCCTTGGACTGATCCGTCTCTTTCTCTCCAAACATCCGGAGGAGGTCTGGTCCAGCGAACAGATTTCGGAACAGGTTCATTTGTCCCGTATTACAGTCCGGCGGTACTTAAATTACTTAGTCGAAACCAACGAACTGGTCAGCATGATCGATTACCAGACCGGTGGACGCCCTTCTATTAAGTATAGATATTCCGTAACTGTTCAGTAGGTCTGCGCATTTACTGCGCTGACCGTACGAAAACATGGGCCAGCAGGCAAAAATCCCATTGCCGCAGGCAATTTTTAATGGATTTTTGCGCGTGACTGTGAAGGTACTGAACAGTTACGATATTCCGGAAAATAAGAGCAACTTCGTTTTCCAGCAATCTTCAGGTTTTTCCTGCCTTTTCGCGGCTGCAGCTGTACAGATTCATCATAGAACCGTATCTATACTGCAGTCGCTTTCTTATAGTCATTTTTATTTACAATACTTACAAAACTGTATTTAAAATTACATAAATTGACTTCCCTTTTTCAATCTTATAAACTGTTTATAAAAGAAATAAACAAATTCTTAAAAAAGAATGGAGGGAAGTTCTATGTTAGAACACATTATGGGGTACTTTGGAACTTACACACCGGCAGCGGACGGTGCGATTGCTACATTCCAGTTCGAGTATCTGACCACACTTGGTTTCGCAGCCATCGTTATCTTCTTAGGACGCGCGATTGTCGCTCACAGCGCCCTGCTCAGAAAATATGCAATACCGGCTCCGGTTATTTCCGGTATCATCTTTTCTGTTGTTGTATCTATCATCAAGGGTTCCGGAATCATCGGTTTTTCCTTTGATGCAAAAATCGTGAAAGACTTATGCCAGAACTTATTCTTCCTGTGCGTAGGTTTCGGCTTCAGCTACAAGATGTTAAAGCATGCAGGCGGAAAGCTTTGTATCGCAATCGCAGTTGCAGCCTGTGTCCTGATTACCTTACAGGATGTCGTTGGTTACCTGGTAGGCAGCGCCATCGGTCTTCATCCGCTTCTGGCTCTGCAGTGTTCTTCCTCAGCTATGTCCGGCGGTGTTGGTACTGCTTCTGCATTTGGTCCTATCTTCGAGAACATGGGTGCTCCGGATGCAACCACAGTCGGTGTAGCAGCCGGTACTATGGGCAACATCATGGGTTCCTTAATCGGTGGCCCGGTTGCAGCTTTCCTGATTTCCCGTCACGGTCTGAAATCTGACCCGAACGACAGACCGGAATCCGCAAAAGCAGGTTCAGCAGCTGTTCTTAACAACACCCGTATGATCAAAGCATTTGCCCTGTCTCTGCTTGTAGCAGCACTTGGTATGCCGATCTACTGCCTGTTAGACAACATCCCAATGATCGAGATGCCGAAATTCATCGGCTGTCTGTTCGCAGGTGCTATCGCAAGAAACATCATGGATGCAGCTGGTATCGAATTCCCGGTTCCGGAGATCGACGCTATCGAGCATATGTTCCTGGAACTCTACCTGGCACTGGTTCTGATGACCATCGATATCACAAAGCTGGCTCCGGTAGCTGGTCAGATGGGTATCATCCTCCTTGCACAGGCTATCCTGATGGCACTCTTTGCAATCTTCGTATCCTTCAACGTATTTGGCCGCGATTACGGTGCAGCTGTTATGGCAGCTGGTAACTGTGGATGGGGCTGTGGTTCAGGTCCGAACGCAGTAGCAAACGAGAAAGCCGTTATGGATCAGTATGGATGGCACACCGTTGCTTGGGTTCTGTATCCGTCCTTCGCAGTTATCATCGACGATATTTACAACCCGATTTTCCTTTCCATCTTCTCCAGCCTGATTACAAAATAATCACTGAGACGAGATAGGAACACTTCATATAAGACATCTTTTATATAACAACATACCTAAAGCTCAATTGAAAATGTAACCTGAAAGAAGAGCGTCCGGTTCCCCCACATAAACCGGACGCTCTTTTTTGTTACTGTTCACGCATACGTGCCCAGTAACGGAATTTGCCGTGGCTTCGCATTTAAATACGGCAAATTCCTGCTGCCACCACGTTTTCTTACGGCACTTTCGGTTCCAAAAGTGCCTACCTGTGAACAGTTACATTTATATTTTCCTCTTCCTTGGTCTTGTCTTATCAATGTTTTTTGTGTTATACTTTTTATAGAGTTTTAATATTCTTTTAATCGCTAAGGCAGCATTCGACAGAACCGCTGCGTTTTTTTCTATATACTGATAAACTACGAAAAGGTGAGATCTATGAAAATAAAAAAACTGGTAAAATTGGCACCAATGATGCTTCTTACCTTCCTGCTCGGACTTTCCGGCTGTTCCGGCAGCACCGCCGCAGATGCGCGGGTCAACGACCATCCCAGCGAAGCAGATGAAGAGCTGCACGTTCTGACCATCGGAACTGCCGACAGCGGCGGAACCATGTACCCGATTGGCAGTGCCATCGCCTCTGTTTTAAGCGGACATGATGAACAGCTCAAGGTCAATTTAAGCGCCTCCAACGGTTCCTACACGAATGTGGAAAATATCAAAAACGGACAATTTGATATGGGACTGGTCAGCGGCGATGTGGCATTTTCCGCCTATCAGGGAACGGACGAATTTTCCGGTCATCCGGTCGAATCCCTGCGGGCGATCGGGGCCGTCTATTCAAGTCTGTCCACCTGGATGGCGCCGGAATCCGAGCATATCTCCTACGTTCATGAACTCGCCGGACACCACATTGCCGTCGGACCAGAAGGATCCACCACGGAGCTTTCCGCCCGCACCGCTCTCAAGGCAGCCGGGCTCAATATTGCCAACACTGCCCTTGAAAACTACAGCTTCTCCGCCAGCGTGGACTCTGTCTTAAACGGTAAACTCGACGCCGTCCACAGCTTCGCCGGAATCCCGGTCCACAGCCTGACCGACCTGGCCAGCCAGACGCCCTGCCGCCTGCTGGAGTACACTGACGAAGAACTGCAAAAAATTCTTGCAGCCAGCCCCTTCTACGTCCGCGCCACTGTCCCAGCCGGTACCTATCCGGGACAAACCGAGACACTGAAAACCTTCGGAATCAAATGCCTTCTCTGCGTGGACGCATCCATGGACGAACAGCTGGTCTACACCATCACCAAGATTCTCGACGAATCCCGTGAAGAACTGATCAGCGCCCACCCCTCCTTAAGTAACTTATCTGATCCGGAATATATATGCAGCCAGCTTCCTATTCCGCTGCATCCGGGAGCTGAGAAATATTATACGGAACAGGGGCTGTTGAAAACAGAGTAACATGATAGCAAACAAAAACAGGTAACACCAAAACCTAGCGCATGGACGAATTTTCCTAAGACAAAAAAGCCAGGATTGCAGCATTCCGCAGTCCTGGCTTTTTCGATGCCCGATTACCTGATTATTTTTACTTCCGGATCTCCCGCAGCAAATTCACCATCTCGATTGCCCCCGTCGCGCAGTCAAATCCCTTATTTCCGCTCTTCGTTCCCGCTCTCTCGATCGCCTGCTCGATCGTATCCGTCGTCAGCACGCCAAACATAACCGGCACGCTGCTTGCCAGAGAAACCTGTGCGATTCCTTTCGAAACCTCGCTGCACACATAATCATAATGGCTTGTGCTTCCACGGATAACTGCACCCACGCAGATCACCGCATCATACTTTCCGCACTTCGCCATCTCTGACGCAATCAGCGGAATCTCAAAAGCACCTGGAACCCACGCAACATCTACGTCCTCCTCCGAGACATTGTGACGGCGCAGCGCATCCTGCGCGCCTGCAACCAATTTCGAGGTGATAAACTCATTGAATCGTGCCGCCACAATTCCGATCCTCATATTATTTTCCGCTACTACGTTTCCTTCAAATGTACGCATAAGTACCATCCTTTCCGACGATCTTTTTTTCGCCTGTCACTTTTTCTATTTAAAATTCAAAATATGTCCCATCCGCGCCTGCTTCGTTTTCAGGTAAAATCTATCGTACGGCGTCGCCTCCATCTGAATCGGCACGCGCTCCTTGATTTCCATGCCAAAATCCGAAAGCTGATATACCTTATCAGGGTTATTGGTCAAAAGACGAAGCGTCTTGATTCCCAGATCCTTTAAAATCTGCGCCCCAATGTAGTATTCCCGCAGATCGCCTTTAAATCCCAATGCCAGGTTCGCATCCAGCGTGTCCATGCCGCCATCCTGCAGCTTATAAGCGCGCAGCTTATTTAAAAGTCCGATGCCTCGTCCCTCCTGCCGCATATAGAGGAGAACGCCTCGTCCCTCTTTCTCAATCTGTGTCATCGCCGACGCAAGCTGCTGTCCGCAGTCGCAGCGCAGAGAACCAAATGCATCGCCGGTCAGGCACTCCGAATGCACGCGGCAGAGTACATCTTTCCCATCTCCGATATCGCCCTTGACAAGTGCCACATGGTGTTCTCCATTTAAGAGATTCAGGTAGCCATACGCGCGGAATTCGCCGTATTTCGTCGGCATCCGCGTCTCTGCCACACACTCGACCAGCTTTTCATGTCTCTTGCGGTACTCCTGCAGCTGTTTAATGGAAATCATCGCCAGACCCCATTGTTCTGCCATCGCAAATAATTCTTCCGACCGCATCATCGTTCCATCCTCGCGCATGATCTCGCAGCACAGACCGCATTCCGGCAGCCCTGCAAGCCGCATCAGGTCTACCGTCGCCTCTGTGTGACCGTTGCGCTCCAGAATGCCGTTTTTCTTCGCCATCAGCGGAAACATATGTCCCGGACGGCGGAAATCCTCCGGCTTTGTGTCCGGATCCACGCACGCGCGCGCCGTAATACCGCGCTCCTCGGCAGAAATACCGGTGGTCGTCGTTTTATGGTCGATCGATACGGTAAACGCCGTCTCATGGTTATCCGTGTTATCCATCACCATCTGTGGGAATTGCAGCTTCCGGCAGATTTCTGCGCTCATCGGCATACAGATTAAGCCCTTCGCATGCGTCGCCATGAAATTGACATTTTCTGTCGTGGCAAAACTTGCCGCGCAGATAAGATCGCCTTCGTTTTCGCGATCCTCGTCATCCGTAACCAGGATTAAATGTCCCTGTTTCAGCTCGTCCAGAGCCTTTTCAACTGTATCAAACTGCTTCATTGTTCTCCTCCTCTATTAAAATCCATATCGCTGCAGAAATTCTCTTGTCATGCCCTTTCCTGCCTTATCCTCTTCTTCTACTCCCATCAGCTTCGCCACATACTTTCCAATGCAGTCATTTTCCAGATTGACGATATCGCCTGCCCTCTTAAACGCAAGCGCTGTCTCCTGCAGTGTATGCGGGATGATGGAAACGGAAAATGATACGTGATCCACCCGTGCGACCGTCAGGCTGATTCCGTCGATCGCGATCGATCCTTTTTCCACAATCAGCCGCAGAATCGGTTCTGGGGCCTGAATCGTATACCAGACGGCATTTCCGTCCCGGCGCACATCCCGGATGGTTCCAGTTCCATCGATGTGACCGGAGACGATATGTCCGCCAAACCGTCCGCCCGCCAGCATCGCCCGCTCCAGATTGACCGGGCTTTTGACACCCAGCGCCCCCAGGGACGAACGGTTCAGCGTCTCATGCATTACATCCGCACAGAAATAATCTCTCCCAAATGACGTGACCGTCAGACACACACCGTTGACCGCAATGCTGTCGCCCAGATGAACATCCGAGAGCACCTTGGACGCAGCAACCGTCAGCCGTGCCGAGACTGCCTGGCGCTCAATCGCACGGATCCTTCCCACTTCCTCTATGATTCCTGTGAACATCTTTTCTCCTTTTCAAATCAGCGATTTTTTCCCGTTCTAACACCGCCTCATGCATCTTGACCGGACACCTCATATTCCAGCAGCAGATCCTCTCCCAGCCACACTGCCTCCGGCTTTTTAAGAAGAAATGCCTCCGGCGGCGCATCCACACCGGTTCCCCTCACCGGGGTCGGGGCGCCTGCCCCTCCGAAAATCTTCGGTGCAATGTAGGCCTGCACCCGGTTCACAAGCCCTGCCTTTAAAAACGACCATGCCAGCGTCCCGCCGCTCTCGACCATCACGCTGTCCACTTTTTCCTCGCCCAGCCGCTGCATCATCGCCTGCAAATCCAGTTCTCCCTCTTTTGCCGGGACACTTAAAACACGACAGCCGGCGTCCTCATATGCTTTCTTTCTTCCGGCATCCGATACCGCCGTCACAATCCAGGTCGGTGTCTCCCGCGCGGTCTGTACCACGGTCGATGAAAGCGGCGTCCGAAGCTTCGTATCTGCAATCACCCGGATCGGATTTTTCCCTCCCGGAATCCGGCAGGTCAGCTGCGGATTGTCCGCCAGCACCGTCGAAACGCCAGTCAGAATCGCCATATAACGCCCGCGGTCCTCATGCACCCGCTTCCGCGCCGCCTCGCCCGTGATCCACTGGGATTTACCCAACACCGTCGCTGTCTTTCCGTCGAGTGTCATCGCGTATTTCAGCACCGTAAACGGAAGTTTCGTCCGCATGAAATGGAAGAACACCTCATTCTGCCGTTCACACTCTCCGCGTAAAACTCCGGCCACCACTTCCAGCCCTTTTTCCCTCAGAAGCCGGATGCCGCGCCCTGCCACCACCGGATTCGGATCCGTGCAGCCGACAATCACGCGCTTCACCCCGGATGCCAGCACCGCTTCCGTACACGGCGGCTGTTTTCCGGTGTGACAGCAGGGTTCCAGCGTCACATACAAATCTGCTCCCGCCGTCTCTTCGCCTCGCTCTGCCGCATTCTTAAATGCCTCCCGTTCTGCATGAAGCTGTCCATATCGTGTATGATATCCCTCGCCGATGATGCGTCCATCCTTTACCAGCACCGCGCCGACCATCGGATTCGGATTGACCCATCCGTGCCCTTTTTCTGCCAGTGCTAACGCCTGCTTCATATATTCCCGATCCTGTAGCTGCTCACCGGGAACCTTTACATGGATTCGTTCCATCTTTTTCCCCACCTTTCTATCAAAAGAATGTGCCAAGGCACATTCTCGCACCGAATGCGGTCGCCTGCGACATATTTCTGCTTCGCGCAAGTGTGCATCCTCACGGAGCGTTTTTTGTTTCATATGATACAATTTTCTATTGAAACAAAAAAGCCCTGAAATGTGAAATACTTTTATTTTCACATCTCAGGGCTTATAATTTCTATTTTATAATATCTTTCATGATATTAATTATCGTAAATATTTTTTTACATCCATTCTCGATGACTTTTCTCTCTCTTTTGCCATAGCGGTATATATCCGCCATATCCATCATCCGGGGGAGTGTATCTGGAAGCTTCCCGGCACCGCCGTTTTTATTTACGTTTTCTCTTCTTTCATCCAGACTATACAGTCGGTTTTGGAATTGCACCAAATCATGCGCCATGCGCTCGCGGACTTTACCGCCGGTCGGGAATTACACCCTGCCCTGAAGATATCGTTATTTTGTTGTCATTCATTATCTGTATTGCATTATAGATCCAGAGAATCCGTTTGTCAATCCATTATTTTTTTCATTTATTGATTGATGACAACGTTATCTGACACACATTTTCAGCCATTTTAAGCGCCGCTTCAAGTGTCTGCTTCCACTGCTTTCCCGTTCAATTTAGCGCGCTCTACACAGCGCCCCATAATGCGCCCAATCAAAAGAAGATACACGATCACCGACACCGTCGTTCCGCCGAAATCCGATACCACTTCTGCATAGAAAACATTTTCAACTCCCGCAAACACCGGAATCAGGAACACGCTGACCAGGTACAGCAGCTTCCGGAACATTGACAGCGAGATCGCCACCGACGGCACACCCATTCCGGTAAATCCATCTACGACCTCATACTGGACTGCCAGCGGAATAATCCCCATCGTGTAGACCCGGATCGCCCAGACAGTCAGTTCCACATAGGACTCATTGCGCGTAAAGAGATACACAAAATATTGCGCCAGCGTCCGGGAAAACAGGAACATGATGCTGCACTGCACCACCGCCAGCAATGTGATATACTTCTGTGCGCTCCGGATCCGATCCGGGCGTCCCGCGCCGAAATTGAATCCCAGGATCGCCCCCGTTCCCGATGTAATGCCTCCGAGCGGCATCGTCACGATCAGCATAAAGCTCTGCACGATTGTCGTACAGGTCAAAAGCATGTCCGCCTCCGCGCCGCCATACATCTGAATTACCGTATTGAGCGAAATGATCAGCACATTATCAAATGCGATGATCAAAAATGGCGACAGTCCCATCAGCGCAATCTTACAGACTGTCTTTACCTGCGGACATTCAAATTCAAGCCGCAGAAGCACGCGGTTTCCACGCAGAAAACGAAGGACAAAGACCGCCGACGCAAGCTGTGACAAAACCGTGGCAAACGCTGCCCCCGCCACGCCCATGTCAAGCACAAAAATAAACACCGGATCCAGCACAATATTCGTTACCGCGCCGAGCGCCACCGAAATCATTCCAATCCGCGCAAATCCCTGGCAGATAATAAACTGGTTCATTCCGATCGAAAGCAGTGCAAAGACCGTTCCCAGCAGATAGATCGTAAAATACGATTCCGCATACGGCAGAATCGCCTCACTCGCACCAAACCGCGTCAAAATTTCACGTTTAAACACAAACAAAACCAACGTCAGAACCGCCGACAACCCGACAATCATCCAGAAGCTGTTCGCCAGAATCTTTTTCGCTTTCTCATTCTGCCCCTCGCCCATACGGATGCTCATGAGCGGCGAGCCGCCCAGACCGACCAGATAGGCAAACGCGGAGATCAGCGTCACAATCGGTCCGCTGACGCCGACGCCCGCAAGCGCCGTCTCCCCGATCACCGGGATATTTCCAATATAGATTCGATCGACCACGCTGTAGAGCACATTGATAAACTGCGCCAGCATCGAAGGAATCGCCAGACGGAGCACCAGCCGCCGGATATCGTCCCGCCCCAAATCATTTTCTATCTTCATATGTACCCTACCTCCGTATGAAACCCGCCCTGCTGTTTTGTTTTCATGTTTTCTTAACTTTTCCTCCCAGAACTGGTTCCATGCGTGTTTCTTTCGCCAGAGTCTACTCCCTCTTCTGTCGTTACTGTTCACACACGTGTGCCCAGCAACGAGATTTTGCCGATGCTGCGCATTCCAAATCGGCAAAATCTGCTGCCAGAACTGTATCGTACGGAATTTTCAGTTCAGAAAATTCCTACCTGTGAACAGTTACCCTCTGTCCTTTATACCGTCTGCCCGCCAAAATGTCAATGAGATATTCCTGGTAAAAATTACCCTTTTTTTGTACAGTAAAAAGCGCCGGCACTGCAAGCAGGTCCGGCGCTTTTTACCCAATATCGGTTGCTGGTTGTCAACCGATACCGAAAAGATCCCAGCAGAAAATCTTGGACAGTTCGTAACGGAGTGTAATGCATCAAGGAATTTCGAGTAACTTGATTTGTTTTTGTTCGTCTCTGTCCACGTTCTTCCGCGCGGGAATGATTTTCATCCGTTCAATAAGTTAATGCGCTGCATACGCATTTTATTGCACGTTAATCAAAAAAATTTTAAAAACTTTTTTTGATATAGACTATTTTATTATGAAAACCTGTTTTCGTCAAGTTTTCAGGGGTTAAATTATTACAAGTTGTTACAGGAAAATGTATTTGAGAACGAAGAGCACCGCCAGCACATACATAAGCGGAGTGATCTTCTTTGCTTTTCCTGCTGCCACATTCAAAAGCACATAAGAGATAATTCCCATGGAAATACCCTCGGAAATGCTGTAGAACAACGGCATGGCGATGATTGCCAGATATGCCGGGATTGCCTCGGTGATATTGTCCTCATCGAAACGAATTTCGGTTACAGTTCCCACCATCAGGAAGCCAACCATGATTAATGCCGGAGCCGTCGCAAAGGACGGGATCGCCGTAAAAATCGGTGCAAACAGGGTGGAAAGCAGGAACAGGAGTGCCGATACCAGGGCAGTCAGACCGGTACGTCCGCCGACTGCAACACCCGATGCAGACTCAACGAAGGTAGTCGTTGTGGAAGTACCTAATACCGCACCAAAGGAAGTTGCGATCGCATCTGCCATCAGCGCCGGACGGATACCCGGAAGACGGCCTTCCTCGTCCAGCATGTCTGCCTTGGTTGCTACACCAATTAATGTACCAAGTGTATCAAAAATATCTACAAACAGGAATGAGAAAATAACTACGATAAAATTGATAATTCCAACTGCATCGAAGTCAACGGTAAAGCATTTACCAAATGTCTCTCCCAGTTTGGAGAAATCGGTGATTCCCAGGGTCGGGAACAGGGTGTAGAAACCATTCTCTACGTCCGGTGTGTAAATGCCGGTTACCTGGCACAGCATACCGAGAATCCAGGTTCCCAGAATGCCGTACAGAATCGCGCCCTTCACACGGTAGGTGTATAAAACCGCCATGATAAACAGACCGATCAGCGCCAGCAGCGCGCAAATACCCGCGGTATGGAAATTTTCCGGGAAGCTGATGATCGTTACCAGTGTGGAAGAGTCTACTGAAAGTCCCGCATTCTGAAGACCGATAAATGCGATGAACAGACCGATACCGACGGACACACCGCGCTTTAAAGTCAACGGAATCGCATTGAAGATCGCCTCGCGCACGTTTGTCAGAGACAGCACGATGAAGATCAGACCCTCTGCAAATACAGCCAGCAGTGCAACATGCCAGCTATAGCCATAGCCCGCGCACACCGTATACGCCATATACGCGTTGAGTCCCATGCCTGCGGACAGAACGAACGGCAGGTTCGCCATAAATGCCATGCAGGCAGTACCGATGAATGATGCCAGAGCCGTAGCCAGAAGCACCGCAGTCGGGTCCATGCCGGTCGATCCGAGAATGCTCGGATTAACTGCCAGAATGTACGCCATCGTCATGAAGGTCGTAATTCCAGCCATGACTTCCGTCTTTACGGTCGTCTGATGCTCGGATAGCTTAAATACTTTTTCAAACATCTTTTCTTCTCCTTGTATGTTTCATTCTATGATTCAACCGCTACAAAATCTCATGAAGCGGACGACGCACCTTTTTGCGGGTGATCTCCACCAGCCCAAGCCGCGTCATATCCACCAGGATCGTTTTGACCGGGTCACGGGAAAGCTCTTCCCCGAGCGTCCGCATCAGCGTCTCCTGATCTTCTTTCGATTCCATATCGATAAAATCCACAATAATAATACCGGAAAGATTCCGCAGGGAAAGCTGGCGCGCCACCTCATGCGCCGCCTCCAGATTAATCTTAAGAATGGTCTCCGCCGGTGTCTTCTTGCCGGTGTATTTCCCCGTATTGACATCGATAACTGTCAACGCTTCCGTAGGTTCAATCACAAGATATCCACCGGATTTCATCCAGACACGGCGATCCGATGCACTTTTAAGCACCGATTCCAGGCGGTACAGCTTCATTAATGGAAGGTTCTCATCTGTATATAGGGACAATTTCGGAACCGCCTGTTTTATGCTTTCATTTTTATCTGCCTGGGTCTGATTTTCTTTTTGTTCCTTGTCCTCTTCCTTCTCTTCCTCCAGCCATGCCTCAATCTTCTTCGCATACTCCGGCACATCTGTGATGATCTCCGAAAGGGTTCCTTTCTTCGCATCCCTAAGACTCTGGATATAGGGCGGCGTACCCTGCTCTAAAAGGCTGTAACAGGTGCGGCAGGCTGCCCGGGCAAAAAGTTCTTCCATCTGCTGTTTCAGCTTCTCCGTCTCGGCACAGAGTGTTTCGATGGAAGCCGACGCCCCGTTCGTCCGGACAATCAGTCCAAAACGCTCATCCTTATGTGTCAGAAGTTCCTCCCGCACCTTCTCTTTCCAGGCATTATCCTTGATTTTTGCCGAAAATCCGATCTGCGGTTTTCCAACCGTCAGAACCATATAGGTACCCGGAAAATTCAGACAGCAGGTCACGGACGGATCCTTGGTTTTCAGGGCGTCGCGGGACACCTGGACGAGAAGCTCGTCTCCAGCTTTTAGTTTCCGTGGACTTACTTTCTTCTCAGAATTTCCAGAATATCCGAATGAACATAGCTGGTTCAGCTCATCTGTATAAAGCGGAACCAGGTTTTCCGCCAGGCTGAAATATCCGGTTTTTCCACCGCCGAGGTCAATAAACGCGGCGTTGATGTTTTTTACCACATTTTTTACCTTGCCGATGTAAATATTCCCCAGCAGGCTTTCATCGCCAGATTCCAGCGTCAGCGACCGGCAGTGCCCGTCCGAGAGAAGCGCCGTCAGGCTTCGATCCTTCCATTTTGTCACTATTAACTGATCCAAACTCTTCGTCTCCTCTCTTTTTTACTGCCGTTCACACTTTGCGCTACCTGCAGCCGGATTTTGCTGGCGCTTCGCATTTCATCTCTTAATGAACATTGAAGCATTTACACAATCTCGCTTCCATACGCCTCAAGCGGCACATACTCCGGTGTGCCCTCGGCGCCCTCGTCCGCATACAGCTCCTCGCGCTCGACCTGAATGGCAAACGGGCGATAGGTCAGCCCCAGGCTCTCATAGAATGCCTGCAATACCTGCTCCGGCTTTCCGTTTGCCGCACTGCCCGATAAGAGGCGCAGGAAGACACAGATTCCTTCTGCCTGTTTTTCCTCCTCAACCGTCTCATTTTCCAGATCCGGATACCAGTCTGCGACCATCGCCGGAACATACTCTTTCCGCTCCGCGATTCGCGCCTCACAGATCAGCGGACGCAGATCCACGGTTCTCTCGCCCTTTTTCGTCTGCTTCACAAACGGAATTGTCTCGTTTTTGCAGAATGTCAGGAATTTCCCGAAAAATTCTTCTACACTGCTGCCGTCCTCCGGTGCAAATCCCTCTTTAAACCAGAATGTGTAATCAGCAGCTGCCACCAGCGACATCGCATTCTTTGCCGTCTCCGGAAGCTCGCGGTAGCTGAGCACCTCCAGCCCCTCGGCGCTGACCTCATTTAAGCGGCGCACCATCCCGGTCGAATTTCCGCTGGAATTGACATCAATATCCACATACTCCGCATGGCTGATAAGCCCCACGCTGAGCGGAGACGCAAACGACATGATCTGGTGCGGGCTGAATCCTTCGCTATAACGGATATCCACTTCCGCCCGGCGCATCACCTTCTGGAAGTAACGCATCACGTCCAGATGACCGATAAAACGCACCGTTCCCTGTTTTTGAAATTTAATTCGTATCTTCATGACCGCTCCTTCCTCATGCCCGTTCTTCGAAACAGACTCCGCCGCCGTACTTACGGACACCACATCCCGAACAGCGCATCCGGCAGTTCGGCGTTACCGTTTCCGCCTGTGCGTTCGCCCACTCACGTTTTAAGAAATCCTTCGTCACACCCGCGTCGATGAAATCCCACGGGAACACTTCATCAAGGCTTCGCTCACGCGTCGTATAGAAATCAATGTCCACGCCGCAAGTCTCAAAGGCCTTCATCCAGATATCATTGTTGAAATACTCTGACCAGGAATCGTAGATTGCACCCTGACGGTACGCCTCCTCGATCACAGCTGCCACCTTGCGGTCGCCACGCGCCAGAACACCTTCCAGCACGGTCACATCCGCCTCATGCCAGTTATAGCGAAGACTCTTCTTATTTAACATCTCTTTCATGCGGTGGTTGACGATGCTCGCGCGCTCCAAGAACTGCTCTTTCGTGCACATCGGCGCCCACTGGAACGGGGTAAATGGCTTCGGCACAAAGAACGAGGTGCTGGCAGTTACCTGCACCTTGCCGTGGCGCTGCTCCTTCGGAACCGTGTCATAGTACACTTCCGCCACCTTCTCCGAAAGCTCGGCAATGCCCTGCATATCTTCCACGGTCTCAGTCGGAAGTCCCAGCATGAAGTAGAGCTTTACGCGGTTCCAGCCGCCCTTGAACGCCTCGGCAGAACCATTTAAAATGTTTTCCTCGGTCAGACCCTTGTTGATAACGTTACGCAGACGCTGGGATCCCGCCTCCGGTGCAAAGGTCAAGCTGCTCTTCTTCACGTCCTGCACCTTGCTCATGACATCGAGGGAAAATGCGTCAATACGCAGGGACGGCAGAGACACATTGACGCCCTTTCCGTCAAACTCGTCGATCAGAAAATTGACGATTCCCTCCAGCTTCGTGTAATCACTAGAGCTCAGCGAACTCAGCGAAATTTCCTCATGTCCGGTGCTCTTTAGCATCGTCCGCGCCAGACGTTTCAGTTCCTCCAGGCTGCGCTCGCGCACCGGGCGGTATACCATGCCCGCCTGGCAGAAACGGCATCCACGGATACAGCCGCGCATGATCTCGAGAACCACACGGTCCTGCGTCGCGCGCAGATACGGAACCACCGGCTTCTCCGGATACCAGGTATCGCTCATATCCATGACAAGCTGCTTGGAAACGGTCTGCGGCGCGTGCGGGTTGTTCGGCGTCATCGCCTCGATCGTGCCATCCTCTTTGTATGTCACATCATAAAATCCCGGCACATAGATACCCGGAATCTGCGCCGCCTGCTCCAGAAATTCCTTCCGGCTGCCGCCGCGCGCCTTGATCTCCTTGTAGCGATCGATCAGGTCAAAATAAACCACCTCGCCCTCGCCCATATAGAAGAGATCAAAAAACGGCGCGATCGGCTCCGGATTGTAGGTACACGGACCGCCGCCGATGACGATCGGGTCCTCCTCGGTACGATCTTCTGCATGGAGCGGAATCTGTGATAATTCCAGCACCTGCAAAATATTGGTGTAGCACATTTCGTACTGGATTGTAATTCCAAGGAAGTCAAAATTTTTGATCGGATCCTGGCTTTCAACAGCAAACAGCGGAATCTTCTGCTCCCGCATGATCGGATCTAAGTCCATCCACGGGGAATAAACGCGCTCACAGTAAACGTCATCCCGGCGGTTGAACATATCATAAAGAATCTGGATGCCCAGATGGGACATACCGATCTCATACACATCCGGAAAGCACATGGCAAACCGGACTGCTACCTTCGACGGATCCTTCTTCACCATATTCACCTCGCCGCCAATATAACGCGCCGGCTGGGAGATCTTGAGAAGGATTTCATCACTTAATGCTAATTTTCTCATAAAATTATTTTTACCTACATTTCTCATTTTTTGCGATGTGTTCATCGCTGTTTTTTAGTTCTTTTTTTGTTCTTCTCCGTAAGCGTAAAAACACAAATTCTTGTCAAGTATTTTTTTGCAGACAGTTTACATAACTTTTTTTCACTCTTACAGCAAAAAATTGTTTCTGAAATACGCACAATTCTGATTTTTCATTTTTTTACGGACAAATCTGTTGCATATGTGCAGATCAGACCGCATTATTATACGGTATTTCCCGCGTTTCCGCAACAGATTCTTTCCCGAAAGAAATTTTTCAAACTCCTATCATCGAACTTTTTATCAAGTTTTCCGAATATTCATCAAATCCAGGAACCTCAAATAACATCGGCTCGATGAGCTTTGCCGTTCCCATGACCAGTACGCTTTTCAGCGCACCAAAGTCCGGGGGCTTTTCAAAGACAGCAAGACTGACATTTTTATTCCTCTCAAGTCCTATGAACTTCTCGCCGCCTTCTGTAAAAATCCAAAACTGGCCATCATGATAGCTATATTCCAAGAGAGTACATCGCACATAGTCACCGATTCCGGCAGCTAATGCACATACTACATTGCCGTGAAGGGACTCCAGAACCTCCATTTCATTAGTTCGCTTAGCGCGAACTTCTGTATTGTCTGATTCAGAACAAAAAATACCCCGTTGGTTTTGAGGTAAATTGTTATCAGCTTACCACATATATTGTTCTTTTCAAATATTCCGCAAGCATATATAACGGAACATTTGTCAGCCAGTCTTCCTGCTTATAATTTGACATACTGCTACGAATCGCCATGCCCGGCTTATATTTATCGCAAAATGCCCTCAAACTCCTGGCACGGAGATTCTGTTCTGCCTTCACCTCAATCGGAACGCAGTCTAAATCTCCCTGCAACATAAAATCTATCTCTCCAGTTGATCGTGCTGTTGCAAAATAATAAAGCGGATATCCTGCAGCATGTAACTCCTGTGCAACATACTGTTCCGTAAGTGCCCCCTTGAATTCTTCAAAGATCCGGCTTCCCTCCAATAGAAGTCTTGCTGATAGTCCGGCCTTTGCTGTTAACAATCCCACATCGAACATGAACATTTTAAAACTGTTCATTTCCATGTACGCAATCAGTGGAATATCTGGCTTTGATACTCTATAGCTTTTCAGGATTAACCCTGCATCTTCCAACCCCTGAATTGCAAGTTCAAAATCTTTTGCCCGTGCACCCTCTCGTAGTGCTCCATACATAAACTTACGATTTTCCTTAGCCAATTGGGAAGGAATCGAATTCCAGACCATCATGATGCGCGGAACAACTTCCTTTGGCGCATGTTTGCTAAAATCCTCTTCATAGTACTGCAGAAGATTGTTTTGGATCTCACGTACCTCAAATAGATCATCGGAATCAATATATGTCTGGACTACTTCTGGCATTCCGCCCACATAATAATACTTTTTTAACAAATCCGTATATTTCCCGGCATATGCATTGATCAGTTCATAATCTTGGGACCTCAACGCTTCATGCAACCCCTTTTCACCAACTGCCAAAATGAATTCTTTGAAGCTCATAGGGCATAATTTTAAAAAATCAACTTTCCCAACAGGAAAGGATGTTCCCTGATGTAATGCAACACCGAGCAGGGAACCAGCTGCAATGATAGAATACTGCGGTGCATTCTCATAGAAATATTTTAAAGATGCCAGCGCCTTTGGTGCTTCCTGGATCTCATCAAAAATAATCAATGTATTTTCAGCCTGAAAACTCTTTCCGTACTCAATTTTGATTGCAGAAAGGATCCGCTTTAAGTCAAAGTCTAGGTCAAATACATCCTTCATTGCTTTATTATTATCAAAATTGATATAGACTGTATTTTCATAGAACCTGGCTCCAAATTCCTTCATAATCCAGGTTTTTCCGACCTGGCGCGCTCCTTGTATGATCAGCGGCTTTCTGTTCTTTTTATTCATCCATCGTTCCAGTTTCGTAAACAGCTCTCTTTCCATTAAGAAACCTCCTGCGCAACATATACATCCAAAAGCATCTGTATTCTATCTTAACACTTTTCAGGGCATATTTCCATTGCTAAACAGCATTTTTGCGGACATTATTTTATTATAAATCACATTTTTTCGATTAATATTATTATAATTCCAACATTTTTTCGGACATATTCATTCTTCCAGAAGCGCCCATTTGACGGCCTCCAGATAGACCGAAAGCGTTTCTTCTTTTTCGTGTTCCAGAAAATGGGGGAAGGTTCCGCTTGGAATACAGTTGATTTTTATAGCCATATGTAAAGTCTTTTTGTATTGCAAAAAGCTATACCATAGATATAAGGATTCCAATCAGTATGCTTCCCGCACCGTCCAAAAAACATCAAAAATAACGTTTAATTCTTGCCCATTGTTTTGAAATTTCCAAAATGGGGCGATTTTAAAAAAGTAGGTTTTGAGGTGTCCTATACAGCCTGATTGGGTAAAAAAATACCCCGTTGGCTTCCCAACGAGGCATCGAAGATTATAATGTTTTAATTTGATTTCTGATTTCAGAATGTAGATGCATTCTTGGATTTTTATTCACTTTACAGTCCAATCATATAAAATTATCCCTGGTATCACTCCAGGAATCACTGAATCAGAAACAGGCAGAATACACCGAAGATGAATTATTCTTCCATACAGAAAATAAAAATGGTCGTATTTTTCTCGAGACGACACCGGAAGAATATCTGATTCTCAGCGATCCGATTCATACAGATGACCATCAGAAAATCATCCAGGCTCTTTGCCGCCACATCGGTTACTGCAATGCCCACTCTCTAAATGCCGGTCATCCCTATGGTGCCATGCTTGATGTGGCAGATTTACGAAAAAATCATCTGGATACCTATGCTTATTTTTTCACAAAAGTTATAACAAAACCGAAAAATCACCCCTATCACTTAAAACCGGCCGGAACCTATGCAGTTGCTTACTTAATGGGAAATTACTATGACTCGAAAGACACCTACGAAAAACTCTTTGATTGGATCGATAAACACAAGTTTAAAACCGGCAAATACTCTTATAAAGAGGCTGTGATCGACGAATTGGCCACAGCCTCTCCCAGTGAATATCTGACGAAAATATCGATACAAGTGTTTTAACCCTGCCGCTTCATCGCGTTTCCTCCGCACTGCCTTTACATTTCTCATAAGCAAATAGCGCCGCTCCCAGCGCACCGCAGAGCTGCGCCTCATCACAGATATAAAGTTTAGCACCAAGCTTCTCTTCCAATGCCTGGATGATACCCTGGTTCTTCGCCACACCGCCGGTCATCATATATTCGCCTGGATGATCCTTTCCAAGGCGGGCTGCCAACGCGCCGACTTTTGAGGCAACTGACACATTTAAACCGTGGATAATATCTGCCACATCCTTATTCTGTGCCACCAGCGACACGACCTCCGACTCTGCAAACACCGTACACATGCTGGAAATCACGATATTATGCTTCCATTCCAGCCCTTTCACACTCATTTCCTCCAGGGAAAGTCCCAGCGTTTTCGCCATCATTTCCAGAAAACGTCCCGTTCCGGCGGCACATTTGTCATTCATCAGGAAATTTTTCACGGCTCCCTGCCCGTCGATGCTGATCGCCTTGATATCCTGCCCGCCAATGTCGATGATAGTGCGGACATTCGGATTCAGATAATTTGCGCCCTTGGCATGGCAGGTAATCTCCGTGATGCTGTCATCCCCGCTGTCAATGTAGGATCGTCCATATCCGGTCGTATCGATCCGCACGATCTCCTCTTTCTTAATTCCCGCTTTCTCAATCGCCAGATCCAGACTCTTCTCGGCGCTCATCATCGCACCGCCGCCGGTCGGAATAATCATCGTCGATTTAATTTTTCCATCCTGATCCAGTATGACCACATCCGTACTTGTCGAACCGCTGTCAATTCCCGCTACATAAAAAATGCCCGACTCCATCTTCTTTCTTGCCTCCTCACTGATACCTTTTCCCGGATCCATATCCTCTGATCCCTCGATTGTCTCCTCAAATGCCTGAATGCGCGTCAAAAGCTGCCCCGCGCTCTGGCTCGTAAAATCAGTCTCAATCTTAAGGAGCGGAACCTTGATATCCCGCTTGATACTCGCATACTCAAATCCATAATAATCACAGAACTTGATCGTGTGATAAATAATTCCCTTTAAATTCGGATCCAGATACAGACGGTTTCTGCGGATCGAACGGTTCATGCGGAAACACGGCATCTGTCCCAGCAGGACGTCCGCGTAAGAAAGAAACAGCTCCTCTTCCTCCATATTCCACATTTCATCCTGTACGACCGACAGTTTCCGACCACCCGTACAGGTCAGATTTTCCACATCCATCTGGATATTGTCCCGGATCATATCCTCCAGAATGCCGCTGACCCGCACGCCCAGCACACCAATGTACGGCTCCGTGTTCATTTCCGGCGTAATAAAGGACTTGATAAAAGCGCGTTTATCAAACACTTTCCCGGAATATGCCTCATATGCCTTTTTAAGCCTCCGGATCGTACCCGCAAATTTCACTTTTTCACATTCATTATCATCATGCGGCAGATCCAGCATATATAAAAACTTACATTTTCCCGTGCTCTCCACGATATCGTAAACGCGCCGCATCGAATCGCAGCAGTTTACCAGCACCAGCTGTTCAACCTTTCCTTCCAGCACTGCCTGAATGACCGATTTTCCAAAGCCGCACAGATTTGCATGTGCAATCTGATCCGACTGTTCAAAATTTTCCGGCATTTCCTCCAAAACAGAACATTCTTCTCCAAACCCCCGGAACAGCTCAATCGGGGTGTACTTACAGACGTAATAAATCATGCGTGTTTCTCCTCCTTGCCCTTTTCCAGCATTTCCACAAACGCCTGAAGCCGCGTCGATACTTGACCGTCGCTGGTATTGGCGGGGTTGCAGCCGTCACCGTCGAGAATCATCGTCGGAAGTCCTGTCTTTTCTAAGGACTGCTTAATCAGGCTGGATGCACCGATCGTTCCCTTACAGCCCCAGTGGGCAAATAAAACAGCACCATCCGATTCCGTGATTCTGGCAAGTCGTTCCGCTTTCTCAATTCTCTGTTTCACACTGCCGTTGTAAATGCAGTAGACCATTTTCTCTGCCATCGCCTCATACGGGTCTTCCGCATGCATCTCCTGAAAACCATCTGCGATGAAATCACAAGCGCGGATGTGCATTTTCTTACTATAATTAAAAATATCCTTAACCGGCTCCTGTAAAAATGGCATGATGTGCATCCAGATTACCGAAAGACCATCTCCCCTCGGTGACATCCGCACATCGCGCAGAAGTTTTTCCGTATAGGTAACCGCCGTCTCTGAGCCAGCCATCAGATGGCACATAAAAAGCGCATACAATTCATTCGTCAGAGAGGTCACCGGGTCATGCGCACACCGCAGGGCAAGCTGTTTTTTATAATTCGCCGCCGCTTTCCGGCTGTTATCTACCGCACTCCGCACTGTTTCCTCCGAAATCCGTCTGTCCGTCGTCTCCTCCAGAAACCGTTTCAATTTCCGCAGCTGATCCGCCACATACAGAACCGATTCCCGGTTTTTCTCATACGGAACATCAATATAAAAGCCTGGACATTCAAATTTATCCTTTAAATACGGAAACGTCATCATATTTCCATCACACGCAAGGTTCGTATAAATCATGCAGTTCGGTTTTGGCAGAATCCCCGTCAGCGCCGCCCCCAGAAACACCCTGTGGTACGAACACATCGTCTCCGGAAATCCTTCTTCCTCCGTTTTCCGAAGAAACGTCTGCTCACACTTCGTTCCCGCCATAAAACAGGACATCGCCTCCACTGAGTACGGCGTCAGCCCTGCCGCCATCACCAGCTCTCCCGGCACAAATATGCTGACCATCGCCGCATTCTCCGGTTCCGACAGCGACTGAATGATATTTTTCATAACCACCCGCGCCACATACTGTCCCGACGACGGCAGTCCCCGATCCGGCAAAAACTGAAGCTTCTTTTCCTGCAGGCGGTATCCCGCAAGAAGCAGCCGACGCGCTTTTTCCGGATCCTTAAGCGCCTGGCTGCTCACCCTATTTCCAAATTTTTCAATTACATCCATTGTTCTTTCTTCCATTCTTTTAAGTTCATTTTTCTGTCATATCGCCCTGATGCAGATGGATATGGTTCCGCGCCTTTGCAGACAAACGGGCATTCTTTATTATAGTCAGTTGGATGGGAATTGTAAATATATCGGATATGAAACGCGAAACAGAGGGGGGAAGAACTTTACACCTGTGATAAAATCATCTATATTTCAAAAAACTGAGCAAACAACCACCTATCATTTCCCACAAATTCTGGTGACCTTCAAGATGCAGCAGTGAAGTTTTCTATACGAAAAAACAACCTTATGGCTTCATATGTTGAAATCATAAGGTTGTTCTTATCTTCCCAAACTTTAGATTTTAGGAAAAACACCCCCGCTTACGCGGGGAATACATCTGATCCATCGTCAACCATTCCGGTTTTTCGGGATCACCCCCGCTTGCGCGGGGAATACGCCGTGATATCCAGACGTTAAAGAATCTCGGAAGGATCGCCCCCGCTTGCGCGGGGAATACAACTCCTGTTTGTATAAATCTATGTCTCCCACAGGATCACCCCCGCTTGCGCAGGGAATACCGTGTGTCCGTTGTCTCCTCTGTCCTGTCGTAGGGATTACCCCCGCTTGCGCGGGGAATACTTTTGCCTTTTAAAATCAAGGTATCCGGAGCAGGGATCACCCCCGCTTGCGCGGGGAATACCCCTTTATCGTTCCCAGTAATAGCCGCCGTCCGGGATCACCCCCGCTTGCGCGGGGAATACCTCAATTTATTGAAGATAAAAACGTTTCATTAAGGATCACCCCCGCTTGCGCGGGGAATACCTCCTATGCTCTACGGCAAAGTTATAATTAAAGGGATCACCCCCGCTTGCGCGGGGAATACAGGTATTCTTTTTGGCAATAACTTACCAGGTACGGATCACCCCCGCTTGCGCGGGGAATACGCCATTACATACAGTGACGACCTCACCGGGAGGATCACCCCCGCTTGCGCGGGGAATACAATACATAGTATTTCTAAATCGGTCATATTCTGGGATCACCCCCGCTTGCGCGGGGAATACATTTACTTGAGTCAAAGTCAAGCGCTTTACCTGGGATCACCCCCGCTTGCGCGGGGAATACACTAAAAAAATCCCTTATTTACAACCTTTTCCCGATCTCCATCTCTAAATTTCATTTAGTTTCTCAAACACCTGAAATGTTGTGATGCAATCACTTAATGCCCTATGTTCCTCCTCAACTTTTATCTGGAAATAGTCTGCTAGTGCATGCAGCTTATAATCATCAATATCATCGATTCGTCTTCTCGCAAGATCTAATGTATCTTTTGCCGGATTTTTTAGATTCATACGATTGGTCTTTCGACAAGCTTCCTTTAAAAAGCTGCGATCAAATGCGATGTTATGACCCACTATTGTACTTTGTCCAATAAATTCACAAAACTTCTCTATCGCTGAAGAAAGAACCATCCCCTTTTCCTCAAGAATCTCCTCTGTAATCCCCGTAAGTTCAGTAATTACTTTTGGAACACCTTTTTCTGCTTTCACTAGAATCTCCAATTGGTCTGCAATTTTGTGGTTAATGATTCTAATCGCCGCCAACTCAATAATCTCATCTGATGAACTATTTAATCCTGTTGTCTCTAAATCAATTACCACATAACCTTCATGTCGTTCTTTATATGTTTGAGATTGCTTTTTCTTAAGCAACATCTGTTGTACTTCTGCCCGACTTGAACGCGCTTTTGTTTCACATCGTCCCTGCTCTGGCCGCATAACCAATTGTATTCCATCAAAATCCACAGGTTTCCAGGATGAGTTGTGCACACAGAATTCCATTCCCTGTTCATTATTAGTACTATATACCATTGTTGCCCGTCCCTGCGACAGATTCTCACAGATTCGCGTCCAAAGCATTTCTCGAATTCTTGCGCTCACCTTTCCAACATATACTCCTGTATTGATCTCCATAAGCCACTTCGTAAGATCTCCGCGCAATTTAGATGGGCAATCAGTCAGCGTTACAACTACCATTATTCACCTTCTTCAAGATCGTCTCCATACGAATGCCCATTCTCAACTTCCCCGACTTTGTTATCCCACAAATATACTGCATCTGAATCCTCTGCTTCTCCTTCTTTGGCAAACAAAGATTTGATATCATGCACCATTTGTTTCAGAATATTCATTTTTACCATTTTATCTCTGGTTTTTCTCCGCATTACAGACGGAATTTCTTCCTTGGAAATCGTTGCAGCCACCTCAAACGCTAACGGAATCGTGATATCTGCCTTATATAAATCTGCAATATCATATACAAATGAGTTTTCATGTCCAACATGTACAAATCCCAATCCCGGAGAGCACCCTAACGCAGCAATTACCGCATGTGCCAAGCCATAAAGACATGCATGTCCGGCAGATAATGCCTGGTTAACAGAATCTCCACTTGTAAAATCATCTGGATCGTATTCACGCCCATTCCAAGGCACATTCCACTCTTTTGATGCTTTTTTATATACGGCGCGAATTCGCGCTCCCTCCCGCCCTCTTAACTGCTGAAGTGTAAGGCGGGAAACATCTTCTTTGGGAAATCGCATGGAATACATCTGCCTCACAATATTTAAATGCATTCTTGTATTACCGACTAATTCTGCCTGTCTCTGCAATAAAGCTGCACGGTGGGTAAGTGGGCGGCCCGATGCGTAATAACGCACCCCATGTTCTCCCACCCATATCACTGTGACCCCAGCGTCTCCGATTAACTCCATTGCCCGATGAGTAATCTTTGTTCCAGGTCCCAGCATAATCACACTGATTGCTGCTGCCGGTACAAAAACGGTTCCTCTATCATCTGCGACTGTAATTGCACTATCCTGTCGATTTAGGACACATCTTTCCAGATAAAGGAACGTCAGACGATCTGCAACCTGCGGCAGCATCTGGATTTCCGGCCGTATCATTCCAGGAATATTTGTCATACTGTTCCCTTCTCCATATGTACCAATGTCATAAGACCTACTCCATATGCCTTTTCACGTCCAATACCGTCTATCAGCATTTTTCGTACTTTCTCTTCATCCACTATTTTTAAAATACCTTCATATGTTACAGACAGCATACTAACCTGATTCTTTCCAGAAGCCTTATTAAAATGGTACCATTTAGATTCCCTAATCTCAAAAGAATCTTCACTCACTGCAAAACCATGCAGTTTACCCTGTTTTATAAGCCATTTTCGCTGATTATCTGCTGTAGTATGTGCACAAATTCTACCTCTTTGATCCTTTCCCACAGCTTTCTGGTATGTTGGATTTGCCGTCAAACGAAAATGCCACCATGTATCAGCTTTGATTTTTTCCAGAAAAGGATCATACCCTTTTGTCACACATTCTTCACCTTCTGGTGCAAATTGACTTACTGCTTCTGAGAGATCCGGTTTTTCCCGGCTTAGAATAAGCAAATAATACTTACTATTAAGCCGATCGATTCTCCATAGCTTTCTATGACGAACTGCTTCTGTCATATCAAACGAAGCCTCAACGGCTCCATGAAACAGGTTTGGCGAGCTCAATGCCCGCAATGTTTTCCTTTTAGTCACATCCAATGTCATTCTACTTAAATACAAACCAATCACCCCAATTCTGCCATTGGATCATGGCATTGAAGCGGTTCTCGCACCGCCCGATATTTCTCCGTCACTTTTCGAAACGTATATTTTCTGTGCTCTGGATTGTAGGATATCGGAAGATCCTTAACAATATTTCCGTCTTCTCCTTCTTTTGCATCCATTACTATGCGTACTGTTTCAGTTGATTCATTCCGAAATGCTTCTTCAAGCAAAGCTTCTTCCAATTCCAATTTTCTGATACCAAGGCATAATCTTCCGGTCGGCGGACACGATCTTCGTCCCAGATATAACGGAAACACTGGATTCAATAATGCATATTCGATCTTTTTCAAAAGTTCTTCATCCACACTTTCAAAACCTACCAGAAATTCTGCATCCGCAAGATAATAGCGATTTGTGACATATGGTTCTCCCTTTTTTGGTCGTACCATGTGAAAATCACGCACAAAATGCCCCTCTTTATCCACACGCACACCAAATCGCAGTGTTGCTAACTGGCTCACCATATCATCATCATCTCTCTTAATTCCAAGTGCTGCACAGATAAGTCCGATCACCCCGCTTTTACTGGGTTCCCGCCCTGTCCGACGAATATCAAACTTTGAATCAATTCCCCATGATTGAAGTGGTGCTGCCAACCGAAGCAGCAATGTACTCATTATTTCGTCACCTCTTCCAGAGCATTCAAAACCTGTTTTTCTAGTTCATCTAATAATTTTGTCAGATTCATTGTTGTCGCAAGCGACTCCAACTCTCTTCCCACTGCAAATGCCATTTCCGGCTCATTTACATAATCTTCATAAGATTCTTTTGCATAATCAACCAATGCCTTTATTGACTGCTCCACATATCCACCCTTTGTGGTAACTGGTTTTTCAAAAGCGCCTGCCATATTAACCGGCTGATCTCTGCGAACCGTCACATAAACAGCATCCGGACGTGTTCTGTTTGCAAATGTATTTTGTTTTCCTGTCGGCATACTGGTGATAAATGCCTCTGCAAAATTTTTAACCGCTTTCGGAGTATCTCCTCCCAAATAGTTTGCAAGTTCTGCCGCATTCACAGTCGCATAACGATATAAGGTAGATGAATTATACTCTACTGTACCAAGATGTCCTGCCCCGGAATTATCTTCCGATGTACAATCATCAACAGCTGTAAAGTAATCATACTCATTATGTACAGCATGTGTTGATATGGCATGGGCCACTTGTGCCGTTGCGTCGTAATTCAAGGATGGTTCATCTGCCACCATGCGGCCAAACAAAGCAAGATCAACTGACGGGTAGTTTTTTAATGCCTCCTGCAATTCCTTTTTATCCTCTTTTTCAAATTTTCCATCCGGATGAGCAATTGCCAGTTCTGCCAATTTTTCAATTTGTTTTGCACTAATAAAAAACAGAGCTCCTGTTTCTGCTTTTCCATTTTTTTCTGTTAATTTAATTCCGGCTGCTTCTAATACCTTTTTTGCCAATTTTTCAGCACTCTGAATTTCCGAATCCAACTCAGATATTTTCTTTGCAAGCAGATCTACAATTTTCTTTGTTCGAATTCCCTTTTCTTCTTCTGTATACATATCAGCAAACATAAGGCGCATTGCACGTTTCCAGGATTGACTTGAAACTCTTGCTCTGGTTACACCACCATAAATCGCTGTCTTGGGGCTGCCTGTATCATCACGATTTACGCAGCTCGGCGGAAGTGTTTGAATTACATGAAGATCAATATACAAATTTTTACTCATTTTCTTTTTCCTCCTCTTCCTGTTTTACTACTCGATAAAAATCCTGTCCCCAGCGAAGCTTAACCTTCTGGGCGCCATTCTCCGTTTGAAATTGATATAGGTCATATGCTAGCTGAATATAATCCATCGGCACTCCCTTTGCCCGCAGAAGCTGCACTAATCCTCGAAGATAATACGCACATTCTTCAATATCCGCCGATGTTGCAAAAACGGTAAATCGTTTTCGAATTCGTGTCAGTTCTGATTCATCCTGCAAAGCCGCCAATTTTCTAACTGCCTTTCCTAATGGTTGCTGTTCGCTATGCATGTTTTTTTGGTGAATATCACTTCCCTGCTGATGCAGAGCATACATACATAACGAAAGAGATACCGCCCACTCAGCCCAACTAGGCTCTCCATTTCTGCTCATCAATTCTTCCGGAAATCTGTTAAATAAAAGTTCCCACATTTCTGGAACCTCTCCGGGCTTTTTTCCGATTCCATGACGAAGCTGTGCCAATTCTCCTTTGACGCGTGCATCATTTGGCTCATTCTCCCATTGTTTCAGGCGCATGGCCATACACTTTCTGACCATCTGTCCCTGGTTTCCCATATAATCCCTCCTTGCTACTGCTCAAAGCATTTTTTCAATGACACCTTAAATATATTAAAAGCGCTTGAAGATGAATAATAAACTTTTCTTTCAACTCCATCCTTTTTTTCTTGTATTTCCCGCCCAACAAAAGCCTTATCTCCTGCTTGTTCAACATAGTTCATCCCAAGCTTTTCCGCTATCCGATATGCCTGAACTCTCCAGTCGTTTCGAATGTTCTCATAATATTCAGAATCACTCTCACCTATCGGATCCAATTCCTTTAACCATCTACGGAATGGTATATCTATCTGGTAAAAGTACTCTTCTTTTCCATATTGAGTTTTTTCACCTGAACAATCTCCTGCAGCCTTCTTTAAGTCTTCTGTTAAATGATTAACTATATTTGCTGCTTTTTCACATTTTTCAATCTCTTCTCGTATGATTCTTACCAATATTTTTCCATTTGCAGTTAATAATTCTGTATGAAATTCCAGGTAATCGCCAAGAACATCTTTTACAAAAAAGTCTTTGTCCCCATATTGTACCGAGGCTGTCTTAAAGCAAATGATATTCTTTTTATCAATCATTTTCTTATCTTTCAGCCAAGCGACCCACCTAAGCACACCCGGTGTTCTGTTTTCCTGATCTGACATAACAAGGTTTGAAAAGTCGCGCCACATCTGTTTTTCTGGCAAATGCCTTCTTGGCTGATAATACGGAACGGCATTTCCTTTCGGTTCATATTTTTTCCATACAGTCATTTGTTCCATATATGCTGCTTCTTTTGGAAAAAAATCACCTCCCAACACATAATAACCACTGACCCCTTGCACCTCTTTTTTTAGAAGAATTCTTCTGGATTGTACTGTCAGTAGCTCTGCCTGATTTGATGGGACCACAATTTCGGTTCTCTCCGCACTCTTAACTGTTTCTGCTTCCCACACAGGTTTTGGACTGTCCCAACATTCTTTATCTGAAATATTGACCACTACAAGGTTCAACATCAAGGTTTCAAATAAATTGCTTCCATCTGCATAAATTAATCCCAGTTTTCCAAGCCATCCGGTTCCGGGTGATGGAAGCCCCTTTTGCTTTGGCTTTGCAGATGTATCATCATATCCATTCAGATACAACAGCCATCTAGCTGCTTCTGAATCACTTAAAAATTTCTTTTCTTTTCCTGCACGATTTGAAAATAAGCGCAGTTTATTACTGCTCTCTGAGATTTCACCATTTAGCTTTGCTGCTTTACATTCTGTTCCAATAGCAGCCTTCGGCACCTGATAAAAGGGTCTGTTACTATCGTATA
Organism: Clostridium sp. TF11-13AC; assembly: GCF_003481065.1. NCBI lineage: Bacteria > Bacillati > Bacillota > Clostridia > Eubacteriales > Clostridiaceae > Clostridium > Clostridium sp. TF11-13AC. Next base: position 331,657 of record NZ_QUKJ01000003.1, read on the forward strand.
GATAAAAGCGTTCCTTCCACTTTGCTAAATATTCCCGAATCGGTTTCTCCGGAAGTTTTCCTTCATTCCAAATTTCTTCCCACCGTTCATATGCATCCTCTGTTTCTACAAGTTCGTCTTCATTTCCATCTGCATCATATCGATAAACAACTGTTTGCAATACTGCCAGAAGTAATCTTAATACTGCAACATCCTGCGTTGGCAACTCTCCAGATAATCTTCGATACTGGTGTGCATGGATCAGTGCATCTATCAATGATAGTTCCTTTACTTCTCCATTTTCCTGCATAACACAAACCCATGGTTCTTCTAAAAGATTGAATTTTTTATCATCCACGTTTCTCAACCTCCCATTCTAGACCCTTCTTTTCATCGTAAAACAGCTGGATTTCATCTAAACTCACGTGATTTGTCGTATCTAAAAATAATATTAACTCACCTTCCAGCATGGGACTGTTTTTCCACTCTTCTGTATGCCGTTCCATATCTATCCGTAATTGTTCTATCACACGTCCCACGCACCATGATTGCGCAAATCTTTGAGGAAGGCGGAGTTTTTGCTCTGATATTTCTCTGGCTTCCTCTATCGATAAAGTTTCCTTGAGATTGTATTTTTTCCCCTTTGATTTCCCAGCAATTATAGATGCAAAACCAGATTCTGCTTCTTTTACAACTATCACTTCTATTGATGGATTTCCATCCCTCACTGCTGCCTGTGCTTTTATATCGTCTAAGCCAACCGACTTATCCAGAAGCCCTACTAAAGTCCCTCCACATTTTCCTATCTCTGGTTTCTCCAGACAATATGGTTTCGCATTCTGTTTCCTAAGCATGCACTTCTTCTTATAATCTTCATATGCATTCTGAAAGCGTTGATTATCATCTGTTTCGCAATAAGTCTTCTGTACCAATGAGCAGATATCCGATGGAATCATAATCTTTTCCGGAAGAAGTGCTGATGTCTGCAGCAGCAGATATTCTCCATAAACCTCTGTCGCTCCCTTTTCCAGATTGTCTAACTCTGAATTCAATACTATGCATCTGGCACTTTCAAACATTTCTGGTCTTTTCCTCTCATGACGATGAAGACGACCAATTCTTTGCAATAAAAGATCCATTGGGCATAAATCTGTTATCAGTACATCAAAATCAAGATCCAATGATTGCTCCAACACCTGACTTCCAACTACAATCACCTCTCTTCTCTGCTCATTCGCCGAATGTTTTCCAACACAGTTCAAAATTTCTTTCTCATGTTCAAGTCGATCCGGAAGTATAAACTGCGAATGATCAATCAATACTTTTGCTTCCGGAAATTTATCCTGTATGAATTTTGCAATTTTCTGCACTCTTGAAACAGTATTTAATATAATTCCCATACACCCGCCATGTTTCAATACATTGCGGACTTCTTCTTCCAGTTGTTCTTCATTCTCTCTAACAATCTGAACAACCCTGTCTTTTTTATCATAAGGAATTGGTATTAATTGTACTCGTTCGTGATCTGACCATGAAATCAACGGGTATGAAGTTGTTTCCTTAATCAAGACATTTTTACATTTTTTCTTTCCGGCATATGCCTGCATCAAAGCCAATCGTTTATCCCCAGGGAGCGTAGCTGACAAAAGAATTACCGGAATATGATAAATCCCCAGCCACTGCAAAATACGTTCCAAATATGTATTCATATAAGGATCAAATGAATGGCACTCATCAATCACTGCAACTTTTCCTGCAAGCCCCAGATGACGAAGCATCACATGTTTCTGCATCAATGCTGCCATCAGAAGCTGATCGATTGTGCCAACCACAATATCGGATAACATTCTTGTTTTCTTTCCTCTAAAAAAGCTATGAACTATCAAAGCATCCTGATCATCGTCTTCTATGCAGACATCCCCATATTCCAGTTTTCTAAAATCTTCATTTAATTCCGCATTGGAATGATAAAGCTGGATCGAAACCTGATTAACATCTGACTGACCTGTTAGCCAGGAACTGATTCTTGTAAACATGGCATTTGTTGTTGCCTGTGATGGGAGAAAAAAGGCAATTCCTTTTAAATCGAAACGATTCATAAGAATCTCAGCTGCTGCCAGAGCCGCCTCCGTTTTTCCTTCTCCCATTGGTGCCTCCAGAATGATCAATCCTGGTTTTTCCATTCTGGCTGCAACACCATACATTTCCTTCTGTACTCGATTTGCAGTAAAATGGAACCTCTCTTCAAAAAAATCCTCCTGTTTCCACGCAGAACCCATCAAACATCCATCCGATAGGTTAAGATGTCTCATTGCATTCCTTGACCGATTATTATCATATGGTTCTGGATCATCTGTTACAGATAACAACGGAAAATAATAGCTGTTGCTTGCAATCCAGTCTGCCATAATCAAAAGTCCACAAAAAAGCATCTGAGCTGCTTCCGAAATACCTGAAATTTCTTCCTTTTCCGAATATCCCGCCTCTTCTAATGCCCATTTCAAGAGTTCCTCTTGCATTTTCCGCCATATAGATTTTTTATCTCCGTATTTTTTTCGCTCTAATGTTAATTCATCGATTGCGTCATCATCCATATTATTGGGTTCGGGAGATCCATGGTGTGCACCTACAATTGCTGCCACTGATTCCGGATATCCCATTGCTCGAAGAAGGACAGCCCCTGCATGTGCATGTTTAATATCCATCTGTGTTTTATTCAAGTTTGTTTCAATTCCGGCCGATTCTTGAAAACACCTGATGTCTGGAAGCTGTTCCAATATTCTTGTCTGGAATGCCGGAATACCTTTCCCTATATCATGCAGCAATGCGAGCAGTTTTGCTAATCGTATTCCCTCTTTTCTCGAGATCTCCATCTCATCATACACAGACCCCGGTAGCCATCTGCTCGCCAGGTATTCTATAACTCCAGCTGTGTCTTTTAAGTGGTCTAACAGCGGAAGCCACAAATTATCATTCTCTTTGCTGGCTTTTGCTGCAAGCAAGCGAATTTCAGGAATCATATATTCCCTCCTCACCAACATACATTTTTAAATTAACCATTCTTATTATATATTAGCACTCTGACCATCATTTATAAATCATTATTTATATTTTGCAAACTACTATTTGTTTTTCCTTTTTGCATAAATATGCTCACTTCTCTGTTCTTCACGTTCCTATCCGTTTTGCCATCTACAGATTATCAATCTTCACAGTGAGATAGTTTTTTGCAAAATCATCTGAACTTCCATAAATCAATCATATCATACTTTCCCATATATAGTAACCGCCAATCCGACAGATGTCGTATATATAGCCCACATAAAATCATCCATACAGTGATACTCTTTTCCAAAAAAGAAAAGCGGCTGCCCCCCGCTCAACCGCTTTAAATAATTCTTTTACCTATTATCTTCCTGCTTCTTCATCCCAGCTGCCGTTGACTTTTTCCATCTTTCTTCTGCATAGTAATTTTTTACAATACCAATTTTGCTATCAGCCAAACTCCGGCAATTCCCAAAAGCACCACCGAAAATGCCGCCGACAGTCCAAACACCAGTGTTCCAACTGCCAGTGAAATGATAAATCCAGCCAGACTCAGAACAGCTCCAAGGAGTCTTCCGCAGACACTTAAAAGCAGACCGACCACTTTAAAAACGACTACTAAAAATATAATTGCAAACAAAATCGGCGTACAACCGCCTCCTACCTATTTTCTTTTTCACCTTACGTTATGCTTCACGATAAACATATGCCAGAGTGCATCTCTGACTGACGATAGTATAGCTATTTTTCTGCCATTTGTAAATCTTATTATTCTCCCGTTTTCCGAATTTTTCTCTACGACTCCCGCCCCAGATACTCCCACACAAACCGCGATACTTCCGCCTTTTTATGGTACCTCTCCCGCACCGCATATACATGCAGCCGGGTCTTTGCACGCGTCATTGCCACATAGAACAGACGTCGTTCTTCCTCCATATCCTCGTCCAGCATCGCGCGGCTGTGCGGCGTGATACCTTCATTGGCATCGAGAATATAGACAATGGGAAATTCCAGCCCCTTGGCACTGTGCATCGTCGCGAGCGTGATCGCATCCGTCTCCGTCCGCCGCTGCGCCGCCTGCCGGAGCAGTTCCTCCTTGTATGCCTCGATGTGTGCAAACCACTCGTCAAAGGTCTTGAAACCCGCCGCACTTTCTTTTAACTCATCGGCAGTCTCTAAAAGTTCCTCCGGCCGCATCCGCCGGAATGCCGCATACTCGATCAGATATTCATCGTATCCCATGCCCTGGCGGATATAATTGACGGCTGCCAGAGGTGACATCCGGGCGATGGCCCGCAGATCCCCTTCCAAACTCTCGATCCGCTCGGCAATCCAGTCTTTCTCCGCATAGAATGCCTTCATCTTCTCGAACGAAACCGTCTCATCCGGCATCGCATCCCGGCTGATATAACGCTTCGGACGGTTGATGACCTGCAAAATATCTTCCCGCGCCCGGCTTCCCAGGGCGATCCGGATATAGGTCAGGATATTTCGCGAAATCCAGTGTTCATAGAGGTTCGGCACCGTATCCCGTGTCCGGAAGGGAAGGTTGTATTCCATCAGCTTTTCCATCAGAAAACGAGGACCAGCATTGGTCCGGTATAAAACTGCGATATCCCCCGGCCGCACTCCCGACTGCAGATACAGCTGTATCTCCCTGGCAATGGCCAGATTTTCTTCCCCCGGATCCTGCCAGAGCTTCGTAATCACATTTTTTCCATGCCGTCCCGCTGTATGGATGGCCTTCGAAAAACGTTTCTGATTTTCCCCGATCAAGCGCAGAGCCGGTGCCACGATCTCCTCGGTGCTTCGGTAATTCACATCCAGAAGAATCCGTCCGGCACCCGGATAATCCCGCTCAAATCCCAGCATAATCTCCGGTTTGGCTCCCCGGAACCGGTAAATCGACTGGTCATCATCGCCCACGATAAAAAGATTATCTTCCGGCTTGGCTAACATCCGCACGATCTCATATTGAAGCCGGTTGATGTCCTGAAACTCATCGATCAGGATGTACCGATACCTCCTCTGCCAGGCAGACAGGATATCTTTTCTTTCCGTAAAAAGTTCCAGACATAGCACCATCATGTCATCGAAATCGATGAGTCCGGCCCGTCGCATTTTCTCTTCATAGCCTGCATAGAGCTGACGGAAAACTGCATCCGGACAGTTTTTGGAATAGTAATGTTCCAGTGCAATCCTCTCTCCCTTGACAGAGCTTATCTCACTTAAAATGGAGGCTGCAAACTCATTTTCATCCTCCGGCTCCAGACCTCCGGCCTGAGCCAGCTCCCGGACAAACTGCATCTGCTGCTCTTCCCGGACAATATTGTCAGCGGTATATCGGTATGCCAGCTTTAAGATCCTAAAAAAGATCGAATGAAACGTGCCAAAGGTGACTCTGGAGCCGCCGCCGGTCAATGCTTCATACCGCTCCCGCATCTCCTCGGCTGCTGCCCGGGTAAAGGTAATCACAAGAATATCCCCCGGATCGATTCCGTACTCCTTCGTCAGATACTGGACCCGATGGGTGATCACCGTTGTTTTCCCTGATCCCGGTCCCGCCAGAACCATCATGGGACCATCTTTATGCATGATTGCCTGTGTCTGTGCTTTACTGAATGCCATTTCCTGTTTCCTTACTCCACAATTCAAGAATATCTCGGCATATTTGCTTCGAAATTCGCATTTTGACGTGCAAGACATCCTTCTGCCGCGCATCTGAAGCAAATCTGTCAAGTACAAATGTAAGAAAAGTGCGCCTTGGAATGTATTTCTCACAAAGCGCACCTTTTCACTGCTTTTCATGCATCTACGATACATGAAAAAGCAGTTGTTTATTTACTACCTACTGATTTAATCTGCGAAGCCAAACTTGCTTCAAGTCGAACATCGACGGTTACGACAGCCTACTGCTGTGCCTCCAGAAGCTCAATCCCCTTCTTGATACGGCGGATGGACTCCTCCTTGCCAATCACTTCCATGATCTCGGTCGCGCCTGCCGGCGTCATCTGCTTGCCGGATACAGCGGTACGGATCGGCCACATTACAAAGCCGGTCTTAACGCCCTCTTTGGATACATACCCGGACAGCGCCGCGTACAGGGCGTCATTGGAGTAATCTTCCTGTGCTTCCAGAATCGGCAGAACATCTTTTAATACCTTTAAGGATGTCTCCAGATTGGTCTTCATCTTCTTGTGAACATACATCTGCGGCTCATACTCCGGCAGTGTTTCAAAGAAATCGATGTGTCCCTCGATATCCGGGAAAATCTCGATTCTCGTCTTAACCATCGCCGCAATCTTCTTCAGATCCAGATCCTTAGTGATTACTTTCTTGATGTACGGCTCTGCCATCTCATAGAACTTATCAAAATCCATCGCCTTGATGTACTCGCCGTTCATCCATTTCAGTTTTACCATATCGAAAACCGCCGGAGATTTACTGATATTCTTGTAGTTGAACTCTTTTACCAGCTCGTCTAAGGAGAAAATCTCCTGATTATTTTCCGGTGACCAGCCAAGCAGGGCAACGAAGTTGACAACTGCCTCGGAAATGAAGCCCTGATCGATCAGATCCTGATAGGAAGAATGACCGCTTCGCTTGCTCAGCTTCTTGTGCTCCTCGTTCGTGATGGTCGGGCAGTGCACATAAACCGGAACCTCCCATCCGAATGCGTCGTACAGACGGTTGTACTTCGGAGAAGAAGACAGGTACTCGTTACCGCGGACTACATGGGTGATCTGCTGTAAATGATCGTCCACCACATTTGCGAAGTTGTAGGTCGGGAATCCATCCGATTTGATTAAAACCATATCGTCCAGCTCGGAGTTATCTACGGAAATATCCCCGTAAATCTCATCGTGGAAGGTAGTCTTTCCCTCGGTCGGGTTGTTCTGACGGATGACAAACGGCTTTCCTGCCTTTAAGTTTGCCTCTACCTCTTCCTTGGAAAGGTGCAGGCAGTGCTTATCATAGGTCATAATCTCTTCGCCGTTTACTTCTCTCTTTAAGCTGTTTAAGCGTTCCTGATCGCAGAAACAGTAATAAGCTTCGCCTTTATCGATCAGCTTCTTAGCATATTCCATGTAGATGCCCTGTTTCTGACGGTCGCTCTGTACATACGGGCCAACCGGACCTCCGATGTCCGGACCTTCGTCATGCTTCAGTCCGGTATCGCGCATCGTATTGTAAATGATCTCGGTCGCGCCTTCAACGAAACGCTCCTGATCGGTATCCTCGATTCGCAGGATAAAATCGCCGCCCTCATGTTTTGCAATCAGGTATGCGTATAATGCAGTTCTTAAGTTTCCTACATGCATTTTGCCTGTCGGGCTCGGTGCGTATCTGGTTCTGATCTTTGTCATACTTTTCACACGGCTGTCTGGAAGCTTATGTTCCAAACAGTTTTTCCTTTCCTAGAAATAATTAAAATATTGGAATTATAAAATAAAGTAACTGTTCCGTAAGTCTGCGCATTTACTGCGCTGACCATACGAAAACATGGGCCAGCAGGCAGGTAATTTATATCACGCCTTCATATTCAGCAAATGGCAAGCCAGCTGGAAATAAATCATCAGGCTGCACGCATCCACGATCGTTGTGATCATCGGCGACGCCATGATCGCCGGGTCGAGATGGATCGTCTTCGCCGCAATCGGAAGCACACATCCGATCGTCTTCGCGATGATAACCGTGCAGAACAGGCTGATAACTACCGTCAGGCAGATGAGTACCTGCCCCGGATACTGGATCATCAGACGCACGAAATTGACAAGCGCCAGAGAAAGTCCACAGAGCATTCCCACGCGGATTTCTTTCCACATAACTTTCAGAATATCCGCCGGTTCTACCTCGCCGACCGCCATACCACGGATGATCATCGTGCTCGCCTGGCTGCCGGAGTTTCCGCCCGTATCCATCAGCATCGGAATAAACGTAACCAAAAGCGGAATTACCGAAAAGGCATTCTCATATTTTAACAAAATACCGCCGGTCACCATACTGCTCAACATCAGGATCATCAGCCACGGAATACGATTTCTCGCAAGCTGGAACACGCCCGTCTTCAGGTACGGCTTCTCACTCGGCAGCATCGCCGCCATCTTCTCGAAGTCCTCCGTCGCCTCCTGCTCCATGACATCCATGACATCATCGACCGTGATGATGCCGACCAGACGGTCTTCGCCGTCCACAACCGGTAAACTCAAGAGGTTGTACTCATTGAACGTCTCCACAACCTTTTCCTGGTCTTCCGTCGTATACGCCTTGATCACATGCGGATCCATGATATCGCCCATGAGCGCCGCATAATCATTCATCAGAAGATCCTTGACCGTCACAACGCCCTCTAAGCGGCGTTTTTCATCCATGACGTAGCAGGTGTAAATCGTCTCCTTGTCCACGCCATATTTCCGGATATAATCAAATGCCTGCTCCACCGTCATATTTTTCTTGAGTCCCACGTACTCCGCCGTCATGACGCTTCCGGCGCTGTTTTCCGGGTAATTGAGGAACTGGTTGATCAGTTTTCTCGTATCCGGGCTGGAGTTCTGAAGTACGCGCCGCACGATCGTCGCCGGCAGCTCCTCCAGCATATCGACCGCATCATCGACATACAGGTCATCAATGATGGCACGCAGCTCATTATCCGTAATACTGGTAATGATGTGCTGCTGCTGTTCGACTTCCAGACAGGCAAATACCTCCGATGCCAGCTCTTTCGGCAGCATACGGAATACAACGACCGTCTTTTCTGAATCCAATTCTTCGATAAATGAGGCAATATCCACCTCATTCATCTCAACCAGCTGGCTTTTCAGCTCCCGGTACTTCTTCCCGGACAGCAGAGCCAGCAGCTCTTCTTTCTTCTCTTCTTCTAACATTCCCGTCTCCTTCCAAAATATTGTCATTTTGGAAATCGGACAGGCTGCTCCCTTCCTGCTCCTGCACACAGGCAGAATGCCGGAAACTTATCCACAGATGCGGCAGTGTACACAAGGAATCCGCTGTTTGCAGCTGTCATTCCTGCAAATGCATGTGTACGCTGCCTTCGGTTCTGGGTAGCTGCCGTCTGATTCCGCCTTATGACTCCGGCTTTCCATTGTGTTCACTCCTCTCCTGATTTTCTCGCATGAAAACATCCGGCAGATTGATGCTCGATACCGGATGTCTCTTTTTATTATAATAATTGAATGAAAAAATAGCAATCTTTTTATCGAAGTTATCCAAAAAAACGTTATTAAAAAGTAATTGTTCACGGGTAGACACTTTGGGAACCGAAAATGCCGCTCAGATACCACCACGGCGGCAGCAGCTTTCGCACACCCGCGGCTCCCGGCAAAAAGAGCGAAGCGTCAAAAAAGATCGGACAGAGCAGGAGGCTCGCAAGGATAAACACCGGAATCAGCGCCGCCAGAAATCCCGGCTTCCGGCAGACTGCCAGGCATCCAAAGGCATATATAGTCACGAAAACTAGATAAAAAAGCAGCTTTCCCGCCTCTAAAAGCGGCTCTGCCCCATTTCCCGACGCCAGAAGTGCCGCATAGGCCGAAATGGATGCTAAAAATACAAACGCCGCGATCTCCGCCGTCTGCAGCAGCCACCGCTCTCGGCTCCGGACCGCCGCATAAAGCCCGCGCTCTGCATCCTCGCCCGCCATGACAGCTGCCGCCAGCCCCATAATAAAAAGGAATACCGCAGTCAGCCCGCGCACCGGAAAGACCACCTTCATCGCCCCTGTCTGCAGTGCCGTTCCTCCCTGTAAGGTCTGATAATCAAAGGTAAAGGTGCTTCCGTTGCTGCGGTATTTTTCATAGAGTTCCAGCAGCATGCCGCACGCCTTTTCCCGCGCCTCCGTCGTCTGGCAGCGCGCCATCACCGTCTGGAATGCCGCTCCATTTTTCCCATAGTCTGCCAGCAGTTTCCGCCCGTACACCTCGAACAGTTCAGAAAATATCTTTTCTGATATAATTTTCTCTGCCACTGTGGATGGCGACACCAGCACGCGGACCGCACGGGTATAACGCCCCTCGTCCAGCCGTTCTTTTAATCTCTCTGGAAACAGGTAGGCGCACTCCGCCCGTCCGGTCATAACCGCCTTCTTTGCCTCTTCCTCCGTCCCGCACGGATAAAAGAAAAATGAACTGCTCTCTTCCGATTCCAGTCTTTCTGCAAGCGCCTGATTCCACGCATCCGTTCCCGGACAGAGCGCCACCGCGATCCGCCCGGAATCCCGTTTTTCCACCTGATGGAGCACGCCCATTCCCAATGGAAAGATCAGAAGAAACAGGAGGAACACCGGGCGGTAAAGAGCCCGCCGCAGCGTCATTCCAAACATACAGAACCACCACGCCAGCTTCCGCATCCGTCAATCCCTCCTTTTTCCGGCGGCAAGCGCCAGTGCAAAGCATGCCAATGCCGCCGCAGCCAGTTTCCACAGCACCGGAAACGCCCCTGTCTCCTCGCCCGAAGCGATAAAGCGGATTCCATCCATCCAGAGCGCCGTCACCGTCATATTTCCGACTTTCTGAACCAGTTCCGGCAGAAAGACGGACGGGATGATGCCGCCCGCCAGAAAGAGAAATACCACATTGACCGCAAACAACGTCAAAATCGCCGCTGCCGAACTTCTGCACACCTCATAAAACAGCAGAATCCACGCCGAAACTGCCGCGCAGGTCAGCCCCCACGCCGCCAGTTCTTCCCGCCCCGCCAGCGCATATCCCTTCTGCACCGCCCAGCCATAGCCGCCCGCCGTGACTGCCATCAGAAGAAGCGTCATGCACAAGCATTTGCAGAAAAGCGGATACCACCGCCGGATCCCGATGCGCCGAAGCCCCTGTTCCAGCGCTTCCGTCTGGGGAGCCAGAAACGGTGCTGCCGGGATTCCGGTAAGAATCATCAGAAATACAATCCCCGAAATTCCATAAAAGACCGCCGTCGATACATTCCCTGCAGCGCTGACCGTTTTCTTCCGGAAAAGTGCCTCGCGGTTCATCGCATATTTTAAAAAGATACGGTTCAAATCCTGTTCAGACACCGAAATCTGTTCCGGCACTCCCTGGATATTTAAACATTCATTTGCCGCGTAGATCGCCGCCTGCGAAGTGCCAAGCATCGAACTGCCCGACTCTGCCAGTTCCCGGAAAACGGCGCCTTCCAGCCCGCTCTCATCCGGAAACCAGATCGTGGCTGGCTGGTTCGTACCGTCCAAAATGCCGCGCGCCATGCCGGACGGCACCTCGAAAACCGCTTGAAGCTCCCCGCTTTTCATCTTTTGGAACGCTTCATCGTGTTCCAGATACGAAAAGCCGCAGAGACTTTCCACGCTGTCCAGCGAGGCAATCATTTTGGTTATCTTTTCCGAAAGCGCATCGTCCTCCGGAAGCACCACGCCCACCTCAATTTTCTTTAAAGATGTTTCCCCATATAAAACCTTAGACGCCGAAAATGCCGCCATGCCGACGAGCAGCACCATCACCGCCAGCCCTGCAAAAAAACACGGCAGCTGGCGGAGCAGGCGCTTTCCGGTCAGCAGCAGATATATCATATATGTTCGCATTTTCCGCCGCCTATGACATGACTTTCAGGAGAATTGCGAACAGGTTGCCTGTTATCTCCGTTGTGACCTGGTTATAATCCTCCTCGGAGGAAGCCAGCACATCAAATGGAACGCCGTCCGGCTGCGCGATCTCATCCTCCAGCGGGTTGACATAATAGGAACCGGCAAATTCAACATAAGAACTGCTTCCATTTAACAATGTAGTTTCCAGACGCAGGGAATCCATATCGATATGGACGCTCTCGCCCTTCGAAAGCTCGCTGACCGCGCCATTCGCCGTGAGCGACGCCTGAGACGCACCATTACTCTGCAGATCCAGCTTTACCTCATAGCTGCCGTCCGCGATCTGATAGTCGCCATCCAGGATAAACTGGTATTTCTCTTCGTCGCCTTGCAGGGTCGCAATTACCTGACCACTCCAGCTCTTTCCAGCCTCGTAAGCGCCTGTTTTATCCAGGGAAACCGTGATAATCTGACCGTCCGAATCCTCAATATTTAACGCCCCATTCACATTCGACAGCATGTTGTAACCGCCGCCAAAGGAAACATCGCCGTAAAAACGGACATTTTCTTCCTCAACCGTTGCATCCGTCTCATAGGAAAATCCAGCCATTTTGCCATCTTTTCTCACATAGACATCCATCGTCACATCCCCGATGGTATTTTCCATTCCCTCTACCAGATTGTCCAGCACCGCTTCCGCCTGCGCCCAGAGTTCCTTCTGCTGTTCCTCCGGATCCACGCTCTCTCCGTCCCCGTCCGCTGCATAGATGCTGCTTGCGTCGCCTGCCAGTTCCAGATAGCGCACCACATCCTGTTTGAGTGTCTCATCATTCAGGAAAAATTCTCTCGTCGTCTTTGCAAAGCGAATCAGCGCATCCTTCGGCAAAGTCACATGGTAACCGCGGCAGTTCTCGCTCTGTCCGTCGATCGTAAACTCTTTTTTGTCATTCTTAGTGACGGTCATAGCCGTTTTGAGGTCATCAATCGCCTTACTTCCCTCTTTGTAGCGGTTCCAGAGTGCTTTCAGATCCATCATCGGCTCCTCGTCCGAAAGCGCCGCCTTGTACTGTCCCAGATAATTTGCCAGCCCCTCAATATCAATCCCCTGCTCTTCGAGCTTCTGCGCCGCATACGGAGAATTAATGAGCTGTCCTTCCAGATCATTGACATAGTCAAGGGTAAACATGCGGCTGGAAAGTGCCGGAATCGCCGCCATGATCTGTGTATCATCCATGTAAAGCTGTGCGTCCGCCAATTCTCCGCCGCCATACTGCAAGGAAAGATTTAGCAGCTGCCGTCCGCTGTCCACATCGCGCTTCACATCCAGACCGATGCCCGCACCGCTCATCTGGTTCAGGGATTCATCGGAAATACCTGTCATGCTTAATTCCATCCCCGTCTGCGCGGATCCCTTCTGTAAAAGTTTTTCCAGCTCTTTCGTCCCAAAGATCTCCTCAGACGGATTTAACTGCCCTTCCGCCGTGATGCTCTTGAACGCATCGATCACTGTGTCCTTCGGGTCTGCCTGATGGCTGAGCATCACACCGCCGCCGACCACGACCACCGCTGCGGCTGCTCCGACTGAAATGAGCCATTTCTTCCTGCCAGAACCATTTCCGCCCGTTCTGCCACCGTCACTGCCGTCTGCAGCATTTCCACCGATTCCGCCGCCAGCACCAGCGGATCCGCCTGCACTGGTTCCATCCGCTGTGTCAGATGCGGCCGTAAGCGCCTGCGCCGCTGCCTCTGCCGGGTTTAGCGGGGTTGAATTGTTTGACATGTTTGTATTGTTTGCATTGTTTGTGTTGTTTGTGTTGTTTCCCTCTTTCACCTTGTACCTCCTCCTGTTTTCTCACTCTTAAAACGTTACTGTTCACGCATACGTGCCCAGTAACCTTAAAACCTCTGTATCAGCTCCCGCGCCGAAAGCCCTGCCTCCGTCGGAACCAGCACACCGCCCTTTAATACATACAGGGTTGTACACGCCCCTATCTCTCCCATCTCATGGGACGTCAAAAGAACTGTCCCCCCTGCTTTCACATAGCTCCTGATATAAGTCAGGATCTGCTCCTTTGCCTCCAGGTCAAGCGCTGCCCCCGGTTCATCGAGAATCAGGATATCCGCGCGTCCGGAGAGTGCCGCCGCGATGCTCAGCCTCTTTTTCTCTCCGCCTGAAAGCCGTCCCGCCTGCGTTTTCAAGAATCGGTCCACACCCAGCACATGACCGACGCCGCATTCCAGATCCCGCTCCATCTCCCGCCGTTTTCCCCGGAACCAGAGACGGTAATTATCAAATGCCGTCAGCTCCGGGATCAATGGATTTTCCTGAGGCACATAGGCGATTTTTTCTTCTAATAGACGATGTCTTCCAAGCGCCTCCTGCCCGTCAATCCGAATACTCCCCCGATCCGGCTTGCGGATCCCCGCGATGATCGAGAGCAGCGTCGTCTTGCCACATCCATTTCCGCCGACAATCCCGATGCATTCCCCTGGATTTGCCCGAAAAGAGACATCTTTTAGGATCGTCCTTCCGCGGTACCGTTTTTCTATCCCTGTTACCTCTAACATATTTTTCCTCTTTGTAAAGTAAAAAGGAACACCGCAAAGCAGAAGCGAACCGCTTCTCTGCCTTGCAGCATTCCTTACTTTATCTGGTCTGCGCCGCAGTGATGCAGGCACATTGATTTTATGATGGATGATTGCAGCACATCGTGTGCATTTGCAATCTATTTATTATTTATTTTCAGCCAGATCGCCTGGTTTCATGCTCAGGTTGATACGACCCATCTTATCGACCTCGATTACCTTTACAGTAACTTCATCGCCGATGTTGACAACATCCTCTACCTTCGCTACGCGCTTGTCCGAAAGCTTGGAAATATGAACCATACCATCTTTGTTCGGAGCCAGCTCTACGAATGCACCAAAATTCATGATACGGACAACGGTACCTGTCAGAATCTGACCCGGCTCGATGTCGGTCACGATGCCCTTGATGATGGAAACTGCCTTGTCGATCATTGCCTGATCGGTGCCGCATACAGATACGCTTCCGTCATCCTCGATATCGATCTTAACGCCGGTCTGCTCGATGATCTTGTTGATTACCTTGCCCTGTTTGCCGACTACATCGCCGATCTTCTGCGGATCGATGGAGATCTGAACGATCTTCGGAGCATACTGGCTGACGGTCTTTCTCGGCTCGGAGATAACCGGCGCCATAACTTCATCCAGAATGTAGAGTCTTGCCTCTCTCGTCTTAGCGATTGCCTCCTCGATGATCGGGCGGGTCAGACCGTGGATCTTGATATCCATCTGGATGGAAGTAATACCCTTGTGAGTGCCGCCTACCTTGAAGTCCATATCGCCGAAGAAGTCTTCCAGACCCTGGATATCGGTCAGAACGATGTAATCATCATCGGTGTCGCCTGTTACCAGACCGCAGGAAATACCAGCTACCGGAGCTTTGATCGGTACACCTGCTGCCATCAGGGACAGAGTGGATGCACAGATACTTGCCTGGGAGGTAGAACCATTGGATTCCATCGTCTCAGATACGGTACGGATTGCATACGGGAACTCTTCCGCAGTCGGAAGTACCGGCACAAGCGCACGCTCCGCCAACGCACCATGACCGATCTCACGGCGTCCCGGTCCTCTGGACGGTTTGGTTTCGCCTACGGAGTAGGACGGGAAGTTGTAATGGTGCATATATCTCTTGGATGTCTCGTTCTCATCCAGTCCGTCGATCTTCTGTGCCTCGGACAGCGGAGCCAGTGTACAGATATTTAAAATCTGTGTCTGTCCACGGGTGAACATACCGGAACCGTGTACACGCGGCAGAATGTCGATCTCTGCTGCCAGCGGACGGATCTCGGTGATACCGCGGCCATCCGGACGCTTGTGATCTTTGAGGATCATCTTGCGGACAGTCTTCTTCTGGTACTGATATACAGCCTCACCCAGAACAGCCAGCCACTCCTCGTTATCAGCAAATGCCTCTTCCAGGCGCTCGGTGATTGCGCGGATATTCTCTTCTCTCTTCTGTTTCTCGTCTGTAAATACAGCCTCTTCCATCTCTTCCTGCGGAACCAGCTCACGAATCGCTGCAAACAGCTCTTCCGGAACTGCACAGCTCTCGTAGGAATGTTTCGGCTTGCCGCACTCTGCTACGATGGTGTCGATGAATTTGATGATCTCCTGGTTTACTTCGTGTGCCTTGAAGATCGCATCGATCATGATGTTCTCCGGAACTTCCTTTGCGCCAGCCTCGATCATGATAACCTTCTCGCGGGTGGAAGCAACGGTCAGAGCCATATCAGATACTTTCTTCTGTGCGTTGGTCGGGTTTACGATAAACTCGCCGTCGATCATGCCGATCTGGGTGGTCGCACACGGACCATCAAACGGGATATCGGAAATGCAGGTTGCGATTGCAGAACCTAACATTGCGGTATACTCCGGGCTGCAGTCCTGGTCAACGGATAATACGAGGTTATTTAAGGTAACATCGTTGCGGTAATCCTTCGGGAACAGCGGACGCATCGGACGGTCGATAACACGTGCAGTCAGAACTGCGTTCTCAGATGCCTTTCCCTCTCTCTTGTTAAATCCGCCCGGAATCTTTCCGACCGAATACATCTTCTCCTCAAACTCAACGCTTAACGGGAAGAAATCAATACCGTCACGCGGCTTGTCAGAAGCTGTCGCGGTTGATAATACGGTTGTATCTCCATAATGCATAAATGCAGCACCATTTGCCTGAGCTGCTACACGGCCAACATCCACTGTTAAAGTTCTGCCAGCCAGTTCCATCGAAAAACTCTTGTACATCTCATATCTCCTTTCATCTTGTTTTGCAGAAGAACCTTCACATTCTCATACGCCGCTTTCGGTTCCAAAAGTGCCTTTCTGTGAAAAGTAATACCGAAACTACTGCTCTGCCCGCAAATATGTTTTTCTGCTTTACGGGTACAGCAGCGGTCTCGGACTTTTCTTCTACATAAACAACTAGGGTGGATTGCTCCACCCTATACGTTTTAATCTTAATTACTTTCTGATGCCTAACTTCTCGATCAGTGCACGGTATCCTTCCAGATCGGATTTCTTTAAGTAATCCAGAAGACCACGTCTCTGTCCTACCATCTTCAGAAGTCCGCGGCGGGAATGATGATCCTTCTGATTGGATTTTAAATGCTCTGTAAGCTCAGCGATTCTAGCGGTCAGAATTGCGATCTGAACCTCCGGTGAACCTGTATCGCCTGCTTTTCTTCCGTACTGTTCGATAATAGCTGCTTTCTTTTCCTTTGAAATCATTGTGATTTCCTCCTTAAAATAATTATTCTTACCGTATGCTAAGTTTATGTCGGAGTCGTCAAAAAACTGAGCACCGGCGGACTCATACATATTTAGTATAACACAATATGTTTTCGGTGTAAATCATTTTATGCAGGTTTTTTCTCGATTTTTATTCCCGTTTCTTCCTATGCTCCTGGTCCCACTGCAATATTTCCACCATTATCCCCCGAAGGACCTCCCGGTCCTGCCTGGGTCGGTGCCGCAGTCTCCGGCGCTTTCGTCTCCGCCTGCGTCGGCGCTGTGGTCGGTGCCGGACCCGGTGCCTGTGTTTCTGCCGGTGCTGGCGCCTGCGTCTCTGCCGGAGCTGGTGTTTCTGCTGGCGCCGTGGTCTCTGCCGGCTTCGTCTCCGCCGGTTTTGCCGTACCGCTCGTCGTACTCTTCTCCGTACCAGGCAGATTGTAACAGATCACCGGAGTTCCTGCCGAAATATTGTCAAAGATCGTCTTTGCAACACTCGGCGGCAGATTGATACAGCCGTGGGAACCGCCCGTCTTGTAAATCGTACCGCCAAAACTGCTTCTCCACTTCGCATCATGCATACCGATACCATTATTGAACGGCATCCAGTAATTAACCGGCGTCCGGTAATTCTCACCCTTCAGGACCGCATTTTTCTGCTTATATGCCAGCGGATACGAGCCTGCCGGGGTTCCCCAGCCTTTCGCCAGGTTTCCAGATACGAAATCCGACTCTACCACCAGCTTTCCTTCTTTATAGAAGAAAAGGTGCTGTCCGGTCAGATTGATCTCCACGTAAGTGTCGCCGTAGTCATTTGCCCCATGGCTCGCCGCCTTCTGGGAATACTCCGGCTCACGCGTCGTACTCTCGCCGGAGGCAATAATCGCTGCCAGCGCTTCCGTCTCTGCCGCCTGGTTGATCTTCCAGCCATACGTTCCGCCGCTTACCTGAATCGTGGAACCATACGATGTTTTCAATGTTTTCGCTTTGTTTGAAGTATTGTGTGCTTTCGCCATCTCAGACACGTACTCCGACACCTTGGAGGAATCTACCGAAACACTTCCGTCTGCATTGGCAATCAGCCACCCATGAATCTGATCTCCATTTAAGGTCTCCGTCGAATCGCCAAACTGGTATGTCACGCTCATTTTCGCGTATTTATTCATCTTATCCAGCTGTTCTGCCAGAGATGCATCGTCTTTCAATACCGTCGGCTTCTTATAGACATCTGCTTCCTCCAGCGATAAATGATCCTGCAGATTCTCGATCGCACCCGTTACCGCCTGTGTCAGCTTCTCCGCCTCGACTGCCGTTCCTTCCTGTTCGGGCTCAATCGAATATCCCTGTCCGGACACATACTCTGAAATCTTTGCATTGACCGGTTCTACCACTTTCCCCGGGTCTAAACACGATAAATTCCGGATCTGGCTTTCCAGCGCCGCATCATCATACGCCACCATGGTTCCGATCGTATATTCTTCCTGTTTCACATGCCCCAGCCATGTGAACGGGTTCTGCGCCGCTACCATCTTTTCCAGGCTGCCGTCAAACTCCGCATGCAGCTTGATATCGGTTCCGGCAATGGTTTCTGTCTGATTATTTCTCTCGGTGATCGTCAGTGTGTAACCATTCACACCTTCCGCAATCAGTTCCTGCACCTCTGCCGCTGTCTTTCCGGACGCGTCAACACCGTTGATCTGCGTATTCGGAAAGAAACGAGTCTTATATTTCTGGGACATTCCCGCATAGACACCTCCGGCTGCCACGAGCAGAATGCCCGCCGTGCAGGCAGCGATCCAGGCCGTCTTTTTACCGGTTGTTTTTCTATGCTCAGCTTTCAGAGCTGCCTTTTCCGGGGTAGTTTCCGTCCAGGATGCCGTCTTTCCGGAATCCTGTCCCCGCTGCGGCGCCGCATGGGCTGCCTCCCGCCCTGTGCCTGCGTTCTGATTTCCACGGGCGCGGCTGCGCTTTCGACTGGCTGTCTCCTCCGGCTCTTTCTCCGGCAGGCGTTCCGGCTCTTCCCACCGGTTCTGATCCTGACGCTCTGGCTGGTGTATGTTTTCCATGTCCAGCTCCGCTTCCCTCAGGATCCGTTCTTCCATATCCCGGTCGAAATAATCATCATCCAAATAGCCCTCATCCGGCTCATCCAGATAATCTTCATCTTCCAGCATAATCTCCCGGCTGTTCATCGCCGTATTTCGTCTCACCGGCTCCCGCCCATCTTCGCGGCTGCCGGAACGTGAATTTTCATTCAAATTCCCGTTTCTATCTGTCATCGTCCTATTCTCCCTTTAAAAATCCAATACGGGTTCCTATTCCCGGAAGGATCTGCCATTCAAGTAATGGTTTTATCATTTGGCATATTTTTCTGACAAAAATCCATGCTATCTGTGTTGCTGGTCCTCCATCGTCCTATTGTATATAAGTTTTAAACGGAAGTCAACTTACAAAACTCTGTCATTTTCTGGTATATTCTGTTACGTTTCTGTTCACGGGTAGGCACTTTTGGAACCGAAAGTGCCGTAAGAAAACGTGGTGGCAGCAGGAATTTGCCGTATTTAAATGCGAAGCCACGGCAAATTCCGTTACTGGGCACGTATGCGTGAACAGTAACTATATTCTGTTACAGAACGCGTAATGGGACGTAATTTTCTATGAAACAGAAACAAAGAGCTGCCGCGCCGCATTTTTATGTCAGCCCGACAGCTCTTTTCTATTTTTGTCCTGTCCGTATTCTATTTCTCCAGCTTTCCGAACAGTCCTTTCTTCTTATGTTTCTCGCCCTCCGGTGCAATTCCGTTCATGGCATCGTCAAACTTGCGAAGCGCTTCCTTCTGTGCCTCGGTCATGCGCTCCGGAACCTGTACCACCAGCGTCACGAAATGGTCGCCGCGCACGTTGCGGTTACGCAGGGACGGAACACCTTTTCCTTTCAGACGGACTCTCGTATCTGTCTGGGTTCCCGGTTTGACCTCATACTCTACCTCGCCGTCCACCGTCTTGATGCGGATCGGACCGCCGAGTGCTGCTTTCACGAAGGAGATCGGCACGGTTGAGTAGATTGTTGTATCCTGGCGCTTGAAGACCGGGTGCTGGGATACCACTACTTCTACCAGCAGATCTCCGCGCGGACCGCCGTTGGTACCTGGTTCGCCATTGCCGCGGTCACGCAGCATCTGACCGTTGTCAATACCTGCCGGGATCGTCACTTTGATCTTCTTTCTCTTCGCTACATAGCCGGTTCCGTAGCAATCCGGGCATTTATCCTTGATGATCTTTCCGGTTCCGTTGCAATCCGGACAGGTCTGTACATTCTGAATCTGACCAAAGAACGACTGCTGCGTGTACATGATCTTGCCTTTACCGTTACATTTCGGACAGGTCTGCGGCTGGGTTCCCGGTTTTGCACCCGTTCCATGGCATTTCTCACAGGTTTCCTTTAAGTTTAACTCCAGCTCTTTTTCACAGCCGAAGATCGCTTCTTCAAAAGTAATCCGCACACTGGTACGCACATCCGCGCCGCGCATCGGTCCGTTGCTTCTGCCGCCGCGGCTGCGTCCGCCGCCAAAAATATCTCCGAAGATATCTCCGAAAATGTCTCCCATATCGCCGCCGTTGAAATCAAAACCACCGAATCCGCCAGCGCCGCCTGCACCGCCGTCAAAAGCCGCATGGCCGAACTGATCATACTGACGTCTCTTCTCCGGATCACTCAGTACGCTGTAGGCCTCCGATGCCTCCTTAAATTTATCGGCTGCCGCCTGATCGCCCGGATTTGCATCCGGATGATACTTTTTGGCCAGGGTTCTGTATGCTTTTTTGAGTGTCGCATCGTCCGCATCCTTCGGGACGCCTAAGACCTCATAGTAATCTCTCTTACTCTCTGCCATTTCAGCTCTTCCTTCCCAAAATCCGCCGGTACATTTGACCGCATCCGGCAGAGTTTCTATCGTATCTATTTATCTTCCCAAAACGTAACTGTTCAGTACCTTCACAGTCACGCGCAGTAAATGCGCAGACCTACTGAACAGTTACCCCACAACCTACAAATGGGGGTCTGCCGCAGATTCCTGCGACAGCCCCTCACTGCGTTTTTCTATTGATACCCCGATGCCCCGGATTGCTCCGCACTGCGTGCTCCCGCAATCCTCAAAAACATTCGTAATCCGCTCATTTTTCTTTGAAAAATGGCTGCTTATTATATTATACCTCTTTAAAGTCTCCGTCAACTACATTATCGTCGTGCGGTGCACTTCCTGCATCAGCTGCACCCTGAGCTCCGCCCTGTGCTCCTGCTGCGCCAGCTGCCTGTGCCTGCTCGTAAACCTTGCTGAAGAGTGCCTGTGCGCTGTTCATCAGTTTTTCCTTGCCAGCCTTGATTTCATCAATCTGTGCATCGGTCATCTGGTCGATGGGAGCTTTGTTGATAGCTTCTTTCAGTGCATTTAAGTCAGCTTCTACGGCTGCTTTATCGTTTGCATCGATCTTATCGCCTACATCCTGCAGAGCCTTCTCGGTCTGGAATACCATGGAGTCAGCTTCATTTCTTGCATCGATGCCCTCTTTTCTCTTCTTATCCTGTGCCTCGTACTCAGCTGCCTCTTTGACTGCCTTATCGATATCGGAATCGGACATATTGGAACCAGAGGTAATCGTGATGTGCTGCTCTTTACCTGTACCAAGGTCTTTTGCAGATACATTTACGATACCGTTTGCATCAATATCGAAGGTAACCTCAATCTGCGGAACACCTCTTCTTGCCGGAAGAATGCCATCCAGACGGAAGGTTCCCAGTGTCTTGTTGTCCTTTGCGAACTGTCTCTCGCCCTGTACAACGTGGATATCAACAGCGGTCTGGTTATCAGCTGCGGTAGAGAAGATCTGGCTCTTCTTGGTCGGGATTGTGGTATTTCTCTCAATCAGTCTGGTTGCTACACCACCCATAGTCTCGATGGACAGGGACAGCGGAGTTACATCCAGAAGAAGGATATCACCGGCACCGGCATCGCCAGCCAGCTTACCACCTTGGATAGCTGCACCGATTGCTACGCACTCATCCGGGTTTAAGGATTTGCTCGGCTCTTTACCAGTCAGACGTTTTACTTCTTCCTGTGCTGCCAGCATACGTGTGGAACCACCTACCAGAAGTACTTTGCTTAACTCAGAAGCAGTGATACCAGCATCTTTCAGTGCGTTCTGTACCGGAATTGCGGTTCTCTCGATTAAGTCTCTGGTCAGCTCATCAAATTTAGCTCTGGTCAGGTTCATATCCAGATGCTTCGGTCCCTCGCTGGTTGCAGTGATGAACGGAAGGTTGATATTGGTTGTAGTTGCGGAAGAAAGCTCTTTTTTCGCTTTCTCAGCTGCTTCTTTCAGTCTCTGAAGCGCCATCTTATCAGCGGAAAGGTCTACACCCTCTGCTTTCTTGAACTCGTCGATCATCCACTGGGTAATACGGTTATCGAAATCATCGCCGCCCAGATGTGTATCGCCGTTGGTTGCCAGAACCTCGATAACGCCGTCACCGATCTCGATGATGGAAACATCGAATGTACCGCCACCTAAGTCATATACCATGATCTTCTGCTCTTTCTCATTATCAAGGCCATACGCAAGCGCTGCTGCCGTCGGCTCGTTGATAATTCTCTTTACATCCAGACCAGCGATCTTACCTGCATCCTTGGTTGCCTGACGCTGTGCGTCGTTGAAGTAAGCCGGAACAGTAATAACTGCCTCGTTTACCTTCTCGCCCAAGTAGCTCTCTGCATCTGCTTTCAGCTTCTGCAGAATCATCGCGGAAATCTCCTGCGGCGTATATTTCTTGTCATCAATGGTTACTTTGTAGTCGCTACCCATGTGTCTCTTGATAGAAGAAATGGTCTTCTCAGCGTTGGTAACTGCCTGACGCTTTGCCGGCTCGCCGACCAGTCTCTCGCCTGTCTTTGTAAATGCCACAACGGACGGTGTGGTACGGATACCTTCTGTATTTGCGATAACAACCGGTTTACCACCTTCCATAACGGCTACACAACTGTTTGTTGTACCTAAGTCAATACCGATAATCTTGCTCATAGTTATTTCCTCCTGAAATTATCTTTTTCTGGCAGTTCTCTTTCTCCCCATGGGAGTTAAATTCTGCCGCCTGTCTGTCTATATTATATCAAATCAACCACCAGCACCGAATTCTGGGTGCCAGCTGTTTACGTGTTACCTATTTTAATTTGCCACTTTTACCATGCTGTGGCGAACCACGCTGTCGCGGTATACATAGCCTTTCTGGAACTCCTCGGCTACCACATTCTCACCCAGGTTTTCATCCTCAATATGCATCACTGCATTGTGGAAGTTCGGATCAAATGGCTGACCAACCGCTTCGATTGGCTTTACACCTGCATCACCCAGTGTTTTTACGAGCTGCTTGTAAACCTTATCCATGCCCTCGGCGAAAGCACTTTTTTCTTCGCCCTCCGGGATGGTCGCCAGACCACGCTCGAAATTGTCCACCACCGGGAGAATCTTCTCGATGATGTCCTTTGCGCCAATCTCATACATCGCTGATTTTTCTTTCTCCGTTCGTTTTCGGAAATTGTCAAATTCAGCCATCGTGCGCTTCAGGCGATCCGTCAGCTCCTCGATCTGCTCATCTTTCTTATCCTTCTTTTTGGAGAAAAATCCTTTTTTCTCTTTTTCTCCCTCCGGCGCTTGTGCGTCTTCCGAAGAAGCTTCCTTTTCCTTCACTGCCTCAGCTTCTGCCTGGGTTTCTGTTTCTTTTACCTGCTCCTCATTTGCTGCCTCGGCTGCTTTGGAATCTATCTCTGTCTTTGCCATGTCTCTCACCTCTTTATTTTGCACATCCGTGCTACTCGGTATCTTTATGATTGAATGTCTGATCGAGCTGGCTCTTTAATGAGCGCAGGGTCGATACAACTTTGTCATAATCCATTCGTTTCGGTCCAACGATTCCTATCGTTCCCCGAAGTCCGTCCCCCAATTCATAATTGGCAGTAACGATACTGCAGTCCTTCATCGACTGCACCTGTGTCTCACTTCCGATGTAGACCTGAATCTCATTTTTCTTATCGCTGTCCGCATCGTCCTCGGTAAGAATCTCTCTCCAGAGGTCTTTCTGCTCCAGTGTCCCGATGAGCTGGCTGGCTTTCGCGCCATCGCTCAGTTCTGGATATTTGAAAATGTTCGTCGTACCTTCGGTGTAAATCTGTAAATCTTCCTCGCCGGAACGAATCGCCTCGGCCACCTCGCTTAGTACCACATCCACGATGTGGCTGCGCTCGCCTGCCTGCCCTTTCATCCGGGTAATGACATCCAGATTAATCTGCTCCATCGTCAATCCGTTGAGACCGCTATTTAAAAGAATATTCAGATTCAGGATGTCCTCATCGGTCAGCTCCGCATCGAGTGCCACAATCGAGTTCTTGATAATGTTGCCTTCTAAAACAGTGACAATCAGGAGTTTCCCGGCTTCCACTCTGGAAAGCTGTATAAACTTGATCTTCGTCTGGTGATACTGCGGTCCGCTGATCAGCGTCGCATAATTCGTATTGCTCGCCAAAAGCTTTGCCATCTGCTTTAACAGAAGCTCCACCCGATCCACTCTCTGGATGACCATATCACGCACCTGCGTGACCTCCGTCTCTTTCTCATGAATCAACTGATCCACATAGAAACGATATCCTTTATCTGAAGGAATCCGGCCTGCCGATGTGTGCGGCTGAATGATATATCCCAGTTCTTCCAGATCCGACATCTCATTTCGAATCGTCGCCGAACTGAGTTTCAAATCGGAATACTTGGAGATCGTTCTGGAACCAACCGGCTCTCCGGTCTCCAGATAGTTCTGGATAATCGCTTTCAAAATCTTTTCTTTTCTCTCATCCAGTTCCATCCAATCTCTCCTTCCGTGCATCCGCTTCCGCCGGTCTCTTAAACCCGCTCTGGAAGTTTTCTGTTAGCACTCAATCTATCAGAGTGCTAATATCTACAGTTCATACTATATTACTTACGCAAGTATTTGTCAATGATTTTTTTCGGTTTTTAAAAAAATTTTTTTCTTCTTTTTTCGAATAAAATTTTCCATTCTGCATACCCTGTTTTTAGGCACGCTGATTTTCACATTTTCTATAGGTAGAAACTCCCTTCCCCGCTTTCCTGTTTGCGTTCGAACAAGCTTTCGACTTGTCGAACCTCCGACCGCTCCCAGAGCCCTATTTCCGGCTCTCCGACTTGACATTTAACATTTTTGTAATATAATAGTAATAAATTATAACATTTGTAAACACATTGCAATATTTGTGAGATGCACAATCGTTGCGATGAGACAAATGAATCTAAATTGAAATGAGAGGTTTTTATTTGATGAATATGATGAACACCATGCGGCGCGGACTTGCCACAACGGCAATGAGCCTGGTCTGTCTCATGGCAGGCACCATGAATACACTGGCAGCCACAGATGCCGGAACCGAGCTTGTCTCCCAAATAGATGCGGCAGCCGGTGAAGAAACAAACGGCACTTCCACCGAAGCAGCCCAGACACCATCTGGTCCGGCTTCCGATCCGGAGCTGATTAGAAAGCAGACAAACGCTGCTGCGGAAGAAGCGGCTGACACGAACGCTTCCGAGGCAGAAGTCGCTGCATTTTCAAATGAGTCTGCACAAGTGGAGGCAGAGAACGCTGGCGAAGCTGCAATGACTGAAAATACTGACACAAATGCTGCTGCCGAGGCACAGGAAGCAGAGGCACCTGCTGAAATCTACGCCGGACGTTTTACGACAACTGCTTACTGCAGCTGCCGCAGATGCTGCCGTGGTGGAAAGAACCGCACTAAATCCGGCACCATTCCGCAGGCAGGACATACCATTTCCGCCGACTTGCGCGTATTCCCGCTCGGAACTAAACTCCGCATCAACGGCGTTGTCTATACCGTTGAGGACAGCGGCAGCGGCATCCGCGGAAACAAACTGGACATCTTCTTCAATTCCCACAGTCAGGCACTGCAGTATGGAAAGAGAAGCGCCGATGTCTATATTGTCCGATAATTACATTGATTTTAAGCAAAAAAGGGTCTTGCAGATAGAAAATCTTTCACCTGCAAGACCCTTTTTTTATAATTCTTATTTTCCTTAATCCGTCAGCGCCTTATGATATTTCGTTTTCCGGTAAATTTTCCAAATAATGATACCCGGAATGCTCACGGTACATACGACGGTACTCACGCCTCCGATCACTCCATATATTCCAAATAAGATGGCTGCGATGATGTTCATACTTAATTCCTCCTGACTCATTCATTTTTCAATGCAAGCTCACTATGCTTTGTTCCCCATTTTATTCTTTTTATCCAAAATGAAAAGAGTTTCGGCGCATCCTTAGCAGGACTTTAATCATCCTTTCGCTTTCTTACGTTATTCATAATAATTTCGAAATATAAGTTAAAAGCGTGAAAATATTGATTTTAAAGGGTTTTTTCAATTTTTTAAAACTTTTTCAATTTTTTTCAAAAAAACGCTTGCATTTTTTTGGAAGGCGTGATAGTATATAGGAGTCGCTGATGAGCACCGCTTCAAAAGCGAGAAAATCATATCGAGGCGTGGCTCAGTTTGGTAGAGCGCTGCGTTCGGGACGCAGAGGTCGCGTGTTCGAATCACGTCGCCTCGATTGAATAAAATTAAATATGGCCTGTTGGTCAAGCGGTCAAGACGACGCCCTCTCACGGCGTAAACCCGGGTTCGATTCCCGGACAGGTCACTGAAAAGAGATTCGAGATTCGAGTCTCTTTTTTATTTTCTTCATTCTTGACCTTTCACCAATTCATGTAAACTATAACTGATTTTTGCCGATGCTCCGCATTCCAGATCGGTAAAATACACTTTTCTACAGGATCGAACAGGATTTTCAGTCCAGAAAATTCCTGCCTGCAAATAGTAACTCTCCTTTTTTCTTCTTCATATACTGCAATATAGCCAATATGAAAAGGGGTATCTTTTTATGGAAACATACAACTACGATGCAGCAGCAGTGCCTGAGGGGGATGCTGACACGACTCCGGCGGCGGCACCGGAGACGGATGCGGCAGCAGCTGGAACCAGTGATACGGCACAGTCTGGATTTAGTTCTCAGCCTCCTGTTATCTTAACATATCCGGACAGCTCATCCAATGATCTTCAGGTATCTCCAGGTTTCGGGCCATACGGGGATGTGATGCCCAGCCTGCCGTCCAATAATCATGGCAGCCCAAACACCGGCGGCTGCATAAACTGCGGCGGTTCCAACTGGAAGCCATCTCCAAATGGCGCGCTCTGGACCTGGGGCATTCTCTCGCCGTTCTTTTCCACCTCATCGGAGATCGCGCACCTGCGTTTCTACAATGCCGCCTCCATCCGCGAACCGATCGATATATACCTGAACGGACGTCTGGTCGTATCCGATCTGGATTACATGAATTATACGCGCTACATGCACATCATCCCCGGCATCTACCAGCTGACCGTCTACCGCCGAACCAATCCGGGCTTCGCCATCGTCAACACGAATATCCGGCTTCGCAGCGGTTACAGCTACACGCTGGCGGTTCTGGGTACTTTTAATGATTTTTCGGTGCAGATGCTCAACGCCTGATCGATTTTATTTGAGAAAAGCTTCTTCACGCGAGTGCACATCCCGCGGAGCGTTTTTTCATAGGACGTAATTTCCTATGAAAAAAGAGACCGCCACGTTCACGCGTGCGGTCTCTCTTCCGTGTCCTCTGCAATTATAAATTTATGATGAGAATATAACTGTCCGAATCTTAAACAGCCATCTATTTTTCCGGCTCATCTGCCCGGTTTGCTTTCTCGATCTTTGCCAGATGCGCGGCTGCAAATTCTTTGATTGCCTCAAAACTCTGCGGGCTGATCACATGTTCAATGCGGCAGGCATCTTCCACTGCCACCTCTCTTGGCACATCCAACGCTACCAAAAGCTTTGTCAGTAATGTATGACGCTCATAAATCATCTCCGCGATCTTCCGTCCCGACGGCTCCAGAGTGATATATCCCTCATGATCCATCGAAATATAACCGTTTTCACGAAGATTCTTCATCGCAACGCTGACGCTTGGTTTTGAATACCCCAGCTCATTGACTACATCGATCGAACGGATCATCGGCTTGCGATAGCTTAACATAAGAATCGTTTCCAGATAATCCTCTGCTGACTGCTGTATTTTCAAAGTGATTCCCTCCAAACTTCTAACACATAACCGGCCTGGCTTCGTGCCTTCCCGTCTCCCGCAGAATAGTCTTCCCAAACTGCCGACCAGTTACCATAATACTATATACTAGAATACCATATTTGGAAGAATATTTCAAACCATATCGAAATCAATCTATCGTTTCCAGAAACCGACGGAGTTACTGTTCACGCATACGTGCCCAGTAACGGAATTTGCCGTGGCTTCGCATTTAAATACGTCAGCAAGCTGCACAGTGTTCCTGCAAAATTTCTTCCAACGCGGTTTTGCTGCTGGTGTGGCAGCGGACAACTTCTGTCCGGCTTCCCTTTGCACCATCAACCGCCGTCCGAATCATTTTATGGGAAACGGTGCTTGTAAAGAGTACAAGCAGATCCGGCGCTCCGATCTGTTTGCCGAAATCCGCCGTCATCTGTGTAAATACCTTTGCCTTACAGTTAAATGATTTGCAGATTTTCACGTACTGGCTGACCATGCGGTCATGACCACCTACAATTACAACACTCATATTTTATCCTCCGAAAGTTAGCTCTATCTAACTGCTGATGAAGTTAGTATACACTAACTCATCTTGTTTGTCCAGAGGAAAATTGAAATTCATAGAAAATTCATAGAAATAAACGTACCGTGCAAGACTATTTTTCACCAACCAGCCTTATCTTACACGGTACGCATTTTCCCATTATCCATTTTTATCCAATACTAATTTTTATCGTATTTTACGCTTTTAACACCTCCTCTGTTACTCCCGTTTTTCCTATTCCAGCTTTATACACCTCCAATCCTGATATCGCTATATCAAACATCCAATCCGTTTCGCACAGAAATCCCATTTTCTGATACACATCCCAACGGCTCATCGACGCATGTTCTTCTAATTGATAGTTTCTTCCCAGTTGCCGGTATGCATGAAGCCCCAGTCTATGATATGGCAGAAATTCCAATTCCTGACAATTTTTAAGTTCCTGGCATAACTGCGCCGTTTTCCGAATATTTTCCACATCATCATTGACTCCTTCTACCAGCGGCACACGGACATGAATCGAATGCGGCGCGCAGATCGCATCGGCTTTGCGGATATTTTCCAGAATACAGGCATTGTCCTGCCCCGTCCATTTTTTATGCTTTTCCGGATCCATAGTTTTCACATCCACATAAAACATCTGCAGATGCGGCACGATCCGTTTCACATTTTCAAACGAAGTAAACATATCTAACTCTGCCGCCGCATTGATGCAGGCGTCATCACAGGCCTCCAGCAGTGCTTCCGCAAAATCCGTCTGACAGAACAGATCACCTCCTGAAAGTGTCACTCCACCATCAGAATAGAAGAAAAACATCTCATCCTTCTGGATCTCGCGCATTACTTCTTTTACGGTCATCTCCTTGCCATAGATCTGCTGTGCCCGGTAATTGCAGGCATCCACACACTGAAAGCACTGTTTACAGCGGCTGTGATCCCTCACGATCTCTCCCGTTTTTTCGCTCCGGCGAAGTGCCTGTTCCGGACAGACCTGGATGCAGGCGCCGCATCCGGTGCAGCGCTCTTTCATATAGTAGACTTCCCGCTGCCCCGACTGCGACTCCGGTGTCGAACACCAGGCACAGCGCAGGGGACAGCCCTTAAAAAATACAACTGTCCGCATTCCCTTCCCATCGGAGAGGGATAACCGCTCAATCCGAAGAATATTTGCTTTTAATTCCATACGCTGTTCCTCCTGTCAAGTACACCTTGCCTGCTGCCCGCCACCGCGCATGATGCACATCCCCGGTAGCTGATTTGCCGCATTTTTTATGAAACACGGCAAATTTCACTCTTTTTCCTAGCAGATATTGGAATGTGAAGTTCTGGAAATGATATCGTCCTGTACTTCTTTTCCAAGCTCTGTAAAATATGCTGTATAACCAGCTACACGTACCAGCAGTCCGTTGTAATCCTCCGGATGCTTCTGTGCTTCTTTTAAGGTCTCCGTATCGATGACATTGAACTGTGTGTGGAATACGCCCAGGGAGCAGAGACTCCTCAGGTAGTTCATCAGTTCTTTTGTCGAGTTCGGGCTGTCGCGGAATACCGTATCCATCTTTACATTCAGCAGAGTTCCCTGATTGAAACGGCCATGCGGAATGTGGGAAATGGATTTCAATACAGCGCCCATGCCCTCGGTATCGGTTCCCTGGTTCGGAGATACGCCGTCTGCTAACGGTTTCCAAGCCAGACGTCCGGACGGAAGTGCACCGACCTCCAGACCAAACGGAGTATTTCCAGATACCGGAAGAATACCTGGCGTCATCTTGCCGAATTTGCTGTGGAACGACTCGATATAGTCCGCGATAAAACAGAACATATCACCGGTCAGCTCGTTTACTTCGTCGTCATCATTGCCGTACTTCGGAGCTTCATCACACATCTTCTTGACATCCTCATAACCCACAAAGTTTGCATCCAGTGCATCCAGAAGACGCTGCATCGTTACTTTTTTCTCATCAAATACAAGTTTCTTTACTGCAATCAGGCTGTTGATCAGGTCTGCTACGCCGATCGCATCAATACCATTTCCAAGGTTATATTTCGCACCGCCCCATGCGTAATCTTTCGCATTCTCTACGCACTCATAGAAGGAAAGGGAAAGTGCCGGAACGACCCTCTGGAAGCCAATGTCATCGCATACATGGCTGGAAGCCACGGTTCCGCGAAGTTCATAGCGGATCTGCTCTTTGACTGCCTCTTCAAACTCTTCGTAGGTATTAAAGGCAGTCGGATCGCCGGTCGCCTCAGATGCCTGAATGCCATATTTACGGCTCTTGCCGTTTAACAGGGCAAATTCAACCGCAGAACCTAAGTTGAAGTCTGCATATGCGGTGTAGCATCTCTGTTTTCCTTCCAGGTTCGTCTCTACACAGCCGCATGGATTCCAGTTATATGCTTCTTTTAACGGGATTCCCTTGTTCAGGAGCATCTCGATACCAACTTCATCGTTGTGGAATGCCGGGAAACCGGTTCCAAGCTTGATAACCTCTGCAATCTTCTTTAAGAAGCTGCTCGGATTCTTCGCCATATTGTAGCGGACAGACAGGGACGGCTGATATAACTGTACTTCTGCGGTTGCCTGCAAAATCAGGTACGACACGTCATTGACTGCGTCCATGCCGCGCTCATCCACACCGCCGCAGCATACGTTCTGGAACATTGGGTAACCGGCGGAAAACTGTGCGGTTACCTGATCCTGGAACAGACACTGCTCAGAGAATTTAACCCATAAGCAGTCCAAAAGTTCCTGCGCCTCTTCCTCTGTCAAACGGCCAGCCTTGATATCTGCCTTATAAAATGGGTAAAGATACTGATCCATACGTCCCGGGTTGTAGCTTGCTGCATTCTGCTCCATAAAAATACAGGTCTGGTAAATATACATCGACTGAATCGCCTCGCGGAAGGTACGCGCCGGTTTTTCCGGAACCTGATCGCAGGTCTCTGCAATCTGTAACAGTTCTTTTCTGCGCTTCTCATCCGGCTCTGCCTCTGCCAGCTTTCTCGCCTCTGCCGCATAGCGGTGTCCCAATGCGGAGATACCATCAGCTGCCAGCTCCATCGCTTTCAGATATTCAATCTTCTCATAGTCACCCGGACGGGTAATATCAAGTGTATCAAGCACTTTATGGATATGCGCCTTGATTCCCTCCATGCCTTCTTTAATGACTCTGGAATAACCCGCAGTCGTCTCGCCCCAGCCACGAACCGATTTACGGTTGATGTAAAGAGCGCCGCAGTCACGTAAGGTTGCCGCAAAATCTGGGCATTGTACCAGCCACTGCTCATACGTGGAACGTCCCTTCCAGTACGGGCGGATGATCTCCTCAAATGCCTTCCGATCCTCTGGGCGCAGATAGAATGGGTCATATGGACGGGTACTGATGGTATCCAGCTCCTCATCCAGAACCGACCAGCAGGTATCGACACTTAAAATACCGCCGCGCTGCTTGCTTCCGGCATTTCCGACAATCAGCTCATCCCCCCAGATTTTTACAGTTTTCTCCAGGCACTGTTTCTTAAATGCATATGCTTTCCGGATGCACAGCGGCTGTCCCTCTGATTCCTGGAAACCCTTTGTCAGGATAATTGCATTTTCCAGATCCATCTCTGGCTTGGTCTTTAATACTCTCTGTTTTAATCGGTCAATCCGATCCATGTATGGTTTTCTTTCGATTGCTGCCATCTGATTTCCTCCTATTTTTTACTCACATTCCCATTCTGTGGGATTTATTTTTTTAGCACCTGATATAAATCTCTTTTCGTTTAAAAGTATAGCAATTCTTATGTGGAAATGGTACAATATCAATAACTAAAAATACCAAAATCTTAACATATTGAATTTTTATAGAAAGAAGGGATCCTTTGAAATCTACTTCCCAGTTACAGGAAATCAACCACTATCAAGATCAAGATTTTCCGGTCAATGTCTACTATTCTGATATTCATTCCATGCAGCCGCCGGGACGCTGGCTGCGCGACTTCCACTGGCATGATGAGCTGCAGTTTACCCTCGTACTAAGCGGAACATTGACAATGCAGGTAGATAATCTTTCTCTGCCCGGACAGGCTGGAGATCTGATTTTCGTCAACACCTCCCTGATTCATGCCGTCACACAGATGTCGGAAGACGGCTCCTATGCGAGCCTCAATTTTCCTTACCGCCTTCTTGCCTTTTTTCCTGGAAGCCGCATGGATCAGGACTACGTCCTGCCCTATACCGCCGGTGGGAAATTCTCCGCTTTCTCTATTCACCCGGAATCCGAATGGCAAAAAGAGTTGATCGGACTGCATAAAAAAATAACCGATTTATTTCTTTCCAATCAGGTTAAAGGCAATGAATATTCTATCTGCATTAAGATTGCCTCGATGTGGAATCTGCTGATTTCCAATTTTCACAGCAGTGGGAATTCTACCTCTATTAACCTCCTGCGCCAGCAGCGCCTGCAATCCATTCTCCTGTTCATCTATGCACATTACGCAGATGATTTACAGCTCTCAGACCTGGCTGCATCAGCCAATATCAGCGTCGGAGAATGCTGCCGGATTTTTCAAAATATTCTTCACACAACTCCCTATGGATATTTAACTAATTACCGCATCCAGACCAGTGTTTCCCTCCTTCACCGCGATCTGCCCATCTCACAGATTGCCGGACTGGTCGGATACAACCAGGTCAGCAATTACATCGCCACATTCAAACGGATCATTGGCTACACACCGGCACAGTACCGGAAACAGCAGAAAAATGAATCTGAACATACGCAGTAATGCCTGCTTCTGAATTCTTCCAAATTCCACATAGACGCAAAAAAGCACTCTTTCACTCAGCCTTTAATCTCTGAATGAAAGAATGCTTTTTATTATCTTCTCATTTTCAATTCTTTACTGTCCAATCTCCGCCGCCGGACCCACTGCCGGTTCCTGCGCCGGACCGTGTCCTGGTCCGATGTCGCTGCCCGGTCCTGCCGGCACGATCGTCGTGCTAGATTCTGCCGGATCTTCAACTGTCTCGGCAGTTGTTTCCGGCACCGCCGCCGGGGCTGAATACCGTTTTCCTGCCGTACCCGTCTTGTAGATCCGCTGCATCCGATCTTTGATGGATTCGCTCTTGATCTGCTCGATCTTGGCGCTGGCGTCTTCTTTTAACTCCTTGCTGCTGCGACCGGAATCACCGCTCTTTGCAGACTCCAGAAGCTTCACCGCCTCATCCGAGAGCAAATGATCCCTTCTGAAATTCGCCGCGGTATATCCGCTGGTTGTGATTTCAAATGCATCCGGATGACCTGCCAGATAGGTTCCTTCTCCGCGTCCATTGTCCGTCTCCGGGGCATCAAAGGACGCCGCCGGAAGCCCCTCTACCATCTTTTCCATCGCATTTTTCCAAATCTTCGCCGGATACGTGCCGCCGTACAGGCTGGAAAGTGTCTTCTGCTGGTCGTAGCCAACCCAGACCGTCATGGTATAATATGGCGTCATGCCGCAGAACCAGCCGTCACGGCTGCCGTTGGTCGTACCGGTCTTTCCGGCTGCCTCTATGTTGCCGCTCCAACCCATCGACGCCGCCGTACCTTTTGTGACAACTCCCTTTAAAATATCGGTCATCATCACGGCGCTGCTCTCCTGGTAAACCTGAACCGATTCATAATCTTCAAAAATATCTTCGCCCTGGTTATTGATCATCTTGATAATACAGGTCGGTTCGCGGTACTGTCCCCGGTCTGACAGCGCTGCATAAGCGCCCGCCATCTCCTCGGTCGTCATACCGGTGGTAAAGCCGCCCAGGGAGGTCGCCGGATAATAGTCCGCCGCCTGCACGCTCGCGAAGCGCATCTGGGTTAAATATGCCATGCCGACATCCGGTGTGATATCATCATAGATATACCATGCCACACCATTTTTACTTCGCTCGACCGCATTTCGAAGCTCCAGCCTCTCGCCGGAAAGGGACTTCACATCCACGCCCTTCTGCTTCGCCGCATCAATATCGATATTCGGAATCTTTGTTTCCGATGTGTAACCATTTTCCAGTGCCGGTGTATACACGATCAACGGTTTGATA
The DNA here is from genome assembly GCF_003481065.1 of Clostridium sp. TF11-13AC. Lineage (NCBI taxonomy): Bacteria > Bacillati > Bacillota > Clostridia > Eubacteriales > Clostridiaceae > Clostridium > Clostridium sp. TF11-13AC. The sequence continues at coordinate 366,402 of NZ_QUKJ01000003.1, forward strand.
GAACTTCCCGGCTGTCTCGGGCTCTGGAACGCACGGTTTAATGTGTAGGTATCCGTCTCCTGACTACGTCCACCCACAATCGCCACGACGCGGTTCGTCTTGTTGTCAATAACGGTGGACGCGCCTTGCAGCTTGTAAACGCCGTTTTCGGATGTATTGCCATCAAAGGACAAAACTCCATCTAATGCATCCTGCAGGATCGTCTGCTTGTCCGGATCCAACGAGGTATAAAGGTTATAGCCGCCCGTGTAGAGCGCATCGCGCTCCTGGTTGTACACCTCGTTGTAATTGGCATTGTACTCTTTGTAAGCCTCGCCGCTGCGGAATCCATACTGGAATTCAAAGCCGTCACGGCGCATCAGATAGCGAATCGCACAGTCGATCGCATACGTCGTCTCATAGTTGTGCAGCGGCACTCTCTGGCGGTTGACCGTGATCTCCTCCGCCTTTGCCTCTTTGCACGCTTTCTCCGTAATAAATCCCATACTCAGCATATCTTCCAGAATCTTATCGCGGCGTGTCAGCGCATTTTCCGGATGACGGTACGGGTTGTAATACGTCGGCGAGTTCGGAATCGCACACAAATATGCCGTCTGGCTCAAGGACAGTTCATCCGCATCCTTGCCAAAATAACCTCTTGCAGCCGCCTGAAGCCCGTAGTACGTGTTCGCGAAGCTGATATCATTGATATAGAACTCCATAATCTGCTCTTTGGTGTATTTCTTCGTCAGATCTAAGGAAATCAGCATCTCCTTGATCTTCCGCTCCATCGACACCTCGCGGGTCAGAAAACGGTTTCTCGCTAACTGCTGGGTGATCGTACTCGCGCCGTGCTTTTCTGCTCCCTCAGTCAAAAAGTAATTGACTGCGACACGGAAAATACCTTTTATATCAATGCCTGGATTTTCCCAGAACGTCCGATCCTCGATCGCCACAAATGCGTTGACCGCATTCTGCGGTATCTGGTCATACGTCAAATAACTGGAATCCTCGTCTCCCGTCAGCTTCGCCAGCACATTACCGTTGGAATCATAAATATAACTTGCCTCCTGCAAACGGAACGTATCCAGCGTACTGTTTTCCACCACTCCCTCTATCTGGCTTTTATAGTCCTCATAGAGCGGAATCAGCTTATATGCGCCAAATCCGGCACCGCCAATCACCAGCAGTACCAGACACACCAGAAGCGTCTTGAACATGGTTCCAAAGATCCTTGCCATCGCATGGAACACGATCTGCCCACCGCTCCGGCTGTTATTTTTGCCCGCTTTCTTTTGCTTGCCGACATCAATTTTCCCGCTTTTCTTTGCGGTGCCCCGCCTGCCCGAAGATCGTGCGGATGAAGCTACCGGCTTCTTTCGAACGCCGGAGGCGTCCTCTCTCGTCTGTTTCTCCCTCATCTCTTCCCTCATCTTCCTATGTATCTATGGTTGCTTCCATTCTATTTTCATGCGGCACCTTAGACTTCAAAAATGCCTGTCTGCGGACAGCAACTTTTTATACTTTTCTGACAAAATCAGCTTGGACTCCCTTTTATTATAAGTTTTTTTGTCCAAAAGAACAAGCCTGTTTTCGAAATCTGCTCAATCTCCTGCCGCGTGTTACTGTTCGCGCATACGTGCCCAGTAACGGAATTTGCCGCGGCTTCAAAAATACCTATCTGTAAACTGCATTTTCGCTGTATCAACGCCGTTTCCGAAAAAGAAATGCTAAAAGTTCATGCACTAACAGCGGCGTGGCGGATAACAGGAGAAGCGCCAGCCACTCTGCCGGGTGCAGCCGCACCGTGTGAAGGAGTTTCATCAAAAAAGGAATCTCCGTCACCGCAACCTGCATCAGAACCCCCACAAGGAATGCCGCAAGCATCAGCGGATTTTTCCCAAGACTGCGCGAAAATGCCGAGCCCGTGAGCGAGCGCATGCCGACCGAATGAAAGAGCTCCGACAGCCCCAGAACGGTAAATGCATACGTCTGCGCCCGCAAAAGCTCCTGTCTGCTGAAAAATGCCCCCAGCGTGACCGCTGCAATCAAACACCCGTAAAATGCCATGCAAAACCATCCGCCTCCGGCAAACAGCGACTCGCCCGTCCGGCGCGGCGGCTGACGCATCAAGTTTTCCCGGTCGTTTCCATCCATGCCGAGTGCCAGCGCCGGAAGCGAGTCCGTAATCAGATTGATCCAAAGGATGTGCCCGGCTCCCAGCGGCGCCGGTATTCCGATAGCAACGGCGGCAAACATGGTTAAAATCTCCCCCAGATTGGAGGAAAGCAGAAACAGTATAGATTTTCGTATATTTTCATAGATGCCGCGCCCTTCCTCAATTGCCCTCTCGATCGTCGCAAAATTATCATCCGTCAAAATCATATCCGCCGCCTGCCGCGCCACATCGGTGCCACCTTTTCCCATCGCGATCCCGATATCGGCTGATTTAAGCGCCGGCGCATCATTTACGCCGTCCCCGGTCATCGCCGTCACGCACCCGGCGCGTTTTAAAGCCCGCACAATCCGGACTTTATGTTCCGGCGACACCCGTGCAAAGACTGATACAGAACCGATTCGTTCCTCCAGAGCTCCCTCATCCAGCGTTTCCAGCTGCGCCCCCGTCATGCATTCTTCCCGCCGTTTGGCAATCCCCAGCTGCCTAGCGATCGCAAGCGCCGTGTCTGCATGATCTCCAGTGATCATGACCGTCCGCACAGATGCCCTGCGAAATGCCTCAACTGCCCCGGCTGCTGCCTCCCTCGGCGGATCCATCATGCCTGCCAGACCCAGAAATATCAGGTTCTGCTCCAGCTGTCCCACCTGTTTCTCCCGCTTTCCATCCGGCATTTTTCCTGTTTGAAGCTCCCTATACGCCCCCGCGAGTACTCGCAGGGCACGCGCGGACATACGCGTGATCTCCGCCTCAATCTCTGTCCGCCTCTCCCTGGTCAGCGGCACAATTTTGTCCTCTTCCATCTCATAACGACACCTTTTAAGAATCACATCCGGCGCCCCTTTTACACAAGAAATCCAGTTTTCTCCCTGCTCATGCACCGTCGTCATTCTCTTCCGATCCGAATCAAAGGGAATCTCCCCTTTCCGCGGATATCTCCGACGCAGATGCTCCGGAGATACACCACAGTTTTCACAAAATCCGTACAGCGCCCGCTCGGTGGCATCCCCCACCATCTCCCCGGCATCGCTGCACAGCGCAAATACCTCCAGAAGCCGTTTTCCCACTTCTCCTTCCTTAGAGCGCGCCAATTCCTGTTCCGTATACTCCTGTCGATTTACATAACATGTCGTCACCGTCATCTCATTTTTCGTCAGCGTCCCCGTTTTATCTGAGCAGACCACGCTGACTGCCCCCAGTGTTTCCACGGACGGAAGACGGCGCACGATCGTGCCAGCCCGCGCCATTTTCGTCACTCCCAGCGCCAGCACAATCGTCACCGTCGTCGGAAGCCCCTCCGGCACGGCAGCTACCGCCAGGGAAATCGCGGTGAGCAGCATTTCCATCACGTCGCGCTTCTGCCAGACGGCGAGGGTAAATAATAAAACGCACAGCCCGATCGTAAGAATACTCAATAGTTTCCCCAGATCCGACAGCCTTTTTTGCAACGGTGTCTCCTCCTCCGGCGCCTCGCGGATCAGAGAGGCAATCCTCCCTACCTCCGTATTCATGCCGGTGGCGATGACAATTCCCTTTCCCCGCCCTGCCGTCACGTAAGAAGTCATAAATGTCTCATTTTTACGCTCTGCCACTGGAAGCGCACCGGCGGCTAAAAAATGGCTGTTTTTCTCAACCGCCCGCGATTCGCCGGTCAGCGCTGATTCTTCTGCCCGCATTTCAGCTGTCTCGGTAAGACGCAGGTCGGCTGGAACCTGCCTCCCGGCATCGAGCACGACCAGATCCCCCGGCACCAGCTCCCGCGCGGCAATCTCCCGCTCTTTTCCTTCCCGGATCACAACCGCCTCCAGCTGCGTCATCCGTTTTAAGGATTCGAGCGCTTTCTCCGCCTTCCCCTCCTGAATCACGCCCACCGTGGCATTTAATACGACAACCGCCAGAATTACCCCCGCATCGCCGTACTCGCCCAAAAGCAGGGAGATCCCGGCTGCCGCAAACAACACAAAAATCAGGGAGTCGCAAAGCTGTGCCCCGATGCGCACAATCAGACTCCGCGGTGGTGCTTCCCGCAGCTCATTTTCCCCATAATGGCGCTGCCGCACCTCCACTTCCGCTGCCGATAAGCCTGTCCGCAAATCGACCGAAAACTCCCTGCACACCTCTTCCACCGTCCGGTTCTCATACATGCGCATTTCCCCCTTTTTCTGTCCCTGTTCTGTACTTTTCACAGACTGCATTTATTCATATGCGGAAAATAGGGGGGATTAGAACTGAATGGTTGGAATAAAGAAATGGAAAGCATAGTCCTGTTTGATGCTCAAATGGCATCGGAACTCTTATTGTTTCGATGCCATTCTATAAATTCTATGATTTAATTTTATCGTTCTGTTTCTGTCACATACCTTACACCTGTGGTTCCGGCTCCTGCGTCTGCGCGGCCGGTTTGCGCTCCATCGGCATATAACCTTCTTTCTTCCGCTGTATCGGCTGTGCAGTCACCGTTGCTGCCGTATCCCGGAACGCCGGGAGGCTACCTGTCTCCATGTAAGCACGGAACGGAAGTTCGCCCTGCACTGGGTCTTTCACGACCTCATTTTTCTCCACTTCTGGCCGTTCTCCTCTGCGCGGTGGACGGCGCTCAAACCGCTCCCGCCTTCCAGAAGCCGGGCGGTCTTCCCTTTTCTCATTTTCCGGCACCGCGCGGTTTCCGCTACGTCTGTCCGCTGCTCTCTCGGCTCCCGAAACACGCGCTGCCCTCTCTCTCTCTGAGCAAGCTCTTTCTCTGCCCTGCGTGCGCTCAGTATTCCCCTCAGCAGCACGATCCGCTGTACGGTTCCGATAGCTTCTCTCCGATCGTTCCGGTCTGTCACTGCCAGACGGACGTTCTTGTGCGCTGCGCTCCTGTTCCGACTTTTCGGCTTTTTCCGGTGTTTCCAGACGTGTTCCCCTATTCGGACCACTTACGCCTCTTGGCGCCTGTGTCCGCTCCGAAAGAGGTCGAACCTGCATCTTATTTTTCTTTTCCTTCTCCCGGAAGCTTTTAAGTACGATCGCCGCCGAATACTGGTACGCATAGATACAGCTTTTCATCAGTTCCTGCTCTTCCTCCGTCTTGCAGGAACTCAAGAGCATCTCTTCCTCTTCTTTTTCCAGATATGCCTCTCCGTTCGTATCGCGTTCCTTTACCGGCTTGTAGATCCGGTATTTCTTGTAATACGGCGGACATGGAAACTGCTTATTCTTAACCGGTTCCGGTACAATCCGCAGTTTGTAGGTATCGGACATGCGCGCCAGAACATTATGTATTTTCTCACAATTCTCTCTCGTATTTGTCTCCCGCGCCGGGATACAAAGTAAATAATCCATCTATTTTCCCTCACATCTATCAAACGATCCTTTTCAAAATCGTTTTCTTCTCAAATTTTCTACATTTACGCCAATCTTTATTGTATCATGTCAGAGAAAAACGGGCAAGTGAAAAAGAATGTGCCTCACGACAATTTCCTGTTACACAAAAAAAGGCTGCCACACGAATGCCAAACGAACGTTTTCCGTCCGGGGCCTTCTGTTTGTGACAGCCTGTCTTCCTTTATCTAACGCAGCCATATTTACCTGCGTGTTACTGTGAACAGTAACACCTGCGTTCCTCAGTCTCTTACACCATCCAGTCTTTCAGCACGCCGTGATCGCGCAGCAGCTTTCCAACCACCGTCTTGTCAATCTTCCGGAGAATCGGCTTTTTGAGTGCTTCAAGCGGCATCGGCAGCTTCATTTCCAGCGGCGATTTGCCGTCCATCAGCTTGACCGTGCTGTCCAGAAGCTCGCGGATATCGTAGACACTTCCCCATACCTCCGGTACGCCGCGGTCTACGCCGCACAAGCCGTACACCGCCTCCATCGCGGTGCGGACGGAATACTCGGTCGTGAAAATAGTATCACGCGGGGTCTCCGCAAACTGCCCCAGAAATGCCGCATTGACACATCCATCCGGGATAACGTCCGGGCGGTCTCCGGCACGCCGCGGCATAAAGAATGCTGTAATATACGGCATCATCGTCGGCGTACAGTTCGCATGGTTCTCAGCCAGTTCCTCGATCTGATCCTCCGGGATTCCGAGATGGTACAGCCATTCTTCGGTGATCTCCTTGCCCGTGCAGGCGCGCATCGGCTTCTTCACATAATCGCCCGGTACATCCGTAAATAAACTGTATACCCAGACGCAGATCTCGTCCTTATTCTGCGCTTTGAACTGTCCCTGACGGTTGATCGTCCAGCTAAGCAGCCAGCTTGAATCACGGCAGCTCACGATACCGCCTGTTACGACGCGTCCACTTCTCGGATCCCTGCGGCAAATCTTGCGGATCTGGGAAATGATTGTCTCATCCGAAGTCGTGACCGTCGCAGACTCCCAGTTCGTCTTCTGGATATCCGAGCAGAATTTCTCCGGATGTCCAAATGCCGGATCCTGCGCAGCAATCTGACGCCACAGACTCCAGCAGCCGCTGGTACGCACTTCCGCACCTTCTACCGGTGCCTGATTCTGGTCGCCGTAGATCGTTCCCTCAGTACAGCTTCCGTTCGTAATAAAGACAAAATCATCCTCAGTCAACGTGATTTCCTTCTTCTCGCCGCCCTTCACGTACTCGATCGCCTTCGCAACCTTTTTCTCACCCTGGATGTCAAACCGCACATTCGTAACCTCGGTGCCAAACTGGATCTGGACGCCTGCCGTCTCCAGATATTTCTGCATCGGCAGAATCAGCGACTCATACTGGTTGTAACGCGTAAATTTGAGTGCCGAGAAATCCGGAAGTCCGCCGATGTGGTGGATAAAACGCTGAAAATAGCGTTTCATCTCTAATGCACTGTGCCAATTTTCAAACGCAAACATTGTTCTCCAGTACAGCCAGAAATCCGAATCAAATACCTCATTATCAAACACATCCTCAATGGATTTGTCATACAGATCCTCATCCTTCGTGAAGAACAGCTTCATGATCTCCATGCTGCCTTTCTGGCTCAAGCGGAATTTGCCGTCCGTGTGTGCGTCCTCGCCTCGGTTGACCGTCGCACGACAGAGCGAGTAGTTCGGATCGTGTTTATTCAGCCAGTAATATTCATCGAGAACTGATGCCCCCGGCACCTCCAGGGACGGGATGCTGCGGAACAGATCCCACAGGCACTCAAAATGATCCTCCATCTCGCGGCCGCCGCGCATCACATATCCACGGGTCGGATCCTGAATACCGTCACATGCACCACCTGCTACCTCCATCGCCTCCAGAATATGGATATTTTCTCCCGGCATCTGTGCGTCTCTCACAAGAAAACACGCCGCCGCCAGAGAAGCCAATCCACTTCCGACGATATAAGCCGATTTGCCCTCGATTCCCGCCGGTTTCTCCGGGCGCGCAAACGCCTCATAATTTCCCTTCGAATAATAAATTCCCTTGCTGTTTTTCTCCTGGCTGCCGCGTTCCGTATTCCGGTAATCCGAAGCCGACTTAACCACTTTTCCTGCCTTTTTCCGCTTCGACGCCGCTGCCGCCAGCCCCGCTCCAACTGCCAGTGCCGATACCGCACCCGCTTTCCATGCTTTCTTATTCATGTCCTGATCGCCCCTGCCTTTCTTCAACTTTCAAACCATTTCTTTTTTACGTTACCCCGATATCTAGTTTTTGATACTATCTAATAATGATTTGATAGTAAAACTTTTTTGAAGAAAAGTCAAGAGCATCGCTTCTCTCTCATCATCTTCTGTCACTTCCCGTTTGCCTTTGGTCAGGACAAGTGGACGGTGCTGATCCTGCGTGACCTGCTGCCGGGAACGAAGCGGTTCAGGGAGCTGAAAAAGTCCGTAGGCAATGTGTCTCAGAAGGTTTTGACCGCCCAGCTCCGGGCGATGGAGGAAAACGGGCTTCTCCACCGTGAGGTCTACGCCGAATTAGCAAATATTTTTGCTGGGCGGCAGCTCTACTTTCTACCAAAAATGGCATCGAATGGCACTGGCATACTGAATTGGAGTTTATTTATATTGAATCCGGAACTGTTACTTTGTGGATTGGAGAAGACCAATTTCATTTAACCGAAGGAAATGGCATATTCATTAATACAAAGGTACTCCATCGCCTTTATTCTCCCTCAAAAGCCCTCATTCCCAATTTTGTATTTATGCCTTCTTTTATTGCCCCTTGCGACAGCCTGATTTATCAGAAATATATTCTGCCGATCATTTCTTACCCATTGCCATTTCTCATATTTCATATTAACCCCAACGGAATACCGGAAACATAAAAGCCGCTGATTGGGACGGCGCTGCATTTCCGGCTGCCATCCGCGGGATTCTGGTCAATGCCTTGCCGAAACTCATGCATCCGACACACAGCTTGGAGATTTGAATATCCTCTGCACCAAAAATGTCGATTTCCATACTTATATTTGAGATTCTGATAAGCATTACAGCGGCTTTTAAAAAATCTGTATTGATTTTTCTGAGCGAGGTGTTATAATCGGTATATACCGAAAATAAAAGGAGGAACGCGTCCATGCCAAGACCGCCACGGTGCCGTCGGATTTGTGGCGCACCACAAGTTGATACCTTCTGCCCCAATGGGTGCGAGAATACCAAGCCGATCCTGCTGACGCTGGACGAATACGAGGTCATTCGGCTGGTTGACTTGGAGCAGAAAACCCACGAGCAATGTGCCGTACAAATGGATATTTCCCGCTCTACTGTGCAGGAAATTTACGAAAGCGCACGGCGCAAGATTGCAGCGTGCCTTGTCCACGGGAAACCGCTGCACATCACCGGAGGAAACTACCGCATCTGCGGAGGACAGGAGGCAGCCCACTGCGGCCGTTGCTGCCGGATGCAGAGAGCCAATACAGAAAAATCCAACAAAAAAAGCAAAGGAGATTTCATTATGAAAATTGCAGTTACCTATGAAAAAGGTCAAATTTTTCAGCATTTCGGCCACACCGAACAGTTCAAGCTTTATGAAGCTGTGGACGGCAAAATCACTCATGTGGAAGTTGTTGATACCAACGGCAGCGGTCACGGCGCACTGGCAGGCTTTCTGATGCAGAACGGCGTGGACGCTTTGATTTGCGGAGGCATCGGCGGCGGTGCTCAGGCAGCACTCGCCGAAGCGGGGATCAAGCTTTACGGCGGTGTCAGCGGGGACGCTGACGCAGCGGTGAGCGCATTGCTCAGCGGAAATCTGGGCTATGACCCCAATGTTCATTGTGATCACCATGACCATGAGCACGGCGAAAAAGGTCACACCTGCGGGAACCACGGCTGCGGCAAGCATAGCTGCCATTGATATGGAACGAACACTGACACAGCTTCCGTTCTGGTCATCCTTGACCGAACACGAAATGGAAACGCTTTTCTGATGTGATGTGGGCGATGCAGCAGATCATGTTCAAGGGATTGGATCGGCGGCTGGCAGAGTTTCTCCTTGCCGAAGCAGAGCGTACTGACTCCGACACGATACGCATGACCCATGAGCAGATCGCCCAGCACATCAGCTCGGCGCGGGAGGCGGTGGCGCGGATGCTCAAAAGCTTCTCGGAGGACGGGCTCGTGGAACTAAGACGAGGTGCGATCACGCTGCGGGATAAGAACAGACTAAATCGTTTGAAATAGATGTGACTTTGTCACAGAATGAAATCATAATTCTAATATAATGAAAGCAGAAAACCGAAAGGAGAATCGATCATGAAAGAAACGAAATACGCAGGTACTCAAACCGAAAAAAACCTGATGGCTGCCTTTGCCGGTGAGTCCGAGGCACGCAACAAGTACACCTATTTTGCATCCAAGGCCAAGAAGGAAGGCTATGAGCAGATCGCGGCGTTGTTCCTTAAAACCGCTGACAACGAAAAGGAACATGCTAAGCTGTGGTTCAAAGAACTGAACGGCATTGGCGATACCTCTGAAAATCTTCTCTCTGCCGCTGAGGGCGAGAACTACGAGTGGACGGATATGTACGACGGCTTTGCCAAAACCGCCGATGAAGAAGGCTTTCATGAACTGGCGCAGCGGTTCCGTCTGGTCGCCGCCATTGAAAAGCACCACGAGGAGCGCTACCGCGCCCTGCTGCACAATCTGGAGATGGCAGAGGTCTTTGCTAGGAGCGAAGTCAAGGTGTGGGAGTGCCGCAACTGCGGTCATATCGTGATCGGTGAGAAGGCGCCCGAGATCTGCCCTGCCTGCAACCATCCCCAGAGCTACTTTGAAATTCACGCGGAGAATTATTAAAGAAAGAAAAGGAGAATCATCATGGAGCAGAAGTTTTACATTTGCAAGCATTGCGGCAACATCATTGCCAAAGTTAAGGACGCAGGTGTCCCTGTCATCTGCTGCGGCGAGCCGATGAGCGAGATCGTTCCCGGCACCACCGACGCCGCCGTGGAGAAGCATGTTCCCGTCTGGACGGTGGAAAACGGCATCGTCCATGTCAAGGTCGGCTCCGTGGAGCATCCTATGCTGCCGGAGCACTACATCGAGTGGGTATCTCTCCAGACCAAGCAGGGCAATCAGCGCAAGGAACTGCATCCCGGCGAAAATCCGGAGGTCTGCTTCGCTCTCTGCGAGGGCGATGAAATCGAAGCGGTCTACGCTTATTGCAACCTCCATAGTCTGTGGAAAGCGTGATTCATCTTTCAAAAATCTGTTTCCATTTCTCAACCCCTATCGCGGCAAGTGTGTATTCATCCTACTTGTCACGCTGGCGAATGCGGCAGGCGCTTTGCTGATCCCTACCATCACCGCCGACAAGATCAACATTGTCGTGGAGGGCAGACACATGGATTGCGATCCTCGGCGGTGGGATGCTTATAAAAGGCAGCCTGACCCCCGGCACGTTCCAGGCCTTTTTCCAGTACATGAACATGTCCAGCGAACCGATCACAGAGCTTTCCTATATGACAAACTCTCTGCAATCGGCGCTGGCCTCCATGGAGCGGGTATATGAGCTGCTGGATGAGCCGGAGATGGAAGCAGAGCCGGAAGCACCGAAGCGAATCGGCCATGCGCTGGGAGCGGTGGAGTTTTCCCACGTTCGCTTTGGCCAATTATTGGTGAATCGACATTTTGTTTCCTTTATCCACTCATTTTTATGATGTTCCAAGCACTTGATTCAAGGCAGAAAGTCATGTCGCATCACTTAATACTACAGCCCTTTCTTTATTTCTTCAATTGTCATCTCATATACTTCTGTTACTTTTTCCATTGCTTCCGGTATCCCCGGCTGCTCTCCGGTTCTATCTCTCAAAAGTTCTGTCAACTCATGACTAACCTCATACAGACGGTCAAAGGAAAGATTCTGACACACCCCTTTCAGTGTGTGTGCACCGCGGAAAGCATCTTCATAATTTTTATTTTCCAATGCCTGTTTTAACTGTATATAACTCTGATCTTCAAGGAACTTTAATGCAAATCTCCGAATCAGTGCTTCGCTGTGAAGGCGTCCCAAGACAGCTTCATAGTTTCCTCCTATAGCTTCGTAACACTCTTGCATTGTCATATTTTAGTCCTCCTGTCAATTGTATTCCACTAATTCATGAACCTCTGCTAATCAATTATATACATACCTTAAAATCGTTTTTATAACTTCATCAATCACAATCGGCTTTGACAAATGTGCGTTCATTCCTGCATCCAGTGATGCCTGAACATCTTCTGCAAATGAATTAGCTGTCATTGCTATAATAGGAATGTTTTTTCCATCCGTTCTGTCATTCATTGCCCTGATTGCTTTTGCTGCTTCATAACCATTCATTTCAGGCATCATGATATCCATCAGGATTACATCAAATGTGCCTTCCGGATGATTTCTGAAAATCTCAACAGCATTCTTTCCATCCACAACTCTTTCTACATTCATCCCGAACTCTTCCAACTGCACGGCAGCAATCTCTGCATTCAGTTCATTATCCTCTGCAAGAAGGACATTCACACCTGTAAGATTCACCTTTTCAGAAATACCTGTGTCTGACTTACTACATTCCTTATCTGTAATTTCCAAAGGAATATCCACAGTAAATGTGGTTCCCTCATGCTTTTTACTCTGCACGGAAATGGTTCCACCCATCATATCTACATACTTCTTTACGATAGCCATCCCCAGTCCAACTCCATGGTACTGCGTTCTCACATCGGAATCTTCCTGTGCAAATTCCTCAAAAACTTCTTTTGTAAATTCCTCACTCATGCCAATACCAGTATCCGAAATGCGGTAACGCATATTTATATATCCATCCCCGCCCTTTTCCAGACACCGGGCTTCAAATGTAATCGTCCCTCCATCCGGAGTGTATTTTACGGCATTGCTCAGAATATTGACCAGCACATCACGCAGGCGTGCAGGATCCGCAAGTACATTTGGAATCTTTGCTTCTTCACGCTGAATCTTAAAGTTGATATCCCTGTTCGTAAGAAAGCCTTTTGTAATATCCAATGCAGAATCTGTAATGTTTTTCACATCCGCCGGTACCGGATTGTATTTCACTTTTCCACTTTCGATGCGGGTCAGATCTAATAAATCATTGAGCAGCGACAGTAAATGCTCTGAGCTTTCGTCAATCTTTTCCAGACAATTTTTCACCTCGTCTGACGGATTGTTTTTCATTGCAATACCGGTAAATCCTATGATTGCATTCATCGGTGTCCTCATATCATGGGACATATGTGACAGAAATGCTGTTTTTGCCTTGGTTGCAGCCTGTGCCTGCTCTGCCAATTCCGCCATTTCCTCAGCTTTCTCCTGAGCCGTCTTCTGAGCTTTTTTTCTTGCACTGAGACGCACCATTATCACAGCCATAGTAGTCAGCAGCCCTCCAAAAATAAGAAGAGCCAAAACAGTAACAACAGGATGCAGACGGATCCAGTCAACAAATGTCAGCTCTGTTGCTTTGTATGTGGTATACTGTGCTGCAAGATCTTCAACAAGATTTTGGGGCATGGCATACATTGCTTTCGTCAGAATACCAGCCAGCGCATGGTTCTCAGTTGATGAAATTACCATGCGGTAGGTGAATGTAGGCTGTTCCAGCAGAGTATATGTCATGGTGCCCGTAGTGTCACTGTTCACAAACGCCTGTGCCATGTAATAATAGACGAAGGCAGCATCTGCTTTACCCTCACGGACAGCTTCCATCATTTCCTGTCGGGTACTGCACATCAGTTTTTCTGCACCGGGTGCCATTGCATCTTCAATTGAATTTGATGCTGTCTGGTCAACAGTAGCAACAACATTAATTTTTCCATCAAAGTCACGCCGTGTCACCCTTGCCAGCTGCATCGTAATGAAAGGTGCAGTAATCCCCCATTTTTTCGTCTCAGCATAGTTATCTGTTTCCAGGCGTGCATCGATGCTCATATCTGTGGTTTCCGTATTTTTCTGATAAGCAATATACTCATCTCTGGTAGCAGGTGTAAGAAACTCATAGGAAATCCCGGCATAGTCTGCAATTTTCCGGAAGTAATCCGGGATAATACCCTTCATCTCACCATTTTCATTATAAGAATATGGATAACGGGTCGGATCACACAGAACATGAAGCGGGTTGTCCTTGGAATACTGTGAAATAATACTTTTTTCTTTCTCCGTATATTCCAGATTCTTAGTTTCTATGCTTTCATAATTTTTATTGTAAAGCGTCGTTTTCCAGTCACCCTCAACCGCATTCATCTGATCGATCGCATAATTGATCTCATTCAGCAATTCTGTATTGCCCTTTTTAACAATGACATAGAAATCGCTGCTGCCAAATTTCTCCACGATTCGCTCATTGTTTGTTTTTCTCAGAGAACTGGTAACAATCGCATCAACTTTTTCGCTCTGAAGGGCTTCATCCATTTCTGTGGTCGTATCAAAATAAGATGGAACATATGTAAATCCTTTGTTGTCTGCAAAATCCGCAAACTCTTCATTCCGGGTGTTTCCGTTCAAAAGCGCCACACGCATACCGTTGTAAGTGCTGTAATTGCCGTCCACAATCGTGCTGTTGTCACTGCGGACGGTCAGCATCCCATAATTGGTTCCGATTGGACGTGAAAAATCAAACTTTTCTTCTCTGTCCGGTGTTTTGCGGGCAGATGTTACCATGTCAATCTCGCCATCTTCAAGCATCTGCTGCATATCATCCCAGCTCTTATCATATCCGACATATTCGTAATCTACATCCCAATAACGGGCCATCAGCCGAAGAAAATCATAGCCATACCCGCTGCGGTTGCCTTCTTCATCCATCACATGATAACCATCCATGGCAAAGAAACCGACTTTGACAGTTTCATGCTGCGAACTGTCCTCGGCTGCATATGCGGTCTGGGGAGAAAATATCATACACACGCATACAAAAGCCAGTAACACTGCCACATATTTCTTTGCTCTCGAAATCATATTAAATCTCCTTGTCAACCTCCTGGTTTAATAAAATTGCACTGCCGCATCAAATCCATTTGTTACTGTTCAGTGACCTGCGGTTCGGTACCCCCCCCCACCAGATTTTATGCTTCTGATCGTCTTTTCCAGCACCTTCATCTCAACCGGTTTTGAAATATGTGCATTCATACCGGCTGCCAGAGAATGCTGAACGTCCTCCGAGAATGCATTGGCAGACATTGCAATGATTGGAATTTTCTTTGCTACTTCATGGGAGCTTCTGCGGATTGCCTTCGTTGCATCATAACCATTCATAACAGGCATCTGCACATCCATCAGAATCATGTCATAATCACCTGGAGCAGACTGTTCAAATGCTTCCAAAATCTCTTCGCCATTTTCACAAATGGTACATTCCGCACCTTCAATCTTTAACAGTTCTATCAGGATCTCCGCGTTCAACTCATTATCCTCTGCACACAGGAATTTCATTCCCTGCAGAATATTTCCATCCTGCTCATCTGTTTCTTCTTGTGCCGCCAGAGCAACCGTTCTATCCTCTGCAATTTTCAGATCCAAGAGAACCTCAAAACAGCTTCCCTGTCCCAATTCACTCTCCACATCAATGGTACCTCCCATTGCCTCAACCAGATTCTTAGTAATCGCCATTCCAAGTCCGGTTCCCTGTATTTTATTCGTAAGGGAACTTTCCGCACGGGTAAACGCATCAAAAATTGTATCCTTGAAATCTGCCGACATTCCCATACCATTATCGCTAACTAAGAAACGGTACTTTGCATAGACAGATGACTTTGTCTCACATTCTTCTACAAAGAACTGAATTTCCCCACCTTCCTGGGTATACTTCACTGCATTGGAAAGCAGGTTGCTGAAAATCTGCATCAGGTGAACCTGATCCGCATTCACCCACTCATGCTGAATATTTTCTTTTATGATTGTAAGGGTCTGCTGCTTTTCATATATTTGAGAATGAAACATAGTGTCAAGTTCCTGTACAAAATCCAGAATAGAAAAGTCAGAATACCTGAAAACCGTTTTTCCTGCCTCAATCTTACTCATATCCAAAACATCATTAATAATTCCTAACAGATGCTGTGATGAAATGTCTATTTTATCTGCATACTCTATAACCTTTGCTTTATTACCTGCATCATGTCTGATCAAAGATGTGATACCAATGATTGCATTCATAGGTGTACGAATATCATGTGACATATTAGACAGGAAATCCGTTTTCGCCTTATTTGCATTTTCAGCTGTCTGCAAAGCCTCTGTTGCAACGTTCTTTGCCTTTTTCAGTTTTTGATTGACTACTTCCATTTCCTTCATTGTTTGTAAATGAAGTTCATTATTTCTTTTTTCATATTCTGCTTTTTGATCTGCAAGACTAAGTCTGGAAATACTGTAGAATAATCCGGCAAAAAGTAAAAATATATAACCTGCCATGAGTATTGTTGCAAACAACACCGTTTTCTGGTAATCCCTCAGCACATTGTCAACAACTCCCCTTTCCACAATACATACCAAAATGGTGTTGTTGCTTTCTATCGGGCAATACCCCAGATAATAGGGGTTCTGTTTTCCCAAAAGTGCAACTCCGGATTCTCTGTTATTAAACTTCTTTTTGAACAAATCAGCCTCTTCTTCTGTAATAGCCTGTTCTCCTTTTAAATGTTTTAACAGAGAATAATTACGCAGGTATTTATCACCACTCTGGTTCGTATACGTAATATTTCCGTCATTATCCAGAATGAACAAATATGCTTTCCCGTCATAACCTTTCAGTTTTAACATGGAATCCAGTTTCGAATGATCATACACGCTTCCAATTGCCGTATAAGTTTCCCCATTGATAGTATATTCCTGACATGGAATCGCAACCAGATAACCGTCTTTTTTCTTCTGATCATAATCAACACGCACCAGTTTTCCAATATTGTATCCATTCTTTAAGTCCAGCAAAAATTTACTTGGCATATCAATCCGCATTTTTGTTCCACCTGCTGATATTGCCTGACCATTTTCCCGAAGGAATATAAGTGTACTTTCCGATTCTTTTTCCCATGCTTCAAAGAAACTTTTGTTCATATCCGTTTCAAGAGACAGCTCCCTCTCATGAAGTAAAAATTCCTTAACCAACTGCAGCTGGCTGTAGTACCCACTCACTTGAAGATCATAGGTCTGCTGCATCTGCTCAACAACAGCTCCCATACTGCTTTTTCCATTTTCACTGATATACTTGCTAGACTTACTTATAAGATACTTTATACAAACTACGCTTAAAAGAATAATAAGTAGTATAAGCAACAGCCTTGTTATTTTTTTTCTTTTATTTACCGTTTGTTCTATCTCCACTTTTACTGTTCAACCTCTATATAATCTTCCGGTGCTGACGGCTGCTGTCCTTTTGACATTGCTTCGATCCATGCACTTGATAATGTTGTATCTTTAAGCTGCTCAATCTCACATTTCGGATTTATTTTTTTCAAAACAGACATTGTGGTGTCTGTAAGAAGAATCGAGTATTCCTTTTCTTTGTCTATTTTCTTATCATTAACTGTCAAGTCCTTTAATGAAAATCCACTTTCCGCTTGATTGACGATCATTTTCATACCGGATGCAATTGGTAATTCGTATTTATTGGTTACATAAAAATTCTCATCCGCATCGGCGAAATAATTTTCCACGAGTTCACAAACCTGTTTACCACTAATTTTTGTAAAATATAATGCTGTATCTGAACTCTTTGCTGTCATCATGCCAACCCGGCTATTGGTGCATTCTCCTTTATACATAGAAGAAGTGAAATAATAATATGGTGCCAGAGCCAGCTGTGCATCATTTTCTTCTCTGATCGTAGTTAAAATGGAAGATGCTGAATCACGGCCATTTCTATCGTTCAGTGAAATGGAATATTCATTTTCAAAATTCACCGTTGCTTTTTCTTCCGGAACTTTACGATTCATTACACTGCGCAAAGTATCATAAGCCTGTGTTTCATCCATTTCCCCTGACAGTAATCCGTGAACAGCCTCAAGACTTGCATCAAATGATTTTTGAGCGGAATATCGGATATAAACAGCATTATTTTTAATTTCCTCTTCCAGTCCAGGTACATCCTGCATCATGGTTGGAACATCTGTATTCAATGAAATAACACCGCTTCCATCCGCAATCAGCTTTTGCCCCTCTTCTGAAATCATACAATCCAGCACATCCAGTGCAGTATCCAGTTTCTCCCGGTCTTTTTCCAGGTTTTTGTTAAATGCAATGTTTAATGACGGAGTCATATACACATAGGATTCATCCGATGTCTGTGAAAAGTAAGGAATACGGATCAGCTCCGCATCCATCTGTTTCTGCAGCTGCTGCATAACCGTCGGATGTCCATGAAACATTGCTGATTTTCCCTCGACAAACATCTGGGTTCCTGTATTGATGTCAATATTGATATCTTCTTTGCCAAAATGCGAGTCCTTAAGAAACTGACTGGTTTCTGAAAAAATACGTTTCCATAATGTATCATCAAACTTTACTTCATCCGCTGCAGTCTCTGCACCGTTTCGCCATTCAATACCATCCAGGCTTGTAAACTCACCGATTGCCGCTGCCTGGATGATTTCATTATTAGACCAGTCTTCCCCAAGATCCATGGAATACGGTTTTATGCCATTATCATAAAACTGCTGACAGGCCTGTACATATTCCTCATAATTTTCTGGAATCTTTATGCCATACTGATCAAACAGTGTTTTGTTGGCAATGATCGTCTGCGGAATACCACAGATTGGCAGCCACTGGATTTCATCCTCCTCATTCTTATAATATTGCACCGCATAGGAATAATACTTAGAAACAACATCATAAGAAGCAAAATCCATAAGATAAGGCTGTAAGTCCTGTGCATCTGTTCCAGAAAATCGACGTACTGTTATGATATCCGGTAATTCATCATGTTCTTTAAAATAACTGTATAAATCGGTATCATTGTTACCAATAATAAATTCGATATCCTGATCAGGAAACTGTTCATGGATATAGGGTGCAATATTTTTCATCAAACGATTTTCCCACAGATAAACGGTAAGATGATCATCATTTTTAGATACTTCTTTCTTTGACTGTCCACATCCAGACAAGACAGCAGCTGCTACAAGTACACCTGACACCACCGCTATCAGACAACGTTTTGCCTTTTTCATACTTTCATTTTCCTCATTCTTTCCTATATAAAGTCATTATTGTTACGTCTATGAAATAACACCACAAAAAAGCACTGTCAGACAGACAGTGCACCTCATTTTATGCAACTGGCTGCCATTTTACAGGCCCTGTAGTTTTGCGTCCCAGACTTTCATCTGGTTTGCCGATTTCCTTATTATAGCTTTTAAACTTATGCAAAAAACTGGTTTTATTATACTATAGCGCTCTACTGTACACAAGAAAAACATTACCGTTTTAACGCCTGAAAACAAAAAAAGAACAGCCGATATATATACTCGAACTGTTCTTCTACTTCCGAAGTCCACGAAGCATTGACATTACTGTTTCCTGCTCATTTGCATTCAGATTGTTCCATATCCCTAGAACTTCTTTCTGTTTTTCTGTCAGATTCTCTGAATTACCTTCCTGAAAAAACTGCGATAATGTCACGCCCAAAGCTGCACATATTTTTTCAAGTGTGATCAGCGACGGCAGGTTTTCCTGCGCCATGATCCTTCCCAGTGACGACTGGGAAATTCCCGACAGCTGCGATAATCTGTATTTACTGATATCACGCGTTTCACATAAAGATGTTATTTTATCCGCAATATACTTCTCTACCTGCAAGTAACTATACCTCATTTCCGCTATTACATGTTCTTATTGTACCTGTAATAATGAAAAAATATTAGTAATCAACTTTGCAAGTATTTATCCCCATCATGGGAAGTATACAGATAAAAAAATATAAAGATACTTTCGTTTCCGCAAAAGTCATTTTCGCTTATATCATTTTTATAATAACACAGACAGTTATGTTTGTCACATAAAAGTTTGAAACCCCAAACAAAAAAATAAGCCTTCTCATACCGCAAAGCCGCATATCCACGGATAAATCCCCATCCCAGAGGGATCACCCTTCTGATGAATATAAAGGCTATTCGCAGATGGCTACACAATCTGACATGGATGCCTTTTAACAGAAAGTTCACAGCTCATATAATGACATTATATTGACGTGACACGAGTATGTGAGTATACTGTAAGCCATGTGGAGGTTGTGCGTATGTCAGCAACAAATCTGAACATCCGAACGGATAAGGAAACAATTAAAGGATAAATCTGAAAAGCGAATCAGCTGATGGAAAAATGCACGCTCTGCAGATGCGGTATTTACATCAGCCCCTTCCACATATTTCTATGAAATAAAAAGTGGAGTCAAATTGAATGAAAACACAAGCAGACAAGAAGTCAGTCAAAGACATCCAAGAGTTAAAGCAGAGATTTACCAAGTTTTCCATAGGTTTATTTGCAATTTTGACGCTTTCAATCACATTGTTGGCATCAGCATATACATATATTCTGCAAAAATCGTATACAGATATCGCCCTTGAAACGGAACTCAAACGTGATATGGAAAATGCAGATGCAATTCATAAATTGGTAAATAAAAAAATCGGAAGAGAAGAATTTGCCACGCTCCGCCATCAATCTGATGAAAATACAGAAATGTATCACAAGGTTTCCTCGTTTCTAAATGAAATTCGAACGCTGAATTCAACCAGATATTTATACACCGCCACCCGAAATGAAGAAAACAGGCTGATCTATGTGGTGGACGGTCTGGATCCCAACGCAGGAGATGTCAGACATCCGGGAGACTATATTGAGGATGAAATGATTCCGTATATTAACAAGGCTCTTTCAGGAGAAACGGTGTATTCGCAGAACATTGTTGATACGACATGGGGTCCTATTTTCACAGCCTGTTATCCTATAACGGGCGATTCGGATGAAATAGTTGGTGCTTTATGCATTGAAATGGATATGCAGTCTGTGAATGGGCTTGTAGAGCGAACAAGAAGAGCATCCGTTTATGTTGGAACTATGGCAGGATGTGTGCTGTTTTTGCTTTGTGCTGTCTGCTTTATCGGCTACAAAAGAAAAAGAGAAGATGAAATTGAACAGACGATTTTGTTGCGCGAGGCTGCGGAAAAAGCAGAGACCGCAAACAGAGCAAAATCATCCTTCTTACTTAATATGTCACATGATATTCGATCACCTATGAATGCTATTATCGGATTTACGGACATTGCACTGAACCAGACAAATGTATCTGAAATTCACGATAGTCTGCAAAAGGTAAAAATAAGTTCAGAGCATCTGCTGTTGTTATTGAATAATGTACTGGATCTTAGCCGTATCGAGAACGGAAAGGTAAGCTTCTCACCTGAGCCGGAGAATTTGCCTGTCCTAATAGATAATGTGATTGCTATCGTGGATGGACTCCTACTGAATCGGGATTTAACATTTGAGATACATCGCAACATCCCCAAAGAACTTTATGTTCTGACGGATGCAACAAAAATTCGTGAGATATTGACGAATCTTCTGAGCAATTCGGTCAAGTTTACAAAAGATGGCGGAACGATTACTTTTGAAATTAGTATCAAACCGGGCATAGACGAACGGCATATTGTAAGCAGTTATGCGGTAAAAGACAATGGCATTGGTATGAGTGAAGAATTTCAGAAAAGGCTGTTTGAACCCTTTTCACAGGAGGATAACGGCGCACGAACACATTATGCCGGAACGGGGCTTGGAATGGCAATTTCCAAGCAATATGTAGAACTGATGGGCGGTACAATTACGGTTCACAGCAAGAAAGAGTGTGGTTCGTCTTTTACAGTAGAAATTCCTATGGAACTTGCAGACCCAAAACAGTTACCTGAGCTGAATCCGATACAGGATGTCAGCCTTAATGGAGTAAAGGTTCTTCTCGCAGAAGATAATGAGCTGAATGCAGAATTGGCAATCACGCTGCTCGAAGAAGCAGGTATGCATGTAACTCGTGCAGTAGACGGACAGGACGCAGTTGCTTGTTTTGCCAACAATCCAGCAGACACATATGATGTGATTCTAATGGATGTCCTGATGCCTAAAATGAATGGGCATCAGGCGGCAAGGGCAATTCGTGCAATGAGCAAGGATCGCCCAGACGCTGCGAAAATTCCAATCATCGCACAATCTGCAAATGCTTTCAAGGAAGATGTACAGGCATCCTTGGATTCTGGAATGAACGGACACATTTCAAAGCCATTCAATATAGATGCAGTGACCACTGCAATAAAACAAAATATAAAGAGATAGAAGATTGAGCAACAATCCGCTAACTATCAGAGCATCGTTCAAGGTTTATTTGGACGGTGCTTTTTCTATACCCATTTTGCAGAGAGGTGGTGCGCTATTTCATAAAGCAGCAGCCCGCACACCTGGAAGCTTTCGACGAAGCCCTGGTAAAGCGCTGGCTTGAGCGGATCATTGTCTGGGAGGACCACTTCACTGTGGAGCTTAAGTCCGGACTGAAAATTGATATTGGAGGGTAATCCCGTAAATGCACGAAACCCTCTCGACCATGATGGCCGGGAGGGCATTTTCTATATCCACAAACTAAAACTTCATTCCATTTGAATACTAATAATGCCGTATATTTGTCTCTAAAGGGCAAATATGCAGCATTTCTTTATTCTTTATGTGCGTGATCGTACATCTTTTGAATATCCTCCGGCAACTTATCCGGTATCATACTACGGCAATGATCATTTGAAGGTTATAGTGTTTGGTATCGCGTGTGATCTGACGAGAACCTTCGGTTTGAACTATTCGGAAATTCCGAATAGTTAAATCTTCTTCAAGCTCTGAATCAGCATAAATCTTCTTGATACAAAGTCTATTCGCAGATTGCTACGCAGAAGGACTTCGATGCATTTTAACAGAAAATCCACAGCTTGTATAATGACATTATGTTGACATCACCCGAACTTCTGCATATACTATACTTGAATGGAGGTGTTCTGTATGGCAACAACTAATTTAAATATTCGTACAGACAAGGCAATCAAGGATCAGGCGGAGGAAATCTTCAATGAGCTTGGTCTGAATATGACAACTGCTGTAAATATATTCCTGAGAACCGCTATCCGTGAGCATGGTATTCCTTTTGAATTAAAACTGGAAGTACCGAATGCTACCACAGCCGCTGCCATTGAGGAAGGCAGAAAAATGATGAAGGATCCTTCTACTCCGCATTATTCCAGTATGGATGCGCTTAAGGCAGCTCTCGATGTATGAAATACGACATTTAGTTTACCAATCAGTTTAAAAAGGATTTGAAGCTTGCCAAAGTACAGTTTACAAGGGACTACACAGGGTAGGTATCTGACGGGAGGGGTTCCGCCCGTCAGATTTTCCATGTGATATTCAAGCTGTCGCTTGTGGCGGCTATGGTGGTAATCATCAAATCCACCACACGCCGCTTGTCATCAAAGGATACATCCTCCCAAGTGTCGAGGTAGCCGGAAATCTGGCTGACCTGTTCCGGGCTGATGGCTTCCACCGTCAAATCCGCTATCCTCGCCAGAAGTTCCTGCTTGCGTCCGTCCAGTTCCGCTATCTTCACATTCACATAGGAGAGCAGCACATTGTTTGCGCCCGTCAGACTGTCCACCAGTTTTTCAATCTCGCCGTCCACATGGGCAAGCTCCACTTGCAGGGCGGCGATTTTCGGGTTTGCCTTTGCCGCTTTCTTTCTGCCCGTCAGCGTTTTGTAGCTTGCCAGCTTCTTCACCATCTGCTGATAAACAACCGCTTCCAGCTCCGAAGTGATGATTTTCCCGCACCCGGCACAGCTTTTATTGTCCAGCCGCTTTGTGCAGCGGAGATATTGCTTTCCCACAGGATTGTTAATGCTCATAAGGGCATACCCGCAGTTTCCGCACTTGATTTTTCCCGCCAGCCATGTATGGGTGGCTTTCCGGGCAGACTGGATTTTCATGTTGTTCATCAGCTTCTTGCGGCAGGTCAGCCAGATGTCGGAGGGGACAATGCCCTCATGGGGAGCCAGTACCAGCATTTGGTCTTTCAAGTCGTTCTTTTTGCTGGGCTTCACATCCCGCCCTTGATACAGATAGCAGCCGTTCATGCCGGTAAAATCGGCAGCGTCATTGACAATGATTGTCCCTTGACTTTTGAAAAATTCGTACACATCAAGGTCTGCCTGCACATAGACAGGATTGCGTAACATCTGCGCCAGCGTGGGGCGTATTAGTTCCTTGCCGTTGAATAAAATTCCCTGTTCGGCAAAGTACCGGGTAATGTCCCCGTAGGAGGTTGTGGGCTGGGCGTACATCTCGAACATCAGCCGGATATTTGCCGCTTCGTCTGGGTTTACCACCAGCTTCTTTGTGTTGATACCGTCCATCTTGATTGGCTCTGTATGGAAGCCATAAGGGGCTTTTCCACCCATCTTAAACCCTCGCTGGCTGCGGGAATAATAAGCGTCCGTCACCCGCTTCTGTATCGTTTCCCGTTCAAGCTGGGCGAACACGATACAGATATTCAGCATCGCCCGCCCCATCGGGGTGGAGGTATCAAACTTTTCCGTAGAGGACACAAACTCCACTTCGTACTTTTGGAAGAAGTCCATCATCTTCGCAAAGTCGAGAATGGAACGGCTGATGCGGTCGAGCTTGTAAACCACCACTTTCCGCACAAGGCCGCTTTCAATATCCCGCATAAGCTGTTGGAATTGTGGACGCTCCGTATTTTTCCCGGAATACCCTTTGTCCTTGTACTCTTTGCAGTTCCCGCCTTTCAATTCGTATTTGCAAAATTCAATCTGGCTTTCAATGGAAATGCTATCCTTTTTGTCTACCGATTGTCTTGCATAGATTGCGTCTATTCGATTGTTCATATTGTCGCTCCTTTTCTTAAAAAAGAAACGGAGCTGCTGACAGTTTTATTATACCGCCAGCAGCTCCGCAAATCAACGATGGCTTTGGAAAACCTTATGCCCCGGCTTCCTCACTCTGCCGCTTGTCGGCATACTTGCGGAACACCTCATAAAGCTGCTGCTCCAGTTCCCGGCGTTTGACCGCTTCCTGTTCCGGCGTGAACACCGGGGAGAGGTTTTCCAGCGTGATTTCCCTGCCTTGAAAAGTCACGACTTCCGTTTCCTTTTTGTATCTGATAGTGGTACTTATAAAATCACCTTTCCTTTCCATGCTGCCGCTGCTGCCGTTTCAGCTCCGCCAGTATATCCGGCGGGATACGGTCTACCAGCCGTTGAATGTCTTTCAGTTCGCTTTCCAGCTTTGCCCGTTCCATCGTATCTTTCATCTTGCCTTTTTCACTGGCTTTTGCCCTTGCTTCCAGCTTTTCATTTTCCGCTAACAGGTCATTGATTGTGACCTTGTATTTTTTCAACTGCCCGGAGAAATTCCCCATCTGTGGGAACCACTTTTTCAGCAGGGAGAGGGCTTCCTCTTTTTTCTTTCCGGCATTCAGCGGGTTAATGCCGTCCAGCGTGGCTTCAATGGCTCTTGCCTGTTTGGATAGATTGACCGCCTGCTTGAACAGACGGGGGGGGATATGCTTCCTGCCTGTCTTGCTGGCACTTTCCCCACGCTCCAAGTCAGGATATTTCTCCACCATATAGGCGTGAAAATCGTCCTGCCACTTTGTCAGGTTTGCCCGGTTGCCGATAATCTCCTTTGCACACAGGCGGTTGTCCTTTGTCAGCGGAACAAAGGTCAAATGCAGGTGGGGCGTTTTCTCGTCCATGTGTACCACCGCCGACACGATATTTTCCCGGCCTACCCGCCCGATTAAGAAATCAGCCGCCCTCTGGAAAAATTCCTGTATCTCCTTTGGCGACTTCTTCTTGAAAAACTCTGGGCTGGCGGTAATGAGCGTATCGACAAACCGGGTACTGTCCTTGCGGGTTCGGCACCCCGCCTGTTCAATCCGGCTCTGAATGAAGTGGTAGTAGCGTCCCTCCGGCTTGATGATGTGGAAATTGTATTTGCTCCGGCTGGTATCAATGTCGGGGTTGCTGGCATACTGCTCTTTCTGCCTTTCGTGATGGGCTTCCAGCGGTCTTGCCGGATTGCCCTTGTGTTTCTCAAATCGCAAAATTGCGTGTTGTGCCATAAACTCCTTTCCCCGTTCCTTTCCCTTCCGGGATTTTTTTCACAGGAAAATCCCGCAGAAAATATCTCGGATAGGAAGGGAATGGATAGAATATAAATCAATATTTTTATCTCTGTATTTCTATATACCGTCCGGTTTTCGTACTTCAAGAGGATTGATTATCGTACTTGTGGAGTGCGGTTTTCAGTCCTCCGGCGTACCAGAACGGGATTTCTTGAAGTCGGTATTTGGAACCGCTTCATAGGATTTTGGGAAAATGCGGTTGGGTTTTCCACAGCCCTGCTTCTGGATCTCCACCAGTCCGGCATATTGCAGTTCCCGCAGGGTATTGACTGCCTTTTGCCGCCCGCAGTGGAGCAGCTCCACCACCTCGCAGATTGGGTAATACAGGTAAATCCGCCCGTACTCGTCCGCCCAGCCGTTCTTGCGGGATAACTCCGTCCGGCGCAGGATAAAGGCGTACAGTAGCTTTGCTTCATTGGGCAAAGCTGTGAATGTGGGTGCTTCAAAGAGGAAATTCGGGAGCCGGGTAAAGCTGACCGCCTTTTCCGGCTGATGGATATAAATGGTGTTTGTCATATCGTGTTTTGTGGACGGTTAGAAGCCCGTTTTCGGGGGTAGACGGTAGTTTCTATTACCTGCCCCTGTTCTGTGCTTGCAAAGCCTTGAAAATCAAGGACTTTTCAGCCCCTAACTGTCCACAGTAGACCTCCTTTTCCGTTCACTTTCTGTTTTCTGCCGCCTGTGAACTCTGGCGGCACAGCCGGGGCAGTATTTTGCCCGGTTGGATTTAGGGACGAACACACCGCCGCAGACCGCACAGCGTTTCGTGTCCTTATCCCGGAAAATCTCCGCTTCCAGCGTCCCGTCCAGCGGCAAAACCGCCCAGCGGAACCACTTGCAGCAGACGGAACAGGAGATCTTCTGCGGGCAGGCGCAGGCGTCCCCATCGTCAAGGACAATGCAGTTCCCGTCCTCATAACAGCAGCACTCCCGGCGGATCAGGGCGTTTGCCTGTTTCCTCTGTGCCGGTGTCATGCGGTAAAGGGAACCGTCTTGCTTGCGCTCTATGGGCGGCAGTCGTTTATATGGGTTCTCTCTCATGTGTTTCCTCCATTTTGCTTTCCGTTGCCGCTCTCTCCGAAAAGGCTTCCTGCCCCATTCCTGCGGCGTGTTCCGGCGTTGGCACGCTCCCCACAGCTTCGGGACAAGTTGTCCCGAAGTGACCTCTGGACAAAGTGTCCAGAAGTTGGCTCCTTGCGGTGCTTCCCCTGCCGGGGTATTCCTTTTCGGACGGTCATTTGGTTTTCAAGGTGCCGTCCATCGATGAACTACCCTAAGTCTACACCTAAAAGACCGCCCGACCCGTATATCCGAAAGGTAGGAAATCCGCCAAAAAAACTGCCTATTTCCACGCTCTCGGAATTGTGGTAAAGTGATAAGTACAAAGAGACAAATCGAAATCTATGAAAATAGTACAGCGAGAAGGAGTATGCGAATGCAGGATACAATCATTCAATTAAAAGCTCTTGGGCAAATGCCTGACTCATTAACAGGTAATCCAGCAGGAGAGCTTGTCAGCAAG
This sequence comes from Clostridium sp. TF11-13AC, assembly GCF_003481065.1. Classification (NCBI taxonomy): domain Bacteria; kingdom Bacillati; phylum Bacillota; class Clostridia; order Eubacteriales; family Clostridiaceae; genus Clostridium; species Clostridium sp. TF11-13AC. Next base: position 393,709 of record NZ_QUKJ01000003.1, read on the forward strand.
TATGACGAACTACTTATAAAAGTGAAAACACCGCTTACAGAGGAAGAAGTTGAGGCATTAATTGGTATTTTTCCCGAAAGTACGATGTATGAAGTTGAATGGACATTGTTACATTTAGTTGAAACATATATGAAACCAGAATTGCTTTCAAAATATAGAAATTTAATTTCAAAATGCCCCAGTGAAGAGTGGAGAGACACTATGAAAGTACGCTTGGATAATTGGGAAAAGAAAAATGGTAGACTTATTTAATACGACACCTTCCCATTTATCGGGCAGACAAGGAGGGAGTGCATGGAACTATCCATACAGGAACGCTTAAAAGACCTGCGTGTGGAACGAGGGCTGACGCTGGAACAGCTTGCGGAGGAAACTCATCTTTCCAAATCTGCTTTAGGCAGTTATGAGGGAGACAATCTCAAAGACATCAGCCACCATGCCCTTATCCAGCTGGCAAAGGTTTATGAAGTGACCGTTGATTACCTGCTGGGACGCTCTAAAACAAAAAATCACCCAAACGCCGATCTTGCAGACCTGCGCTTGAGTGATGATATGATTGAACTATTGAAAAGTGGGCGGGTGGATACTTCCCTCTTGTGTGAGCTGGCGGTACACCCGGATTTCCCCCGGCTGATGGCTGACCTTGAAATCTATGTGAACGGAACGGCAGTCAAGCAGGTACAGAGCGCAAATGCCATTGTGGATATTATGAGCGCAGCCATTATGAAGCAGCACAATCCCGGCTTGTCCGACCCGCAGTTAAGACAGCTTATCGCCGCTCATATTGACGATGACAGCTTTTGCCGCTATGTGATACAGCAGGACATAAACAAGATAGCCCTCGACCTGCGGGAAGCCCATAAGGACGATTTTTTCAGCGTTCCGGAGGACAATCCGCTGGAAGATTTCTTGCAGACCGCCGAGGAAACCGCTAAAGAGGACAGCGACCCGGAGCAAGCATCGCTGGCGTTTATCTGCAAGCGGCTCAAATTGAATTTGAAGAAGCTGTCTGAAGAAGAAAAGAAGTGGCTGAAAAAGATTGCACAGAAGTCGGACTTGCTGAAAAATCCAAATCCCCAGCGGGGGAGGAAATAAAAGAAATATATTACGGAGGAAATACAGATGAGATTTTGGGGCAAAGCCAGAAAACAGGATAACAGAAAAAATATTTGGATTGAGCATCTCAATATTGATACAGGAAATTGGTTTCAAGTGTTTTCAGCTTGCTTAGGTAAAATGATAGCAATACAGACTGCTTGTAGTGAGCAGGTGGTAAAGGGGCAGGACTGGAATGTTGATTTTTCAGAGGGCGTAATACTTTTTGGAAATCAAAAGTATCCGCTTCAATTCATCGGAAGCGAGGCAACATCAAGTAACACATGGCTGTGGGGATGGGAAAATATCAATGGATTTTCCGAGAAAATTATTCAGGTAGCCACACACGCAAAAGTAGTGGGGGAACGCTGGAATTTAGAGCCACTAACGACAGCAGAATTTACATTGGACGATACATTCAACGGGCATAACCTGTCTATCGTAACTTGCGGCTTAGTTGATAAGTATTGTTATTACAGAGGTCCACATTCTGGTGGAGCAATTTTTGTTGCATTTTCAGGTGTTCCTGATAGTGTGTTTGCCTCCATCGATGTTCAAAAATTCGTATCTATAACGACGCAATGTATTCAACAATTTCATATTGATCACAAAATTTTTGTGGAGGGATTTCTCTCGTGGAACAATACGCAATATGAATGGGACAATCAAACATTACTCGCTCATTTTCAGCAAGATTTGAAAATTGAGTTTGAACAAGTAAATAATTTTTGGCGTATTTGCGCTATGAATACCATTTTATCTGGAAAATAGCAAAGCCAGCCGAGCCAGTCAACGGTCAAGATGAACGGCACATTTTATGTGCCGCCGTTGACAGCCCCGCCCGTCTTTGCTAAAGGGTAATCAAGGCGGGAAAGCCCTAAAATGGCTTCCCGCCCATTTCAATTTCTGCGGGAGTATGTCCACAAGTTCGGGACATTTTGTCCCGAAGTCCGGCATGGGACGAAGGACGGGAGCTTTCATATACGCCCTGTCTGCTGACGAAACCAGCCCTGCGCTTGCGGCTCTACGCCACGCAATCACAGCCCTGTTTTCCTGCCGCTTCAAATGCCCTTGCCCTCCCGGTTGGCAACTTCATTTTCGCAGCAACGCCGACAGAGCGTATAACACACTACACTTTGCAAGCAAAGTCGTGTGCCAAGGGGCAAGCCTCTTTGGAAACCCCTGACAACAAAACAGGCTGAATATCCCGCACTTTCCCGGTGCTTGATACTCAGCCTTTATTTGTTGTCAGCAGCCCGTTTCTCGGTCTGCGTGTAGTTCCTTGTAAACTGACCTAAAAAGCAAAATAAAAATCTTGATAAGCTGTTTGAGGTAATCGATATTCTGGCGAATGGCGGTATGCTGGAAGCAAAATACAGAGATCATGATCTTACAGGCAACTATAAAGGCACGCGTGAATGTCACATCGAACCAGACCGGCTGCTTATTTATGAGATTCGTGGAGAAGTTCTTCTTTTGATGCTTTATCGCCTTGGTTCACATTCTGAGCTGTTTAAGAAATAATCCCAAAATCGGAAGTTGTAGGAGGAAATTTTTAATGAATATAACGGTTTATCTTGGGGCAAATGAAGGAAATGACCCATGCTTACGAAAAGCAGTTGAGGAATTGGGGGCATGGATTGGAAACAGTGGAAATGCACTTGTTTACGGCGGTTCTAAAGGTGGTTTAATGGGAGCATTGGCAGACAGTGTATTGAAGGCAGGCGGTGATGTTACGGGTGTTGAGCCGAATTTTTTTATTGAAAATGAGTTTCAACATGATGGACTGACAAAACTGATTGTGACTAAGGATATGTCTGAGAGAAAAAACAAAATGATTGAGTTAGGAGAAGCCTTTATTGCCTTCCCGGGCGGCACGGGAACATTGGAGGAAATTGCAGAGGTAATGTCGAAGGTGTCTTTGAAACATCTGGAGGCACCCTGCATTCTCTACAACCTGAACGGTTACTACGATGATTTGAAAGCACTTCTAAATCATATGATTGAAAAAGGATTATCTTCTAACGAGCGACAGGAGGGAATCTTTTTTGTTGAAAATCTGGATGATATAAAGCGAATCTTGAGACGGGCATAACTTATGTTTGCACAGTAAAATGGAGTTGCATTAGCGAAAGACAGAGCACGATCAATTCCAATTTGACGGAGTAATGGATATGAAAATCCGAGAAGTGAACGAAAATAAAAAGCAATTTATATCATTATTGTTATTAGCTGATGAACAGGAGAGCATGGTTGAGCGCTATCTTGAAAAAGGTACTATGTATGTGCTTGAAGACAATGATGAAAAAGCAGAATGTGTTGTTACCGATGAAGGTAATGGAATACTTGAAATCAAGAATATCGCAGTCGATCCGGAAAATCAGAGAAAGGGCTATGGCAAAGCACTAATTGATTTTCTTGCCAGTAAATATGCAGATGAATATTCTGTTTTGCAAGTTGGAACAGGTGACAGTCCATTGACGATACCATTTTATGAAAAATGTGGGTTTGTTCCTTCTCACAAGATTCCCCATTTCTTTACTGACAATTATGACCACCCAATTTATGAGGGCGGTGTACAGTTGATAGATATGATATATTTGCAAAGATGTTTATAACTTCCAGTATTTGTCAACTTCTTACTTTTGCTCATATTATCACCTCATCAAATTCCGATTGAGATTTCACCTGTTTTAAGAGATTTAATAACTGTTATATTTTCTTATTAAATTCTCCGAAAACCCTTGAAAACACTGGATTTGTCGCAGGTGAGCTTTCCCTTATTTTTTCCCTTGTGTTATATATTCCCATATAAGTTTACAAACTCTGATAAGGGAAAATACAAGGGCACAGAATCTTTTGACGTATACTCGCAAACCAAGCTGTCACTCATTGTCCGAGTGACATCCTGGTTACTTGCTATCCCTGATACCTTATTCTTTCTACCAGCGTTTCCTTTTTCAGATTACTGCTTAAAACGCAGGAAAGCACAATCTGCAAAAGGCTGACCAGCAAAATCATAGCAAGAATTGGTGTAATTGGAACATGATAGACATTCATTCCAAATATCCCATTATGCTTTGCATAGGCAAAGAGCACGTAGCCAAGTGGCAGACCAACGACAAGTGCTACACATATGGTGCCAACCGTAAAAATCAGTCCCTGTAACTGCAGACATAAATTTAATTGTTTATTTGTCATACCCACAGCCTGTAATACACCATATTCCTGCTTTTTTATCGTAATATTCATGATCATGGTGTTTGCCATATTCATAAAACCGATGAATCCTACAACCGCCATAAACAGATAACAGCCAAGCTTCATCGTGCGAGCTGAGAATTCTGCAGATTGTAACTGCGCATGATAAGTACCCATTTTTATATGCGAAGTATTAGAAATCAATGTATTCAGATTTTGCTCCACAGATGCCACATCTTTTTTGTCACAGTCCACCCACAGATAGCCATAGGCTGTTCCTCTCGGATTCATGGAACGGTATACACCTTCTGGAATGACAAGATAAGTGTCCGCGCTTACAAAGGATCCTGCAATCTTTCCCTGATAGGTATAGGTTTCACTTCCATTCTCAAAGTCAAATGCAATGGATTCACCCGGAGCATATCCATCTTGTTCCATCCACGTTGACCAGCCAAAGAAAATATCACCATTCTTTACCGCCTGATCATAGTCCATAGAGCCAATATCCCCGTCCTGGCGCATAAAATCAAAATCATTTTTGCTCACAATATCAGCCGGAAATCTTGTTCCGTTCAGATTTACAGAGACTATCTCTCTCGTCATGACATCTGTCACTCCCGGAATGCTTTTGATTTCTTCGATCAGCGAATCATTCAATGGATTATCCGTCAGAATCGTATCCAGATTATTCTCCGGATATCTTTCATCATACTCAGCAGAATAGTCAAGCTGCAGTTCAAATTGTCCATGATTAACGGAAAGACGTGCTTCATGCTCCGTGTCAATATTTCCCACATAATTAGAAATAATCACAAACAATGCGCAGGAAAGCCCCAGTGTGAGGATGGTACCAATGGTTCTTTTTTGGTTACCCATTACATTTGCCATTGCCATAGAAAACACGGTGACATTTTTTCTGCCATTTCGTTTTCCTTTTTTGTGTGTTTCTGCATTTTCTAAATACCGTGTTGCTTCGATAGGTGAAATCCGTGAAACAATTTTCATTGGTTTACGCAGTGCCAAAGCAACGGTAAGAAATGATACGAAAATACATAGAAGCATAACAGGCAGGGAAAACAGTGACACCTGCTGATTTTGGACTCCCATAGAGTCAGTTCCGGTTGATACAAGATTCCCCTGTTCTACCAGCCAGTTAAAACCGCATTTTGCAATCAGAAAGCCCAGAAGCAATCCAACCGGTATTGAAAAAATTGTCAAAAAAATGCCCTCTCTGAAGATCAGTTGTTTCATCTGCTTTTTTGTTGCTCCCAGAGCCTTGATTTTTCCATACTCCTGTATCTTGTTGGCAATACCGACCTGAAAAATATTATAAATGACCACAACAGAGAAAAGTACAATTGCAAGAATCAAAACCCCGCATACCGCAATCGTTTCATAACTCGGCTGCAAGACCCATTGCAAATAGAGATCATTGACTATAACGTTTTTTTCTTCGATCCCACAAGCTGCTGCAATCTGCTTTATAACCGAATCAATATTATTCATAGATACATTTGCAGAATCATTTAAAGTAAAATAAATATTATACTGTCTGTCATTCTCTGCGACGTGCTCATCATAAAACTCCTGTGACCCGAAAGCAACATAAGATGCCTCGATGGTATACTCATCCCGATCATATAGGATTCCGCTGACAACAAATTCTTCCGACTTATATTCTGACTGCATCCCTGCGCGGTAATCCAATGTCACCGTATCCCCGACTTTTACATCACCATACCCCATTGCACGGAAAAATGCTCTTCCTGCGGCAATTTCCTGCATTTTTTCCGGATACTTTCCTTCCTTTAACTCATATTCTTTATTATAGGGAAGCATTTTTTTTGCAGTCTCATCCATGCAGACAAACCCGCCTTTTTCATTGCCTTTTATGATACCTTCGGTGCACATAGTGCCTGTAGCATCTATTTCCGCACGGCGGTTTACTTCTTTTAACTGCGATCCGTCTGCGGAAACAAACAGACCATAATTGCTTCCATATGAGCCTGCCGCCTGACTTTTCTGTAAATGAATTACCCCATTTCCCACAGTACTGATGATAACAAGCAGCATCGTAGTCAGACATATGGACATCATGATCAGTATACTTCTTGTCTTGTTCTTTTTGCCATTGCTATGTGCAATCCTGCTTATTGTCTTCATCTGAAATCCACCACCTGTCCATCCTCAATCACCAGAATGCGATCAGCGACCTGTGCGATTTCGTCATCATGGGTAATCATTACAATCGTCTGACCATATTTTTTTGCTGTCATTTTAAGCAGTGCAATCACCTCATCGCTGGTCTTAGAATCAAGATTGCCTGTGGGCAGTGTTAAGTTAGTACAAATATAAAAAGGCTACACACTGACTGTGTACCCCTCTGCAACGAACCCCAGCAAGCCTGCTGCCTGCCGGGGTTTTGTTATTCTCCCATATTGTCTGGCACGTCTTCTTCCGTGACCGTTCTTTCTCTTGCAATCAGCTTCAACGGCAAAAACGGACATTTTCTGTATGTTTCGTACTTGTCACCCTCTCTGCACATGAAGCAATTTGACCGCACGCAGTTTTTATTTGCAAATTCTGCCGCCGCTTCTTTGTTTATCATTCAATGCCCCATTCCTCCCGGCAAGCCTACCACCTGCCGGGAATGTCTTTTTACATTCTGCCTACAAATTCCAGTGTCTTTGTCTGGCGGTCAGCATAGAACAGCTTTTCTGCTGTTGCTGCTTCTGTGAAGCCGTCCTGCTGTAAAGTGTTCGTGTTAATCTGCGTGTCATACTGTGTAATCACAATCTTGCTTTTTGTTCCCTCTGTAATTCTCCACGCTGTCACTACGTTCTTGCCGCCTGCGAACAGGTTTCTAAATTCTTCCTCTGAAAAACCCTGCTTAAATTCTGTGAACGCTGCTGCCTTGATTTTGTTTAATGCTTTCTTTGTCATTTCTGCCATTTTGATTTCCTCCGTATTGAATTGTATTGACTTTTTGTGTTAAGCACTATTGCTTTAACTGCCTTTATTATATACTTACGGAAGTATATTGTCAATAGTTTTTTTAATTATTTTCCATTTATTGTCATTCTAACAGTTTTATTGCACTTCCTGCATTTCTGTATTGGTCTTGTTTTCACCTCTCCAAACGGTTTGCAGTACCCCGTTTTGCATACCGGGCATACATAGTAATTATGAATTATGCAGCACCGCTTTTCTTCCACGCTACTTCCTCCCCAGTTCTGAATTTATAATGTCAATCACATTATTATACATGAGGTCCATTCCATTTCTGAAATGCTTTTCTTCTTTGTATAGTCCACACCCTTTTAAATCTGTGTAGGCGTTTTCAACCTGTCTTTTCACGTTTTCCAGTGTTCCCGGCTTCCATTCTTCGCCCAGCACCTCTGCTCCTGCTGCCATTGCCGCTTCTCTGGCTTCTTTCTTCTGCTCCTCCAATGTCTTTGGTGGTTCCATAATATCTTTCATTCTATATTCCATAGACTATTCCCCCTTTCTGTTGTGTCTTCCTTGTGTAGTGGTGGCAATGGTGGCACGGTGCTTCTGCGTCATTATAATATAGGCACTTTTCGTCTGTATAATATATACAGTCCGAGCCGTCCCAGCCATGCAAAAAGCCCGTTTCAAATTCCTGTTCTTTTACTCTTTCTGCCACGTCAATTCCTCCCCGGTGTCCCGCTTGTATTTCTCTTTCACCGCTTCCACAACATAGTTGTTCTGGGAAGAATAGCCCTGCACCTTTGCTATTTCTTTGATACGGGCTTTCATACCCTTTGGCACCGCAAGTTCCATGCGGTCATAATTGCTATCACGGTATTTATTCTTTGCTACCGTCGCCGCAGGTCCTCTTGGTATATATTTCTTTTCTGTTGTATCTGGCATTGTCTGCACCTCCTGTTGTTTTATTCAGTATATCACACTTTGTTTTCTTACGGAAGTATACATTTTATACAATCTTACGGAAGTATATTTGTTTATTCTGCCCATTGCTTTTATACTTCCGTAAGTATATAATAAAGACAGTTAAAGAAATCAAGCACATGGAGGGCAAACGATATGGGAAAAATTATTTACATGGAAGATAGAATAAACGGGCTTCACTGCTACACCCCGGAAATGGGACAGCGCAAGCCGGAAGTCAAAATGGAAGCCAGCCTTGCATATTATGGCAAACACTACTTTGTTGATACCCCGCTTGAATTAAAAGGCAGGGGCATAACGGAAGTTGAAGCCCACTGGGTTGACGGCTGCCAGAAGAAAATTGAGAACTGGCGCAGCTACCGTGTCACAAAGGCAGCTTTTGAAAAGCTGAAAGCGCAATATCCAATTTCAATGGAATGTTATCTTGATTAACAATAGCACGGGCGGCGCTGCTGCCGCCCAGAAAGAATGGTGATGATATGAAAAAGTTAAAATGGACGCTCAATGATATTTCTTTCAACCGCAGCAATTACAGACCTGTTATTGCCCGGTTTGACAACTCTAAACACTGGCTGGGTATTCCCTCCATGACAACTACCTCAAGCGCACGGGCAATGTTCCGGGAACTCGCCAACGCATACGGTGCAACCTCCGTTGAATTAAAATACTTTTATGATGATATGGACCAGCAGACCGAAACCGACGTTGTGGACTTCCTCAAACTCTCTGCCGGGTACAAATTCAGAAATGAATTGCAGGTGCCAGCCGGAACCCGCCGCAAATTTGTTGAGTATGAAGAAAAAGAAATTTTTGAAATGAGGTGATTGTATATGGGAAAATCTTATAATAGACGCTTTAGAAAGAATGGTCTTTCATTCATGGTGCAGGACACGCACCCGGCAGACCGTAAAAGTGATAATGATAAATACTATCTGACAGTAAATAAGGACGGTATATACAAAATTGTGTATGATAGTATCACATGGGAAATTCCAAAGTTTCCAACCATACACGCAGCGCAGTTTTGGGCGCTGACCAGTTCCGATTTTATCGGCACAATGTAAATGACGCTGTATTTGCCCCGTAAACGTAAAAAAGACCGCAGGTGGTGTATTTCTCCACTTGCGGTCTTTCTGCTTTATTCTGGCTTATTCTGTGCGACGCTGGCGGTATTATTTGAGGTCTGCCAGTGTGTTTCCTTTTTCATCAACAATCTTTGTGACTGCCGCCGCCATTTTCTCTGCTTCCTCTTTCGGAATACAACCAGTGATATTTCCGGCAGCGTCATAAATGTTCACTGTTCCGTCTGCGTTCACCTCTGTTGCTCCCTCCGGCACGTTGTCTGTTGCAACTGCCACTTTCTCTGTGTTAATCACAACCGTTGCTGCCGGAACTGCTGCGACTGCTGCCAGTGGCTCTGCTGTTGCGCTCTCTTTTTCTCCGGCTTTTATTGCATTGTATGCAGTCTGGGCAATGGCTTTCAGCTGTTCTTCCGTGACATTCAGCCCGGCTTCATCAGCAATCTTTTTCAGCTGCTCTACAACTGCTGCCATTTTTTCTTCCCCGGTCTGACCCTTTTTGAACTCTTTTGCCCATTCCACAAACTGTGTTGCCCATTCAGACAGTGACGCCAGCTTGTCCGTCACGGTCTTTGGAATGTTCGGAAATACATATTTTCCAAGCAGGAACGCACCCAGCGTCACGCCAAAATATACAGCTGCATAAATAACATTATCCATTTTCTTTTCCTCCCGTGATTATGCAGGCAATTTCAATGTCTGCCCAGCGTAAATTGTGTTACTTGAAAGACCGTTCATGGTCTTAATTTCATTGTATCTGCTGCCGTCGCCCAGCTGCTTTGCTGCAATAGCCCAAAGGCTGTCACCAGCTTTCACGGTGTATGTACGCACGCCGCTTCCCGGAATTTTGATTTTCTGACCCACGCTAATGACGTTAGGGTTTGCAATGCCGTTGTAGCTTGCTAACTTCTGGTAGGTTGTACCATACTTTGCAGCAATACCAGAAAGCGTGTCACCACTCTGCACTGTGTAAACCTGTTCCCCGGTTGCTCCCTGTGCTGGCTGCGCTGGTGTCGCAGGCTTTGCAGGTGTGCTGCTGGCTGTCGCTTTCTTTGAGAAGTCCGGCACGCCAAATCCTCTGATATAGCGCCCGTTGACTTCCAGCGTTCTTCTACCAACTGCATTGGACTTGTTGCCCTCGATAACAGTGATAGTGTGACCGTTGCAGCTTTCTACAATGCCCACATGGTCTGCGCTTCCTGTGCAGTCACCAACGCCGTTGTCGTCCCAGTCATAATAGATGTAGTCGCCCGGTTCCGGCACCTTTGCGTCATTCTCACACCAGCGCCCCATATTCTGCCACAATTTAATCTGGGCGTCGCAGCCGCACTCCGTAGGAATAATGTCTGTGTAGCCAGCTTCAATGGCAATCTTTGAACCAAAGGTTGCGCACCATGCGTCCGTATACTTCACCGCATACCCTCTGGCAAGTGGTTTGTGCCTGTTGTAGTCGTCAATGATTGCATGGTGTGCCGCCGTGCCCCCTTTTACTCCCACATAGGCTGCTGCTCTCGCAGCAAATTTCTTTCTTACTTCTGATACATTCATATTGCTTGTACCTCCATTCTCTTTATTGCTAACGGCTCTTGCTGCGTACTGGTCAAAATACTTCTGCCCGTATTCTGCACGCTTTGCCTTTACCGTGTCGCTCTGGTCTGCCGGGCGTTCAAACTGTGTCAAAACTGCATTGGAAGCAGCCGCCACAGTCTGCGCCGTCTTTAATACTGACAATGTGGCTTTGTAGCCCTCTGTCAATTCTTTCATAAGGAACCCCAGTTGCATTTCCATGTCACCAATAGACTTCCCGGCTGCTTTTGCATATTCCAGTAAGGCGGCTTTTCTGGTGTGATATGTCCACTGTGCCAGCCCGTAGCCTGCGGCGTCCTTTGCAAAATTCGTATAGCTGCCGTTGTCCACCGCCGCCGTGTAGCTTGCGTCCGTGTGTCCCAGCTTCTTTTCATAGCTGTTCTGCAAATTCTGCGGGTTCAACCCACTTTCCGCAAACAAGTTCCCCATTAGTCCGGCTGTCCCGCAATCGGACAGCCCATTTGATTTTAAAAAGTTCCAAATCTTTTCAGCTGTTGTGTTTCCTGCAAGTCCCATGTCCTGCACCTCTCTTTCTTTACTGCGTCATGCTTGAAAAATCAGACAGCGTGCCGGACAACTCCGGGTATGCTGCCTTGATTTTCAGCAGGTTTTCTGCCTTTGCTTTCCAGCAGTAGAAAGCTACTGCGGCAGCAGTTACCCCGCCAACAAAGGTCAGTAAAACGGATAGCTGGTAAAAATCTTTTGCCACCACAACCCACACACCCACGCCAAACGCTATGTAGTAGGTTGCCAGAATGGAAAAGATAATGATTTTTGTTGCCCCGGTCTTGCGCTCTGGGTGTTCCTGCAATTCCTCTTTTCTTTTCTTTCGCAAGCGTCTGAAATGCGGTAAATTGCATAAAAAAAGCACTGCAAATGCCAGTGCAAAACCGATAATGAAAAATATTAAACTTTTCATGCTGCTTTTCTTGTACCTCCTGTTATGTTTCTTCCGGCTCTGTCTTTATCAAAGCAAAGTCGTTTGTGCGCATACACTCTTTGTAAATTTCCAGAATATATTCATGCGCAACGTCAACCTGTCCATTGGTCAACTTGTGGTCCTTGATGTACTTGTCATACTTTGCAAGTATATCAATGATGTGGTCGAACTCCTCTTTTGTGTGTCGCCTATGATTTATGCAACTGCTCTGAAATTCCAGAATTTCCATGCGCCAGCTGTCAACCTTATGGTCTGTAAAATCCTTTTGCAGCTGGTCCAGTTGCTCTTTCATGTCGTGGTTCATCAAATTTCCCAGCTGTTTGATTAACCAGCGCACGGGCTGCACTTTAATTCCCGGCGTGAGGTCAATAACAATTCCAATCCTCGCAAGCCACACAATAGCTTTCTGTACCACTTCCCAGACGTCCGCTGGGTTAAGCGTCTGCATTGCTTCCACTGTCCGTCACCTCCTTTTTCTCCGGCTGCTGTCTGATATAATCATCAGTGCTGCCATAATATCCGCAGAATAGACCGCATTTGTTGGCTGGCTTCTTCTCCGGTTCTGGATATGGCTTGCCCATTTCTTGCAAGTACAGTTCGTTTAGGCTCTGGCGCATACCGTAACTGTTGAAGTGCTGCAATATGCCCCGGTATGAAGCAACGGACCTATCCAGTGTATCTTTGTCAATCTCTCCGGCGTGATATGCTGCAAACATATATTTCAATCTACGTTTCAGCTTCTTTGCCGTCTTCTTGCGCAATTTTACGTGTGTTGACCAAATACGGAAGCCCACAAACTCAATACCCATGCTGGTTGGTCTTATGCATGTTTTCTTGTTAAGCTGTAAATGCAGCTTGTTTCCCAGAAAGTCCGCAATCTTATTCTTTATCTTTTCCAGATACTTTTTGTCTGGGTGTAAAATTATAATGTCGTCCATATAGCGTATGTAATAATGCAGGTGCAGTTTGTGTTTGCAGAACTGGTCAAGTTCGTTCAAATACAAATTCGCAAACATTTGTGAAGTCAGATTGCCAATAGGCAGCCCAACTTCTCCCAGCAATTCATCAAACGCCACGTCGCCAATGTCGGCACCCAGCGGCAGACCAAAGTTTGTGTCTTCGCAGTTTATTATTACTGACAAGACGTACAACAAATCTTCATCAGCAATCTTCTTCCGCAAAATGTCCATCAATACTTCATGGTCTATTCTGTAAAAATACTTTGCAATATCCAGTTTCAAATAATAGAAACGCTGCGGTTTCCGGTCAGTCTGTTTCAACCAATCATGCAGGCGGTTGACTGCTTTGTGTGTTCCCCTGCCTACTCTGCAAGCGTAGCTGTCAGAAATGAACTGCTTTTCAAAATATGGGTTCAGCTGGCTATATATAGCGTGCTGCGCCACACGGTCTTTGAATGTTAGTGACATAATCATGCGCTTTTTCGGCTCATAAACATAAAATATGTTGTAGCGTCCCACGGTGTATGTCTGCCAGATAAATTCATTCTGTAATTCAATCAGATTTTCTTCTAACTTATCCGTGTACGCCATTACATCTGGTCTGTACCGTTTGCACTTTATCCCGGCTTTGTACGCATTGAAAAGATTTTCAAAGTCGTAAATCATAGGGAAAATGTTTTTGATTTTGTGCAATTTCTTTTCCCTCCTGTTGTTAAAATCTGCCGTACAAATCAAATTGCGGTTCTTCCGCAACTCAAACGTGATATATACATTCAGCGCCAGTCTTCCCGGCTCTGACTTTCAGCCCTGCGGCTTACTAACTATCTTTACGGCTATTCAATCTTTTTCCTACGGCTCCCGGCTGGCAGCCTTTGGAATGGAAATAAACCCCTTTAACCCAAGCGCACTGGACGTGTCCACTTGTGGGCACGACTGCTGGCAGAAATGGGGTGAAGCGGAACGCAAGGACACATTGTTGTTGACGTTAGAACGGGCGTTGTTCAAGTTCAGCGCACCAGCGCCACCGTTGGAAGTGTTGTTGAAACTCGAACCCCGGATAGGCACGGCAAGTCCTCTATTAACGGCTTATTCCCATAATATAAAAAGCAGGTGTTACCCTGCCTTTTACCAGTCTTATTTTGCAGCACTCCCATTCCCGGAAGTGCTGCCGTTCAGTGATTTATAATAGCCGCCCACCATGCAGCCTATTTCATTGATATATCTTGCCATCATTTCATATTTCTTCATTGGCAGACACGGTTTGCCGCTACGTGTGTATTTTGTACTCGCCGCAAGTCTTATCAAATGCCGCAGCACATCAACTTTCGTGTCCAGTTCTCCAAGTGTCGTTTTCTTATAGTGCTTGTTTTCAAGCATTATGACCAATTCCAAAATATCCAGCATGGTTCCGTCTATCTTCTGTGCAAGCCCTCTTTTTGCTCTGGGAAATTCTTCAAGTTGTGGTCCTGCATATTCCAGCATTTCCCACACTTTATTTTTCATTTTGAAGTCTTCCTGTGTGGCGTTATCTCGCACATTGTCCAGCTGCGGCGGTCTTTCTTCTGTTGTGTTTTCCGGCATTTCTTAAACCACCTTTATTGTATTTTTGTAGTATGGGGCTTACTGCCGTAAGCCCCGCAGTTTATCAGTTCCCAGTTTCCAGTTATTCATATAAAGCGGAACGCAAGGACACATTGTGGCTGACGAGAGAACGGGCGTAGTTCAAGTCCAGCGCACCAGCGCCACCGTCGGAAGTGTAGTTGAAACCCGAACCCCGGAAAGGCAGTCTTTCGCCGTTATTTCTTGCCCAAAATCTGCCCGGCGTCGTCTGTCCTGCGTCTGGATATAAGCCCGACGCAATCAAAATTTGCGGAATGGTTACGCCGCTTACTGCCTTTGTGTCTTTGAATGGCACGCTTGTGTCGTTGCTGTCTGTTGTCTGTGTTGTGACACTTGTGTTGATACGCAGCGTTGCGTCACTCGCACTGGTTCTGTCAATCTTTAACGTTCCAACTGTTCCCGGTGCTACCAGTGAACCGTCCGGCTTAATTGCTTTCCATTCGGTACTATTTGCGCCCATGTTGCAGTCAGACTTCATGGCGTTTCCGTATGGGATAATCTGAATTTCACCATCTACAATGCGCATACCAGATACCCACTCCCAGCAGTTGCCGCAAAGGTCGGCAATTCCAGCCGGGCTTCCATCATGGTTCCATGTTACCGGACCAGAACCCGTTGCAGTTCTGCCGCCGCCATGTGAACCGTCAACGTATGTATTTACACCCTTTTCATACGCTTTTTCATAGCTTCTATCCCAGTTTGTATTGCCCCGTGGTGTAAATCCATTCTTCATGCACCAAAGATTGATAGCGGCAAAAACGCCGTTCTGGTTAAGGTGCCAGCCCTCACCCTTTCTGCGGCACACTGCAAGTGCTGTGTCAAAGTCAATGTATGCTTTAGGGTCTTTCATTGGCAGTGAATATGCACGGTCATTGACTACCACGTTAATATACTTTGATACCCAGATAACTTCTTTTTCTACCCCGTCCACAATCCACCACGGCAATGTTTCCTGTGTTCCTCCGGTGATAATGTCGGAATACTTCATTTTTGGAATACCCACCATAATTGACGGCATACCCAAATCATCAAACTTTACTGCATTGTTGCCCCCAAAGGAAGCAACCGCCATTGCTAAATCATCAAAATTAGACATAATTCTTTATACCTCCAATCCCCAAAGAATAAGCGTGCAAAGTGACATATCAAACGGGATAGGCATTGGAACTTCTTTCGGTTCTCCGTTTTCGTCCTCTCCGTCTTCGATAACATCATAGCGTCTGGCAGGAATAACAATCTGCGCAGCGTACTTCTGCGCACGTCCTCCGGTTCCAATCACCACGCCGTCTTCTTCGTCAATGCAAATGTCCAGTGATACTTCAAAATCTCTTTCACGGCTGGCAAGATTGATTGTTAATTCATCATCACCAAACGTGATTTTTTTACTGCCGGACAGTGCATATTCAATATGTGTGCCCGGTGTTTTTTCAACTACATTGATTTTATTAGTAGCCATAATATTTTCTACCTCCATTCTGGTTCTTTACTACCTCATTGCTTCTGGCTGCGATAACTTCCGCAGCTTCCCTCTGGGCTGCTGTTCCTCTGCCCTGCACGCCAAAAGAACGCAATACAGCTTCTTCATGCTGTCTGCGTTCCTCTGTCTTAATAATTACGCCTGCCATTAGTAAAACCCGCCTTTCACATAGATTTTCACCGTCACGCTGGTTGCGCTGCCAGTGTGTGCGATTTTGAAACCATTTAACAGTTTTTCAGTAATAACAATGTCACCCGGAAAACCGCCCGTGTACTCCACAACTTCCGTTTCCACGGTGTAGTCCATGTGGTTCCTTTCAGTCTTCAGTGCAACTGCCTGTTTGGAATTGTTGAACGGGTACTGCTGCGTATTTTTCAGTGTCACCGTTTTTGTTTCGCCCTGCAAGTCAGCTGTTGCCTGCTGCTGGTGGATTGTTGCCAGTGCCAGAAGCGCCGCTGTTTCCGTCGCATTTGAAATTCCCTCCTCCATGTGATTGAAGTTGGTTGCGTTCTGCGGCGTTCCCTGCTGAATAATTTCACCCTCAACGGGTGTATGCGTTATTGTCCCGTCGTCATTTCTGCTTTCGGTGTATCTGTCTTCAAATTCTGTTACATGGTCCTGCCACAATTTAGGTTCGTACATCTGTTACACCTCCTTTTCTACAAAGTCAAATGTAAAGCGGTATAACACGCCCTCTTGTACGTTGTTCAAGGGAATGTTTACCGCTTTATCTGCCCACAACTTATTATTCTTGTTGTAAAGCTGCACCCGCTGCACCGTAGCGGTTCCGCTTACCTGCGGGGTAATCTGCACATATACAGCCACCCTGCCGTCTTTCAGACGTTCCCTGCGGTGTATCACCTTTTTTTCGGAAACGCCGTTGACCGTTACTTTCGCATAGGCAATGATATTGTCAATGAAATCTTTAAAATCATTGATTGCGTCCGTTGTCAACATGGTCTTCACCTCCTTTTATAGCTTCCGGGTGCTTCCGCACGGCTTGACGCCGTATGAATACCCCATTGCTTGCGTACTGCTGCCCACGGTGCTGCCCTCTGTCCTCTGCACCGTGCTTCTTTCCGGGACGGTCCCGGCTGCCGGGGTTGTGAAGTGGTATGCTTCCGCTGTGTCGCCCATTGTGACCGCTGCCCCGTCCGTCTGCCCTCTGGTGTTCCTCTGCGGGCTTTCTCCGGCTCTTATGCGTCCGGCTGGTGTATTTGTATACCCAAACGCATTTAACGCCGTTTCTGCGTCAATATGCGTTGTCTGATTGGCAAATATCGTGTTTCTGTACGGTTTTGTACCTGCTGCTGGGGCGTTGAATATGAACCCGGCTGCTTCTGTCCCCACGACAAATGTTCCGGCACCGATACCGCCCCTTGTGTTCCTCTGCGGGTGCGTTCCGGCTTTCAGTCTGCCTGTCAGCGGTGTTTTATATCTGAAATATTCACCGTGGGTGTATATTACCCCGTGGACCTGCCCTTGATATGTCAGTTCGTCCATGTGCGCTGACAGCCTTTTATACATCTTTACCGCCCGGATAATAGCTGCATAGTCTGCCGTGATTTTCTGGTTTGTTACATCTAAAATAATGTGAAAGTGTCCGGGTTCTCCCTCATACTGGAACCATTCTTCCACTTCACTTTCTGGAAATAGGCTGCCCAGTGCTGTTTCAATGGCGTACTTTGTCCCCATTTTTTTGTGAACCTTGACGCTGTTTTTCACTAAGTCCCGTTTTGCTTCCAGTGGGTAGTTATAGTCGTACCAGTCAACGTGCAGGTCATACGCCAGAATGTCCACCAGTTCTTCCGGCAGTTCGTCAAACCGGGAATATATCAAAACGCTGTTCATTATCCCGGAAGTGTCCAGAAGTGCTGCTGCCGTGGCGTTTGCCAGTGCAACCATTTTAGGGTCTTTCTTTAATGCTTCCGGCAAACATTCTGAATAGTCGGCATTGTAAATTGTTTTAGACATTCTCAATACCTCCATTCAGAACCGTTGTGTTTCCCAACTTTGCAACCTTTATGTCTTCAACCACCGTGAAAACAGGCTTGCGAACTTCGACACGTTTCACGCCTGCTTCCATTAGTCGTGCCGTAAGGTATGACGGGTTAATGTCCCGCCCCATTTTGCTTGTTTGCCACGTCTTGTAATCTTCTACCGCCTGCCGTGCTGCCGCTTCAATAATCGTTGCGCTGGCTGCGTCTGGCTGCGGAATATAAAAGGTCACATCAATGTCAAACGGCACTGTTTCCGGCACCGATACTGTCACGGTGTCTGTCAATGGTCGGACGTCAGAAGCGTTCAACGCTGTTTCAATCTCTTTCAGTACCGCTTCCGTTGCCTGCGCTCCATTCTGTAAAAGCACCCGGACGTCTACCACGCAAGGTTCCGGGCTTGTCACCGCCACGTCTGCAACTGCTGGGGACACCGACTTTGTGAAGTAAATATAACCATTTACGGGACCTGCTGTGCTGAAACTCTCCATACTCTCCCGCATACGCTCATAATAACTGTCGTCGTCTTCTTCCTCTGCACCGCCGCTGGTTGCTGTGATATTCTCTGCTTTCTGGTAGTAGTCGTATAGGTCCACAATTTCTTTGACCTGCCCTGCTGCCAGATTGTTTCCAACTGTCCCAGCTGTTGTGCAGACGCCCTCAACGTCCCCGTATGTCTGCCCGGCTTTGATTTCAAGAATTTCTTTCGTTTCGAACAATATTGCGCCGTCAAAGGAAATTCTTGTGCCCGCCGGGATAATTACTGATTGTGTCTGCGCCTGCGATATGTAGAAGCGGAACATTGCAGACGCCGGACTTGCTGGCAGCCTTTCCAAATCCTTGAACAGTTCTGCCAGACTGTCCAAGTATTCACCGTCCGCATAGCGTGGCACGTTCTTTTTTGCAGTTTCGTTGATAATGACACGCTGCTGCACAATGATATTTGCCACCCATGAAATAAACAGCCTTTCTGGTGACGCCGGGTAAACTTTGTAATGCTCACGCCCCGGCACCTGCTGCACCATGTTTTCATATAGTGCAATCAGATTGCTTTCTATCGTTTCTGTGTCTGTTTCCACAAACTCAATGTCTGGGTATTTTCTGTCACTCATTGTCTGTTCTCACCTCCTCCAAATAGATTATAGGAACTGTACGCCCTGTTCCTGCGTCGTGGTCAAATGTAATGTCTGAAACCACCGCCCGTGGTTCAAATTGTTCTATCTGGTCATACAGATAGCCAACCAGTATACTTTCAACTACTGGCTGCGGTCTGCCATATAAGCTGCCCGGCAATCCAAAGTCACGGAACATGGGGCATGACCCTTGCACTGTGTCCAGAATAACTGCAATATTCTGTATTACGGCTTGATGTTCATTTGCTGGCGCAAGGTCAATTTCTTTCAGCAATGAGCCGTCACCTCTTATTACGTCCATGCTTTTTCACCTCTTTGGATATTCTTTCAAGGTCACATCTGCCGTGGCAGCCCAGCAGTTACCTTTATTGTCGTAGCGTTTCAATGTGCTGCTGACTCCCGTTATTACCCACTTATATGACCCGTACTTTTTCCCGCCTAAAATCAAGTAGTTTACTTCACCGTTGCTACACATTTTGTTTAGCTTTTTAATTTCATTCAGCGGGTTTGTTCCGTGAAATACACTGAACGCCATTTTGAAACTGATTGTGTCCGGCTCTGGTCCCAGAAATTCCAGCACATCACGTTTTATATGTCTGTCATGCGTTGCGTACTTTGCAGACACTTTCCAGCTGATTTCATCAAACGTGCGCACCGTCTTTTCTGATACCGAAAAAGCCAGCTTTCCAAAGCTGCCTATCTTCGCCATGCGTTACACCTCCCCCACAATGAAGCCGTCACCGTCACCGTCTGGAAGCATAATACAAAGAACCATGTCGTTGACGTCCGGCACCCATGCAGAAACAAAGGCTTCGTGGTAGTGGCTCACTTTCTTTTTCAGTTCGCCGCCGTAGTCATATTGCAATTCTGTTTTTGCTGTCTGCCCCTCTGTTCCGCTTTCCATTGCTGGTATGACGTACACCGGGCGTTTGATAATGTGCAGGTCGCCGGAAGTTATGCCGCCTTTGTCCTTGAACTTCACACGGGCTGTCATTTTTTCCGCACTCACACTTTGCACCGTGCCAATGCGTATGGCGTTTTTAAGTTCTGTCATGTCTGCCATTTAGTAGCCCTCCAATACCTGTTTTAATTCAATTTGCGTTGTATAACCTCCCGTCAGCTTGTGCGTTGCTTTCGTGATTTTATACTTGCGGTCGAACTTCTGAAACCCTTTCAACCGAACCGTTGCGCCCGCCACCAGCTGCACGTCACCAAGCATGGTGAAACTGGCTGTATACTGCTGTGTATTCTTTTCACGCAGCCGCTTTTTCGCCAGTTCGTGCGCTTCACTGGTGCTGTTCACCTTTTCGTTGATTTCAAGCACCTGCCCGGTTCCCTCTGTACTGTCCGGGGTGTATGTACTTTCTATCGTTTCCTTGCTGTCCGGGTCAGTATACGAAACATGGCAGCTGGTGTATGCTGTATCATGCAGGCTGGTTCCCAGCTTGTATGACAAATAATCACCGCTGCCATATTTTATGGTTTTTATAGGTGGCTTGCTGTCGTATTCTTCGGCGTCATAAATAACCACGTTCATTGTGGTTACTTTCAACGCCAGCCCAGCCGCCTTGCATAGCTTCTGCAAAAATACAATGTCTGACTGCTGCACCTGTTCTTTTCGCTTATATTTCGGGTTTGACCCAGCAAGGTACATCAGTTTTAAACGGCTTTCTTTCGCTATCTGCTCCGCAATCACTTTCAGTGTCGTGTTTTCCCATGCTTTTGACTTTCTCGCAACCCTCATGGTTGAGGTGTACGGAATTGACGTGCCTTTTAATGTGATTTTGGTTGGCGGTCCGCTGGCGTCTACGCTGTCCAGTTCAAAGGTTCCGCAATTCAAATGCACATCTTTTCCGTTGTCATGCCAGTTTTTCTGCACAATAGTTGCCGTTATCAATTTAGGGTCTGACACCTTTTTTGTGGTTTCTTTTGTTTCTGAAACCGTCTGGGTTGCTGTCCCGCCTGTCGTGATTTTAAATACCTGCCCCGGATATATCAAATTGGGGTTCTTGATATTGTTTTCACTGGCAATCTGCGGGTATTTCGTGCCGCTTCCCAGATACTTTTTGGCAATAGCCCAAAGGGTATCACCTTTTTTAACTACATAATTGACGACGCTTGCAGCTTCCACCTGCTTTTGTACCGTCGTTGAAGTCTTAACAAATGTCGGTTTTACTTCCAGCCAGCTTCCCAGCCACTTACTTTCTCTATCATCAAACGCAAGCTGCAAATCGTCTGCGTTGTCTTCTTCTTCATCAGTGAAAGTAAGACTGCTTAAATATTTGTTGATGTCTGCCGGGACAGAAACATTTTCAAATTTCAGTTTCAATTCCACCCGGCGTGCCAAGTTCTTTGCACTCATTCTATGTCAGCAGCCCCCTTTTCCACGGTGGCAGTTCCAAGTCTTCTTCGTCTTCCACCTCCGGGATTGTTAAAACAACCCCGGCTGGGAAAACGTAGGTGCTGGCATATTTGACATTGGCTTTCATCAGCTTATCTGTATGCAGAACGCTTCCCATTTCGTTGTATGCGATTTTGTCCCACATATCCCCAGATATTGTGGTGTAGCTTTTAGTCATATTTCTGCCGCCTTTCTTTGTCTTCTTTTTCGTCCAGCAATTCTTCAACGTCACGCAGCAGCCGTTTGTTGTTTTCTTCCAGCTTTGCGTCTAAGTCTTCCGGCTTATCTCCGTTTACCACGATTGTTGGATTATTGTTGATAGTTACATTCTTTGCACCGCCGCCGTTGTTGCCTGCTCCTGCTGTCACCTCCGGCGCTGTATTGTAATTATTTACCGTCTGCGCTGTTGTGGTCGGTGCTGTTGTTGGCGCTACCGCTGCCGCTGTTGTGGCTGCCGTATTCTGTGCCGCCATGATACTTCTTGTCTGGCTGGCAGTAAACACCGTGCGCCCCGGTGCGTTTGTGATTAACTCTGGTCCAGCTTCGCCCGCTATGAATGTATCTGGGGTATTGCTTGAACCTTTCGCCAGCATAGGTATTTCAGATATGTTTATACCTTTTCCACCTACGCCCGGCACCCAGTCTGGCACTTTTACTTTGTTCAATCCACGAATAACCGTGTTGACCGCAGATATAATGCCGTTAATTGCACCCGTACACACTGACTTGATAGCCTGCCAAATTCCAGAAAAAATGGACTTTATGCCCTCCCAAGCCTGCCGCCAGTTCCCGGAAAAGACGCCAGTTATAAAAGTGATAATTCCATTCAGCACGGTTACAATTCCAGAAATCACGCCGGAAATTGCTTGAACTCCGCTTTGAACGATAGCTTGAATTGTCGGCATTACAAATTGTACCGCCGCTAAAATTCCTTGAATTATCGGACTGACAATATTCCAGATAGTTGATAAAGCGGTTTGAATGGCTGGAAGCAGTGTTTGCAGTACGTTTTGTACGACTGGTAAAATTGCTTGTATTGCGTCTGAAATTGCCGGAAGAACCGTGCTGCAAATAAAGCTGAACAGTTCTGAAATAATCGGTAAAACGTAAGTTGAAATAAACGTGATTATTTCGCTTATAATTGGCATAAGCCCAGCAATAAAGCTGCCTATCACCGGGATAATTGCCCCGATAAAATCCGCAACGCTTTGTATAATTTGCATGATTGTTGGGGCTGCCGCTTGAATAAAGCTAACAATCCCCGGTATCACTTGTGTTGTGATTACCTGCAATACCTGTTCTGCTACTGGCACAACATTTGCCGTTATGAAGCCCACAACCTCTGAAACTGCGTTCTTTACTGTTCCCAGCACATTTACAAACGTGTCAAAGACTGCTGCCCCTTTATCTCCGAACAGTTCTTGTATTTTGTCACGGGCTGCGCCTATGTTCTCACCAGAAAACACATTTTTTATTGTGTTTCCTACGTTTGTTATAACCGCAACGATTTTGTCAAATACCGCCAGTGCTTCATCACCAAAAGTGCGCTGAATGAAACTGCGTATTTCTTCAAGGTGTGTTTGTACCAGCTTAATGACCGTGATAATTGTTGTGATAACGCCCACAACTGGCAATATCTTTCCTGCGATACCTCCCAGCGGTCCTAGTGCTGTTTTGGCAAGGTTTCCGAGCGGTCCCAGAACTGTTTTGACTGCGTTTCCGAGCGGTGCAATCAGTGTTGTTGCCTTACTGAAAGCCCCGGTAATTCCTCTTGTTATCAGACCGCCTATTTTCCCAAGCGGGCTGTTTGCAATCGCAGTTCCTACGGTTCCAAGTATCGGACCCAGTTTGCCGCCAACCAGTGAAAACGGTTTGAGTAAAAGCCCCAGCAGCTTTGTTCCTGCGCCTGTCAGTGCCCCGCCTGCCTTTGTAGCAAGTCCCATGAAGCCATTGACAACGGACGCTTTCACATTGCCCATGAAGCCCGTAACTGCTCCAATTACTCTGTTTCCGCTGAAAATATTACCTATTGCAGAACCTACGCCGCCCAAAGCACCTTTTACGTTGCCAAAGTAAGAAAGTACACCGCTTCCGGCTGCTTTCAGCTTTGCTGCAAAACCTGCGCTTGTTGCTGCGTTCTCAATAAATCCGGCACGCAAGCCAACCAGCTTCTTTGCCAGTGACAATATGCCGTCTTCCGCTGATAAAGTAACCAGCTTTGTTGTCAACATTCCCACTTTCAGTGCTGCCAGTCCTGCTGCTACCTTTAAGACCGTTTGCACTAACTTTGGGTTTGCTGCTGCAAATTCTGAAACTTTCGTGACCACGGTTGCCACTTTGTCTGCCATGTTTCCTACAATCGGCAGTAGGTTTTGACCAAGAACAATGCTCAAATTCGCAATACTGTTCTTTGCCTTTTCCATTTTGGCTTCTGTGGTGTCTTCCATTTTGGCAAATGCGCTGTCTGTTGCTCCAACGCTATTCACCATATCTTGTACGCTTGCATTGAAGCCGTCAACGCCGTTTGATAACAGCGACATTGCCGCTTTTCCTGCTTCCGAACTGCTGAACATATCGGACAGGGCAAGACCAGACTTGCTGGCTTCGTCTTGTATTCCTCCCAGAATTTCCCCAAGTGATTTCCCACTTTTCATCAATTCTGAAAAGCTACCGCCCATTTTCTCACGCAATAGCTTGTCCGTTGTACTTCCAGACTTCGACAACTCATTCAACATACTGTTCATGTACGTTGTCGTTTCTGCGGCTGCAATACCTTTGCTGGTCATTATCGCATAGCCAGCGCACAACTGTTCCAATGAAACATTGCTTGCGTTTGCAGTTGGGATAATTTTACCCATGCTGCTTGCCAGTTCGCCTACGGTTACTTTACCTTTGTTCTGCGTCTGTACCAGCATATCTGATACAGTACCTACCTTGTCCGCACTCATGCCGTATGCGTTCAATACGGTTGTCAATACGTCCAGCGTTTGCGAACTTTCGGCAAATCCGGCTTTCGCTAACTTCGTACTGTTTGTAACAAAGTTTACTGCGTCTGCCGTTTTCTGCCCGGCAGATATTGCGTTGTATACATCATCAGCAACGGCGCTGGCTGCAATTCCTGTCTGGTTTGACAGCTGCATAATCTGTTGTGACAATGTGCCCAGTGGTACTTCCTGCGTATCCGCAATGGTTCCAACCTTTGCTATTGCCGTTTCATATTTCTGCGCCGCCTGCACTGGTCCCGCATATACCGCCGTTGCTATTGCACCGATAGCGCCAATCGTTCCCAGCAGTTGCCCTTTTGTTTTAGAAATGCTCTGCTGTACCTGCTGTTGCTTTTCATTTATCTTCTGCAACGTCTGCTGTGAACTCTGCAACTTTTCATACGATTTTTGCAACCTGCCGTTGGCTTCTTCCAGATTGTCTGTATTTACCCCGGCTTCCCGCAGTTCTTCTGCGTAACTGTTTAATTGTCTTTCCTGTTCCTGTATTTTGGCAGTGGTCTGTTGTATCTGGCTTTCATTTCTTTCGAGCTTCTTCCGCAGTGCGTCTGTGGGTTCGCCCGTCTGCTGTAACTCCTGCTGCAACCTGTCATGTTCAGCATTAAGCAACGCCAGCCGTTCTTTGTTCTTGTCAATAGCGGCAGACTGCTTTGTGTAGCCGTCAATCTTCGATTGCAAGGAATTTACGTTTTTCATGCTGTCCCGCAACTGGTTATTGGTGTTTATCGCACTTTTGAACGCCCCATTGAAGTTGGGACCCAGCGCCGCTTTCAGCTTGAAAAGCAGTTCAAATTCCTTTTGTGACCCTGCCAAGCTGTTTCACCTCCCTACGCTTTATTCTGCTGCCGTTCTTCCGCTTCTTCTTTTTCCACTTCATTGATTGTTTCAATCCATGCAAAAAGCCTGCGTATGGGCATTTTTAACCAGAATGGGACGGGCGTATGTGAAGCCCTTGACATTTTATATATCTGCTTTCTTATGAACTTTGCGGGTTCTTTAATCTTTAATAGCCCGCAGCAATTAAAAAATCCCTTGCTTTGTTCTTAATTTTCATATAGTCTGGCACTGGAAGCCGTCTGATTTCGTCAGAAGCAACCCCCGCAGCCTTTGCCGCAAGAATACACTGGAACGCAGAAGAAATTTCCGGGGAAAGAACATATTTGTTCATGTCCGCAAGTTCCTGTTCCACTGCTTCTATATCCTCACCAGTCAGATTGTCAAAATAAAAGGTTAATGCGGTGTACTTCTTGCCCTCAATCTCTCTGGGCGCTTTGAAAGTGTGGGTGTAGTTCAGACTGGTGTTTTCTTTCTCTGTCTTCTTTTCCTCAAAACTCACCACGCCGCTTGCCTGTGCTTCCTGCATTTCTTTTGCCTGCTCTGCCGCCTGCTCCATGTTTTCAGTGTTTTTTGTTGTATCTGCCATTTTGTTTTCCTCCATATCTGATTTATTGCAGGAAAAAACCAGCGGTTCCCCGCTGGCTCCTGCTTTTCTGTCTTTACTTTCCTAACGCTTTTCTAACGTCCTTTAAGTAGTCTTTGCCATTGATAATACAAATGAAGTTCAACGGGTCAATCTCCGTTACCTTTGAACCGTCCATATACATTGCGTAGTATGAAACGGCATATTCTCCGCTTACATCAGCAGTGGACGCAGCAGCAACCTTGCCCAGTGCTGTTTTCTTCGGTTTCACTTTCATAATATGCTTTACCCCGGTGACTTCATTTGCACTGGTACGCAGGTTCATTCTCTGCTGTGCCACACGCAAATCAATTCTATGCACACGGGGTTCCATTAACTTGACCGCTGCTGCCGTTACGGTTCGGAAATTGAAAGTTGTTGTCATGGCATTTAAGTGACCAATAATGATTTCTTCAATATTGCCCGCAATGCCTGCGCCGCTTAATTCTTCCGTCATGTACTCTAAATCCGGCAGGGTCACTTCTGTTGTTCCCAGATACTCCGTGGCGTCTTCGTAAATCGCATAGTTAATTACTAATTCATCAACTTTAGACATTTTGTTTCACCTCCCCTTTATGCCGCCACCAGTGCTTCAAGATATGAAAGGTCATATTCAAGCACAAAGTCCATTTTCTGTAATGGTGACGGCGGTGTCATGTAGATATGAAAACGGACAATTCCTGCTGCCAGCTGGCTTGCGCTGTTCTCGCTTGCGTTCAGTTCGACACGCCCGCCAATGATTTTTTCATCAGTCGCAAGGCTTGACAGCCAATCGTTGACGGACTGCACGATTGCGTCCAGAAGACGTCTTTTAATACCTCTGTCAAGGTAGTTCCAGTATGTCAAAATAAGGGTCTTTCCAACCCATTTGAACATACGGTTGATACAGTAGAAATAATTTGTCATGTCAGTATCGGCAGGGTAGCACGCTGTATAATTCCCCCAACTTACAAAACCGTTGTAGAAATTAAGTGCTGTAACCACGCCGTTTTCATTCAGATAGTTTGCCTGCTGTACGTCCAGAATAACTTCTGAACCGTCCGCAACAACCATTCTATCTGCCTGTATGCCCTTGTTTGAAGCACTTTCGCACGGTGTACCGTCGCCGTATGCTGTCGCATTGTCTACGGCAGAAATGCTGGCTGCAAGCTGTGTGGAAAGATTAAAAACCCTATCGCCCAGCGCAACTTTAGGAAAGCAAAGAATTTCCGTTTTCTTTGTGAAATTCTTTTTCTTTTTCCACTCCGGCACCTCTGTATAGTAGATTGCGCCTGTTTCCTCTGTGCAGTCTACGTCCAGAATTGCTTCTGCTTCAAACAGACCGTTGATGTTCTCTGCCTTTGCAGACATGACGGCTGCAACCTCCGGGTCATGTGACCAATTCGGACACAAAATAAGGTCTGGAACTTTCGTGAAGCGTGGGAACACGCTGTTAATCAGTTCAAGCCCTGTGGTCTTGTGTGTGCTTACGCTGTAACCGCCGATAATGTCACTCTTTGTAACCTGTGTAGGGTCCACGGCGTCATATTTTACGTTTGCTTTTCCTGTTGTTTCTTTCAGAAACTCCACAATGCAGGCTGTGTCACCGTAGAACACTTCGTAGTCTTCCCCAGCTGTCTTTCCAGTCACTTCCACGCTTCCTGCGATTGCTTCCAGTGGTAATTCAATCTGGTTATCTGCCACGTCCATTTCCTTTTCTGCTACTGTCTTCTTATGCTTTTTAGGGTCAAGCACATTTACAAAGAATACCTGCGCACTGTTAAAAAGCGTAAACGCTGTGTAGATTTCTTCGCAAAGGCTGTATTTTTTCCAGTCGTCGGAATATCCCAACGCCTGCACCGCTTCTGCGTAGCTGGAAGCCATGATAACTTCATTTACTTTTCCGTTGGTCGCCTGCACGGGTGCTGTACCGACTACAAAATGTACGCCAGTGTCTACGGAAACGGGCGTGATTGCTCCGCTGTCGGTCTTTCCGGCATTTACTCCATGTGATACGTCACTCATTGCTTATACCTCCTGTTCTCGTTCTGCGTATGCAAGGGCGGCAGCTTTTAAGTCGGAATACCACTTGTTGTATACGTTCCCGGCTGTCTTCACCTTGTCTTTCTTCTCCGCAAGTTCCGTTGTCGGAACAAGCATTTTCTTTACAAGTGGGAACTTTTCAAGAATAAAAGACAATTCCTTGTCAATTTCTTCTTCTGTTCCCTCAAAAATTCTGTTGCACTGCAACATTGCTTTTGGCAGGTTCGGTCCAATGTAAATCAGCTTTACCGTTTCCGGCTGCTCATTTGCCGTTTCTGCGGCTTTTTCCGCTTCACTGGTATTTTCTACCGCCTGCACCTTTTCAGCGTCCTTTTCGGCTGCTGTGGCGTTTGCTGTGGTCGCTTTTGCCA
The DNA here is from genome assembly GCF_003481065.1 of Clostridium sp. TF11-13AC. Taxonomy (NCBI): domain Bacteria; kingdom Bacillati; phylum Bacillota; class Clostridia; order Eubacteriales; family Clostridiaceae; genus Clostridium; species Clostridium sp. TF11-13AC. The sequence continues at coordinate 421,985 of NZ_QUKJ01000003.1, forward strand.
TGTCTTCTACCTCCTGTTTATAAATTTTGCAGAACTGCTGCCACGTCACGTTGTACGACTGGCAGGCTCCAATTTGTCACCATTTCCCCCATGTAATACGGCGGCGTGGTGTCTTGATACACGATATATTCCAGTGGCATTTCCAGCACAAATTGACCGCCGCCAACTGCTCCGGCTTTCTTCAATTCGCTTCGCACTCTCAACATGAGGTTGAGAAGTGCAAGTGGTCCGTCCTGTCCGTTTTCGGAATACACCGCAAATATAATTCTTACTTTGCAGCTGTCTTCTTCTGGCTCTCCCGCTGCCTTGTCGTCCGTCCCTGTTAGGAACTTAACCAGAATGTATGGCACTTTCTGTTGTGCGTCGTCCGCTTCCGGCAGTCCCATTTTGTAAACCGCCGCCGGGCGCTCTTTCACTTCATTTCTGCCCGTTCTGGTTCTCACTGGTAAAATAATGTCAGCCGTTTTTTCTTCTATGAACCGCTGCAAATTTTCCAGCAAAAAAACTGGTGTCATGCTTTTTATCCTCCATATCCATTCAAAATTCTGTTCATTTCATGGACAATACGTTCATTCACCAGTTCTTGTACCTCGTCTTGCAGTCCGTCTATAACTTCCGGGCTTCCTACCATTTGCGCAGCTGAAAGACCCATAAGCTGTTCTGTCGGTACACGCTTTCTGGTTACTCTCTCATATACGCCCATGCCGTTTTTCATGTTCGCAACAAAGGCGTCTTCAAACGGTGTTGCGCTGCCGCCTTTCTTAACTGCCGCCCGCACCTGTTTTCCTGTTCCAGATTTCGTGGGCGTCACCTTGAATTGATATAACGGCAGTTTTGTTCCTGCAAACGAAACAAAGCCCGCAAGGTTTCCCGTGCTGGCTTTGTTTATCTGCATTGTTGTTCTCGCTGTCAGTGCGCCATTGTTTACCGTGTATACCTGCTTTGTTCTTTTCAAAGCCTGTGTCTTTACTCTGGAAATACCACGGTTCATTGCGTTAGCAAAGACCCGTTCCGCACCCTTTGGGACGTCTGCCAGCAGGGTTCCAACTCTTTCTATTGCGTCAGATGTTATTTCAATCATTCTTCCAACATCTCCAATTCCAGAATTATTTCCCCGTCTTCACAATCTGCCTTTGCGATACGGTACATATTTACCGCCCCGGCTTCGTCAATTTCTATCTGCCGCCCCTGCTTTGGTACGCAACCAAAGTCATACAGCGACATATAGACAAGACATGACGCACGGTGCAACCCCTCTGCATTGTCCCCGCTTCCTCTCTGCCGTTCGTCGGCTGCCGTGTGGTCAATGATAATGGGTATATAGTGTTGTTTTTCTTGATACCATACGTCTGTCATGGTTGCCATTTCGCCGCAGTTATGAAACACTTTCATGTCACTGACAAGCTGTGCTTTGAAGTCCATTAAATAGGCGTTGCAACAAACCAGCTGTCAACGTCATGCGGTACGCATAACGGTGCGGAAGACAGATTGAGAAATCTTCTTGCAGGCTTGCGCTTTGTCCATGTGTCCGGCACATATTTTCCCTCAACGGTCATAAAGTTGCCGTCCGGCTCCTTAATCAGTGTAATTGCGCCGTAGTACATGGAATAGTCACTGCTTGTGCTTAACAGTGCCAGACTGTCCGCAGGTACAAGCGGCTTGTCCTCTGGTGTTGCCGGGTTTGTCCAGTCGTCCAAATACCATTCGTTGTACTTGTAAATATCAAGCCCTAATTCGTGAATGGTTCCCAGATACGTTGTACCGTTCGGAAGCTGTCGTGGCTGGATAACTGCTAAATTGTAGTTCTTTACGTCAAGAACTTTCTGCACCTTTGCATTGCCCACAAACGCATTTGCAACGCCTGTTCCCATAACGCAAATATCGCAGTTCACAAAACCTGTCTTCTGGACGGTTTCATGCCAGCGTTTTAAATCTGCGATAGGGTCGGAAGTGTCGGCAGTCCATTTCTTCTTTGCTTCTGAAATGGTTTCTTTGTTGGTGAAAAAGAAGTCAATTTCTTCATTCACGCCGTCACCGATAATGGGAATTTTACCAGTGAAGATTGTCTGGGCGCACATCAATTCTTCACGGCGCACAATCTGTTCTCTTAATTCCACAAAATCGTCTGCCATTTTCAATACGGCACGTTCCGCAGGTGTTCTGCCGGAATAAATACTTTCACCCGGTCTTCTCTGTAAAAGGTCGTCAACCGTTGTGACCTTTTCCGGGGCTACTAAAGGCGGCGTATAGGTCTTTGTTTCATAGCCAGTGTTCGGCACTACCTTTCCACCAATTAAGCGGCTTACAAACGGCGCAACCTTTCTGCTGCCCTTTCTGAAATCTACATCAACATTTTTTGTTGTGAAAGTTTCCTCATGTTTGAAAAACGTACTTCTGAAAAAGGTACGCACGGGCGGTAATTTCTGAACCACTCTGCCCATTGTCCGTGGCTCATAAATAGATACTTCATTTGCCATGATTTCTTTTTCCTCCTTATCTCAAAAAGATTGATACTTTTCTTAATGCTTCTTTGATTTTCGCCACATCAGTGTCGCTTTCAACGCTTAATGCGTCGGTGAAAAACTCACCTGTCATGTAATATGTCACGGGTTCCCCGTTTCCTGCTGCTGCCGCAGAAATGCCGATTGCGCTTGCTTCGCTTCCTTTGGCTACCGGGATAATTTTGTTGTCACTCGCCGTGTCAACCATTACTGGCGCATACTCTTTAATATCCGCACCCGCAGTCCCCGTTTCCGGCACTGTTGGGAAGTCGCCAGCAAAGAAGTTTTTCGGCGCTGTTTCTCTTTTCTCTACTGCATATTCGCTCATGCCTGCTACCTCCTTACTTCACTTCTGGAAACAGCTTGTCAATAGCTGCTTCAAAAACATTCTTGCCGTTGTCGCCTGCTCCGTCCTCCGGCACTACTCCAAGCACTCCATTTGCCCCGCTGTCCTGTGCGTCTTTCTGGCGGTTCTCAATGTATGTGCCCCCAGCTTTGTTCTGCTCTGCAATGATTTTCACTGCCAATTCCTGCGCAGAAGTTGGGTTCGTGAATTTTGCGTCTGCCGCAAGTGCTGCATAGTTACCGTTTGTCAAATCCTCAATGCTTTTAATTCTGACACGTTCTGCGGCGGCTGCGTCGTTCTGAATTGTCGCTACTAAATCCGGGTAAGCGGCTTTTAGTGCGTCAACCGTTGTGATTTTGTTTTCTGGTGCTGCCATTTGTTGTTCCTCCTTTTCCTGTGGCTTTTTGCTTGCTGCTGCACTATTATTTATCAAACTACCCGGATTTTGATTGTGCGGGCTGTTTAATAACTGTGTTGGAATACTTTTGAACATAGAAACATCAATGGGCACTGAATTAACCACAATTTTTGAAGAATTTTCAACAACTGTGCTGCTTTCTTCAAACATTAGTTCATCACAAAACCCATTTTCAACGGCTGTGTCTCCTGTCCACCATGTTTCATTTGACATAAGCTGTTCTATGTCCTCTGCATTTCTCCCGGTCTTGCTGGCGTATGTGTTGACAATGCTTTGTTTAATCACTTTCAATTCATCAGCCATTTTCAGAAAGTCTTCTGCCTTGAAAGTGTCCCAGACTGTCATTGCTGGGTCATGTATCATAAACACGCCGTTGCGGGCAATCTTGATTGTGTCGCCCGCCATTGCAATGATTGTGGCTGCGGAAGCTGCCCAGCCGTCAATTTTGACCGTCACTTTCGCCGAACAGTCTTTCAACCGTGTAAATATTGCGTTTGCTGCGAACACATCACCGCCGCCGCTGTTAATGCGCACGATAATTTCCGGGACGTCGCCCAGTTCCGCAAGTTCTGCGTTGAATTGCTGCGGTGTTACCCTGTCTTCCCACCATGACTGCTGACTGCTGATTGCTCCATACAGAAGCAGTTCTGGTGGCTTGTCGCCTGCTGCCGGAATGAAATTCCAGAATTTATTTGTTGTGACCCCGTATGGGTTGCCCGGTTGCCTGTTATCCTGTTGCCGGGTCGTCTGCATTTCCATTGGCAATTTTCCTTACCTCCCTTAGTTCTTTTTCTTCATGTTTCAGCTGCTCAACATTGCTGTAATAGCCGCTACCTGTCATTTGCATTGTTTCATCACTTCTGGTGCTGAAACCGTTTTGCACTCTCTTTTCCGCTGCCGTAACCTCTTTTACTGGGTCAAGCATACCTTTTGCCGGACCGTTCCATTTTGCCGTGCAATATGCTTTTCTGATTACTGCGTCAGTAAAGAAACCCGGTGCCTTGATGCGCCCTTTTGCCACCGCTTCTGTCAGCCATTCTTCGTACACGGGCTGGCAAAAGTCTGTTGCCAACCAATCCCGGTACATATTGAACATTTTCCATGCTTCTTCCAGTGCCCCTTTGCTGGCTGTATAACTGGCGTTAAAGCGTTTTACAAGCAATTCATAAGGAATTTCAAGTGAAGCGCCTATTTGCTGGCATATAGCTTCCACAAAGCCATTAAAATTGGCGTTTGGTCTTCCGGGGTTCATGTCATGTGCTTTTTCGCCCTCGTTTAAGTCAAAGACAGCACCCGGCGCAAGTTCAATGGTGGTTTCGTCCTCTGCGTCAACCTGCACTTCCTCTGGTATCATGCTTCCTATTGCGTCCTCGTTGCTGGCGTCTGCCTTTTCAATAAACACCGTAAACATTCCAGACACAACCGCCGCCACCAGTTCTGCGTCTGTATAGCGTCCAAGCTGCTTCAAGCTCTCAATGACCGGGGCAAGGAACGGAACGCCCCTGCGCTGCTCTATCCTCTCACGGTTCATCAAGTGCAGCACATTTCTTCTGCCCGTCTTTATTCCAAATGCTTCTACCCTCTGCCATTTAATGTCTGTGTATGCGTATGACAACGGGTGGTGGTCTGCTATGTGGTACGCTACCACCTCCCCGGACTGGTCAACCTCTACACCTCCAACAATCTTGTTGTCTATTGTGTCGCAGTTGTCCGGGCTGCAAAGCCTGTCCGCTTCAATCAGCTGCACACGCAAATCATACGGCTGGTTTAATCTGGGCTTTACTGGCAGCACTGCCAAGCAGTCACCAGAAATAAGCCAGTTCAGAAACGCCAACTGCTGCAACTCATAAAAATTATCAATGCGTGCCATGTCACAATCTGTGCTTTCTGCCCAGATGTTCCATTCCCTTTCAATCTGCTTTTCCAGACTTCTTCTTTCTTCTGGTGTCAGCCCTAATATTTCAGCGTCTATGTTCGGTTTCAAACGTAGTCCACGCCCAACTACATTGGTGCGCATGGTCTTGACAGCGCCGTTGGCAATCGGTACGCCCATATATAAATCACGGGTGCGCTGCCGCAGGACAGAAACATTGTCTTCTATGTCCTCACGGCTGCTGCCGCCAGCATGAAGCCAGCCCATAAGTGATTTTTTTGTTACGCTTGCCCCATAATTGCTGTAACCGCTGTTTAATATCTGCAATTTCTGTCTTGCAGCAATCCTTTTCAGTGCTGTTTGCGGCGCAATCGCTGCTATTGCCTTATCAATTCCCGCTGCAATCCCCACGTTCTCACCTCCTTTATGGCATGAAAAAAGCACCTTTTCACGGGTGCTTTTTGTCTTTTCTTATTTTTCCACGCTACAATATTACCTCATTTTTGTGGGCAATGGGGGGAAATAAACCCCTAAAACGGGCAATAGCGGGCAATCTTTACAAGTCACGGGGTACAAATCGTTTTACCCGGTTTCTGCCGCCGTGTTTGGCTGCGTTCTCCAGCGCATTGACCTTTCCTTGCCAATATTCAATAGACTTTCTGATTTCCGCTAAATCAGCTTTTGTCATGGTCCTGCTGCCGATTGTGTATGACTGCGCATTTGTCACCGCCAGTTCTGCTTCCAGCCATGCGTCAAGGTGCCTTTTTGCTGTTTCCAGTGTAATTCCTGCCATTTATAATATACCTCCACTGTTTCTTCTTCCCCGCTTCACAACTTTCTTTGTTGTCTGCGGCTTATTCTCTTTCTTTTTCGGTTTCTTTAATGGTACGCCCGTTATTTCAATAGCTGCCGTGGCGTAGTTCCGGCAGTCAAGCGCTTCGTTTCGTTTGTGCTGTCCTTTGTCTTTCAGGTCCCATGCAAAATACGGTCTGCCCATTTTATAGCGCATGACCTTTTTTTCCGACGTTAGCCCCTTGAAATACTTTTCATCATAGCCCCTGCCGTCTTCCTTTGGGAAGTGGCAAAAGCCGGGTCCCTCGTCTTCCAGCTTCAATCTGTCCATTAACAAACTTTTTCCTGTGTCTACTCCCAGCGTGAACAGATATGCGCCCTCACGGTTGCTTTTTGTCGGCTTCTGAATGTATGCCGCTGCACTATCGTTTGAACCTTTGATTGCAAATACCCTGCGATTGAACCGTGCTTTGCAGAACTTATATACTTGATTGCTTCGGTGTCCTCCACTATCTATGCAGGTGCATGACAATTTCAGCTGCGTTTCGTCTGCTTTTTTCCACGACTGCTGCAAAAACGTGTCAAGGTCTTTCCAGCACTGGTCTTCCATGTTCGACGTGTCACCGTATATCACGGCATACTTAATTCCCCAGCTTTCATATTCTGGACCCCAGCCCACAACCTCAATTTCAAATCTATCGTCCTGCGTGTCCACGCCTGCGGTCAAATACAGCACTTCTTCTGGCACTTCGCAGTTGTACTTCTCCCTGCGCTTCATCAGTTCGTCGTCTTCTACGGTTTCGCCGTCTTCCTCCCACGTCTGCCCCATTTCCGTATTGGTCCATACTTTCATCAATTCCACATTGCCTTTTTTCATTTCTGCATTGGCAATCAAGAATTTTTCAACCACTTCTTGCCATGTGGTCAGTGTTGACGCAAGCGTGTTCAAATGGAACCCACGCACGGGGTTTTCCGGGTCCTCATGCACAAAGGTTCCCTCTGTAAAGTGTTCTTTCCACTCTGCTTCACTGGATATGACGCCGCATTTGCTGCAAGCGTATTTGATTTCTGACAAGTCCTCTTTGTCAAAGACTACATTTGACCAGACCAGCGGTTGCAGTTCTCCGCAGCACGGGCAAGGCGTGTTCCACTCTCCCCGGCTGCTGTTTTCGTACTCCACTTCTATTCTTGATACGCCCTTGACCGTCGGTGTGGAAATGTCCACTTGCTTCTTGTTCCAGAACGTCGTCTGTCTTTTTGAAGCCAATAGAAGCGGGTCGCCCTCTTTTCCTGCACTGGCTGGGTATGCGTCTATTTCGTCCGCAAGCAATATTCTGATTGTGTGGCTACGCAATCCCGTTGGGCTATTTGCCCCGGCAATAGTGATAAAACCGCCGGGGAATATCTTCTGCATGATTGTATTACCGCTGTTTCGTGACTTTTCGTTTATTCTGTCCGCAAGTACTGGGGTATCACGCAGCATGGGTGACAGCTTTTCTTTTGAAAACTTCTCTGCCATGTCTATTGTGGGCTGTATAACCATAATCGGTGACGGGTCATAATGCACATAGTAGCCAATAGGGTTCAGCACCATTGCGTCTGTTTTTCCCACCTGCGCCGCTGACATTATCACCACTTTTTTAATTGTGATGTCTGTTATTGCGTCCATGATTTCTTTCTGGTACGGGGCTTTTGCTGTCTTCCAGCGTCCCGGTTCTGCGGAAGACCCGGCAGACAGCCTGCGGAATTTATCTGCCCACTGGGAAAGTGTCATTTCCGGTGGCGGCTGCAATACCTTAAAAATGCGGGCGAACATATCAGCTGTGTGTTTCTTCATCTTCTACACCGTACCCAAACACTGTCTGAAAGTCTGAAAGTTCTTCCAGTACCTCATCAATAGCGCTTTTCAGCAGCTTGAAAATTTCTGTCTGGTCCTTTTTCTTTGATAAAATCGGACTTAACTTTGCAGGTATTGCCATAAGTCTTGTTTTGAACCTAACCAGCGTGTCTGTCATTACCTGTTCCACGTCCTCTGTGGTGTGAACTTCATTTCTGCGCAGCTTCAATTCCAGTTCTTGCGCTTCCCTCTTTGCTCTCACCAGTTTTGCCCGCTCCGCATTGTAATTTATTGTGCTTTCGCTGTCCGGGTTGTTCTTCCGCAGGTAGTTTATGTATTGGTGGTTTACGGTTTTCAAATCGTACAGCCCCGGTCTGATTTCCGTTATCACTTTTTCGTCCCGCAGCTGGCGCACTCTGCGTTCTGATATGTCAAGCCATGCGGCAACCGCTTTTGACGTATACGCTTTCAAAAACCGCACCCCCTTTCTTTTTTCTGGTTCGGAAGCGGAAGTGAAAATTTTTAATTTATATCTAGGAAACCTTTGGGCGTCGGCGTACCCGCAGTGCTTCTGGGGCGCTGACAGAACCTATCAAACCTCGTCCACAATTCCCGTTATTTCGTCGTTTTCTCCGTCTTCCTCTGGGTCAATCTCAAATTCACCCGTTAGTTTCTGTTTATTCAATTCAAATTGCTTTTCAGCCAGCGTCAAGCGTCTGTCCTCCAACTCATAGGCTTTGATACTGTCCAGCTGCTTAATGATACGCCCATGCAGCTTGTTTAGTTCGGCTTCCACTTTCATTGCCCTGTCGAATGGGCTTGACTTGATAATGGATTTCATAGCCGTTTTGTATATCTCCTTGCCGCCCTCTGGGTCTGCTGCCTGCGTCTGCTCCATGCCGCAGTCTTCTTCCTCCCGGCGTTCCTCCATACTCTTTGGTACAATCATGTGTACTATCTTATCAGTGTAGAAGCCCTCGGCGTCTGCTGCTTCATACTGTTGCAGTAGGCTTTCCAGATAGGCTTTGCGTACATACAACGCCTGCAATTCATTCATCATTTGTGATAGTGCAGACGGCGTGCCCATGTTCTTTATTGCTTCTGCCTGCTCCGGGTCTATATCCTCATAGCCCGCCTGTGCAAAGGCACCATGCGTCACGGCGTTTTTATTCCCCTTTTTTGCTGGGGTTTTTCCTGCTGCATTTTTATTTCCCTTTTGCCCCCCTCTTTTTCTGGGCTTCTTTTTTAACGCTTCTTCCCAGCTGTCTTCTGACTTCCATTTCCTTATACGGCTTTCCGGCACACCTGCCAGCTTCGCCAGTTCTGCTGTTCCAATCTTGCCGTCTGCGTCCAGATAGCGTTGTAGTGACTTGTCCCGTTCTGGGTTGCGTGGTCTTCCCATGTCCTCACCTCTTTTCGTTTGTTTTCATTCTTCCGAACCCTCCCGGTTTACGGAAGTATAAAAAATTATGGGCTTTGTAATTTCAAAAAATCGTCAAAGCCCACTATTGCCAACGTGCAAATATAACGGCGTAAAGCCTGCTTTACTGATATAAATTATATCAGCAAATCGCAGGCAATGGCGGGCAATGATTGCTTTATGCAACCTTATGAAATTGTGAAATAATCTGGTTCTTTCCGAACCTCTGTGAAAGCGTTTCAAGGGCATTATCTCTAATGTTCTTGCACTGCCGTTCACTGTATGCGTTCCGTTCCGCTACTCGCTCCCATTTGAGGTTGTGAATGTAAAAATCAAAAATAATGCGCTTTTCTTTCAGTTTCAACCTTGAAATCTCCTGTAACATCTGCGCTTTGAGGTTCTGCAACTGCTGCACCTTTTCTTCATACTCTCTTATTTCTCCGCTGACATAATCTGGAATGTTCAACGCCATATTTTCTGTTTGTCGTGATATATTATTTTTTCCCTTTGGAAGACCGTCGCACTGTATAGCGCCAATGGGGTTGTAGTATTGGTCCGTTAAATCAGTTATGATTTTTCTGTAAATGCTCACCTCCCCGTCTATGTCCTTGTAGTATTCCAACAATTCAATCACCTTGCTTTTTTCCATTGCCTGCGCCATTTGCTATTCCTCCATTTCTTGCCTTTCTGCCAGTCTTTCCCGGCTGTCAATCATGCACGTCAGTTTCGGTTTCCTCTGCTGCCTGCTGCCGTTCCTCATACCCCATGCATTTCATGTATCTTTCCGGCTTTCCGCAGCGTTCATAATATTTGCAGTCAACGCACACGTTTTCTTTCATTTGTGTTTCCTCCGTGATATGTACCCGGCACATTCTGGCTGCCCTCTCAATAGCTGCATAGAACACGCCCCGCCGCACTCATAAGCCTTTGAAATATGCTTTGCGCATTTTACGTTTGCACACTGATTGCGGCAGAACACGGGCATTTCGTCCGTGTCAACCATTATTACTGGTCTTTCCATTCGCTGTACCTCCGTTTCTCCTTACGAACTGGAAACACCACGCTTCATCACGCATGGTCTTTATTACTCCGTCTTCGTCAATGTATACTGCGTCAATGAATTTCGGCTGTGGCGGGGTCCCGTCCTCTGCGGGTCCCCTGTCAAAATCAAGTATAATTTGCAGTACGTTGTATACTCTTTCATGGACTATCATTTTATAGTCCGTCATGTTTATTGGCACGTCCTCACCTCCTATTCATCAAATGCCGTGACATTGAAACCGATAATGCAGTAATCATCATCAAGCCCCGTCCAGTCTGCCCAGATATAAACAATCTCAACGTCAATCTTGCGTCCTGTCGCTTTTCCGTCCGTGAACTCTCCCAGTTCCAGTTCCTCACCGATTTTGAAGCCGTCTTTTTTCAGCAAAAGGAACGTCAGCTTGCCTGCGGTGATTTCAGCGTACTTCTGCGGCGTCAATCTAATGTCCCTCTGCTTCTGCTGACCGTCAGACGGTAACTGCTGCATTTTTTCTTCCTGTTGCTTCTCACGCAGCTTCTTTCTGGTTTCCCGGTCAATAGCTGCCTGTTCCTCGTTGTATCGTTCTTCGTCCGTCTTCTGGGCTTCTCTGCGGTTCTTGTAAGCATTGCAGCTTGTCACGGTTGCTGTCTTGTCGTGGCAATCCTCATAATGTGTGCATCTGTAACACAATGACGTTATCTGCTCCGGCTGCGGGTCCACATATTCTGGCTGCTGCCCGGCGGCTTCCTCTGCTCCCTCTGTTCCCTCTGCTCCCGTTTCCGTTTCTTTCTCCGGCTTCTGGTCTTCTTCGCCCTCTGCGGTCGTTGTTTCCTCTCCCACTGCCTGCTGCTGGTCTTCAAACTGGCTCATGTCCATTTGCCCCGGTATCTGCTGCGCCGCTTCATAGTTCTTCTTTAACTGCTTAATATCTGCTATTGTCAGCACCTCATTTTCCCGGAACATTTCTGCCGCCTGCTGCTGATAGTCTGCCGGAAGCCCGGACGCTTCATAAATTACAGATACAACAATTCTGTTTGCCTTAAACTCTGCCATTAACTCTGGAATGAGGTTGTTATATATTGCCTTATATCTTCCAATCTGTGCAGGTGACGTTTCTATGATTTCAGCCAGCAAATCACGGGTTCTACCCGGAAGACTCATGCTTTCTTTCAATTCCAGCACCAGTTTTTCTGTTTCCAATGCTTCTGTCATGCGTTCCCAGTCTGTCTTTTCACGGAAGCGGTTTGCCATAATCAGTGCCAGTCTGTCCAGAATAGCGTTTTTCTTTGGCTTGATTAAGATTGGAACACGTCTGAAACGCTCTTTTCCCTCGTCCACCAGCTGCATGACCGCAAGGCGTCTTCTGTGTCCTGCGATAATGCGGCGCTTGCCGTCTTCTTCTTCATCAGTGACCAGCAGCGGTTGTAATACTCCCAGAAGTTCTATGGACTGTTTCAAGTCCTGCACATCTTCCACGCTGTAAAAATTGCCTTTGGACGGTATAAGGTCGTAAATATCAGCGGTACTGCTCACGCCGTCTTCCGGCGTGGCAATCTCTGCTGTTTTCTCCTCCTTGTTTTCCTGCACTGCTGCTTCTCTGGAACGCTCATTTAATAATCTTGTCAGATTGAATTTCGGTGTTGTTCCTGCCATGCTTTTTCCCTCCTAACGTGTCCGAATTGGTCACATCTTCAACCACTCGTCCACCAATGCTTTATAGTCTGCTGCTGCTCCGCAACGTGGTGAATACAGAATGATTGGCAATCTCTCAAACGTGCTGGGCTTCATTTTCGGTGTCTTTCTGATATGCGTATTGAAAACCGGGTATTCAAGTGTTTTCAGAAATTCTTCCCCCTGTGTGTCCGCTTCATTGGTTCTGTCGTACTGGGTGACAAAGCAACCGCAAAAGCGCAACTGCGGGTTCAAATCTTCACGGGTGTTGTCAATCTGTTCTTTCAGCTCTGCCAACCCGTCAATCGCAAAATCATCAATAGTGATAGGCACCATGACGTCTTGTGAAGCCACCAGCGCATTGATTGTGGAAATGTTAATGTCCGGGGCGTTGTCAATAATGCAGTAGTCATATTCCTGCTGTAACCCGTCAAGAAACTTCACAAAGCGGGTCTGCTGCGGTCTGGACTGGTCCAGCATGACTTCCAAATTGGCTGTCAGCAGGTTCATGTTTGCTGTGATAATGTCCAAGCCGTCATAATCGGTGTGCTGGATAACTGCTGCCGGGTCAATGCCACGCTGGGTCATAACCTCTGCGGTTCCCTTATGGTCGTAACTGTGGCGGTTCAAAATCTTGCTGGCGTTCCCCTGCTTGTCGTTGTCGATTAACAGGACTTTGCAGCCGTGTACTGCTGCCAGAATGTGTGCCATATTAACGCTGGAAATGGTCTTTGCCACTCCACCTTTTAAGTTAATGATTGATAATGTTTTCATGGGGTATTCCTCCTTGTATCTGGTATGTTTATAGGTTCTTTTCCCAGTAATGCACGGGACGGGACTTGAACCCGCACCCGGCAGCTTCGGGGGCTGCTGCGCTATCCATTGCGCCACCCGTGCTTTTTAAATCTCAAAATTATTTGTTGCTAATGCAAGGTTCAGCAACGCTTCTTCCTGTCCGCATATATTGTAATACTCACTTATCAAGTTCATAGCGGTGTATACATAGCCTTTCTTTGTCAGTTCCTCTACCAACTTTTCAATGCAACACCAGCGGTTCCCGTCGCCTTTCTCTGCGCACATTTCCTGCAACTCTTTGAAAATTTCTCTTTTTCTTTCTCCCAGCTTTGTGATTTCTCTATTCCAGTTTGTGTATGCTTCTTTTAACTGCTTCTTTGTCATTGCTTATACCTCCGTTTTCTATGTTGTGTTGTTGTTCCTTTGACTGTCTTTATTATATACTTACGGAAGTATAAAAGCAATCGACATTTTACACAATCTTACGGAAGTATATTTGTGCATTTTGTATACTTCCGTAAGTATTTATTTTTATCTGCCACGGCGGTTCAGTTCGTCTGCCGTTTCTCTTACCGGGACTTTCACGTTTAATACTTCATATCTGCCGGACCCGTTCAATTCATATCTGAATACTGTTTTGCCGCTTTTCAGATAATGCGTTGTTGAAATGTCCGTGACCGTGTGTATTGATACCGTACCCGCCACAACTACTTCCATGCCCGCTGGCAGATAATATGCCGTTCTCACTCCTGCTGCGGTCTTTCCTGCTCCGATTGCTACCGTGTCCCCAATCTCTAACGGGCACACCGCTTTAAATACTTCCGTTTCCATTCTCTTTTCCCTCCTGCTCATATTTCCTGCGGTTCTCCTGCTTTACAATCCAACCAACTTCCCTAACAACCACAAACACCAGATACAGCACGCCAAGTCCTACGCATACCGCAATGAATGTCAGAAGTGCTTTTGCTGTTTCAATCAAGAACGCTGCCATTTTCTTTGCCCTCCCTCATTCTCTGTTTTGCCCTCTCAATGACTGGGCGTAACTGGTTGACCTGTTTCAATGTCTTTGTCAGTCTGTTTCCCTGCTGCTGTTCTGCCTGCTGCCGCTCTATCTGTCGGCGTCTTATCAACTCTTTGCCGCTGTAATGCTTCTTACCCTTTGCCATGCCTTATTCCTCCGTAGCTAACACGTTTAAGATTTTCTCAACTGCTTTGTCCCAGAAGACATTTGCAAAATCTTCTACCGTGCATACTTCGTCACCGTCCCAGTCGCACACGCTGGCGTCGTCACACTGGCACAACTCGCAGCCGTTTTCCCTCAACGCTTCGTTTGCAATTTCTGTTACCGTTTCTTGTGTCCCGGCATAATCGCAGCCACGGTCTAAGAACTCCCGCAGACTCTCTATTGTTTTCTTTGAAATCTTCGCCATTGTCATTTCCTCCGTCAAAAGAATTTTCTGTGATACCTGCTGCCCTTGCTGGCTCTCTGCTTGCGGCGCTGTCGCTGTTTTCTCCGTTTCTGGTGCTGTGCGTCCTCTGCCGCCGCCACCTGCTTTTTAACTGCTTCATGGTCTATGTTGTCCACTTCCTCTTGCAGGACTTCCAGCACCTCAACTTCACTGTCTTTGAAAGTGAATGTCATACCGGGGTCGTATTCCTCGTTTTTCCAGTCGCTCTGGAACTTCTCAAAATCTCCCTTATATCGGTTGTATGGGTGGTACTGCTCCGCTTCATAAATTCCCAGCATAACTTTTTCGTCGTCTTTATCGTCCCAGCTATAAAGGTGCCAGCTTTCGTGGTTGTCCCAGTTCCACTTTGACAGATACAACACCAGCCCGTCAAAATAGTTACCCTCACGCACCATGCTTTTCATCTGATTGCAGGTGAAGCCCTGCCCCTTTAATTCCTGTTTGATTTTCTCATACTCTCTGCCTCCAGTATGTAACCTTGCTTTTACGATTAACGGCAAATACTGGGGTAATTTGATTTTATCGTCTTTTTTCACCTTTGTTTTTCCTTTCCAGCCTGTCTGCTATCCGCAGTATGCTTTCCATTGACGTTCTAATGTTCGTGTCTGTGGCTTCCGTGATTTTCAGCACTGCTGCCACGTCCCGCAACTCCTGTGCCATTTCCTCTGTTTCCCCGGTCACAATGTCATATTTCTTCTGGCAGGCGGTGCAGACCTGCGAACCCTCCGGGATAATCTCGTTACATATCACGCAGCGTTCAACGTCTGTCATTCTTCCCAGCTTTCATACTTCTTGACACGCCTTGTCAAGTTCTGCACCTGCTCAACAAGGTTTGCTACCTCATGCGGTGAAAGTCCCGTCTGCTCATAATCATACAGTTTCTTTGCTGCTTGATTGACGGTAACGTGCGGCTTCAATACGGCTTTCTGTCCGTTCTGGCTATATTCTGTCAGCGTCGTTCTTTTCTGCCGCTTCTGTGGCTTCTGGGGCTGTCTGAACGCCCCTGCACGCTTCATGGTGCTGTAATACGGCACCGTCTGTTTCAATGTCTTATCCATGTAGCCCATTACCATTCCACCTTTCTTCCTGTCTGCTCCATAACTCCCAGATAACCCGCTATGGTGTCCATTGCGTCTTCCGCAGTCCAGCAGACCGCCGTTTCATATCCCTGCTGCCGCAGCTGGTCAAGCCACCAGTCCTGCTTGTCCGTGGTTTTATTCTTCTGCCACTTCATTTCCACATACAGCCCGTGTTTGCCGTTTCTGGGTACTGGCAAGCATAAGTCCGGCACCCCGGCTTTCACGCCCTGCCGTTTGAGGTTGGCGGCTTCCAGCTGGTTTCTGCTGCCGCCGTTTGGGATATGGTGCAGCAGTGCCAGTTCCGGGAAGTCCTTTGCGTAGAACGTCGCCCAGTTCATAACTCTTTCCTGCTCTGTGGCTTCGCTGCGCTTTCTGTAATATGCTCTACTCATGTTTTTCTTTCCTTTCGTCAAGGTGTGTTGCTTCCATATCCGCAATGTGCAGCATGACTGCAAGCCTGCTGCCCGCAAAAGCGTTGTTCATATCGCAGCTACCACCTTTTGTTGCATAATCAAAAGCGCCCATGTGCCAGCGTATAGCCAGCATTTCTTCTTCGCTCAACTGCATAAAGCGCATAATCTGTATAACCGATTTTTCACCGTGTCCCAGCGGTAAATTGTTTGTGTACGTCCAGTACACCTTTTTCACCACTGTTTTGTATGGGCAGTTAAGGTCCTCTTTTTTAATTTTATATGCGTCTGCCTTGCAAACATCATGCAGAAGCGCCACAACTGCGATTGTGTCCACCGTATATTCTGGATATGTTCTGCCCAGCCTTTTGTCTTCTTCGGCTGCCAGCTTCACCAATCTGCGGTATACATTGTTTGTATGCTCCACCAGACCGCCTGCGTATGCTCCGTGATACTTCGTGCTTGCTGGTGCTGTGAAAAACCCTACTTCTTCCAACCACGCAAGCAGCTTATCTGCTCCCGGTCTGTTTATGTACGCAAAGTAGTTCTTGAACCTCTCAACCTCTGCCATTCTCTGTTCTTCGTTCATTGTCTTTACCTCCTGCGGCTTTTTTCTTCGCTTTCTTGTTTCTGACACCCGGCGTCACCTCCCGTCTGTTCTGGTGTGTCCGTTTCGGTCACGTCGTCAATATCAAAACACTGGTCCCACAATTCTTGCAGGCTTGTTTTCTGTTTCCATGTGAACCCCAGCTTTGCTTCTGCGTCTACCCATTTCCGCATTGCTTCCGGGTGCCGCTTCATGTTCTCCATGACCTGTTCATTTTTCGCAAATATGCACATCATGCAGCTGCAACGGTCAATGTATTCATAACACGGGTGCGGGTCTAGCCCCAAACGTTTTCCAAACTCAAACATCTTGCCTTTTTCGTAGTCCAGCACCGGGCGCAGCCAATGACATTCAAACTTGCCCTTGCGCTCTGTTTTCAACGTCGTGCTGTGATACTCACATTCTGGTAGCTTTGCACGCCCTCTGCTTTCGTCCCGGCGTTCCCCGGATATGAACAAACACTTTTCGCCCAGTATGTCCCGGTGTGTCCTTATCCAGTGGTCAGTCACCGCCGTTTTCAGATACGCCGTACACCAGCGGTTCTTGCTGTCCGGGAACTTCAACCGCTCATTCAAAAGCAGATACAGAAAGTCTTTCGGCGCTTTCAGCAATATTGGTTTCAGTCCCAGAACCTTTGCAGTATTGAAAAACAATGCTTCATTCACGCTGTATTCTGCGCCAGTGTCGCAGTACAGCAGGAATATTTTTTCTGGCGCAAAATTCTGTGTTGCCCAGTAAATAGCGCCCGTGCTGTCAATCCCTGTGCTGTATGAAACGATAACGGAAGTATACCCGCACTGCTTTTCTGGCGGCACCAGTATTTTTGTTCTTGCCATGCCCTATACCTCCATTGCCACTTCTTCAAGTTTCTGCTTCATGGTTTCATACTGTATCTGCAAATCCTTTATGTTCTCGTGCGTGCCGCACCCTGCGCAATCCTCTGTGTGAGTATGTGGACAAATTGTGCATAACTCCATTTCGTCTTGCAGGTTGTTTGCTATCACACCCAGTGCAAACGCAAGCCCCCAGCACTGTTTCAAGTCAATTTCTGTTATATCCACCGTGCCGCCTGCTGCCCGGCTCACTTCTTCGTCTGTTATGCCGTAACGCTTCTTTAAGGTGTCATACATCAGCTGCGCTGTTGCCTGTTCCCCGCCCACGCCAAGTTCCGCAAGGGCTTTTATCTTTATCAGCTTTGCAATGATTTTCTTTCTGTCTTCACTCAATCTTCTTCCACCTCCGGTTCTCCAATCAGTGCCCGTGGCGGTCTTCTCTTGTCAAGCACCTGTGAATACCACGCAGCCTTTTTCAACATTCGCTTTTCTTCGTCGGTTCTCTCCGGCGCAGGTCCGTTGTTCTCTTTGTAGCAACGGGCGGTCTTGTCCGGGTAAAGGTTGTTGCCGCTTCTGAAAGCTACCATGAACGCTTCCAGTTCCCGCTTCAATTCCGCTTTGTAGAAATTGAAAAGCAATGTGATTTCCGCTGCTTCAATCTCTGTGCAATCGCAGCCACGCTTCTTCCTGCGGCTGTATTTGCCCGTGTAAATGTGATATGTCGTGCCGCCCGTGACCTTGTAGAAAATCTGGGTCAGCAGTTCTTCTTCCAGTTCCGTTGCATATCCGAACCAGTGAAGCGTTACTGCGTCCAGCATGATTTCTTCGTCTTCCAGTTCGTATCTGGCTTTTAAGTCCTCATACATACGCATTGCGGTTTCTTTCTCGCCGCCTACTCCACGTTCTGCCAATGCTTTAATTTTCTTTAGCTTTGCAGCTATCTTTTCCCGTTGTATCTGGTCCATGTTCTCTACCTCACATACTGCCACGACTGCGGCGCACGCTTCATTCCCAGTTCTTCCAGCGCCACTGCCTGTGGATATTCCTTGACGGCTGTTATCTCCCAGCCATACACCTTGTTTCTACTGCCCGCCGCATAATTGTGAATGTCATGTGCTGGCACCCGGCTTTTCTTTTCTGCTTCTTCAAAGTTCTTGATTTCCAGAACTTCCGGGCAGACAAATTCACCGACTACGCCCACGCCGCCTGTGACATACACCAGCACCCGGAACGGCGCTTTGCATTGCGGCTTTGACTTCCGCAGTTCCAGAACCTTTTCACCTGCTGCCATTTTCTGCCACCATTTCTGGTGCAGTGATAGGACAACAACTGCCATTTCCTGCAATTCTGGCATCTGCCATGCTTTCTTTTCGTTCTCCATGCCTTATTCCTCCAAAATCACCCGGATAAATAACAGCTGTTGCAGCTGCCCTATGTCATATTGTCCTAGCTGTTCAACTGGTATCTGCTCCGGCAGTTCCCGTATGTTTGCCCAGTCCCACATCTTTTCTGTGCGCTTGTACGTTTCCATACCCAGCCCAAAGCGTTTCACCCGGCGCAATGGGTTTATTGTCCCGTGTGCAAAGTTTGCCGCATAGCCACGGTATATCACCTGCCCGGCAGCGTTGATGATAATCAGACGGTCACTGGTCGTCATTTTCTCTATCAATTCACCTAACTGCACTTTTTATCCTCCTTTCTGCCCTTTTTGGGCTTCTTTTTCCACATTTTCAAGTAAATATGCCACCCGGTTTGTTCATAAAACACGGGTTCGCATGAAACAATGTCATAATCACTGTAAATCTTTTTAAATTCTTCCAGCCCGCCGTCTGGTGACTTCGCCAGCTGCTCTACCTTGCGTTTGCTGTACTTGAAATCATTGCACTTTTCCGTTGGGTCTGACAGATTGCGGCTATACTTCCAGTGGTTCTGGTCACGCTGCTGCTTTTCCCCTCCGTCCTCTCTGGTTGTTTCCGGGCGGTCAAGGTTCCTGCTGCTTGAATAGCGTTTCTTTCCCTGCGGGTCTTTCACAATATACTTGCAAAGCCCCTCTATGCCGTTCTCATTCATTTGCAGGCGGTCTGCATTAACCCAGCCCAGCTGCTTTATACTGGCTCTATACTCTGGGTCGTCTGTCTTCTTCCAGTTGATACGGTCTTTCGTCCACATCAATTCCACGTCGTCACGGTCTAAACCACCGTTCATAATAATATGGTGATGTATTCTTTTAAGACACTGACCATCCTTGCTGTACTTGTATTCTGTTACCAGTATGTATTTAAGGGGTTCTAACCCCAGCTTCTTTCTGCGGTATGCTATTCTCCGCAGGTAGTTTGTCACAATGTTTTCTGCTTCCTCTACCGTTCCCGGCAGGTTCTCTGCGCTATATGTGCAACTTGTATGCAGGTCCCCTATGTGGAAGTTGCCATTTCCCAACTGTACCAGATAGCGTTTAGCGTTCTTGTCGTTCAAGTCCTTTTGCTTTGGGGCATTAACCTTTCT
Organism: Clostridium sp. TF11-13AC; assembly: GCF_003481065.1. Classification (NCBI taxonomy): domain Bacteria; kingdom Bacillati; phylum Bacillota; class Clostridia; order Eubacteriales; family Clostridiaceae; genus Clostridium; species Clostridium sp. TF11-13AC. The sequence goes on from NZ_QUKJ01000003.1 coordinate 441,559, forward strand.
TTTCTTACCCCTCTTTCCTCTGCTTGCCTGCTCTGCTGCTTCTGTTCGTGGTATTATATCCACTTCTCTATACTCTGCGCAGTCTATCTTCTTCTCCCTTATGAACACCACTGCACTTCCTTTTCTGTCCTATACCGTTTTAAGCGTATAAGGGTATACCAGAAGTGGGGTGGGGTTCTTCTTCTCCCTCTTATCCCTCCTGTTCATTATCCATACAGCGTATATATATTTATATATTTCGTAGGAATGTTAATACCCCATACAAGCCCGTTTAACAGGTTTGAAACCCGCTATTTTCAAAGGCTTTCGCCCTCTAAAATGTTTGACTTGTAGCCGCCAATATGGTATAATAAACATGTATTGAATTATTACATATTGACTTTTGAAAAGCCTTTGATTTTGTGTTTCCGGCACATCTTCAAAGGCTTTTTGCTTGCCCTTTTTCATGGGTCAAATATCAGAACGTCTGTTCTTTATGCGTGCGCTGTCGCACCCGCTTTCAGTAATTCAGTTACCAGTTCCCAGTCTTCCAAGAACAAAGCGGAACGCAAGGACACATCGCTGAGGACGAAAGAACGGGCGTGGTCCAAGCTCAGCGCACCAGCGCCACCGTTGGAAGTGCCGTAGAAACTCGAACCCCGGAAAGGCACGCTTTCTTCAAGTTCGCTGTCTGCCCAAAGTCCAGCTGTTTCATGCTTCCAGTCATGCGGTACAATTCCCAGCTTGTACGCAATTTCCGGCACTTCGTCCAGTTCTTCCAGCTGCAAGTCTGCCATGTGGCAGCCCTCCCAGTTTTCTTCGATTTCTTCCGCAACGGACATTACCACATCACCAGCACTGTTGCCGTACAGCTTTAACGGTCTGCCGTTCACCTCTGCAACGGTCCAGTCTGGCTTCTCTGTGTAGCCCTCAACTGCTGCGTCGTTGTTCGGCGTGTATTCCACAACGCCTTTGTGCAGACGCAAGCCCGTGACCCATTCCCAGAAATTACCGCAAAGACCAAACACGCCGTCTGCTGTTCCGTCATGGGACCATGTGAGGGGGTCGCACCCGGTCAGCGTGCGTCCGGCGCTGTCGTATCTCACGCCGCTTTCCTGCTCATTCTTTGAGTTGCTGCCGTAGTTTGTATTACCGCCGATTGTGTGCCCCAGTTCCTCTGCTTCATGCAGTAGATAGACAAACTCTGTATTTGTCATAAGGTGCCAGCCCTTGCCTTTTCTTCCGCAGGCTGCCGCCGCTTCATCATAACTGATAGTGTGTTTTGGCTGCTGGTAAGGTAAGGACGCCGGGACGCCCTTAATCATGGTGTTGGTGAACTGCGACACCAGAACCGCAGGAACAATCTTGTTTCTGATTTTGAACAGTTCCGGCACGTCCTCCGGCTCATAGGTCCCCGGCTCCATATAAAACATGGTCATGTAGTTTGGCAGTCCTGCACTGTCCATGACAATGACTGCTTTTTTCTTCACAAATTCTTTCATTTTGTGGCTTTCCTCCTTGTATCTGGTATGATTTTTATTTGAACAGCCTTGCTGCTATTCACTGCTATTGACTTTTGAAAAACCTTTGTTTCTTCTGCTGCCCGGCGCTCACGCTGACTGCTTTTCTTTCTTCTCCGGCTCTGGCTGTGTCACTGTCACGGTGACTTTCACGCCCTCCCGCTGGGATATAATCAGCGCCAGCGTTTCAAAAAAGCGCTGGGCATTGAATGTTCCTTGTACTTCCATTCCTGCGCCCTCCTTTATACGGACTGCGGCGCAATTTTCTGTGCCATGCCCTTTGCAAATCTTATGCCCTGCATGAACACCAGAAAGTCTTTCTTTTCCTGCGGTTCAAGTTCCCCCAGAAAAGCCATGACCTCTGTTGCTTCCTGCTGGTTTTCAGTTGCAATCATGGTTTCCATGTTTTTAACTTCTGTCATGGTCTGTTCCTCCTTTCATGCTGTGTGGTTTCGCAAGCGGTAAACGCTTCTGTTGTAGCGGTTACTGCTTGTTTAACTATATATTATAGCGGTTACTGCTATTTGTCAACCCTTTTTCCGTTTTTAATATTGACTTTTTTAGCGGTTACTGCTATTCTTTAAACATAAAAGAAAGGCGGTGAAGTCAAATGACTATCAATGAACGTGTGAAGCATTTTAGAAAAGATGTTTTGCACATCAGCCAGACTGAATTTGCAGTAAGTCTGGGAATGAAGCAAACTGGCGTCAGCTACATGGAACGGGACGGCTCAACCGTCACTGACCAGACAATCAAGGCAATCTGTCTTCTTTATAATGTGAATGAAGAATGGTTGCGCACTGGTTCTGGTGAAATGTATATACAGCCGGACACATTCAGCCTTGACGACTTCGTGAAGTCTAAAGGTGCCACGGGTCTTGAATTGGAAATCATAAAGACGTACTTTGAACTTGACCCAGAAATTAGAAGAACTGCCGTGGAATTTTTCAAACGCAGGCTTGTCGCTGCTGTTACTGCGGACCCTGCATTGTTAGTTCCAGACAATCCAGAAGATTTAGAAGCCCAGTGCCCGCCCGTTGACACTGGCAGTGTTTCCGGGACAGACGCCGGGTGATAACGCACCCAGCGTCCCCCGCTATTTACAAATTATAAGTTGCGTTGCTCCATTGAAATCTAAATTATAATAAATAGTGTTTATGCTGCTGTAATAGATTGCGTACACTCTGCAATCATACCAGTGTATATATTTTTTTATCATGTGTGACCACCTTTCCAGCGTGGCAAGGCTGGGCGCACTCACTATTATAATTTCTATGTTTTTGTGGATATTCGCAAGAAAGGTGGTTTTATATGGGTTTACGTTTCAGAAAAAGCGTGAAAATTGCCCCCGGCGTCCGTCTTAACATCAGCAAGAAAAGCGTTGGTATAAGTGCAGGCGTCAAGGGGTATCGTAAAAGTATAAACAGCAGCGGCAGGGTCACAACCAGCATAGGGGTTCCCGGCACTGGTGTTTCTTACGTTAAGACCGAGAATTTGAAAAGCAAAAAGAAAAAGACAGTCAGCAGCCGTGTTTCTTCCACTGCTGCCGCCGCCAGTTCCTCTGCTTCCTCTCCTGCTGCCGCTCCTGCTCCTGCTAAAGTTCAGAAAGCAGCTGCGCAGCCAAAAGAGAAGCCGCCAAAGACCACGGCAGTTTTGCAGGAAAGACCAGACGCCAGCTTTGTTGTGTTCGGCGTCGTTGCTCTGGCTGGTGCCGTGTTCCTCTTTGCTTCTTCTCATGTTATTTTTTCAGTTGTTGCCGCCCTGTTCGGTATCTTCTGTCTGTATAGCTTTATACACATAAAGCGACACCCGGAAGACCCACGATACATCACGGAAGAACAGCTGACACGCTGGGGGCAGCTGGTACACTCCGACGCAAAGACCGTTTCCCAGCTGCAAAAAGCGTCCGTTCCTGTTCTGGTGGATTTAAAGAAGCGTGCTGCGTGGCATTATGAGCAGGTTTCTTCCGTTGGCTTCGGTCCAGACGTTTCATACTACGGTCAAGCCTTGATTGACGTACAAAATCAGATTGTTGCTTTATCTGAATTTGTCATGCTGCAAGGTGATAACCCTAAACAGGATTTAGAAAACTATTCTTCTTTTGTAAGTCATAAAATAACAGCCTTTGCAGACGACATTCTGAAAGACTAGTAAAACAAAATGCCCCGGTCGTGCTGGGAACACTTCCGGGGCGTGCAAAGATATGTCATACCAGATACAACAATACCGTCTGCAATTTTGATTATATCACCAGCAGGCGGGAAATGAAAGGAAATGCAGGTGATACAATAGTGAAAAAGATTGATTTAAGCCCGGAACTTGTCCGGGTTGCTTTATATATAAGGGTTTCCGGGGAAGAACAGAAAATAAAAGGTCTGTCACTGGAAGCCCAGCAAGAACGACTGGAAGCATACGCAAGGGAACGTGGCTGGGTCATTGTTGGAATTTACATTGACGCTGCCAAGACCGCCAGAAAGAACATTCATAAAAGAACCGACTTTCAACGCATGATGGACAGTGTGAAGCGTGATGAAGTGGATATTCTGCTTTTCTGCCGCCTTGACCGCTGGTTTCGTTCCGTGGCAGATTATTATAAAATCATGGAAGTTCTGGAAGCGCACAACTGCGACTGGAAAACCACTGATGAAGAATATGACACCACAACCGCAAACGGGCGTCTGTATATTAACGTGAAGCTGTCCATTGCCCAGAATGAAGCGGACATTGACGGGGAACGAATAGACGTTGTATTTGACAGTAAGATTGCCCACGGCACCGTTGTTTCCGGCTCTGCTCCCTTTGGCTTCCGTGTTAATGAGGAAAAGCGGCTGGAAGTTGTGCCAGAAGACGCAGCCATTGTGCAAGACGCTTTCAACTACTTTGAAACTTCGATTTCCCAGCGTGCTACTGTCCGCTATATCCGGGAAACCTACGGCGTGAACTGGTGTGACGCCACTTTCCGGCGTATGCTGAAAGAAAAGCTGTATACTGGGGTGTATGACCGGGGCGGCAGGTTCAATGACCATTTCTGCCCGGCAATCATCAGCAAGCAGCAGTTTGACCGTGTGCAAGCGCTTCTGGAACGCAACGCACGTTCTGTTCCGTCTGGCAAGGTATATATTTTCACTTCCATTCTGACTTGCGCTGAATGTGGGCATAAACTGGTCGGGTACAAGTCAAGTGATTATTATTATTACCGCTGCAACCAGCATTTCCAGCGTGGGCGCTGCTCTCATAATCATTCAGCCCGTGAAGACGTCGTGGAAAAGTGGCTGTTTGAACATCTGGCAGAGGAACTGGAACGCTGCCAGCTGGAATGGGAAGTTGCCGCAGCCAAAAAGAAAGCGTCCGTTGCCCGCACTGATAAAGCAGCACTGAAACGGAAGCTGACCAAGTTAAAAGAATTATATGTGAATGACTTAATAGACATTGAGGACTACAAAAGGGACTATCAAATATATACTGCTGCACTTAAACAGATACCGGAACCCAGCATTGAACCGCCGCCAGACTTCGCAGCCGTCCGCAGGCTCCTTGATAATGATTTCAAAACAATTTATGAGAATTTGACCCGTGAAGAAAAACGCACGCTTTGGCGTTCTGTCATTAAAGAAATTAGAATTGATAATGACCAGAATATCACGGGTGTTGTTTTTGGGTAGTGTTGTACTAATGTGACACTACCCGTCGGCTCATCTGCAAATATAATTTCCGGACGATTCACCAGTGCTCTTGCAATTGCTACTCTCTGCTGCTGTCCTCCGGATAACTGATTTGGCAGATTATAAATCCGGTTTTCAATCCCCAAAGTTGCAATAATATCATTTACATACGCTTCATCCACTTTTCTTCCATCCAGCCCCAGTGGCAGTACAATATTTTCCCATACATTAACAGACGAAACCAGATTAAATGCCTGAAAAACAAATCCGATTTTTCTTCTGCGGAAAACAGCAAGAGCATCTTCTTTCATCCTGTATAAATCTTTCCCTGCTAAAGTAACACTGCCTTTTGTCGGGGTATCAAGCCCTCCAAGCATATGAAGTAATGTACTTTTACCGGAACCTGACTTTCCAACAATTGCGACAAATTCTCCCTGCTCAATCTGAATGTCCACCTGATTGACCGCTTTGACCTGATTCTCACCTGCACCATAAAACTTACAAAGCTGCCTGGTTTCTAATATCACACTCATGTGTTGCCTCCTTTTCATCCTACATCCAAATTGTATCAGGGCAATCTTTCATTTCACTTTCAAAAAACGAGCAGAAGTCTTACAGAATTGTAAGATTTCTGCTCACTTAAAATTTAACCAACATATGGTAATTGAATCACAAACATGCTTCCTTTTTTCTTTTTGCCGGAGGTTACCGTAATCGTACCTGCGTGTTTTTCGATAATTTCTCTCGATAGAAAAAGTCCGATTCCTGTACCACTCTTTTCCATGACCTCCCGGGAACTTCCTCTGTAAAATCGTTGAAAAATTTTGTGATACTCATTCTGCGGAATACCAATTCCCTGATCCTCAATTTCCATTCTTACAAAATCGTTTCTTTTTTGTAACCGGATAAATATTTTTGAACCACCCGGACTGTACTTGATCGCATTATCCAGAACGTTGATAAAAGCTTCACCAAGCCACCTTTTATCCTGCATAATCGTGCATGTTTCCATCTCTTTTTCATATTCAAAAACAAATTCAATTTCTTTCTCATCCGCTTTGGGATAAATACGGTTCACAGCAGATATGACAGTATCCATAAGCGGAAGTTTTTTCTTATTAATCTGAATCAATCCGGTTTCCATCTTGGATATTTCAAGAAGCGATTGCAATAATGTCTCCAGTCCATCCAGAGCACTCCGACAACGGATACGAAACTCCTCCTGTTCTGTGGCACTTAAGTCATTCTGCATCAGCACACTAAAACATGTATCCAAAGCTGCAACCGGTGTCTTTAACTGATGAGAGATATCAGAAACCATTTCTTTCGTGCTCTCTTTTTCTGCCCGTGCTTCTTCCTTTAGCAACTGAATATGATGTCCGATTGCTTCAAGCTGATCATTCAATTTTTCCAGTTCTGCATGATTTTCCGTTTTCAGTAAATCATCAAATTTATTTTCACGGAATCTGATCAGAATTTCTTCCAACTGGTCTAATATTTTCTGATGACACGCATCTTCTGTCTTCTTCCAATAAAATAAAATAATCAAAAGAAGCACGCATATCACAGTGCTTACAGCACCGGTCACCATAACCTGATGCCGGAATTGCGAATAAAATGCATTCCCTTTATTCCCCCAGTATCCATATTGCTCCAATAATCGCCTTCCCTGTTCGTTGGTTTCAATATCCTTATCCTTAAGCAATTCCGAAACAGCATCCAGCCCGGAAAATTCTTCCTTTGCAACAATGTCTGTCATAAGATTCATTTTATATTTATAATCTTCATAAAACACATACGTGGTAAAGCCATTTAATATTGCAAACAATACTATGACAGGTAATACCAAGGAGAGCACTACTGTAATCTTCTTGCGATATCTCTTTGTCACTGCCTTACCTCCTGATTCCATATATACCCAAGACCTCTGATATTCTTTATATAGACCGGTGCAGCCGGATTGTCTTCGATTTTCTCACGGAGTCTTCTGATATTGACAGCGATTGTATTTTCATCCACAAAATCCCCTTCCAGATCAAACACATTTTCCAATATTTGTGTTTTTGAAAGAATCTGTTTCGGATTCTGAAGAAAAAAAGTCAGCATTTTCAACTCCGTTTTTGTCAGACTGATTTCACGACTCTTTATCAGGACTTTCATTTCTCCTGCGATAAATACGATATCTCCCGAAATCATCTTTCCGGCTTCCGTTTTCTCCTGTCTGCGGCGGAAATGTGCTTCTATTTTCAAAAGAAGTACCGAAAGACTAAACGGCTTTGTAATATAATCATCTGCCCCTGCTTCATATCCCATGACCTGATCCATCTCCTGATCTAGTGCTGTAAGACAAATAATGTATGTATTATAATTGCATCTCATCCACCTTACAAATTCCAGTCCATTCCCATCCGGAAGATTCACATCACAAATGGTAACATCCACATTATTATCACTTGCAATTCTTTTCGCTTTTTTCACTGATTCTGCTGAAAAAACATCATATCCGGATTTTTTCAGTGAAAATGTAATTCCACGATTTAAATTTTCATCATCTTCAACCACGAGTATACCTGGCATAGCATATGCACCTCTCTTTATTAACTATATATATCAGCTGGGAGATGACTCCCACCTCTATAGGTGGTGAGAAACAAGCTTGTATCAGTGGGGGAGTCAATCCCCCAGCTGATATAGCCTCCGGCAGGATTGCAGAGGTGCGCAGTAGAAGTATGTCATGCAATTGCATGACGCGCACCTCGCAGCAAGAATGCCGAGGCATTCTTGAATTAATATCAGAGTACTGCTTCTTCAATTCTCTCATCGTTTGTATCTCCAAAAGATAAAACAATAGTCTTGCATTACACTGTCAAAAAGTCTCTCAATTTGTGCGGTACTCCATACAAATTCTCTTTGAATTGACGGGAGAACATATTTATTAGCACAAATATCCTTCACGACTTCTGCTATCGTTAATGGTGACTCATATGCCATTGATTATGCCTCCTCCTTTTTTACATATGTGAGCTGAATATCATAACCGAGAGCATCCAGCATCTCTACAAAAGTTTTATTAATAACGCCATCGCCCTTTTTGATGATACGATTTACATATTGTCCTGTTGAACCAATCATCTCTCCCAGCTGTGCCTGTGTTTTTCCAGCTTCTATACACTTGATTTTTACATCTACTTCTATATTATTTTTCAGCATTCGTATCACCTCATCTGAAATTTGTAAAATAACACTAATCGGATAATATTATAACACATCTTTGCTTTCACTTCAATCTACTCATCTCGAAATTTGCACTTTGTACACATAGCAAAAACACCCAGGACATATATCCTGAGTGTCGTATCTGCTTCATACCTTATTCTGCTTTCATTTCGGTGCCGTCTTTGAATACCACCGTCACATCTTCCTTGCTCTTTACTACAATTTTCTCCACTAGACTGCTCCAAAGGGCATCGTCAAATTCTGTGATAACGCTTTCCTGGTCTTTCAGGACTGTGATGAATCTGCCCATCTGTTCATACCTTGCTTCATTGTCAGAAATTGCGGTGCTGACTTCATCGTATTGCGCTTTCAGTCTGTCATAGCGTTCCACCAAGGCATTGTAGCGTTTATTGTAATCATCCTGGTCTTGTGCCACTCGTGCGTTCTCTGCTACCGCATTCTGCGTAAGTTCTACCGTCACAGCGATTTCTTCCTGCAGGGCATCACGCTTGGCTTCCAGTTCAGAATTATCGCAAAGCATCTTTTTTACTGCTGTAATTGCTCCGGAAATTTTAAGAACAATCGTCATCATCGTATTGACGCTTTGGCCATCAACGGTAGACATAGAGTCTTTCGTGATACCCATTGTTACCTGTACCTGGGACATCGAACTTTCAAAATCCACTGCCGTTTTAAGAGAAGCAGCTCCCATACCAGTAACTGCTGCAGTCACCGGTAGGAGCTTCTGACCGGCACTCGAAATATTATCTCCTGTAGTCTTAAGCTTCTCACCAGTAGCTACAATCTTCTGAACGGCTGTAGCTGACTGATTTGCCTGTGTTTCTAATTTCTTTAAATCCTGTTCTGTCTCAATGATTTCTCTTTGAAATGCGTCATACTGTTCCTGAGAAATATCGCCATTTGCAAGAGCTGTGTTTGCCTGCTCTGCTCCTTCCATAAAAATTGGCATAAAAAAAGCGCAGATTTCTCCAGGCATGAAAAAAGCACCAACCATTTCTGATTAATGCTTTCAAATTATTTTGTTTTTGTAAATCTGTTTAATTGCGTATTCACATCTCGTCCACCGTACATAACACGGATAATCGTAACCACTTGTGTATCATCATCCGGAATATATAGAACAAGATAATTGTCTACTGGCGCTACACGTAGCCCTCGGCTTTTCCATGGTTCCAATTCATATTGTCGATATCTCTTCGGCATATGATCAAGATCCATAATACATGCTTCAAGCCTATCAAACTGACCACTTGCATTTTCTGGTGCCTGCAGTTCAAAAGCAATGTATTCGAAGATTCCACGAAGGTCTATCTCCGCCTGATCTGAAATCACGATATCATAAATCATAAATTGTAATCCTTGCGGATATCAGCAAAAACAGATTTTGCTGCTCTAGTATGACCAGCCTGCATATCCGCATATCCTTTCTCTAGTTCTGCATTCATCTGTGCTTCTGATAATGCACTAACGTCTACAGGACGAGCGGATGGCATTTTCACTTCAAAAGGAAGTCCTCTTTGAAGAATAATTTGTTTGTAAAACATATTTATTGCATTGGATGCAGGAATTCCTAATGCTGCTAAGATTCCTTCTGCCTGTTCTTTTACATCAGGCTCAATGCGTGCGTATAAATTTGCTGATTTTGTTGCCATAATAAACACCCCTTTCGAATTTTTTCTAACTCTATTATATTCGTTTGTGCGGACAAAAGCAATACAAAATCAGTATTTTACAAATTGTTACAAATTGTTCATACTCCAAAATCTACCAGTTCATTAAAATTTGTCAAAGTCCTCCTGAGTCGCCACTTCCATATATCCTTTATAATCATCGTTGCTGTTTTCAGCATACATATCATTCACGAGGCCAATGGTAAGCAAATCCAGGTCTCGGATACTAATCCCCATCTGTACGCAACGAAGCAAAAATAAAGGTGTTGTCATCGGGCGATCTGTTGGACGAAGTTTTTTTAGCACTTACATCCGTCTGAACGTTTAACCCCCAGAGCTCAATGAGCTGTGGAAGAACCTGATAGATTGAGAACGTATTAAATCCATCCAACCATTCTTCTGGCGTATGCTCTGTCTTTTTATTCCTACAAATCTTCGTGCAGTTTTACATCGCTATTATCTGCCATGCATTGTTTTAAGGCAACAATCATTTTTTCCGCATCCAGCGGCTTTGCAAGATGAACATTCATTCCAGCCAGCCGGCTGTTGATAATGTCTTCTGCAAAGGCATTTGCAGACATTGCAATGATCGGAACCCTCCTGGCATCCCTTCTTTTCATTTCCCTGATTGTCCTTGCCGCATCCAGACCATTCATCCTCGGCATCATAACATCCATATAAATTACCCCAAAATAATCCGGTACAGATTTCTCGAAGATTTCAACTGCTTCCTGCCCGTCTACTGCACATGTAACTTCCATACCGCTGTCTTCCAGTATACATCTGGAAATTTCCATGTTCAACTCATTGTCTTCCACAACCAATGCCCGCATGCCTTCTACCGAATAATCATCAAGGCTTACTGGCTTATCTGATAAATTACTGTTTTTATCCTGTGTGCCAATTTTGAACGGAATTTTTACAATAACTGTTGTCCCGACACCTGCTTTGCTCTTCAGTTCAATACTTCCATCCATTCTGTCCACGAGTTGCTTCGTAATTGCAAGCCCCAGTCCGGTGCCTTCATACCTGGATCTGCTTGTCTTGCTTTCCTGAGAGAACATATCAAAAGCATGTGCAATAAAATCTTCACTCATACCCACACCTTGGTCTTTACAGTAGAAAGTGAAAATTGCTCTGCCATCATCCAGAGTTTCTTCCTCAACCCAGACCGTAATCACACTACCCTCCTGACTGAATTTTATGGCATTGTCCATAATATTCGACAGAATCCTTCCAAGATATACCGGGTTTCCAACCAGAGCGCTGTGACTGTATGTACCATTTTTCCAGTCAATCTCATACCGGATGCCTTTCTTGGCAGCCCGCTCATCATAAATCTGGTTCAATTCCCGTAGTACCATTGTCAGATCAAACAAAAGCTGCTGATCCTTCAAATCTCCGCTCTGTAGTTTATTCATATCCAGCACATCATTTACCAGAGACACCAGATATTTCAGGGATTCCATTACCTTTTCTCTGATCTTCTGCTGTATCTGTGAATCATCTGCGTACTGATTTTCCATATTTACCATACCGATAATACCGTTCAGTGGTGTACGTATATCATGACTCATAGTTGCCAGAAACCTTGTTTTCATTTCGGCTTCCCGCTTTGCTGCTTCCGCAGCACGGTTATAAAAACCAAAACTGCCATGGACTGCGGTTGCTTCGAAAATATATATTTAGTTTCTGTCATAACAAAACCCTCTCTATGTTTCCTAGCTGCTTTTCCCATACATCCAGGAAGACAATTACAGCCAGTTTTCCAGAACATCATTCAGCTTATTCATATCCAGCGGTTTCGCGATATGTCCATTCATGCCTGTATTTTTGGCCAGCTGTACATCTTCTGCAAAAGCATTGGCAGTCATGGCAACAATAGGCAGTTTTCCCTTTTCACCCGGAAGGCTCCTGATTGCTGCAGTTGCCTCATAACCATTCATGACAGGCATTTGGATATCCATAAAAACAAGATCATACAATCCTTCCGGAGAAGCTTCCACTTTTTCAACTGCGATTTTCCCATTTTCTGCTGTTTCCACTTCTGCCCCTGTCATCTGCAAAATTTCAACACCAATTTCTCTGTTCAACTCATTATCCTCAACCAGCAGAATCCTTTTTCCTGTATAATCTGCTTCGGACAGTTTCTCCAGATAATTTCTCGCTGTATTTTCTTTTCTGCCTGAAGTAAACTGCCGCAGTGTAGCCGTCAGTCGGGAACGGAACAGCGGTTTTGCAATAAAAGCATCTACACCTACAGCCTTTGCTTTTTCTTCAATTTCGCTGAATTCATAGGATGTCAATACAATGATGGTGATCTCTTTTCCTATCCGTTTCCGGATCTGTCTGGCAGTTTCTATACCATCCATCTCCGGCATCTTCCAGTCCAGGATAACAGCAAAATAATCATTTTTTAGCTCATGACGTGCATAACAACGTTCAACAGCTTCCTTGCCAGAAAGAACCCATTCACCTGTAATATCGATTTCTTTCAGTGTGGCAACTGTACTTTCACAGCATGTCTTATCATCATCCACTACCAGAACCGGCAGATTCATCAGATTTTTGTCCTGTTCTTTTTCTTTTTCCTGAAGCTCCAGATAAATTGTTACTGTGATTTTAGTTCCCTTGTGCAAGGTACTGTCCACTTTAATAGTGCCATTCATCAGGTTCACAATATTTCTGCTGATTGCCATTCCAAGACCGGTTCCCTGAACTCTGGTTGTCCGGTGGTCATCTGCACGGCTGAACGGATCAAACATGATTTTCTGGAATTCCGGTGACATACCGATTCCATTATCCTCAATCGTAAATTTATAGCATCCAAGTTCTGAAAATCCATTGGGTTTTTCCTCTATCGAAAAAGTAATATTTCCACCATCCGGTGTATACTTGATCGCATTACTCATCAGATTCACAAATACCTGCTGAATCCTCAAGCTGTCACCACAGACAGCCTCATGTTCAATATGATTGATGTGTATATCAAAATTATGTTTATGTTCATCAAGCACCGGTTTCGTAAGTGTAATAAGATTATCTACCAGCTCTGACAGATTGAAATCTTCCTGTGCTAGTGTCATTTTTCCACTTTCAATACGTGCCATATCCAATACTTCATTGATCAGCCCCAGCAGATGGCGGCTTGATTCTGTGATCTTGCCGAGGCATTCAATGACTCTGTCCTTGCTCTCAACATTTGCTCCTGCGATTGCCGTCAGACCCACAATCGCATTCATTGGTGTCCGGATATCATGGGACATATTGGAAAGGAATTCCGTTTTCGCACGATTTGCATTTTCTGCGGACCGGTAAGCCTCTTTCAGTGCCTGACGGGATTCAATCTCTGCTTTCTTCTCCTGTGTCACATCCATGGATGTCAGCAATACTTTTTCCAGCTTTCCATTCTTCCATTCCAAGGGAATATAAGAAGCGATTTTATAAGTCTTTTCATCCAGGCTGCAATACTCAAACTTATAAATATCATTTTCACTTTTCAGTTTCTTCCGAATATTATCCGGGGCTATCAGGATATCTATAGCTTCTAATGGTTCCAGTGTCTTATATTTTTCAAGAACCTGCATCTGAAAATCATGATAAAATCCCAGAGGTTTATATATCATCTGTCCATTCAGATTGTAGAATTCATATCTGTCATTTTCCAGATCACAGACAACAAAGCGGTCAACCAGACGCACAATACTCTGAATCAACTGCTCCATGGAAGCATTATCCGTTGCCATCTGCAGATGCCGTGCGCTCTCTACCTTTGCCTCTGTGATATCACGCAGAAAAATCATGGCATATTCTGAATCCTCTATTTCGCCACGTATGACCACATTGCGGACCCATCGTTCTTCTCCATTCAGATTGATACGGCACTCTAAAGCCAATTCGGTTTCCAGACCCTTCAGCCTTTCTGCAATATAACCACGGTCGTAAAAAGAGGATACCGCCTTCTTATCTGTCTCCACAACATAGGAATCCACAAAATGCCGAATCAATTCATCCCACGTATAACTCTGTTCAAAGACGGTCATCAGAGACGGTTCAACCTTAAAGGTATCAAAAGTATTCGCTTCCAGATTCACATAATACTCGCACAGATCTGCTTTCGTAAAAGCCCGGTGGAAAGCAGCAGATTTTTGTGCCTGCATGATTTCTTTTTTCTCCCCATCAATGTTAATAAAAATCCCGGCAATCCTGCTGGCAGAACCATCCAGACGGCGTATTACTTCTGCCGATGTCCGAAACCACTGGTATTGATTATCCTTCATTCTCATACGATACTCTACCTGGTATTTTATCTGGTTCGTCTTATCCTTAATTGCCGCCTGAAGCTGCACCATTACTCTTTCTTTATCCTGTGGATGCAGAAGATCTGACCAGGATTCCAGTTTATTCGGAAAGTCCAGAGTGTCATGATAGCCGAGTATTTTTCGGAATTCATGGCTCCAGTTTGCATTCACAATCTCACTGTTTTCATCACAGTCAAAATACCAGAAGCCGGAATAGATAGCTTCATTGAGCAATGCCAAATTTACATGATCCCAGTTGACCTGTACGGACATTACCCAGATCTGTCTGCCCGCCTCATCTGTCGCGTCCTCTTTACAAAGCCGTACATTATTCACTGTACCGTTTGCTGCAAGGATTTGTGCTTCCCCTGTTCCGTGAAGCTGCAAAAAACGGTCTCGCTCCAGTATATCTTCCGCGTCATAAAAGAAGTTTCTCAATGAACCTTTTGTCTGTTCCATGAAAGTATCGAATGTATATCCTGTACTATGCAACAGCAGATTATCCACAGACAAAATAGACAGGTTTTGGTCATAAGATCCTGTCATTATACCTACCCCGCCATTATTTTCCAGTGTTTTCTGTACGGCCTGTGACATGGCCTGTGTCTGCCCCGTTACAGTCTCACCTAAGGAATATATTTTGTCTTCATAATTTTTCATTTTATAAAAGTCCTCTCTCCGTCTTATGCCTTCTTCATCCTGCTTTTATCTGTATACAGAAAACCTGTCCCTGCTAGTTTTGTTACCCATTTTTGCATACAAAAAGGACACTTGCCAAAATCTGCCAGTGTCCCTACTATATTTTTTTAAATCACACATCTATATAGTATAAAAGGTATCGGAATCTCTTCTGTTCAAACATCTTTTCCATATATTATGATGATATGGAAACAGTGAAAACCGGCTGACATGGTCAAGCTTTCTGACTTTAGTCCCTTCTGGCTTTGCGACCCTGCCTTTCAATAGGTTTGCCTTTAAAATAATCTCTTTCTTCAAAAAAACATACCACGCGGTTTTCCGCACGTCAATAATTTTTTTGAAAAATCTACACATATTTTACTTCTGTTTTTGAACTTCTCTTTATAAAAAATCTAAATCGATGAATCCTAAAAACCTAACATTTTTTTCATATGAAACTCATTCATCATTTATAGTGCTATTCTCTCCATTAACTAAACATAACCTATTGTTCGATAATAAATTTTAGATCCAAAAAGAGGCTTCACACCACGAACCAACTCGCAATGCAAAGCCTCATCACTCACCCATTATATTCTTGTCACAAAATCCAGCGAGCTCCACCCATTCCGCTCTTTCTCATATGCTTTCAGCAGCCCCCTCTTTGATGCTCCAACACCATCAGCCTCAGCAACAATAGTAAAACAGCCAGCACCCGTATATTTTCCAGTCTTCTCCTGATCCGTTCCCAGCTTCTTCCGGCTTCTTATGTTCCTTTGTTGATGATATGATAAATCATTACTGTTTCCCTATGTCCCTGTCTCCACAGTCTGGCATTGCACTGCATATACAGTTCCAAAGACTGTTCTTGTTCTGTGCGATCATCTTCTGAAGTCCTTTCAGTTTCTGCCGTAATGACGGACGCTGTTGCTTTTTCTCATTAACTTTTACAAATTCCTTGAACGCCTGTGCAATCACATCGGCATCCCTGCCCTTGAAAAATACAAGATACTTGGGTTGTTCCGTGGTCTTATCCCTCTTTACTGCGAAATCGACATTGTATTTCCTTGCGACACGCTCAAAGGATTTTATATTGCTATCCGTAACCTCAATGGACTTTGCACCCTCTCCCTGACCGACCAGCTTCTTTAATGGGATTTTCCCATGGGAAGGCTCCTTATGCTTCTGATGCTCCAGATACATCTTCATTGCCTTCTGTAAAACACTTGCGGTCAGCTTGGAAGTCTTGATTGCAAGAGCAATCGTTTTTTGTGTTGTTTCCTCCTGCATGGTGTACCTCCTTCCTTATCTGCACCGTTCGGATTCAAGGTGGAACAAACAGCCTGTGTAACAAATACTTCATAAGCACTCCTTTCCACTTCTGGACATTTTGTTCAAAAGTTTTGTAAATGCAAAAAGGACAGCTACAAACCTTTGCGGTCTATAACTGCCCTTACGCTGTTATGTCTATGTTCTATTTCAAATTTACAAACAGAAATTAATCAAATTCTTTTGTATCACGAAATATTAAATTAATTTGTCGTTTCATTTTTTGCAAATAATCCTGTAATGTCTTGAACATGTGGATAATCCTTTTTAAGTTCCTCAAAACTCAAATATTCAAGCATACTCTCAGAATATATGTATTTATTCTTTAATGAAAAACATACACTCTTTCTTATTACATTTCCCAAAATATCTTGATGCAAGATATCTACTGTCAATGCATCTTCAAGTCCATGATTCTTTTTCAATAAATCCGTAGAAAAATATAATGTAAGCTCACAAATAGCCCTTGTTTCTTTTCCTAAATTAAGACATTCTTTAAGGAAAATATCGTTCTCTGAATGAGAATTAACTCCATTTACAATATATGACTTATCATAGAATAAAAAAATATTCGTAGCCGGACCAAAACCTATATTTTTTATTTCTAAATATAATTGAACTTTTTGGGTATTATCTGCTGTAATATTTGAAACATCTGTTTTCGGTAAATAAACATACCTACATATTTCTTCCTTGTTCTCTTCAATTACTTCACTTTTTTGCATCATCTGAACTGAAAGATAAGGAGAATACTGATACTTCCGTTCATCAGCAATTTCTTTTTCTCTGATTTTCTGTTCCTTTCTTTGTTGATCATAAGAACTCTTGACAGTATATAGCATAGCTGCTAATGTTGCTAATCCCCCTAAGGTACCAGCCAAATATGTTGCCCAAAACATCAACCAATTATCAGCATTTACATTACTAGATATTACATCAAACTTATCAATCCCAAAATATAACATTACTGGCACCACAATATATATTACGATGATAATTCCACCGTAAATTAAAATCTTCTTTTTACTTTTTTTGTCCATTATCTTCACCATTATCTTTCTCTATAAATCTCTTTCAAAATTTCATTTGTCCCAAATCAAAATGACAGTACATAGTTCCGCATACATCTCACCCTCCTCATGCTTCACATCATCCAGCAATAACACCTGAAATAACACTTTTCTAACATATTCTAATTTTACCATAGAAAGCCCCCTATCCAAAAGTCCATTCGATTTTACACTGTCAAAAGCAGCTTCTTTCCTCGCCACCAAGCAATGCGTATACAATGCCATAATATACTTGTTCGACATAAGAAAGGCGGATGTTTCATTCCCTTGATATGTATATCGGCACTTTTCCAGATTTTCCTGTGATATGTCAAAATAACATCTGACCATTTCTAAATACACATCTCCATTATACTGCGGTTTCAGTTTTTTTACATACCTTCTAATGGTCGCAAATATATTATTTCTTTCCATAATAGTCTTGGTTCTCTTAAATACTGGCTTTTTCCATCGCAAATCCATATAAGCATTATTAAGGATATGTATGCCTGTGCATCATCCATCACATCAATCGTATTATCCTCTGTCTCCATTGCTTCAGAAGGATTGATAGGATAGATATAACTCTCCTCAGTATGATTAGGGTTAGTCTGATTATAGTTAGTATAATTAGGTACTAATTTCTGAACTTCTGTAGGTTCAATTTCTGAACCTCCGGAAGTCTGTTTATTATACTTCTGCAAGTTCACATTTTGTACTTCTTGAAGTTCAAATTCTGAACTTCTGTGGATTTATCAGTGATCCCTCTCTTTCTTTTTGTACCTGTCTGTGATAAAATCAATCCTGTAGAAATCGAAAAAAGTTCATAAAAATTTAGCAATTACAGGCATTGATTTTTTGCTGTAAATTGCATATAATAAAAACACAGATAGAAATATCTGTGCAGCGGTTAGAGCGTCCAGTTAAAATGCTCGTTTAAAAGCGGTTAGATTGTCCAATTAAAACAATCGGTTAACAGCAGTGGGTGGAGTAATCCACCCACTTTTTTACTTTTCAGGAGGCTTTATGGATTGGTACGTTGTCGATAAAAAATACATCAATTACCTGACACAGTTTGATTCCCGTGTCGGATATGTGGAATATGGGGAACGTTTGAAACTCCATGTGGGAATTCTTCTTACTATCGGAGATTTCCACTACTATGTCCCTATTTCCTCTGCAAAACCAAAACATCAGAAGATGTCCAACAGTCTGGATTTCCATAAACTCCAGGATGAATCCACCGGATATCTTTATGCTGTATTAAATATCAATAATATGATTCCGGTTCCTGATAACTGTCTTACACAGTTAAAATATAATCAGGTAGAAAGCTTCCGTTCTTTCAGTAACGAAAAAGAAAAAACAGACTATGTCTACCTTCTCCAGAAAGAAAAAGCTTTAATCGACAATGTTCAGGACACTCTGCAAAATAAAGCCATGAAATTATATCAGAAATGCATTGCCAAGCCCGATTCTTCCCTTGCTGCAAGATGCTGTGACTTCAAAATGTTGGAGGAAAAATGCAGTTCTTATTCCGATACATAAACTCTTCATCATTTCTCGGTGGAAACACAAGTACAAATGCCGTGATATCTGATGTACTTGAAAGGTCTAAACCGCCATAGTAGGTTCTTCCGATAAGTTCCTCCTCGTTTACGAGAAATGCACACGCATCCCATTTATCCATCTGCATCCAACGTGTGGACTGTTGTTTTACCCATTGGTTTAATCGAAGCGGCCGGAAGATATTCTCTTCTGCAACATTTTCCCTTGCACTGATATAGGCACTTCGAACCTTTTCAATATCGATAGTTTCTCCAAGGGAAGGATTGGCTTTATACCATGTAGCTTCGCTCGTCCAATCATCCTCATCGGATATCCAATTCACAATCCCGTTTTACTTCTGCTATATAAGCAGTATGAACCTTCACCCCATGCTTCTCCATGATATACTTTTTGATATTCTCATAAGTTGGTTTCTGTTCCTTATACTCCTTGTGCATATCAGGACTAATAGGAACTTCCATCTCAACCTAGAAGTCTCTCTTACCTTTATCGGTGATACTTTTTTTAGTTAATAACGCTACCGTCTCCACATGCATTGAAACTTTAGTTTGCATTAACATTCGCGAACGTTACAGAGTTTTTCTAATTTTTTACACCCCTAAGTGTGAATTACAAAAAGTTGCACCATTCCGGCGGACAAAACAACTACTTAATGTTTTCTTCGTTCCAGCCTTTCTCCTTTGCAAGTTCTTTTAAGGTCTCTGGCGAATTTGCCTCAGCCTTATGGATAGCGTCATGGGTTTTACTCTTCACAACTATTATGTTACTAGGATCCAAGGCTTTACTAGGATCATCCTTCTTTCGTGTCATATGATGTCCTTCTGCGTCGTCTTCAAATTCTTCTCCGGTTAATTGATCACACGTAATATTCTCAGCCTTAATTTTTTTCTTCGTGAGAGTAGGAAGTTCTTTCTGTATTCTATCAGAATTAATACTTCTTTCTTTTTCAAGTTCCGGTGATTCAATAAATGTATTCATACAATCTCTTGAATGCTTCAATTTTTCACGTTCTAACTGTGGCCTATCCTGCTGTATTTTATTGGTAATCTCTTTTTGACAAGCTGCTACCGAAGCGTATTTCTCATCCCCGTTTTCAAATTTGTCTTCATCATCCAAATTATTATAAAACTTATTAGCTCCTGCCTTATCAGTAACTAGGATATCCTTTATTTTCTTTTTTCCTATATATGCTTTCCCTTTACTGTCAATAATTCCCGTCTCATTAATTGCTTTTTGAGGTAGCAAATTTTCCTTTTCAGTTAATTTAGAATTATGAGGAAATTTGATATCAAGGTTCTGGGCTTCATGCTTAATAATTTCATTCTTTTCACCCATCTTACACCTATTCCTCTATCATTGTATCATACAATTTTTTGAGTACGATAAATGCATCCTTATCAATTCCTTCAGTATCTGGGTGAATATATTTTGCAATATTCTTAAACCATTTTTGTGCTGATTCTTTGTTCTCATACATCTGATCGGTAATACCTAGTAATTCATTTCGTTTCTTTCCTTCCAGTTTTGTTAAAATGTATTCGTATTTTTTACTTTTATTAACAAAAAACTCATCAGTAAAACCAACCCAATTTCTCTTAAGGCAATTAATTACTTCAAGCAGTTCTTCATACGTATTTGCATTTGTGTTCAAAGGAAATATTAACGCATTTATCTCATTTCTAAGTATTTCCTTACTTCCAAGAGATTCCAACTGTGATATATCTTCTATATTCGAAAACTTGTTCATTTTCTCAGTTCCTTTCTTTACCTCATAATCATTTCAAATGCCTTTTTCTTAGACATTCCATAGTCCTCAATAAATACATGAATAGACTCCCCGGTACTTTTTTTACAAATTATAGCTTCACCCAAATCTGTAAAAGGACCTTCTAATTCATCCTCTATTTCCAAATCAACTGTATCTAATATTTCCAGCCACCCATAATCATAATCTTCTGTCTCGTACGCAACAAAACCTCTTTTATAATTCACTTTCTGAACCACTGCTCTCATGATTATTTTCCTCCTTATCAACGTCTTTCCAGCTTAATAACATTGCTAGATAAATAAAAGTAACTAAAACGCAAATAACAAATAAACCAAGTGATATAATTGGCACAAATAAACAACTATAATTATATGTACAATCTATTAACGCACACACCAAAGGAAAAAACACTCCTAAAATTGAAAAAATGATAAAAATAATCAATCCAGATTTCATTCCTTTTGGTTTTTTTATTTCCCTCTTTTTTTCTTCATACTGTGATTTTTCAAATTTTAATTCTTCAATCCTCAATTCCAGTTTTTCGGCTTCTCCTGCTTTTTCATGATACCACAGTCCCGCAGTTTGTGGAACAATATCTCCAACATCAATTAATGATGCAGAAAATAATAATGAATTTGCACTTCGCTTTTTTGCCCTCTTTTCAATCTCAAATAGCACTTTTTTACAAACCCCATAATCAAATTCATTTGTATACTTTTTTGCCAATACCACCGGTACTTTATCTGAATTCACTTCACTTACTTGTTCTTCATTCAAATCAAGTATTTCTTTACAAATTTTTAATGCTCTCAACCAATACCTTTCCATCTTAAAATAATCGAGCTTTGGTTTTTCTTCTGGTTTATAAACTATATCTATACTTCTATGATCCACTAGCATAGACACATTATCTCTTACAAAATCAAGCGCATCATCATCGTCTAATTTTTCAACTATATCGTCGTGCTGCTTAGTTTTCATATTGAGCTCATCATTAATTTCTTTGATTTTATCTAAGATGTTGTCTCTATCAGCACTGATACTTATTAATTTTGAAGCAATAAAACCGCCAATAATTGCTATAATAGTTGCAGAACATCCAGCAATTGAATAAAAGAAACTAGAATAGTCCAACTTAACAGCCCTCCATACCTTTTAAACGAAATTAGTATTAAACAATTTTATCGATATCATCTGTCTCAATTTGAGTATTGCCACCAAGAACAGAAGCCAAAACAGCAACAGTTCCTCCAACTACAATAGTGGCCAAAGTAGCCATACCTGCAATAAATCTTTTATTCTCGGTATCCTTCTTATCAACTTTTTCAGCAACATCCTTCATCTGCTCGATAATGTATTTTTTCTGTTCAAATGTTAAATTTTCATTTTCGAGCTCCTTTTGAAGTGAAGTAATAACAGCATTATACGTGTCATAAACCGCTTTAACACTTTCATTATTAGACTCCAATCCCTTATCCAATGATTCCTTATATTCTGTTAACATTTCCTTAGTTGTATTAGCAAATTCGGGGAACTGCTCAAGTGCCTTCTTTGCTACTTCTGGATCCATCTTGTCTAACATGGATGCCATTTTAATCACCTTATCTTTAGTAAGATGTCTAAAATCTGCAATATCTAGTTTTTTAAGTACTTTTGCTTCTGACATCATAAGATACTAGCTCTACAAACCAATGATGAATCTCGCATATCTACCCCAACAACAATTCTTGACGGATACAGATTATCATACACTGCTTTTGATTCACGTATAAATTCTGGACAATAACGTATACGAGAATATTTATATTTTTTTCGAAGTGCTTCTGTATAACCGATAGGTACTGTAGATTTAATTACAATATATGCCCCTGTCCTTTCTTCGAGAGCCTCCTCTACCACGCTTTCTATAATGCTTGTATCAAAGGAGTTTGACGATTGGTCGTAATTTGTTGGAACGGCAATAAAAATAAAGTCTGCGTTCTTATAGGCATGCTTTCCGGTCTGAACTGCTGTCAAAGTTAAGGGAACATTTTGAAAATAATATTGCAATTCATCGTCTTTAACTGGTGCTATTCTTTTATTAATTTTTTCAACCTTTTCAAGAAGCATATCAACTGCTGTAATTTCATGTTTTTGTGCCAATATAACGGCAACGGACAATCCAACGTAACCCATTCCCACTACAGTTATTTGATATTTCCTTTTATTACCTAAACTATTAATCATAAATCAAACCTATCGCACATATTCGTTTTTGCGTATACTGCTTGCAATCAACATAAGGTATTTCAAGAAACTATGTGTATAATTTTTATTTACGCTCTACCTATATAACTTAAATAATCACATACAGATACCAAACAAATGATTAATTCAGTTTTAAGTCATCCATGCAGTATATATGCATATTTTCACAAAGCATTGGATTGTCATAATATTTACAATTTTTACATGATATAATCTTAGGCTTCAACATTTCTACTGCCTTTCTGTATAAATCTGCAAAACTGCTTTCATATAAACTTCCTAATAATAATTTCTCTCTTCCTTTTTGAACAACACACTCCCCAGTATTCAGCACTTTAAAATACGCTGTTCCATTATTACAAAGGGGTGTCCTAAAACAATGATTATTTTTGTAATCATTCTCCAGTTTATTCTTTATAATCAATCGATCAGTTTCATCGATTCCAAGTTTCATCTGGCTTTTTCCTCTTCCTTTTAAGTACAAAGGAAAAAAATGTATCATTTTAACATCAAGCTTTTTTAGGAAATCTATTAAATAATCAAGTCTGCTTAAATTGGATTTTTGTAGAACAGTCCCAACTGTAATAGGAATATCGTTTTGAGCCATCATATTTATATATGAAATAGCTTTATCAAATGTCCCTTTACCACGAAATGCATCATGTTCTTGTTTTCTATCAGAATCCACGCTAACTCTGACTTCATAAAAATCGGCAGCCTTAATATCAAGAACATTATTATCGGATAATGTAGTTGCGTTAGTATATAACGATTTATATTGAAATTTTTTGAAACTTTCCTCACCTAATAGGTCATAGAACCTTGGCCAGATAGTGGCTTCTCCGCCAATAAAGCTAATAATTGCCTCTTTGCTTACCTCATAAATATCTTTTAATAAGTTATCAACTATTTCATAAGGCAACATTTTTGCATTTCCTAAACCTGCATTTTCAGAACAATACTTGCAGGTCTGATTACAGTCATCTGTCAATACGCAAATAACTAGGAGCCGTGTTGCAAATTGATCAATCATATATTCCACTCCCCATTTTCATACTTCGATCCACATCTTTTTTTCAGCCGCTTCCAAAACCACTTCGATAATCCTATCGATCTTAGTTGCAAAACTAAAATCAACCTCAACACTTTCTCCGTTGATGATACCTAATAAGAATTTTTCCGCATCAATCTCCTTTAAGTCTTCATATCCCACATTAAACCATCCATTATCGTCAGATATGACTGTTTCATATCCGCAATTCTTGGTTCTAAAAATATGCACCTCATTCATTCTCTCCAAAGAGTATCGAATTGCTCCCTCTGTAAACTGTACTTCAAATTTCATATCTTGTTTACTACCTGGTGCTACTCTGTTACAAGAAATATATCCAATCCCTTTATTTTTATATTCGAAAATAAACTGTGCAATATCATCATTCTCCACGTCACACTCGTTACCATTGTTATCCACCCTTTTTTTATGGATAACACTAGTCATTGCTGAAACACATTTTGTATCACCAAATAAATATTGAGAAACTGCTATGATATTTAATCCTAAATCACAAATCGCCCCTCCTTTAGAAATCTTTTTATTCATTCTCCACTCATACGCAGAATTCGGATTCGAGAGTCTGTCGTTGTCATATGCCCCTCGAAAACAGACTAACTCACCTAGCTCTCCTTTTTCAGCAATTGACTTTATATACTGGATAGCAGGAGTATATATTAAATTGTAACAGCATGATGTTTTTATTCCTTTTTCCTCCGCCAACAAAGATAAAGTTGTCGATTCCTTGCTATTCATTCCCAATGGTTTTTCACAAACAACATATTTACCAGCAAGCAATGCTTCTTTTGCTATGTTGAAATGCATATGATTAGGTACACAAATACACACTATATCTACGTCATTGTCCGAAACAGCTTTTCTCCAATCAGTTTCAACCTTTTGAAACCTAAAACGTTCCGCCATCTTAGTTGCATTAGTTATATTCGAATCACACGCAATCTGCATTTTGGTATTATACAATGCAGAATATACAGCAGCATGTTTCATTCCAACAAATCCAGCTCCTACCATGCAAATTCTTAATTCTTTATTTTTCAAGTTTGTCCCTCTCCAATTCACATCTTAATCCCACGAAAAAAAGCATGCTTCATCGCTAACGATGCTGAAATCCGTTCATTCTTATCCTCTGCCAATAGCTTCAGTAGCAAATCTGAGCACTCATTAGATAATTCATCTGTGATTTTGACAAATTTTTTTAAGTTCAAAAGTGCATCTTCAACTTTTCGATGATAGCTATTGCTATTTCGTTCATAATCATCCCAGGACTTAGCAATAACGCTTCCAAAAAAACCATACCCCCCAAAAGGACAATTACCAAACAACAGTTCCCACATCATTACCCCTACAGCAAATATTTCTGATTTTTCGTCATAACAATCATCATATAACACTATTTCTGGTGCATGATAACCGCTATAGCGAAAACAGGCTCTAGTATCGTTTTTTATTTTCTGCGTTTCATCAAAGTCTATAATTACCGCAGCATAAGTATCTTTACGAGAATGAATCATGATATTTCCAGGATAAAAATCTCGATGAACATATCCATGTCTATGCAACACCGCCAAACCTTTTAAAACATCAAAAATAATATGAGCAACGTCATTTTCTCCAAAAAGTTTTCTTTTTACAATATAATCTTGCAGACAAACTGAATTTACATATCGTTGAACATATCCAATATACCTACCGGTAGATGATACAAATGTCTTTATCGGTATGCAAAGATTTTCACAGTTTTTTATCGATGTTAAGAATGCCGGGCATGTATCTTTTTCCTTTATTTTAATACACAAATTATCTGAAATTTTATAAATGCTACTAGTATAACCTTTACCTATTATTTCACTCGAATGCGAATCGCACCCATATTCCTGACATATTTCATCTATAAATAAATCTAGTTCGCTCATGATTCCCAAACACCCCTTTAAATAAGGGACCTCTCCAACTTATCTATGATATTATTTCTCTCTTCCTGTGAAATCACTCTACATTTTTCTGTATTGGAAATAGAGTTCAGCACAATCTCCAATGACTTTTCCGCTATCATTCTAGTTAATCCGCATCTACATTCGTCTTTAATATCTGTTCTGCCAAATCTGGTCAGCTTATCAAACACACAGCTTCCTCCACATATGCGATATGCTATACAAGAACGACAATCTTTAATATAAAAAGGAGATGTTTTTTTATACTCTTTTATACATGTCGGAAGCTTGTCTACACTATCAAAAAACTTATCATGCATAGTAATTGGTCCCTCGCAAATCCCAAAACGATTCCCTTTACATGCGACAATACGTTTTCCGCATGCTTTGCATTCGTATGGAATAGTTCTGCCAGATATAAATGCATTCATTTTTTGTTCTACTTGAACAAGATTTATTCCCTTTTTATGCAATATCTCATAAGCATTCATCATCCTTTGATGAACCAAATCAAAGGATGATAGTTTCATAGCATAATTATCTTCATCTCCGTGAGGCAAACAAAATCCGAGACTATTCGGTTTTAACTCAATGGCCCACTCTATTAATTCTTCGAAAAACTCTTCGTTGTGAGGACCTATTACAGTAGTAATACCGGTTTTACATCCAGATTCCTTCAATAACTTATATCCTCTAATCGCCTTTTCATATGTTCCTTCTCCGTTTGCATTGCATCTCGCCAAATTGTGATATATAGCAGGACCGTCAAGTGATACAATTACTTCAACCTTGTTAGATGATAAAAAATCTGCGATTTCTTTAGTGCAAAGCGAACCGTTGATAACCATAGAAAACGGAATGTTATCATCGAAAGATCTCACATAGTTAATGGCATATATAATTCCATCAAAATTTAATAATGGCTCACCACCAAAAAATACTATACTCTTCGGAGTTTTTGCAACTTTGTAAAAAATATCGATAGCATTTTTGATTTCAACGATTGACATATTCTCAATCGTTGAAGTCTTTTTTTGTCTGCAGTATTTGCACCTAAAGTTACAGCTTTCTGAAACAGCTAAATACAGCTGCTCATATTCCACCGCTTCTAAATCAATGGTTGTATCCGTCGTTGCTTTAAAAAAGTCTTTATCAATGAGTTGCAACGGTGTACAAAGGGAACATAATAAAAAACTTAATAATGGACTGCCAATCTTACACAAAGTACCGCCCAAACGAGACTACGGGCGGTATTTTTGTATCATGGCGGAGAAAGGAGGAACTTCCCACGGGGGCTTGACTGAAAAGTTGAGCCTCTTTTTTCATGCCAAAAAACAGGAGGTAAATGCTTATGGCAGATGATAAAACCACAAAAACGCCGGAACAGCCGGTAACGGATAGCGGGCCGGGCAAGGAAACGCCTCCCGCTCCCCCAAAAGAGTCGGAGAAGGTTTCCGTTTCTCCGGAGCCGGAAAAAAAGACGGAACCGGAGGTAAAGAACCCGCAGGTTTCCGTCTATAACTTCGCTGAAATTATGAAGGAAAAGAAGGTCGAGGAACGGGCGGCAGCTCCCAGCGGGGAAAAGTCTGCCCCGGCAAAAACGGAAAAACCGGAAAAGCAGCCGGAGGCTCCGAAGAAAGCGGAGGAAAAACCCAAAGAGCCGGAACAGCCGAAGCGCCGGGGCCGTCCCCCGAAAGCAGATAAGGGCAAGGCCGCAGCCCCGAAGCCCGAAGCTCCCGCACAGAAACCGGAAAATGCGGTCAAAAAGGAACCGGAGAAAAAAACGGCGCCAACGGTACAGGCCGCTCCCGCTCCGAAGGAACCCGAAAAACCGAAGGATGCACCACGCCGGGGCAAGGAACAGATCGTCTATATCAAGCTGAACGAGCTTCACGCCTTCAAGAACCATCCCTTTGAGGTTCGGGATGATGAAGAAATGCGGGCTATGGTGTCCAGCGTCAAGGACAAGGGCGTGACCCAGCCCGCTATCGTCCGTCCCCGTGAGGATGGCGGCTATGAGATCGTGTCCGGCCACCGCCGCCAGAAGGCCAGCGAGCTTGCCGGATATGCGGATATGCCCTGTATTGTTCGCAATCTGACGGACGATGAAGCCATCACGCAGATGGTCGAGGACAATCTCAACCAGCGTGAAGAAATCCTCCCCAGTGAGCGGGCCAAAGCCTTGAAAATGCAGCTTGAGGCCATCAAGCACCAGGGCTCCCGCACTTCGGGCCAGATTGACCCGAAGGACGCAGGAAAACGCTCCAACGAAATTGTAGCCGAGCGCAATAAGATGGCGGTCAAGCAGGTGCAGCGGTATATCCGTCTCAATGAGCTGGTTCCAGACCTGATGAAGCTGATGGATGAAAAAAAGCTGGGTTTTACTACGGCGGTGGAGCTTTCCTATATCGGCAAGAAGAACCAGAACTATATCGCCGTCGCCATTGACAGCCAGCAGTCCTCGCCTTCACAGGCGCAGGCAAAGCGTATGCGTGAGTTGGACGAAAAGAAGCTACTCAACGGGGATGTGATCGACGGCATTATGATGGAGGACAAAAAGGAGGTAGACAAAGTGATTTTGACAGGTGCGGAACTGAGCAAGTATTTCGGCAAGGAAACTACGCCGAGGGAAATGAAGGACCAGATCATCAAGCTGCTGGACGACTGGAAGGGCCAGCAGAAGGAACACGAAAAACCGGAGAAGAAAACCGAACAGGAAAAGTAAGCCCAAACTTCGGGTCAGCATGGCCCGAGGATTGCGGGGCTCTGCCCCGCGCCCCGAAGCTCTGGAAATATAAATTATTCCCCGTCGCCAGTTATTCCGTAGCATAGCCGGGAAAATCAGTCAAGGGCAGCGCCGCCGCAGGCGGTGCCAGAGGCACCCTTGACGGATTTCTCCCGGTTATGCTTTTTCCCGGTCAAGCGACGGGGATATAAATTCTCCAGAGCCGTTCCCCTTCCCGGGGGAAGGGGCGGAGGGGTTGGGCGATACCTTGCTTTTCCCTAAACCAAAACAGAAATGGAGGCTCAACCAATGAAACGACCTTTAGCATACCTGACCGCCGCATGGAGCGGCGAGCCGGATGTTGATATGGAGCTGGCGGCCCACTACTGCCGTCTTGCTTATGAGGCGGGCTTTTCCCCGATCTGCCCGCTCTTGTATCTGCCGCTGTTTTTGAATGACAGCGTTCCCGAGGAACACAAGGCTGGGATTGATATGCGCCGGGATATGCTGCGGCGCTCCCATACCCTGATTGTCTGCGGCAGCGCTGTGGACGAGGATGTAAAAAATGATATTGCGGTTGCCGGGCGGCTGGGCATTGCGGCGACCACACTGGAAGGGGTGCTTGCCGTGAAGGGACACGGCACCCCGGGCCATGCCGGACATTAAGCTGGGAAGCCTTTTCGACGGGATTGGCGTGTTCCCTCTGGCTGCTTCCCGGTGCGGTATCCGTCCGGTATGGGCCAGTGAGATTGAAAAAGCGCCCATCTCTATAACCAAAAGGCACTTTCCCGACATGGTGCATTTGGGGGATATTACGAAGGTGGACGGCGGGAAAATCCCGCCGGTTCATGTAATTACCTTCGGTTCCCCCTGTCAGAACCTTTCTCTGATCGGCAACCGCTCCGGCCTTGCCGGGGCAAAATCAAGCCTGTTCTATCAGGCGTTTCGTATCATACAGGAAATGAGGGATGCTACTGATAACCTATATCCAGCTATCGCTGTTTGGGAAAACGTCATGGGAGCGTTTTCTACAAATGACCGGATGGACTTTAGAGCCGTCTTATCCGCCTTCTCGGACACCGAAGTTCCAATGCCTCCTTCGGGAAGATGGGGAAACGCCGGAATGGTGCGAGGGGGAACGCCTGATGTGTGCTGGCGACTCATGGACGCCCAGTATTGGGCAGGCTCCCGAAGGCTGGCACGAAGGCAGCGGATTTTCGTCGTGGCGGATTTTGGAGGCAGACGTGCCGCAGACATACTATTTAAGCCCCGTCCAATGCTCCCACTTCCTCCGCCTTGCGGAGAGGGCGGGTGGGCCGCCGCCGAAGGAGATCGAACAGCTTCTTTTGAAACAGGGCGGCAGATACCAGTCATCCACCCCTTTCAGTGCTTCCGTATGCGGGGAGCGGCAAAAAGGCAGGAAGAAACGGCCTTCCGAAACAGCTTCGGATTACCAACTGACCCTTTTCCCACTCTTTTAGCCAGTGATGTAACGCCCTTTGCCTTCTGGTATGAGGGCGACCCGAAGGGCGGCTGTATCCGTTTTCTGACGGAAACGGAAAGCGAACGGCTGATGGGGCTGCCAGAGGGCTGGACAAAGTACGGGGTGGACGGCGTGGAGACCCGGCCTCTGCAACGCTACAAGGCACTGGGAAACGCGATTGCCCTCCCTTGCGCCGATTACATTATGGCCGGGATCTATGAGGTGCTGGCTGACCGGGCCGGAAAGGAGGAATGAGCCCATGTTTGAAGCCTATATAACCAATACAGCCCTATACCCCTTAATGGGGATCGAGGTAGGGACAACGGTACATTTCCCCATGACGACACAGGAGTTGCAGGCCGCCCTTGCCAAAATCGGGATAGACGGGAAACGGTACAGCGAAGTGTTCTTTACCAGCTTTGACAGTGATGTGTTGGGGCTCTACGATCATCTCTACGAATGTGAGAACATCGACGAGCTGAACGAGCTGGGCCACGCCCTGCTGGAAGTACGGGATAAGGGCGGACTGGAAACCTTTGAAGCCGCTCTTGTCTTGGGAAACCACACAAGGAGCGTGAAGGATTTGATAAACCTGACGCAGAACCTTGACCTTTACCGCTTTTACCCGGATATTTCCGATGATGAAGGGCTGGGCCGTCTTTACGCCGACGAGCTTGGGACTATCGACATACCGGAGCACATTCAGAACTACTTCGATTATGAGGCATACGGGCGGGATGTGCGTATCAACGAGGGCGGCGTATTCGCTCCCGGTGGGTATGTGTCGGCAGTCCCGGAGGGCTTCAAGGAGTATTACCACGGGCCGCAGGACATTCCGCCGGAACACCGGATATTTGCCTATCCTGAAAAGGCCGAGCCTGTCCACTCCATTCTCGCTACACTCAAACGGTTTCAAGAAGCCCCACCCGCTCCGAAAAAGGACAAGACGGAGACTTCCCATGAAGAACGGTAAGACTTCGGGCCAGCATGGCCCGAAGCATGAAGGAGGTGCATACCATCAACTATTACCCTATCAATGAAGGGGCCGCCCGCCGGGCAAAAGAAATGAACAGCTTTTCCGACTACAAGGAAGGGAGCGCAACGGCGGAATACCGGGCAATGGTGGACAAGGCCGCCGCCATAGCGGAACAGCAGAAATCCCGGGTGGACCCCATGTACCATGAGAAGATCGACCATCTGTTAGACACCTACGCCCGCAAGCTGGCCGAAAACATGAACCAGGGCTTTGCCATTGACGCAAGGGTTCCCTCTGTGATGATCGCCGGACCTGCCAATTTCCCGGTGGGAAAGAAGGAAAAACAGAACCGGGCGCGGGACAGCAACATGGAGGAATGGCAGCATATTCAAGGGCTGCTGGATAAGATACGCAGCACCGGCATGGGCGGGATCAGCGCCGATGACCCGGCAGCGATTGAAAAGCTCCAGAAGAAGCTGGACGGGCTGGAACGCTCCCAGCTCATTATGAAGGAGGTCAACGCCTATTACCGCAAGCATGGCAAGCTGGACGGCTGTGCGCTGCTGTCGCTGGACCAGATTGAAAAGCTGAAAGCAAGCATGGCGTCAAGTTGGCGAAGCGACCCGAGGCCCTTTGAAAGCTACCAGCTAACCAACAACAATGCGGAGATCCGCCGGGTAAAGGCCCGTATCGAACAGCTTTCCAAACAGGCACAGCAGGAATTTTCCGGCTGGGAGTTCGATGGGGGTCGTGTGGAAATGAACCGGGAGGACAACCGCTTGCAGGTGTTCTTTGACGGAAAGCCTGACGCGGACACCCGGGCCGAGCTGAAAAGCAGCGGCTTTCGTTGGGCTCCCAGCGTGGGCGCATGGCAGAGGCAGCTCACAGACAACGCCATCCGGGCGGCTGACCGTCTGGAATGTATCAAGCCGCTGTCCGGCGAAAAGCCCTCCCGGCTTCAAAAGAAGCCCTCTATCTTGCAGACCATGCGGGAACAGGGCGAAAAAGTCCAGACGGAGCCGGAAAAGAAAGCTCCGTCCGGCAGAGATGCCGAGCGGTAAGCCTCGGGCCACATTGGCCCGAGGTTTTCTGTTCCCCGAGATTGTACGGGGGCCTCCCGGATAGCGGGAACCCCGACGGAAAGGAGGTTTTATGCAGGAAGAAGTAAACCAAAAAACGGTTGCCCTTTCGATCAGGACAACGAAGCTCACAGGAAAAGTGCTGGCTGCCGCTCTTGGCAAGGTGGTTCGGGCGCTGCAAAAGCACCACCAGAAGGCGCTGACCCCGCAGGGACGCCAGAGCGTGAAAAAGCTGATGAACCACTATGGCGGCAAAAGTGCCATGCCCTATGTGGGAACTCCAAAGGATTTTGACCGGATCGCGAAGGAGTTCCATGTGGACTACGCTTTCCATAAAGTGAGCCCCGGTCATTACCTGCTGTTTTTCAAAGCCAATCAGGCGGACGCTATCACGGCGGCCTTCCAGAAGTACAGCGCAAAGGTGCTGAACAAAGAGCAGGACAAGGCTTCCATCCTCGGTCAGCTTCGGAAATTCACGGAGCAGATCAGGACGCAGGCAAAGGAAAAGCAGCGGACCAGAGAGGCGGTGAAGGACGGACGTTGAGTGACAAGATCAGAAAATATGTGCTCCCAAACCTGCCGTACCTCTTTGTGTTCTGGTTTTTCTCCAAAATCGGGACGGCCTACCGGATCGCCCCCGGCACAGACTTCGGGACAAAGCTCATGGGGATGCTTGATACCTTCCCCAAAGCCTTTGAAACCTACTGGCCGGGGCTGGGAGGTATTGACCTGCTGGTGGGCCTTGCCGGTGCGGCTGGGATGTATCTGCTGATACAGTCAAAGATCAGGCAGGCGAAAAAATTCCGGCGGGATGCGGAGTACGGCACCGCCCGCTTTGGAACAAAAGAAGATATAAAGCCATTTGTTGACCCTAAATTTCAGAACAATGTCATTCTGACCGGGACGGAGTTCCTTACCATGAACACCCGTCCGAAGATACCCGCCAATGCCCGGAACCTAAACGCCTGTGTCATCGGATCGTCCGGCTCGGGAAAGACAAGGTTCTGGTTGACCCCGCAGCTCCTTCAAGCCCATTCCTCGTATGTGGTGGTAGACCCGAAGGGCGGCACTCTCGACCAGTGCGGGCGGTTTCTGCAACGGGAGAAATACAGGGTGCGGGTGTTCAACAGTATCGACTTTTCAAAATCCATGCACTACAATCCGCTGGCCTATATCAAGACAGAAAGCGATGTTTTGAAATTTGTTACCGCCCTGATTGCCAACACCAAAGGCGACGGCAAGGAGGGCGACGAGTTCTGGACAAAAGCAGAAACCCTCTTGTACTGCGCCCTTGTGTCCTACATCGTCTTTGAGGGGCCGGAGGAAGAACGCAACATGAATACGCTGGTGGAAATGATAAGCAGCATGGAAGTCCGGGAGGATGACGAAACCTTCAAAAACGCGGTGGACTATATGTTTGACGGGCTGGAACGCCGCAGCCCCCAGCACTTCGCCGTGAGGCAGTATAAGAAATACAAGCTCGCCAGCGGAAAGACAGCCAAAAGCATTTTGATTTCCTGCGGTGCAAGACTGGCTCCCTTTGATATTCCTCAACTTCGGGAGATCATGTCTTATGACGAACTGGAGCTGGATAAGCTGGGGGATGAAAAATCAGCGCTGTTCTTTCTTATCAGCGACACGGACACCACCTACAACTTTTTGGTTGCCCTCGCTTTTTCGCAGATGTTCAACCTTCTGTGTGAACGGGCTGATAACACCTATGGCGGGCGTCTGCCCTACCATGTGCGGGTGCTGTGGGACGAGGCAGCCAACACCGGACAGGTGCCGGGGCTGGAAAAGATCGTGGCCGTTATCCGCTCCCGTGAGATCAGCCTGACGCTTTTTTATCAGGCAATGAGCCAGTGCAAGGCATTGTACAAAGACCATTCCGAAACCATCATGGGCAACATGGACAGTATCGTATTCCTCGGAGGCCGGGAGGCTTCCACCCTAAAGGATATTTCGGAAAACTGGCTGGGCAAGGCCACCATCTCTATGCAGACCGAGGGCCGAAGCCGTGGACAGTCTGAAAGTTACAGCCAGAATATGCAGCGGCTTGGCCGGGAGCTGATGACCACCAGCGAGATCACCACCATGCCCGGGGATAAATGTATCTTGCAGCTTCGGGGGCTCCCGCCCTTCCTGTCCCCGAAGTATGACTTGAAAAAGCACCCGAATTACAAGTACACAGCCGAATTTGATAAAAAGAAAAACGCCTTCCGCTTGGAAAGCCTGTTCCGCCACCGGCCATTGAGACTAAAGCCGGAGGACGAATACACGGTGTACGAAGTGGACGGCTCCGACACGGACGAAGAAGCTGACCTGTTGAATTTCGATGATCTGGACAGCGACGAGTTTGTGTAACTTCGGGCCATGTTGACCCGAAGCGCCGCCGATGTGGGCGGCTTTTTTTGTACCCAAAATCATCAAACAAACAAAATGGAGGAACGTATATGGAATTTTTCAATCAGGCAATCGACATTCTCAAAATTCTGGTCATGGCTCTTGGCGCCGGTCTGGCGGTATGGGGCGTCATCAACCTTCTGGAAGGTTACGGGTCGGACAACCCTGCGGCAAATGCTCATGTACGGTAAAGTATCACAAGAAAATTATGTCGAATTGACAGCCGCCTCCGCTATACCGAATAAGGAAATAAAGAGTCCTCAAATTTTGCGCTACTAAATGAAGACGAGCGGAAGTAATCTCCCGCTCGTCAGTAAACTTAACTATGCCATATCAATCCCGCTTCTTTCCCGCCACCGGCACTAAGAACAGCGCGGGCAACAGCAGGAAAGCGGTACAGACCAGCCCCCAGGGTATGGACACCTGCTGGGCTACCAGCCCCACAATAGGCCCGCCGATGATCTGCCCGAAAGAGTCCAGCTGTCCGCTGGTGGAAAAGACTGTGGCGCGCATTTTCTCATCCACATGGTCGTTCATCCAGGCGGCCAGCACAGGCTCCTTGATGGTGCGCATAAGCCCCGCCAGCAGGAACACCAACAACATGAACCAAAAGCTCCGCCCCACCGCGAAGAGAACCAGGCACAGGATATACCCGGCGCTGGTGGACATGACCACACTGGTTCGGCTGACAGTCCCTTTTTTCTCCATGCGGGCGATGAGCAACTGAGAAGCCAGAATACCTAAGCCGTTGCCGATAAGACTGATAACACCGAACCAAGTGACGCTGTTCAGCGGCCCGATAACGGGTATTACCGTGTCATCCAGAAAATGAGCGGTGGAGAGCCGGTCAAAGCCTTCACTGGCAAGTCCCCCGCATAGTGTGATTGCTAAGAGCGCCAGCAACACAGGTGCGCCTTTCACAAAGCCCAGGTTGAGCTTGAACAGGCAGACAAAGTCTTTAAGCAAGCCCTGCCGTTCCTCAATAGCAGGGGAGAAGTTGGTTTCTGGCATGATGCGAACCATCACCAGCCCCAACAACAAGCACAAACTGCCCCCCAAGATGACAGGCATTTGCAGGTTTATGTTTCCCAGCAGTGTGCCCAGCACCACGCCCAGAACGCCGCCGATTTGCCCCATTTGACTGCCCCGCAGGAACACCTTGTCTATGGGTTTGTCCTCTTCCTCCGAGGCAATCCACGCCTCCAGAGCGCCGGTGATGAAGGTATCACCGCAACCCCAGACAACCTGGGCCAGCAGAACCGGCGCGAACCACGGTAGCGCACCCTCCATCAGAAAGCCCAGGCCGTAGAGGAACATTCCAATCAGCACCGAGCGCCGACGGCTATACAAATCCGCCACCACACCGGTGGGTATCTCGAACAGAAAGCAGGAGGTCTCCAGAACCGTCCCTACCAGGACAAGCTGGAAAGCATCCAGCTGCACCACCTCCAGGTGGTACACGATGGAAAGCACTGTGGACATAGAAACCGCCAGGGAACAGACAAATCGGAACAGCAGGTAGACAGAATATGCCTTTGAATTTTTAGCAAACATGAAGTTACATCCTCCTAGTATAATAATGGTGTAGTCAAGAACGACTACTGGTTAATAGTTACAAAGTCCAATCTAATAAATCTATATAGATATAACGGAAGGAGGAGTTCCCCCTCCATCAGAAGTTATAGGACATATTTACCGTGTCTGAGGTTTCCTTAATGCACCAGACAAAATATAGAGGTATAATCACTGAAGGCAGGATCATTGACGTTTCCTCCTTGGGAGCCGGCCTTCTGGCTGGCGATACCTCTTAGAAAGTCTGTCAATCCTTTCGGTGGTGATTTATGTTTTGGCTGGTTGGGAAGCCTCAGGCTATACCTGTATAAGCCGCTAGGTTGTGTATCCACCCTTTGGAATTGGATGCCTGCCGGAAAGGATATTACTATGCACTATCAAAAAGTACTCAAGATGCCTGAAAGCATCCCCTATCTCTCTGTCGGGTTTGATGTCGGCGCAGACTTCACCTGGATGTCTATCATGCTCCCCAATGGCATCCTCATCGGTAAGCCTTTTAAGATCATTCATTCTGATCCGCAGTCCCGTGAGCTTGCCATCTCAAAAATAAAGGAAGCCCAGGAGATGTATTCTCTTGAAAGCCGCTGCTTCCTTGAATCCACCGGGATCTACCACATCCCACTCCTGTGCTTCCTTCGTGATAAGGGTTTTGACTGCGCCGTCATTAATCCTATCATTACTAAGAATAGCACAAATATGAACGTCAGGAAACTGCATAATGATAAATTTGATTCAAAAAAAGCTGCTAAAGTCGGCCTGGATGCCTCCCTTAAGGCTTCCATTGTCCCGGATGACGCAATCATTGACCTGCGCAATCTCGTGCGTGACTACTATTATTTCAAGGACCTGCAATCCGCCATCGTATTGAAGCTTCATGCGGAACTCAACTTGAATTTATTTTAAGCTATCACGTTTTACCTTCTTAAGCCTTACTATCATTACCATAGGAATTTCTTTGTTGGTTTTAAAACATTCTTCATAAAATCCATCAATGACAAATCCAGCTCTAAAACAAAGGTTAAAAATATCTTGTATGGAACGATGATAATAAATCTGCTCTTTCGGTTGCCCTTCAATCGCTATATCATAGTAACTGTGCGGTGTCATATATTTTTCAGTCAACGTGACAAAACAAGGGTGTTGCGTTGCAAAGACAAAAATTCCGCTTTCCTGCAACAGTTCATAAACAGCCATAAGAAGTGGTTCAATATCCGTAATATCCATAATTGCCATATTAGAAACTGCTTTCGTAAAGGCTCGATTTCTTTTTAATTCTAATATACTTTTTCTATCGGTCGCATCCGCCACACAAAATTCAATTTGTTTTGCATATTGTGATTGCCGTCTTTTAGCCAATTCTATCATTTTTTTGCTGTAATCAAAAGCGACAACCGAAGCGCCTCTTTGTGCAAGATACGAAGAATAATTTCCATTGCCACACGCAATATCCAAAATGTAATCCGCAGGATTAGGAGATAGAAGTTCCGTTACTTTGGGACGCACTACCTCTCTGTGAAATTCATTAGATTCGTCACCCATTGCATTATCCCAAAATTGTGCGTTCTCCTCCCAGATTTTTTTACTTTCCTCTGTTCCCATGTTCTCTCCCACTCCCCAAATTTGCTTTTTTGCTTCCATTAAATCTTCCTTACTATATTCCATTGTTACCCTCCATAACTTCTGATTGTTGCCGTCTTGACGATTATGTATCTTTACATTACCTTCTGAAACATATGGCGCACCTTGTCCAGGCGGCTGTTTGGACGGCGGGGCTGGATGACCGGCTGACCGACAGCGGCCTGATATCCTTTCAGCTCTGTAAGGCATACGCTCCGCCCGTTGGTGTAAAAGGCCAGATCAGTACGGTATGCCTGTATACAGCGGGCGGGAATCTCGCCAGTAAAGACAACTTCATCCTTTTTTACCTGGGCCGTTTCGATGGTGGCACAGTATTTCGGTGCATCATGATAAGCCCTGGAAAGGTATTCCTGGGGCGCATAGAGGATGAAGGAGAGATAAGGTTCCAGCAGCTGCGTCCCCGATTCCTTCAATGCCTGTTCCAATACAATCGGGGCCAATGAGCGGAAGTCCGCCGGCGTGCTGACCGGACTGTAATAAAGCCCGTATTCAAAGCAAATCTTACAGTCCGTTACGTTCCAGCCGAACAAGCCCTGCTCCAGCCCGTAACGGATACCATCCCTGACAGCGTTTTGAAAACTCTGGTTCAAGTATCCCAGCGAAACCCGGCTCTCGTATTGTACACCGGAGCCAAGCGAGAGTGGTGTAACAGACAGTCCTATGGATGCCCAAAACGGGTTGGGCGGCACCTCGATATGGATGGTGTGGCTGGCTGCTTTGAGCGGCCGCTCCATATAAATGACGGAGGGTTCCTTTACCACTGTTTCAAGCTTGTATTTTTCCGACAGCAAAGCGGAAACAACCTCCAACTGCACCCGGCCCAAAAAAGAAAGAATGATCTCATGGGTGATGGAATCCACTTCGCAACGCAAAAGCGGGTCAGTATCCGCAAGTTGCGTAAGAGCGTCCAGCAGCCGTTCTCTTTGCGCTGCCGTTTTCGGCGCAATCGTCGTCCGCAGCATGGGGAGGGGGTCCTCGCGCCACCTTTTACGAGGGAGCCGGGTTTGGTCCCCTAATACATCGTTTAACCTCACGCTGTCGCTGGGAAGGATAACAATTTCACCCTGATAAGCGGTGTCTGTCCGAACAATTTCCCCTTTGGATGGAATACGCATCTCTGTGATTTTCAGCTTTTCTCTCCCGGCCAGGGCCACCGTATCCCGCAGGCGCAGCGTTCCGCTGTATAACCGTAGATAGACACGCCGCTGGCCGCAATCGGTGTACTCAACCTTGAAAACGCTGCCGCATAGGGCGGCGCCCCCCTGTTCCCCAATCGGTTGGAACAGCCCTGTCACCGCATCCATCAACGGTTGAATGCCAAGGCCATTTTTGGCGCTGCCATGATAGACTGGGAACAGGGAGGCGTCTTGAACCCGCTGCTGTTCCTCCCGCGCAAGTTTTTCCCGGCTGATTGGTTCTCCTGCGATATACTTTTCCAATAATTCATCGTTATTTTCGATGACCGCATCCCATGCTTCTATGTCGGTATTTTCCTCCAGGACTATTTCCGGGGACAGCGACACCGTCTGCTTGATGATAATATCGGCGGAGAGCTTATCCCGAACAGACTGAACCACGCTCTGCAAATCAACGCCAGCCTGGTCGATCTTGTTGATAAAGATAACGGTGGGAATGTTCATTTTCCGCAGGGCATGGAACAGAATACGGGTCTGGGCCTGCACGCCATCTTTAGCGGAGATCACCAAGATGGCCCCATCTAAAACAGCCAAAGAGCGGTACACCTCCGCCAAAAAATCCATGTGGCCGGGCGTATCCACAATGTTAACTTTACATCTGTGCCACTGGAAGGAAGTGACTGCCGCTTGAATGGTAATCCCACGCTGCCGCTCCAAAAACATGGTGTCCGTCCTCGTTGTCCCTTTTTCGACGCTCCCCGGTTCTGAAATGGCTCCGCTGGCATATAGCAGGCTCTCCGTCAAGGTCGTCTTTCCAGCGTCTACATGGGCAAGAATTCCAATATTGATTATTTTCATGTGATTGTCCTCCCTTTACAGCCCCAAAGGGCATAAAAATCCCCAGCAGTAAAATACTTTTACCACTGGGGATTATAAGTTGCGGACATACACATATACAGCATACACCTGTTTGTGATTGCTGTTTTTGGGGATATGTCAAAATTGATAAGGCAAAAGTATTCTTAAATTGGGTACAAAAAACCAAGCCCCCACAAAAGGAGCTATCATAATTCTTTGTTCCCACTATTTGATTATAGTTTTATTTAAGAATACCTTGCCGCATATTTTTTACTCCTTTTCTGGAATGAAGCTATTATATCACATCAGTTTTAGGAAAGCAAGTACCTAAAAGAAATTTTTCTTCCCCTTATATGTAACAATCATACCGGCTTCCTAGCGTTCAGAATGTTTTCTGCTGTCTGCTGTGGTGTTTGGTTGGAATTGTCCAACCAAAAGCCGATCCGTGGTGTTGTCTGCATTTTACTAAATACAAATTCAATGTATACAGAAAGATATAAGGAGTGGGAGGGATTCCGCCGTAGTTGGCATTGTAGGAAAATCCAAAAGTTTAGATTTTCCCACAATGCTTATCTTTTGGTCTTTGGTTCGGAATAGTGTAGTGCTGGCGGTCTATCTCTTGTTTTCGGTTGCTTGCTTCCTTACCGTACATGAGCATTCTCTTGCGGCTGCTCTTGCCCGATTGCCGGAACAGACGCAGGAAGAAATCTTTTTGTACTACTTTCAGCACTTGACGCAGAAAGAAATCGGAGAACAAAGCGGCTGGACACGCAGCACAATCGGGCGGCATATACGGCTTGCCTTGAAGCGGCTGAAAGAGGAAATGGAGGTGCTGTCCCATGAGTAACCGACTTCTCCCCTATGACACTATCATAAAGGCACATGAGGGCGACCCCATAGCGATACAAGCCGTCCTTGACCGATACGCTGGATATATCCGCTACTTCTCTAAGATGAACGGCTATTACAACTCTGATATGGAGGACTACATCAGAACAAAGCTGATTGAAAGCCTGTTCAAGTTCCGGCTTGACCGATAACATAGAAACTGAATATCCCGCCGCCCCGCAGCGGCACATGAAGCAGTAAATCCGAAAAAGATTTGCTGCTTTTTTTGCGCTCATTTTTGGCAAATTTCCAAAAGTTCCGTATTAGATAGTGAAACCAAAAAAGGCTGCCGTTTTTTTTAGACAGCGGGCAAAACGCAGCTTCCGAAACGCCTTATTGTCGGGAAAGACCGAGCCGCCGGAAAAGTTCTTGCCGGAAAGTCCGTCATTTTTGCTTTTTGCGGTGTTGTAGGGAGTAA
>NZ_QUKJ01000004.1:0-122621 GCF_003481065.1 Clostridium sp. TF11-13AC
TTTTTATTTGCAGGCTAAAGTAACGAGAATGCGGTGTGCCGTTTTTCAAACTGATTTGAAAAATTTCAGCCTAAACAGACGTATAATACGTATTTTTTCCAGATCTGATTGCTTGTAATTCTCCTGAAGTACAAAGCTCTTTCAATAATTTAAATGCTTTAGTTGTACCGGAATTTAATATTGCTTCCGCTTCTTTTCGAGTTATTTTCTTGTTTTTATTTACATATTCCAGAATAAGCTGCTTTTCTGTTAATGAAGAAGGCTGTCTGTATACAGCTACAATCCGTTTTTTGGGCAGATTTGTGTGATTAAGCATTTCATTTCGATTTGGAAGTGTAACACGAAATACTCCTTTGGCTGTTTCGAATACAGGCTGTTTGGAAAAATCTTTATATGCGCGTTGAATTTTGCCAATACCAGTTCCATAACTTTCTATCAACATCATTAGATAAAAGATAGCCGCCAGATTCGGATTTCTTGGTTGTGATACGCCTAAAAAAATAGAATCTAATTCCAATCCTGAAACCAGACCGCCCAAAGAAACAAATTCCATCCGGTCATCATAAATATTAATCAGATTGCTGCCACTAAAAGAATAGTCTCTGTGAA
The DNA here is from genome assembly GCF_003481065.1 of Clostridium sp. TF11-13AC. NCBI lineage: Bacteria > Bacillati > Bacillota > Clostridia > Eubacteriales > Clostridiaceae > Clostridium > Clostridium sp. TF11-13AC. The sequence continues at coordinate 610 of NZ_QUKJ01000004.1, forward strand.
CAATACTATTTAATAATGATTCTCTGACCGCCTCTTCTGGATAATCTCTCTTGTCAATTCTCTCTAAGCCTGAGAAACTTGCTTTCGTTTTATTGTTTAGATCGATAAACTGAAAAACGTCATCTAGCTGCTTGATAATTGAACCAGAAAATTCTTTCCGATCGCGGAAAATTGCTTTGTCAGTTCCCTGGAAAATGGCAACCTTTGTCGTTACTTCACACTGATCGGATAATAGCAATGCAAGATTTGTATATAAATTATCTTCACCAATCATTTTCAGAGTCATCATCTGAGACGAACCCAATGGTATATTCCGTTTGGACATTTCAGCAGAAAACACCTCAAATGTCAATGCCTGATTCATGCTCCGGCAGGATTCATAGGAACGGATACCGTTTTGAATAATCATTTCACGGATGCCGTCATCCGTCATTGGCTGTGAAGAGCTTCCTTTTCGGACATAAACACCGCTCGGTTTCAATCCTTTTTCTCGGATATAATAAGGGCGATTTGTTCCAGTCGCAACATTAATTTCGATTACTGTTTTTTCCTCTATTTCAACCGTTTTTATATTCACAAATGGCATGATATCTGGAGCAATCGCATCTTTTAACGAACCCGCGACCTGCAACATAACTGAATCTGGATCATTCACTCCAATAACCGTTCCATCTTTTCGAACTCCAATCAAAATGGTACCTCCAGAAGCATTGGCAAACGCAATCACTTCTTTTCGAATATCAGCTACATATTCTTGTTTAAACTCAACTTCCTGATTTTCAAACGATAGCATGAGATTTCTCCTTTCTTTCTCTTATTTTATGAAAGAAAGAAAGGAAAGTCAAGACGCGAAAGAAAGAAAAGAAACGACATTTTTCCCATCGCCCGATACTTTTCCATATCCGAAGTATAATGACCTGGTAATGCAGTTAGGATTTCGAGAAAAATATTTCAAAAAGTAAAAAGGAGAGTGCATTAATTATGAGAAAGCAGACTAAATTAGTTGCAGTACTTTCTGCAGCAGCTTTACTCGCTATGGGTGCTTCCATGACTTCTTTCGCAGCTGGTTGGCAGAAAGATGACGCTGGTGTTTGGCACTACTATGATAGCGATGATGAGATGGTAACAGGCGAATGGAAGAAGGACGGCGGTAAGTGGTTCTACCTTGACGAAGACGGCGATATGCTGACAGATGCTTGGGTAGATGATGACTACTATGTAGATGAGTCCGGTGCTATGCTGACAAACGCTTGGAAATACACTGTATCTGACGAAGATCAGGATGAACCGGATGAGGATGGCGAGCGTTGGTTCTACTTCAACAACAAAGGTAAAAAAGTTGTAAACGATACCAAGAAGATTAATGGTAAAACTTACTTATTCGATAGCGATGGTAAGATGGAGTTTGGCTGGCAGCAGGATAATAACACCGGCGACATGTACTACTATGGCGATGAGAACGATGGTGCTAGAACAGAGTCCAAGTGGCTGTGGCTGGAGAGATCCGGTAACTTAAGCGATGAGGATCTGGATGACGGACAGAATAAAGGTCTGTGTGACGATACCTCTTCTGATCCGTGTGATGACGAAGGTTGGTACTGGTTCCAGTCCTCTGGTAAGATGTACAAAGATAAAACAAAGAAGAAAATCAACGGTAAGTTCTACATGTTCAATGAGCATGGTCAGATGCTGTATGAGTGGATTGACAATAAGAAAGTTTCTGTTGGTTCCAACGCGCAGCTTGATGCAAAACGTGCTGATGGCTCTGTAGCAACTGCTGGTGAGATGCTGTACTACAATGTAAATGAAGAAGGCTGGAGAGCTGATGGCTGGTATCAGATCGATGGTTCCGAGGCTATGAAGACAGACAGCGATACAGACTGGTACTACATCGATGATGGCGAAATGTATCATGCAACAGATGCTGATGATGCAGGTACGACTGATGGCGGTAGTGAAGTTTATGTAATGAGAAAGAAAGTTAAAGTAAGTGGTAACAAGTATTTCGCATTCAATAAAAAAGGTCAGATGCAGGATGGTCTTCAGTACATCATTAAAGATCATGGCTTCTTCTACTTCGATGAGAATGGCTACCAGAAGACTGGTAAAGTTTCCAGCGTAGAGTGCGAAGATGATGATTACACCTTCTACTTCACAACCAAGAACGGTAAGAACGGTATCGGTTATACCGGTGAAAAAGATGGTACTCTGTACTTCAACGGTAAGAGACTGGAAGCAGATGATGATTATAAGTTCTATGTAGTAGATGGAAGTATCTACCTTGTAAATACAAAGGGTAAGATTCAGAAAGCTACCAACAGCAAGAAATATGATGATATCGAAAACGGCGCATACGTTGGAAAAGATGTACATGTAACAACTAACAAGAAAGGTATCGTATCTTCTGTTCAGGTTGGCAATGCAGCAGCAACTAGAAGCGAAGATTTATTAACAGATCTTGCAACAGACATCAATGCAACTGGTTTCGATGCTAAGTCTTATGAAAACGCAAATGATAATAAAGTAGCAGTTCCGTTCATCGATCTGTACGATAGCAATGATGTTTATACCTATACAGGTAGTGATTATGCTGAGGGATGGAGATAATTAAGTATTACTTTAAGTGATTCTTAATTTCAACCGATTAGAATTTCTTAATCTCTCTAAATTAAAGGAGAGCTGTCGCATTCATATGTGGCAGCTCTTTTTCTGACTAAATATGGTAACATTGTTTCTATGCAAAAAGGACTCCGGCATCCCAGATTTCTCTGAGATGTCGGAGTCCTCTTTATATCAAGCTATCAGCTCAATTCTTCAAGTTCAGCTCAATTACGGCTCCCAAACGAAACCATCAGTTGTGCTCTGACCATCTACATCAAAACCACCAGTTCTGATTACATCAGTCGGAAGTGTTGTTGCATTTGTATTCTTCTCATCATCAACAAAGTACTTGTTAACAGTACCGCTCTTGGTTACAGTTACATAACCTTCGCCGCCATCCAGTTCGTACTTCTTAGAAGTAGATTTCTGGATCTTACCAGTCTTGTTAACTACATACAGAAGATTGTTGTATTTGTATACAGCGTAGTCATCATCAGCCTCAAGTCTCTGACCATCTGCGTACAGATAACCATCTTTGATTCCGTCATAGCCCTTACCAGTATCGTTGTTCTTTGTGCTGAAGTAGAATGTGAATGTATCATCATTGTCATCATCAGCAGTTGTCTTACCGGTCTTCATATAGCCATTGTCATCGAAATAGTAGGTATGGTTTGCAATTCTCTGCAGACCTGTCTGCATCTTACCATCCTGATCGAAGCAGAAGTACTTACCATTGATTTTGATTTTCTTTCTGTACTGGGTTGCACCTGTAGAGTCAGTCTGAGCATCCTCAGCGCCTGCCTTCTTAGCTTCGCCCTTCTTGAAGAAGTACCAGTCGGTATCGTTGTCGTTGCCAAGATCCTCAGCACCGTCGATCTCGTACCAGCCTGCTGATCTGGAGCCATCTTCAACTTCGTTAGCGTAGATCATATCGCTTGCGGAAGCGCCTGCTCTGTTACCATCCAGAATAAATTCTGTGGAGGAACCAGTAGCTGTGTACTCCTTAGTATTGATCCACTCGTACAGCATCTGACCATGCTCGTTGAAGTAGTAGTATTTACCATTGATTTTCTTTTTCTTGCTGTTGTCTCTGTATGCTTTACCGTCGTTCTGGAAGTAGTACCAGCCTTCGCTATCACACAGGGAGCAATCATCATCATGAGACGGCATGGAATCGTTATCCTCGTCATCCTCATTCGGCTCTTCTAACCACAGCCACTTAGCATCTGTTCTCCAGCCTTCATCCTCAGTTCCCAGATAGTACCAGTCACCGTTATCTTCGAACCAACCGTATCTCATCTCACCGTCGGTGTTGAAGTAGTAGGTTTTACCGTTGATCTTCTTCTTATCATCGGTTACTTTCTTACCTTTATTGTTGAAGTAGTACCAGTTCTCGCCATCATCATCCGGATCGCTGCTGTCATCATCATCAGCTACTTTGACCCACTGGTTAACCAGCATAGCACCATCTTCGCCTACATAGTAGTCATCGTCTACCCAAGCGTCTGTTTCCATATCGCCATCTTCGTTGAGGTAGAACCACTTACCACCATCTTTTTTCCACTCGTCAGTTACCTGATTGTCATCGCTATCATAGTAGTGCCAAACACCAGCGTCATCTTTCTGCCAACCAGCTGCGAAAGAAGTCATGGAAGCACCCATAGCGAGTAAAGCTGCTGCAGAAAGTACTGCAACTAATTTAGTCTGCTTTCTCATAATTAATGCACTCTCCTTTTTACTTTTTGAAATATTTTTCTCGAAATCCTAACTGCATTACTAGGTCATTATACTTCGGATATGGAAAATTATCAATAGTTTTTTTACAGAATTTCCAACTTTTTATTTTGAAGTGGAATATTGTCTGTATTTCCTATGTTTCTCTTCCCTGTGAAGTACTGCCTTTCTCCGATACATCCACATTATAATACACGTTTTTCCAAAATACCATAACATTTATCTGTGCATTTTCTTACGGATTTTTTACGAAAATTCTTTATAGTTTCGTAATTGTATTTATATTTGTACAATCCCGTTTTAACCTCCAAAATGCCTGTATTTCCAGTATTTTTTACGTTTCTTATTTCCCACAGACCACCTTATCAAGCCTTTCGTCACTGTTCACGCATACGTGCCCAGTAACAGTCTTTATTCTCTCCCCGCAGCATTGCTTTTTCCGTTTACTTTCTCTGTGTTTATGCTATAATGTTCATATATCACTTTTGATTTTATTTTTTGAACACGCAACAGCTAGAACCTATTTTCACTCTTATCCATCTATAATGATGACGAAATACGTGAATATATAAGAGAAAAATAAAAGAATTTAATAATTCAGGAGGTTTTATATGGATCGCTATGGACTGATCTGCCGGAGTTTCTATGAGAATCCGGATGTGACCCAGCGGGAGCTTGCTTCGATTTTGAATCTTTCCCTGGGGACTGTGAATAAATTGCTTGGGGACTGCCTGGAGGAGGCATTTCTCATGACAGATATGGATACGGGGAAATATCTGCTGACCGAACAGGGGCTTAAGTATCTGGAACAATTTAAAGTGGATGGCGCCGTCATTACCGCCGCCGGGTTTGGCTCCCGGTTTGTGCCGCTGACGTTTGAAACGCCAAAAGGGCTTCTGGAAGTGTTTGGCGAGCGGATGATTGAGCGCCAGATCAAGCAGCTCCATGAAGCGGGGATCACGGATATCACAATTATCGTCGGTTATTTAAAGGAAAAGTTTGAATATCTGATCGACAAATATCAGGTCAAACTCCTCTATAACCCGGAGTACGCCACCAAAAATAATCTGGCTACGATCTACCATGCCCGCGAGCTGTTCCGCGGCCGCAATATGTATCTGCTTGTCTCGGACAACTGGATTCGGAACAATATGTACCATAAATATGAGTGCGGCGCATGGTACTCTTCTGTTTATATGGATGGTGAAACGTCAGAGTGGTGTCTTTCTTCTAATAAAAAGGGGCGTATCACATCGGTGCAGGTCGGTGGGCATGATTCCTGGGTCATGTATGGACCTGCGTTCCTCTCGCGTGATTTTTCCAACCAGCTCATTCCGCTCATTGAGGAAGCCTATCATCAGCCTGGCACAGAACAATGGTACTGGGAACAGGTTGTCGTCGATCATATCAAAGAACTGGATTTTTCGATGAACTGCCAGCCGGCGGATCAGGTCTATGAGTTTGAAAACCTGGAAGAACTGCGCCTGTTTGATCCGAAATATCAGAATCATTCGGACAATGCCGCCATGCAGCTGGTCGCACACGTTTTCAATGTAAAGGAGGAAGCGATACACAACATCCGCTGTCTCAAATCTGGTATGACAAACCAGTCGTTCCTGTTTGAGCTGGATGGAAAACATTATATCTGCCGCATTCCGGGTCCAGGAACAGAATTTCTGATTAACCGGAAAGAGGAGGAGGCTGTTTACAAGGCGGTCACACCGCTTGGCATTACCGAACATATTTTGTATTTTGACGGAAAAACCGGCTACAAGATCGCCCAGTATTATGAGGGTGCTCGGAATGCGGATGCAAAGAACCCGCAGGAGATGGCCGCCTGCATGGAGATGCTGCGGAAGCTGCATCTTTCCGGCGTGACGGTTCCGCACACGTTCCGCATCCGGGAACGGATTGATTTTTATGAGAGGATCTGCCGCGGACATGAGGAAATGCTGTTCGAGGACTACCCGGCGGTCCGCACCCGGATGAATGAACTGATGGATCGGCTGGATACACTGGAACGTCCTTGCTGCCTCTCCCACATTGACTCGGTTGCAGACAATTTCCTGTTTCTGCCGGACGGCTCCCTGCGTCTGATCGACTGGGAGTATGCAGGCATGTGCGATCCGCTCATTGATATTGCGATGTGCAGTATTTATTCATATTATTCACAGGAAGAGCTTGACCACCTTCTGGAAGAATACCTCCAGCACGCCCCATCAGACGAGGAACGCTTTGTCACGTATGCCTATGCGGCGCTCGGCGGTTTCCTGTGGGCGCTCTGGGCGGTCTTCAAGAGTATGGAAGGACGCGAATTTGGCGATTACACGATCGTGATGTACCGGTATGCGAAAAATTATTATCGAAAAATTGTTTCCGAGGGCTTGTTAAAATTGTAATATTTCCGTTAGGTATTTTACATTTTTCTATGTTATACTTATAAAGTAATTTGATATGATACCAGGGTCAAAAGGTCAGAAGTTCGACGCAAGCTTGCTTGCAGGAGAATTTTTGACCTTGGAACCCGCCAAAAATATGAGTAAGTAGCCATTTTTCAAAGAAAAATGAGCGAATTACGAATGTTTTTGAAGATTGCGGGAGCATATAGTGCGGAGCAATCTGGTATCAGAGGGGTCAAAATGCCTTTTGACCCCAACATCTTTGATATTAATTTCTACTGTAATCATAGATAACGATAAATCACATTGCAAGGGGGATACGCGATGCGGAAAAGATATGCAAAACTGCTTGGGCTTGCCTGCCTGATCGGTGCCATGGGGCTGCTTCCTTCTTCCCAGAGCCGTGCGGCCGGATGGCTGAAGGACGGAAACTACTGGTACTACATGACCGACGACGGTCAGAAGCATACCGGATGGGTACATATCGGAGAGAAATATTATTATATGGATGAATCGACCGGCAAGATGGTGACTGGATGGCGTCAGGATTCATCCACTTCCGCCTGGTATTATTTCAACCAGAGCGGCGAGATGATGACTAAATGGCAGAAAATCAACAACTACTGGTACTATTTTAACCAGTACGGTGTGATGCAGAAGGGCTGGCTCCAGCTTGATACGGTCTGGTATTATCTGGGCAATGATGGACGGATGTTTACCAACTGGCAGAAGATGGATAACGGCACCTGGTACTATTTCGGCACGGACGGGGCGATGCGGACTGGATGGCAGAAGGTAAACAGCACCTGGTATTATCTCGACGAAAATGGAAAAATGCTGACCGGTTGGCAGCTCATCAAAAATGAATACTACTATCTCCATGATGGCAAGATGCTGACCGGATGGCTCAATGACAGCAACGGAAACACCTACTACATGGACAAGACAGACGGCAATATGAGCCGCGGCTGGAAGCAGATCGACGGCACCTGGTACTATTTCAATGAGTACGGACACCGTCAGAAAGGCTGGATTAAGGTATCCGGCACCTACTATTATCTGGATGAGAACGGTAAGATGGCTTCGAACACAACCCGGACGATTGATTCGGTGAAATACACCTTTGCCAAGAGCGGTGCGTGCCAGAATCCACCGTCCAGTCTCTCCGGCATGAGCGACAGCTATTTTGACCCAAGTGCTTCACAGGGAACAGGGACTTCGTCTGGCAGTTCTTCTTCAAGCAGCACTTCGGGGCCAAGCGGAACGGCTTCGAACAATTCCAATTCAGGGACCTCCAGTTCAGGTAACACCAACAATTCGAATAGTTCCGATCCTTCGACCAGTTTTACTGCACCGGGAAGTTCCAACAGCTCCAGCTCGTCAAATGGTTCTTCGTCGGGCACAACCGTTCCGATTCCTGGAAGCGGCTACAGCAGCTCCACTTCCACGCCGGGCGGGACTTCCAGTTCGTCAGGCTCTTCGAAAAACCAGACAAGCAGCAGTTCCACCAGCGATACCAGCAATGTACCAAGCCGCATCTACAGCAACGGCACGACTTACACCGCACCGACGACATCGAACTCCAGCTCGTCAGGCTCTTCGTCAAATTCGTCCGATAAACGGATTAACGGATTTACCTCCAATCAGGGCAATACGATTCAGGAGGGACAGACGCAGGGTCCTGGACGGAAATAAACCGTATTTGCAAAATATATAATTGAAATAAAAAAGATTTTGACCAACGATTCATAGCTTATATCGATGGTCAAAATCTTTTTAATTAAAATCATACCTTCTAAAAGCTGCCTACACCTCAAACACCAAATCCCCATAACTCGGAAATGGCCATAATTCTTTATCTACCAGCATTTCCAATTCGTCTGCCGGTTTACGGAGAGCTACCATCGCCGGGCACACCTCATGCAGATAGGCGAATGCTTTTTCTTTGTTATCCTTGATCGCAGATGCCTTTGCCAGGATATCTTTGAGTGCCGCCAATGCCACCTTCATCTCTGAAAGTTTATCAGAGGTCTCTAAAAGCAGTTCTTTCTGGACACTGACATCGGCCTCCTCACAGGCAGTCCGGACGGCTGTCAGGGAGGAAGCAAGCTGAGTCGTATATTTGACAACCGCCGGGATGATCTGCTTGCCTGCCATGTCGATCATCGTCTTCGCCTCGATGTTAACAGTCTTGGAATATGCCTCATACTCGATCTCGGCACGGGATTCCAGCTCGGTCCGGGTGTACACGCCAAATTCTTCAAAGAGCTTGATCGCTTTCTCGGTCCGGATTGCCTCGACAGAATCGATACCCGCTTTCAGGTTCGGGAGTCCACGGCGCTCTGCCTCTTTAACCCATTCCTCAGAATAACCATTTCCGCTGAAAATGATACGGCGGTGCTCTGCAAACAGACGCTTGATGATATCATGGACTGCGCTGTCAAAATCATCGCTGTTTTCCAATTCGTCCGCAGCCTCTTTAAACGCCTCTGCCACGATCGTGTTGAGCACGACGTTCGGGGATGAAACAGAATCCGAAGAACCAACCATACGGAACTCGAATTTGTTACCGGTAAACGCAAACGGTGAAGTACGGTTGCGGTCGGTTGCATCCTTGACGAAATCCGGAAGTGTCGCTACTCCCGTCTGAAGTACCTCGCCTTTCTTAGAATGTGCGGCTTCGCCCGTGCTGCACAGCTGATCGATAACATCCTCCAGCTGCTCGCCCAGGAAAATAGAGATGATCGCTGGCGGCGCCTCTGCCGCACCCAGACGATGATCGTTGCCCGGAATCGCGGTGGACTCGCGCAGCAGATCCGCGTGTCTGTCAACTGCTTTCATGATGCACGCCAGAACCAGAAGAAACTGTACATTTTCGTGCGGCGTCTCGCCCGGATTCATCATGTTGATGCCGTCGTCGCTCGTCAGGGACCAATTGTTGTGCTTACCGGAACCATTGATTCCGTCAAATGGTTTCTCATGCAGCAGACAGGTCAGACCGTGATGTCCTGCGACACGCTTCATCGCCTCCATGACCATCTGGTTGTGATCGACTGCCAGATTGACCTGACAATAGGTTGGCGCTAATTCATGCTGTGCTGGTGCAACTTCGTTGTGCTGTGTCTTTGCACTGACCCCCAGACGCCACAATGTCTCATTTAACTCTTTCATGAACGCACCGACTCTCGGACGGATGCTTCCAAAATAGTGATCATCCATCTCCTGTCCTTTCGGCGGCATCGCGCCAAACAGGGTACGACCGGTGTAGATCAGGTCTTTTCTCTGTAAATATTTGTTCTTATCAACCAGAAAATACTCCTGCTCCGGTCCCACATACGGAATCACACGGTGGGAAGTCGTATTTCCAAACAGGCGGAGAATCCGGAGTGCCTGCTCGTTGATTGCCTGCATGGAACGCAGCAGCGGTGTCTTCTTATCCAGTGCTTCGCCGCGGTACGAACAGAATGCAGTCGGTATGTAGAGTGTCACGCCCAGCGTATCTTCCCGCAGAAATGCCGGGGAAGTACAATCCCAGGTTGTATAGCCGCGTGCCTCAAAGGTGGAACGAAGTCCGCCCGACGGAAACGAGGATGCATCCGGCTCGCCCTTAATCAGCTCTTTACCGGAAAACTCCATGATAACGCGTCCGTTGGAATCCGGTACGGAGATAAACGCATCATGTTTTTCTGCCGTAATGCCGGTCAGCGGCTGGAACCAATGGGAATAATGCGTCGCACCGCGCTCGATCGCCCAGTCTTTCATCGCGTGTGCGACAACATCTGCGATGGACGGATCCAGCTCAGCTCCGTCTTCAATGGTTTTCTTCAGTTTTTTGTAAACACTTTTCGGAAGGCGTTCCTGCATCGCCTTGTCATTAAACACATTTTTTCCGAAAATTTCCGGTACATTGATAATCTCGCTCATTCAATCCCTCACATTAATATGAAAACAGACCGGACCGCCGGTATGTATATCCGCGTTGCGAAATGTACATCCCTGCAGTCCGGTCATGAACCTTACTTATTCATCAGGCTTTTCCGATAGAACCGAACAGTTCCATCTTTGTCTTAACCGTCTCTTTGATCGCCTCAAAACCAGGTGCAAGAAGTTTACGCGGGTCAAATCCTTTGCCCTGCTGATCCTTACCAGCCTCGATATACTGGCGGGTTGCCTCTGCAAATGCCAGCTGGCACTCAGTATTTACATTAATCTTCGCTACACCTAAAGAAATGGCTTTCTTGATCATATCTTCCGGAATACCGGTACCACCGTGAAGAACCAGCGGCATATCGCCTACTTTTTCTTTTACGGCTGCCAGCGTCTCAAAGCTTAAGCCTGGCCAGTTTGCCGGATATTTGCCGTGGATATTGCCGATACCTGCTGCCAGCATATCAACTCCGAGGTCTGCAATCGCCTTGCACTCGTTCGGATCTGCACATTCGCCCATACCGATCACGCCGTCTTCCTCGCCGCCGATGGAACCAACCTCAGCCTCCAGGGAAATACCTTTCTCCGCGCAGACTTTGACTAATTCTTTGGTTTTCTCTACGTTCTCGGCGATCGGATAATGGGAGCCGTCAAACATGATGGAAGAAAATCCAGCATCGATACATTTGTAGCAGCCCTCGTAGGTGCCGTGATCCAGATGCAGCGCAACCGGAACCGTGATGTTCAGCTCTTCGATCATCGCTTTTACCATCGCAGATACTGTCTTAAAGCCAGTCATATACTTGCCTGCGCCCTCTGAAACACCTAAGATAACCGGTGAGTTCTGCTCCTGTGCCGTCAGTAAAATCGCTTTGGTCCATTCAAGATTGTTGATGTTGAACTGACCAACCGCATATTTGCCATCTCTTGCCTTCTGAAGCATTTCCTTCGCACTAACTAACATATACAAACCTCCTCGTTGTCTCTTTTTGATCTAACCAGAGTCTATTATATACCATAATTCAGTATTTGCCTAGCCTGTCAAAAAAATAACAGGCAATTATTTTAATATTTTGTAACTTTTACTGTAAAATCTCCGAAACGGTCTTCTCCATCTCCTCCGGCTTGCACTGGCGGTTGTGACGGATCTCTGCCTTGCGGATCTCCTCGATCGCCTGCGGGATCTTCACGCCGGATGCTTTCTCCATCTCGTCGATAAGCTCGAACTCACCCTTGCCTTCTTCGCTGCCGAAGATTGCCTCCATGACGCTGCGGGAGAATTTATATGGGCTTGCCGTCGATGCGATAACTGTCTTCTTGGTATCGCCTGTCTCCTTCACATAGTTATGGTATACGCAGGATGCAACGCCGGTATGCGTATCGATCATATAACCGGTCTCATCATAGAGACGCTTGATCTCGGCTGCATTTGCCGCCTGATCAGCATAACCGCCGACAAAATCTGCCATGCGCCCACGCATCTCGTCGGTAACCGAATATTTGCCATCTTTCGAAAGCTCTTCCATGCGTTTCTTGGTCTCCTCCGCATCGCAGCCGGTGGAGAGATAAATCAGACGTTCCAGGTTGCTGGAAATCAGAATATCCATCGACGGGGAAGAGGTCAGGATGAATGGACGGTTCTTGTCATATACGCCTGTCTTAAAGAAGTCGTACAGAACTTTATTGTCATTGGACGCGCAGATCAGCTTGTCGATCGGCACACCCATCTGTTTTGCAAAATAAGCAGCTAAGATATTGCCGAAGTTTCCGGTCGGAACGGTTACATTGATCTTCTCACCGTTCTCGATCTCGCCGTTTTCAAGCAGCTTTGCATACGCATATACATAGTACACAACCTGTGGTACGAGACGACCGATGTTGATGGAGTTTGCGGAAGAGAGCTGATAGCCTCTGCCTGCTAATTCTTTGGCAAATTCTTTGTCACCAAAGATTTTCTTGACACCGCTCTGTGCATCATCAAAGTTTCCGGAAATACCGACAACGCTTGTGTTCGTGCCCTTCTGGGTCAGCATCTGCAGCTCCTGCACACGGCTGACGCCGTCCTTCGGGTAAAATACGATAATTCTGGTTCCCTCAACGTCTGCAAAACCAGCCATCGCTGCTTTTCCGGTATCGCCGGAGGTTGCGGTCAGGATCACGATCGTATTCTCCGCATGGTTCTTCTTCGCCGATACGGTCATCAGATGCGGCAGGATCGAGAGCGCCATATCCTTGAAGGCAATCGTGCTTCCGTGGAACAGCTCCAGATAATATGCTCCGTCTGCTTTGACAAGCGGCGCAATCTCTTCCGTATCAAACTTACTGTCGTAAGCGCGCTCGATACAGGTTTTCAGCTCTTCCTCTGTGAAATCAGTCAGGAACTGCTTCATAACTGCATAAGCTACTTCCTGATATGTTTTATGGGATAATTCTTCCAGGCTGCAATCTAACACCGGGATATGATCCGGCATGAACAGGCCGCCGTCTGCTGCCAGTCCCTTTAAGATCGCCATCGAAGCCGTTACGTTGTTTTCACCGCCACGGGTACTGCTGTAATTGATTGCCATGATTTTCATCCTCTCTTTTTATCTTTCCCCATCGTCCCCATCTTTGCAAAGGATGCCGGAGTTAAACTTTCTGCCATATAAGTGTTCTGTGTGGTTTTGCAGTTCTCCCGCAAAGTTACGGGACCCCCTGCTCACTTTAGTTAAAAATTCTATCATACTTTATGGCACAGCGCAAGAAAAATTCCCCCTTAATACGTGATCTTCCAGCGCCCAAACAATCCCTTCTTAAAATGGGAAAACCGCCGTGAAGCACTCTCATTTCCCATCTCGATCGCCTTCTGGTAGCACTGTGCCGCCCGCTCGAGATCTTCCGGGGATTCATTTTTCCGTTCGTAGATAAATCCAAGCTCATAGAGTGCATATCCGTCACATTCCGTCTGTGCCGCCCGCTCAAAAAGCTCCTTCGCCTTATTTTCATCGGCGGTGCAGCCTTCTCCCTTCATATAGAGATAGCCTAACTTGGATGCAGACTGCAGGCTTCCGGCTTCTTCGCACCGGTTCAGCCACTCAAATGCTTTTGCATAATCGCGGTCTACTCCCTCTTCGCCCTGGAAATACAGGCATCCAAGAATCTCCATGCACTCTGGATTTCCCTGCGAAGCGCCTTTTTCGTACCAGGAAACCGCCTGCTTCATATCAATCTCGCCGTTCAGACCATCCCGATAGATATTTCCAAGCGCCAGACTTGCCTGTCCGTCGGTCTCGATCCCAGCTGCCTCCCGCAGAAGTTTTTCTGCCCGGACGGTGTCCTGCTCGTCGGACGGGCGCAGATACAGGCGGGCTAACGGAAGCGCCGCCTCTTTGATGCCTGCCGCATATGCTTTTCCATACCAGTAAAACGCTTTTTCATCATCGCGCTCCACCAGTTCATCCTGATAGAACAGATTTCCAAGTTCTTCAAAGCTCTCCGCCTCGTTCCGCGCCGCGGCGTTTTCCAGCGCCTGGACGGCCGCCTGGATATCGCGCTCTGTGCCCTGTCCGTTTAAATACATCTGCCCCAGATACAGCATGGCGCGGGAAGACCCCTGCTTTGCCGCCGCATAGTCATATTGGAATGCAGCTTCCCAGTCTTCTTCCTGGCGGTAATGTTCCCCCATCTGGAAGAGTCCCCAGACCTCCCCGCTGGCGGCGCACTGATTCGCCCAGCGAAGTGCCTCTTTTTCATCTTTTTCCCGGTATGTACCATTCTGGCAGCATTTTCCCATCTTAACCATCGCCGGGATAATGCCGCCGTCCGCCGCCCGTTCGTACCAGAAGAGGCACTGCTCACGGGCGCTCTCAGTCTGCGGCATATAATCGGCCAGATCTTCCCACTCAACTGCCTCGCCCATCTGCCACGCGGCATAGACATCGCCCATCTCAGCGGCATCCCGCACCTGACGGTAACTTTCCTCGATGGAATAACGTGCCGACTGCTTCATCTGTTCGTCATACTGACCGGCGCGCAGCGCTCCTAACACTGCCCGGGCACTTCCCGCCGAAGCCCCCCGCAGGTAACATTCATACGCTTTTTTCTCATTGAACCCGACAGCCCCGTCCCCCCAGCTGTAACAGTGTCCTAAAAAGAACCATGCTTCTGCATCGCCCGCATATGCCGCCTCTTCCAGCCAGGTAACTCCCTGGGCGTACATCGCATCGTTACACTGTTTCCAGATCTGGTCTGCACCTTTCTCACATAAGCCTGTCATCAGGATTGTCATATATCATTCATCCGCCTTCCACACGAAATTGTATCAATTAAAACTTTCTGCCTCCGCCGCCGTGCATCCTTCCGCTGCTGCCCTGATGTATGGTCGTCCTTCCAGCCGAACCGCCCGAAGCGCCCGGACCCGGATTTTTCGGAATCCGTCTGGTCACTACCGACCGGTTTACAAACTGCTCCTCATTTTGGACAAAATGCAGCGCACTGTCCGCCCGGTATGCCATATGGAAACCCAGCGACTGGCGGTGTTCTTTCTGCATCTTATACTGGCGCATCACCGAAAAGCACGGGAGTGCCGCCACGATCGCTGCCGCGACCGCCGCAAACAGCGCCTCATACCATTCCAGGGAATGTTTTTTCTCCTCGCGCACCTGCGTATACTGTCCCGCCGGAACGCCCATCTCCAGATAATTTTCGATGCTGTCGATCGCCCCCAACGCGCCTTCCGCATAGTTTCCATCCGCCACGCTGTCATATGCCGCATCCAGCACCTTCTCTACCCGCGCATCCGTCAGCACTTTCATCGCATACCCGGTGGTAGAAACGTATATCTCCCGGTTGTCCATATCGATCGAAAGCAGAATACCACTCGCATCGTCCCCGACGCCCAGTCCGTGGCTGTCGTAAAAATCATCGGCATAGCTTTCCGCCGATTCTCCCTGTGCGTCCTCGACTGTCAGTACCGCCAGATCGGCATCCTGTGAGTCACGCACCTCATCGATCCGTGTCTCCAGCTCCTGCACTTCTTCCGCGCTGAACAGTCCCGCCTCGTCGAAGACGCGCGTGCCTTCCGCCGCCCATATAGGGCTGACCTGTGAAAATGAAATAAATGCTGCAACGGAGAAGCATATAAAATCTTTCAGCCGTCCATATTTCTTCTTTTTCTGTGTGACTCCCGCATTTTGATTCTCTATCATATCAGGTATCCTCCCAGCAGCAAAAGTACAAACACAGGAATGAAAATCGTCAAAAACAGGCGCACCAGTTTTTTCGAATCAACCGGCAGGACGCCGCAGACCTTTCCATTTTCCCCATTCATCGCAAAATAGTACATCTGCCCGTTCTTCGGATCCGGGTAGGTCATCATCCACACCGGAAGCATGGCATAGTTCCATTTTTCCCCCGTGATGGTCTCCCGGTGGTTCCGGATATCCACATGATCGTAGCCGGAGACGCTATTTTGCAGGGATTCTCTCGTATACTGCTTGATCTCCTGCTCAATCTCCTGTGCAAATTCTTCCTTTTCCCGGTCGCGCCGCTCCGCCCTAAATCCCAGAAAATAGCCTGCCTGAAACGGGCGCAGCTTCTTCATATCAAACGGAAGCACGGTCTCGGCAAGGCTGCGGTCCGCCTGCTTTAACGCGTTGCGCGCCACATCCTTGATGGGAAGCTCCGCCTTTTTCTCCAGATGGTAACGGCTCGTCTCGATATACTCGATCTCCCCCGCCACCGTCACGCGTTTTTGCAGCGCCTCCGCCTGCATCTCACCGGATACCTGGCAGCTATACATCCAATATGGATAATAAATTCCTTCCAGATACTCCATCTGACGCGGCGAGTAGAAATCATCCGGCACATACTTTTTCTTCTGAATCCAGTTTTTAAAGATTTCTTTTGCCTTTTTCTTGTCGATCTCAAACGGAATCAGACCGTCCGGGCGGTATTTACCGTCCAGACTTCCCGAAAGGACCACCGGATTGTGACAGTAACAGCAGTACGTGGATGCTGTCGTCTCCTGTGCCACAATCTCCGCGCCGCAGCTCGGGCAGGTATAGAGAACCATCTTAGACTCCGCCTGCTTCTGGCTCTCTATCTTTTCCGCTTCCGGCATTCCACCCGGCTTCGAAGCTTCCTCTGACTTTCTGGCTGCCTCTTCCATCTCTTTCAACGTCTCTTCCGTAAACGCTGAGAGGCAGTATTCACATTTAAATTTCTGCGTCTTCGGATCAAACACCAGTCCGCCGCCGCAGTTTGGACACTTATATGATTGTATCTCCATACGCCCTATGACCTCGGTTTTCCGCATTCGGAACAAAACTTACCTGTATTGACCGTTCCGCAGCTGCAGGTCCACGGACCGGCTGGTCTTGGCTTGCCGCACTCGGAGCAGAACTTTCCGTGGTTGACATTGCCGCACTCACAAGTCCAGGATTCTGCCGGAGCTGCCGCACTGCCCTGCGGCGCTGCGTTCTGTCCTGCCGGTTGTGCATAGCCGCCCTGTGGTGCTCCCGGCTGCTGTGCATAACCACCCTGCGGCGCTCCATTCGCCTGCCCCGGCGCATAGCCGCCCTGCGGTGCCGCATATCCCTGCCGCGCCGCCTGCTGCATCTGCATCTGCTGCAGGTTGGACGCCGATGCGGCGCCCATAAATCCGCCGCCGAAGTTCATGCCGGCGCCCATTCCCATGAAGCCTGCCATCGCACCGCTTCCGTTGGAACCGGCTGCCTCAAAGCCGCGTGCCATCGCGCCCTGCACATACCCCTCGCGCACCGACGGGTCGCCGAGCATCGCGCCCTGATTCCGCATATTGATGAGTTTCTGCGATTCTTCATCATAGGAAATGCTGGCGATACCGACTGACTGGATCTCCATGCCACGCAGACGGTTCCACTCCTCATCCAGCGTCTCCGCCATATAGCGTCCCAGTTCCCTGCCTTTGGAGGCTACAAAGGAAATCCGCACGCCATCCGCCGACATCTGGTTGATCGAGGTCTGCAGCGCTTCCAGAAACTCCGCTAAATACTGCTCATTGATGGAATCAATCTCCACCTGATCCTGATTTTTCGGAATAGCCTCCGCATAAAATTTCAGTGGATCCGTGATCTTGATGGAGTAAGTTCCATGTGCGCGCAGAAACAGCTCGGAATTATAGAATAAATCAAAATAGTTGATTGGCGTCCGTGTACCGAACTTGATTCCCTTGATCTCCTGGAGATTAATATAGTAGACCTTCTGTGCATACGGCGTCTGTCCGCCATAACGCACACGGTTGAAGGATTCTTTCAGTGCATCGCCGAACTGTCCGTTAAACAGAGACGGCAGGGATGAATTCTGCACTGTATAATAACCCTCTTCCGCTGTATAATCAACGACCTTACCGCCGTCCACCAGCATCATAAACTGATTCGGGTACACATGGATCACAGAACCATTGGACACCGTTTCCGGTGTTCTCTTCCGGTTCTCCCCGCGGCGTGTCTGCACCCCCGCTGAAAATACGGTCTGTTCCCCCATATTTTCCGGTTCAATCACTTCCAGCCACTGATCTGCCAGCCCGCCGCCGACCGCGTGTGCCGCTGCTCTGATAATTCCCATACTCACTGCCTCCTTCTCCAAATTCATAGTTTCTCTGTTTTTCTGCTTTTTCTATCTATCGGTTATCCTTCCCTTTATTTTTCCCATGCCGATTCCATTTTCCCGGCGTGATCGCCCATACTGCTGCCGCGATCAGCACCATCGCCAGCATACACTGCAAAATCAGGCTGCACGCCGTCCAGTGTGCTGTGATCGCATTGTCTGGAAATACGCCAAACAGTGGCTCGAACCATTTTCTCATGTCGCCGCTTCCCGCCTGTCCGTTAATTACATTATAAAACGAGACAGCCGGATTGAAAAGAAAGAGATAGCGTAAAATGCCGGAACTTGCCATTTCCGATGCATTGAGATTAGATGCATACGAATTTGCCGCCCGGAGCGCCATCCGGTATGCAAACAGATTGACCGCCATCGTTCCCGCCGTCAGCGCCACCACCGTCACATAGGAGCAGACGGTCGATACCGTCGAGCGGCGCAGCACCGATGAATAAAAGATCCCGATACTGCCCGTTAAAATTGCCACAACGCCGTGGCACAGGAACAGCATCCCGATGTCCTGCAGCGTAACGCCCCCGTAGACAAATACGAGCGCCTGTACCGGAAGCGCCGAGACCGCCAGCACCAGCATCGTCACCAGCGAGGACGCCAGTTTTCCAAGCACCATGTCACGCGGCTCCATCGTGGTCGTCAGCATCAGTTCCAGCGTCTGGCGTTCCCGCTCGCCGCTGATACTGCTGGCAGTCAGCGCCGGCATGATGAAAAGCAGCATGATAAATTCGATCGAGGAGACGAACGTGTAGAGATCCAGAAACTGCGAATACTGGATCTCCGCCGTCGTCCTGACCTGTTCCGCCACCGAATACATATTAAACAGCGCCACCGCCGCCAGAATACTGTTAAAAACAAACAGAATCGCCATCATGCGGATGCTGCGGCTTCCGACTGTCATTTCCCTCCTAAATACCGGATTCCATCTCATGTTTCAGCACCGCCCTCTCTTCTTCATGTCCTGTGATCTGCATAAACAGTGATTCCAGGCTTCCCTTCTCGCGCATAAAGCTGCTGACCATCACATCCGCATCGATAAGCTGCTGCAAAAGCAGCGCCTCATCCTGCCGATCCCCCAAAAAGCCCAGCTTGATCTCATCCCCCTGCACCGCAATCGTCTGCACGCAAGGATGGCTTTTCAGGATCGCAAGCGCCTTTTCTTTCTGGCTGAAAATCGAGATCAGAAGCGGATTGGACGAGTTGATCCGCGCAAAAATCTGATCCATGCTGCCCTGCAGGACCGTTCTTCCCTGCTCAATGATGCCGATCGAGGTACAAAGCTCTGACAATTCCGATAAAATATGGGAGCTGACGAGCAGCGTTTTTCCCTGATCGCGCAGTTCTTTCAGAATCGCCGTATACTCCACCCGGGTGCGCGGATCCAGCCCGGAAGCCGGTTCATCCAGGATCAGAAGATCCGGATCGTGGATGAGCGCCCGCGCCAGACAGAGGCGCTGCTTCATACCTCTCGAAAGCCCGTCCACAAAAAAGTCCTCTTTATCTTCCAGCCGCACCTGTTCCAGAAGCGTATGGCAGCGCGTCCGCGCCTGCAGCCCCGTAATTCCGTAGCAGGATGCAAAAAATTCCATATATTCCGATACTTTCAGGTTATCATATACTCCGAAGAAATCCGGCACATAGCCGATCCGCCGCCGGAGTTCTTTTCCGTCTGAGTAAACATCCAGTCCGCCGATCTCCACCTCGCCCTCATCGGGAACGAGAAGTCCCGCAAGAATCTTGAGCGTCGTCGTCTTGCCTGCCCCATTGGGACCCACGAATCCAAAGAGTTCCCCGTCCGCGACCTCCAGATTCAGCCCATCCAGCGCCTGAAAATTGCCATATCGTTTTCTGAGGTTTTTAATCGTCAGCATCACTCTCTCCTCCCTACGACATAGATTCTTGGAAGCTGGCTTTCCCAGCCATACTCTCCCGTCTGTTCCGGCACATATTTGACGGTCAATGTGTTCGACGGAGACAGGTACGGCGAAAGCTCCTTTGCCGAATACTCTGATTTCAGCTCGATCCGGTCATTGCGCCCGGTCTCATAGTTATAGAAATACATGCTTCCGGAGAAGGATGACATATACGGATAGAGCGGATTTTCCGAGAATCGCGGTGACAGAGTCTCAAACGTAAGCTTTTCAATGACAAGGTCACTTCCCAGCGAATATTCGACCGTCGCAGCCTCCGCTGTTTCCCCGCTATACATTGTGTTGTACGCCGCCTCATAATTTCCGGCGAGCACCGTTGGATCTTCCTCAAGCGCCGAACGGTAAAGTTTTCCGTCTTTTTCACGGTTCAGCGGAATTGACTCGGTCACCATGCAAAATCCTTCCCGAAGTGTCCTCGCATCCGCCAGGAAATCTTCCTCTCCCTGGCGCTTCCGGGTTGAAAATGCCACCAGGCACCCCTCGGACGGATTGCGCCCCGCGCCGGAATCCAGATAAAAGCTCAAAAGTCTCGTCTGCTCCTGCGCCTTTAAATAGTCTGGATCCTCAATCTCCGCTTTCTCATACTGATCCGCCCCGGTCACCATCTGTGCTGCCGCATACGAATAGCTGACCGG
Source organism: Clostridium sp. TF11-13AC (assembly GCF_003481065.1). NCBI lineage: Bacteria > Bacillati > Bacillota > Clostridia > Eubacteriales > Clostridiaceae > Clostridium > Clostridium sp. TF11-13AC. The sequence continues at coordinate 21,469 of NZ_QUKJ01000004.1, forward strand.
ATAATTGCAGGTCTCCTTTCCATTCAGAGAAATCGTCTGCCCAGGCTCTAATCTTCCCAGCAGCACTGCTTTCCCATTAATGAGCAGAGCCGCATTCTCCAGCGGTTCCTCAAAACAGTTTTTTACCGTTCCAGACACCACGCCGTCAAAATAGGAAATATTTCCCTGAACGCCCATCGCGTCCGTTTTCTCCAGCTCACGACGCAGGGTAAACAGATTCGGTGAAAATGCGACCGTATCCCGCATTTTAATTTCGACCCGTTCCGGCTGATAAACAAAGTTCGTATGATACTCTTCCTCACCGGTAAAGCGCACCGCCGAAACCGCATCGTAATAGTAACTGCGCGTCATCGGGCGCACCTCATAGCCCGGCTTTAAACTCACCGAATACGGCTTGTTATAAGGGCTTCGGATGTTCATATAAGTGGCTTCTTCCGCCTCTTCTCCCGAGGTATCCAGAATCGACGCATACGTCACAAACGGCTCCCGGAAGCGTGTCTTTACGCCCAGCGCATAAATAATGCCGGTAAACAAAAACGCCCCCAGTGTCACCGCCGGCAGATAATACCGGTAAATTCCCCGCTTTTTTAAGTAGAAATAGATGCCCGGACCAATCAAAAGCAGGTAGACCACCACGATCGCCGTGTACGCCGCAACCTTCGGAAGCCGCCCCGCATTACCGGTGTTGACCAGCCCCTGTACGCTGAAATACGAGCCCGAATAACCGTAGTAATCCTCCTGTGCCAGCTCGTCCACGGTATCACTTCCCAGCACCAGCGTATACAGCTTTTCAAATGAGGATGGACTGGTCAGGCACAAATCGCTGATCGCATCCATCGAAAAGGCAGCTGCCACGATCCGCCCCTGTTTGCAGTTCGTATGGGATAACAGCGGGAACACTTCCCCCGCCAGCAGAGTGCTGCCGTTCTTCAGGTTCACATCGACGCATTCTGCCTGGATCTCCCCCGTCTGCTCGCCCGGTGCCGTCTCCCCGCCCAGACTGACCGGAACGGTTACCGCATCCAGATACGGCGGCTCCAGCACCTTCTCTGCAAACCTGCCATAATTTCTCGCACAATCCACACCGCCGCCAAAGAGGATCGTACCGCCGTCTTCCACCCAGCGCCGCAGCGCCTCATACTGGACATCGCTGAGGGAATCCAGGTCAAATCCAGACACAATTACCAGATCCAGCGGATCGTAACCCAGCCGGTCATCCGGTGCCTGCTCGGCATCCAGAAAAACCGCCCGCGTCCGAAGCGTCCCATATCGGATGCCCGCGCCGTCTAAATAAGAAAGTGCCTCCGGCGTATCCGTCAAAATTCCGATATAACTCTCCGCAACGTCCTCCTCAGAACCAAGTTTCAGACGTTTCCGGATGACCGTTTTCCCGTTTACATCCTGTACCGATACAAACATCTGATCCGCCCGCACACCCAGCGGGATATAATATTCCTGTTCAAACTTCTCCCCCGCTGCCAACGATAACGGATAGGAATACTGGTACGCCTCCAGACTGGACTGCGCGGTCAGAAACTCCAGCGTTCCCTCAAACGGCGCTGTATCATTATTCAGAAGGACCGTTACCCGAAGGTAACGGTCGCTCTTTGCCGTATTGTCAAATCCATAGGAAACATCCATCGACAGCGGCGCATCTGCTTCCTTCTGTGAGGCATATGCGTACCCCGCAGGAAGGCAGAATAGTGCCATCCATCCGATCAATATCGCAAAAAAGAACTGTATTCCCCTCTTTTTCTGCATCCTTTCTCTCCCTATCTGTAACTGTTCACGCATACGTGCCCAGTAACGGAATTTGCCGTGGCTTCGCATTAAATACGGCAAATTCCTGCTGCCACCATGTTTTCTTACGGCACTTTCGGTTCCAAAAGTGCCTACCTATGAACAGTAACCAAAAATCCATTAAAATGTCTATTAGATTCTTTCCCACACTCGCCTTTACGGCATCTGGAAATTTTCCCTGTTGATGTCAAAATTCGTCCGCAGGCGCACCGTAAACACCGTTCCATTCAGATCGCTCGTTACCTGAATCGTGCCGCCGTGCATATCGACGATATTTTTGGCGATCGCCAGACCTAACCCTGTGCCGCCCGTGTTGGTCGATCGCGACTGTTCCACGCGGTAGAATTTATTAAATAAAAGAGGCAGCTCGTCCGCCGGAATCACGTAACCGTAGTTCGTCACCGAGACAGTCACGACCTCTTCCTCCGCATGAATCTGCACCAGCACCCGTTTTCCGTCTGCACCGTATTTGATCGCGTTATTGATCAGGTTGTCAAAGAGGCGCGCCAGAAGATTTCCGTCTGCCGTGATAACCTTGCCCGGGACATTGCTCTGCAGCTCGTAGGAGAGGTTTTTGTCCTTGAAGCTCGGATAAAATTCCTCCAACAGCTGGCTGAGCAGTTTGACGATGTCCACCTTCGACACGTGCATTGCCACTTTTCCATAATTCATTTTGGTAAAACCAAACAAATCTTCGATCAGTTTTTCCAGACGTTTCGATTTTGCATAGGCAATATCAATATATTTTTTCTGCATTTCTGCAGGAATCTCCACCTTGCCGGACAGAAGTTCAAGATAGCCGATGATCGAGGTCAGCGGTGTCCGCAGATCGTGTGCCACATTGGTAATCAGCTCGTTCTTCGTGCGCTCCGCCTCGCGCTCCTTGTCCATCAGATTCCGGATATCCCCGACCATCTTATTTAAATTAACCGCCATCGCCGTAAACTCGTCATCGCCCCGCACCTCGATCGTCGTATTCAAATCGCCCTCGGAAATATTCTGAATCGCGGACGAGATCCGGCTGATATAGCGCATGGACCGCTCCTGGAGGGCAAAAAAAGTGACTGAGAAGATCGCGATGCCCGACAGAAGATAGACAAATGCCATCAGTGTCTCTGTCTCCGTCAGGCGCAGGAAAAAAGAATCCCGGTACCGCGTCTCCCGCAGATAGCTGCTGATCATCGAAACATTGGCAATCAGAAACACCTCCACCAGGCATGCCACCACGGTGCTGTAAACGATGTTCATGACCATCCGTGTCCGGAATCGGCGACTCATATCTTTTTTATTTTTCAATTTTGTATCCTACCCCCCAGACCGTTGTAATGATCTTGTTCTGTCGGGTGTCCTCCTTCATCTTGCCGCGAAGCCGTCTGATATGTACCATAACCGTGTTATTTGCCTCGTAGACTTTCTCATTCCACACCTTCTCAAAGATTTCATCGGTGCTGAAGACCCGCCCCGGATTGGATGCCAGCAGATACAGAATGTCAAATTCGATCGGCGTCAGCTTGATCTCCTCGCCGTACACCATCACTTTATGATTATCTTTGTTGATCGTGAGTCCTTTGATCGAGATCTCATTTTTAACCTGATTTCCTGCACCGCTCTGCGGATTTAACTGCGTATAGCGGCGAAGCTGTGATTTGACGCGCGCCGTCAGCTCCAGCGGGTTAAATGGTTTCGTCACGTAATCATCCGCGCCGGTTCCCAGTCCCAGAATCTTATCCAGATCCGCTGAGCGCGCGCTCAGCATGATGATCGGGATATTGTTCGTCTCCCGGATCTTGCGGCACATCTCCAGACCATCCATCCCCGGCATCATGATATCGAGAAGCACCAGATGAATCGTCTCCTTCTCCAGAATCTCCAATCCCTCTAACGCATTGGATGCTTTATATACTTTATAACCATCACTGACCAGATAAATCTCCACCAGATCGGCAATCTCTTTCTCATCATCCACCACCAGAACGTGTATTTCAGACATAAAAAAACCTCCCTCATATGTAATGCAGGTTCCCGGTATCTCTATGCGAAACACCAGACGAATATACCTGTTTCCAGTTTACCATATGGGGAGGATTTATGCTTTAAAAATTTATTACATTTTTGGAGAATTTTGCTTATCTGCGAACTGCAATTTCTTTATTGTTCCAGCGGAATAAACACCCTCATCGCCGCCGGGTCCTGCTTTTTTCCAGCTTCCTTCGCCGCCTGCACTGCCTCCGCACAGAAGGTATCCTGCGCGCAGACCGGCTCTTTGCCGCGGCGGTTGCGTTTAGCGTAGGTTCCATCCGGTCTCAGGTACTGCGCCTTGACATTGTCGGCAAGCTGTACCTCTAAGATGTGACAGATGCGTGCTTTCAGCTTCTCATCCTCAACCGGGAAGAGAATCTCCACACGACGGTCGAGGTTTCGCGGCATCCAGTCGGCACTTCCCATGAAAATCTGCGGTTCACCGTCGTTCTCGAAGTAGAAAATACGGCTGTGCTCAAGGAAATTTCCAACGATCGAGCAGACCGTTATATTCTCGCTTAATCCCGGAATCCCGGCGCGCAGACAGCAGATGCCGCGGACGATGAGCTGTATTTTTACCCCCGCATTGGACGCCTCGTAAAGACTCGCAATGATCTCACGGTCGCACAGGGAGTTCATCTTTGCCACGATCCGCGCTGGAATACCTTCGCGGGCGTTGCGCGTTTCCCGCTGGATCAGGCGCAGAAAACGTCCGCGCAGCCACAGCGGCGCCAGTGACAGCTTGTTCCAGCCAAGCGGCTCCGAATAACCCGACAGCATGTTAAAGACTGCAGTCGCATCCTCACCGATCAGCGGATCACAGGTTAAAAGACCGCAGTCGGTGTAAAGTTTTGCCGTCGAATCGTTGTAATTTCCAGTTCCCAGATGGACGTAGCGGCGGATGCCCTCTTCCTCGCGGCGCACTACCAGCGTGATCTTACTGTGTGTTTTCAGCCCCAGCAGACCGTAGATAACGTGGCAGCCGGCTTTTTCCAGCATCTTCGCCCAGAGAATATTGTTTTCCTCGTCAAAACGGGCTTTCAGCTCAACCAAGACCGACACCTGTTTTCCATTGTCCGCCGCTTCGGCGAGCGCCGCGATAATCGGGGAGTTGCCGCTGACACGGTAGAGTGTCTGCTTGATCGCCAGCACCTCTGGGTCGCGGGCAGCTTTCTTGATAAAATTGACGACCGGCTCAAAAGTCTCAAACGGGTGGGTCAGCAATATATCGCCTTTGCGGATATTGGCAAAAATATCATCCTCATTCATCAGCGCCGGAACCGGCTGCGGCGTATACGGCGGTGTCTTAAATTCATCAAAGCCCGGCAGACCGAACACCTTCATGAGGACGGTCAGATCAAGCGGCCCGTCAATCTCATAGATCGCGTGCCCGCCAACGTGCAGCTCCTTTTTGAGGATGTCTAAGAGGCGCTTGTCCGCCTTTTTCTCGATATCCAGGCGAATAACCTCGCCCCACTGGCGTTTCTTGAGCTTCTGCTCGATCTCCTTGAGCAGATCCTCCGCCTCATCCTCGTCGATGCTCAGATCGGCATTTCGCATGACACGGAACGGATGGCAGCTGATAATATCATAATTTAAGAACAATTTGTCGATGTTCCGCTCGATGACTTCTTCCAGATAAATGATAGATTTGCCCTCCTGGCACGGCAGCTCCACCACGCGTGGAAGCCCGCCCGGCACGCAGACCATCGCAAATTCCAGCTCGCCGTCTCCCTTTTTCTTGCGGACCAGCGCGGCGATATTTAACGATTTATTGTGAATAAGCGGGAACGGGCGGGAGGAATCAACCGCCATCGGCGTGAGGACCGGGTAGACCGATTCCTCAAAATACCGATCAACGTACACCGCTTCTTCCTTCGTAAGTTTCTCATGCTCGGTGACCACGCGCAGACCGTGCTGTTTTAAGAGCGGCAGGAGCATCCGGTTGTAGGTCCGGTACTGATTCTCGACCAGCTCATGCGTTTTTCCATCGATCGCATCCAGCTGTTCCTGTGCCGTCATACCCGCAATATCCCGCTTCGTATAATTGGCGTGAACCATGTCCTTGAGGGATGCCACGCGGACCATGAAAAACTCATCCAGGTTCGACGCCGTGATGCTTAAAAATTTCAGGCGTTCAAACAGCGGGGTCGTCTTATCGCGCGCCTCACCCAGAATCCGGTAGTTAAATTCCAGCCAGCTCAGTTCACGGTTTACATAATTTTCAGGTTCTCCGTATTTCAACACTGCATCCGACATCCTTATACCCCTCTTTTCTGCCTGAGTACAGGCCGTATTCCAAAGACTTCCTCAAAGAAATCTGCCTTCTGGTCAAATGAATACTGCTCCAGCACGATACTCTCCGGACAGTCCGTCGTAATCACCAGACTGCCGTTCCGCACAGCGATGCGGCTGTCGCTCAGCTTCTGGCGGTGGCTGCGGTCCATCGAATTGGCCAGACGCAAAATTGCCGTCAGCTTCGCAATCAGAATCGTCAGATCTCTCCGGGAGGTTCCAAGCCCCGCATACTGGGACAGATCCGACTCCAGGATGACCTCATCGTAGGCATATTCCTGAATGTTGTAGCGCACGATATTGGCTACAACCTCGCGCTCCAGATGGGAAATTCCGATGATCTCCGTATCCATGATGATCTGGTACGAGCTTTCCGAACCGCGCGTGATGCTGACAAACTTGCCGCAGTCATGCAGGGTCGCTGCGATCTTTAAAAGCAGGCGTTCCCGCGCTCCCAGACCATGGTATTTTTTCGTTGCATCAAAGATCATCTCCGCCGACCGCTCTACCTCGCGCACATGTGCGCCGTGGCAGCGGTAGCGCTTCGCCATCTGGCGCGCCGTTGAGAGAATATCTGCCTCAAAATCATGATGGAAGCGGACCAGACGGTTTTCCTGTGCGTACTCTGCCGCGATACCATCGCAGAGTGTCGTCCCCGGTGCCCAGATATAGGAAGCACCCGTCATGTCTAATATCTTCCGGTAGAGAATCGCACTTGGAATCAGCACTTCTGCGTAATCCTGCGGCAGCTCATAGCGCTCCTGAATCTCCTCCGAGGACATTCCGATCAGCTTCTCGCAGAACACGCCAAATTCCTTTGCCGTGAACCGCGCCCCGCCTTTTTCATGCATGCCTCGGCTGATCATATAGTTCATTGTCTCGCCGGTCGCAATCAGCGTCTCGATCTGATGCTCTTTTAAAAATATCTTCCGGAATGTGTATAATTCATTTTCTACCAGCTCGTCGATGATCGCCGGGATCTTTCGGTAATCGACACGCCAGTGTGCTGACATTTCGCTTAAACGCAGCACGCCGAGCAGAAGGTTCTGCGTCGATACCAGTACCTCCTCATCAAAGAGGGAGATCTGGGTGCTTCCGAATCCGACATCCATCAGCGCCGCGCCATTTTTCACGGTGCGCTGGAATTCTTCCTCCCTGGCTGCAACAGCTTTATAACTCTTAAAACGCAGCTCCGAGTTGTTCATCGTGCGGACCCGGAGTCCGGTACGCACCAGAATCCGGTCCAGTACCATCTGGCTGTTCCGCGCCTCCCGAAGCGCACTGCTCGCAAATGCCCGGTAATCCGATACCCGGTATGTTTTCATCACTTCCCGGAACTTATTCAGGACCTCGCACATTTCCTCCACGATCTCGTGGCTCAAACGTCCGTCATTGTACGTGTCTTTGCCAAGCGCCAGCGCATGGCGCACATGATCAATCTCGCGGATTCCGGCGGAAGCAGAAATCTCGAAAATTCCCAGCTCCAGTTCGAAGGAACCCACATCAATAGCGGCAAAGGTTTTAACGGTCATATTACTTGATCTCTCCTTTCAGCTTGCTGCGTAAGTTTGCAATAAACTGGGTGGCAGTACGTCCGGACAGCCCGCCGTGGCTTAACTCCCACTTGTTGGCTTCCAGAAGCAGATCTGCCTCCGGCATATGGATGTGGTATTTATCTGCCAGTACGCGGACGATGTTCTGGAACTCTTTCTTGTCCGGTGAGCCGTAGTAGATCGTGACGCCAAAACGCGCAACCAGGGACAGTTTTTCCTGCACCGTATCGTTGGAGTGCAGATCGTCGTCCAGCTCGCGCTTATCGCTGAATTTCTCGCGGATTAAGTGACGGCGGTTCGATGTCGCATAGATCAGGACATTCTGCGGCTTAATGCCGAGACCACCCTCTATGATTGCTTTCAGATATTTATATTCCAGCTCATATTCCTCAAAGGAAAGATCGTCCATATAAATGATAAATTTGTAGTTGCGGTCTTTGATCTGCTCCAGGACATCTGACAGTCCGCGAAACTGGTGCTTGTACACCTCGATCATGCGGAGTCCGCGGTCATAATACTGATTTAAGATCGCCTTGATACTGGATGATTTACCGGTACCGCTGTCACCGAAAAGCAGGCAGTTGTTTGCCGCGCGCCCCTCGATAAATGCCTCGGTATTCTCAATCAGCTTGGCTTTCTGCAGCTCATAGCCGACCAGATCGCTCAGCTCGATATGTTCCACGCGCGTGATCGGCTCGATATCGACCTGCTTTGCCTCGTCATCCATGATAATATGGAATGCTTTGTTAAGACCAAACTTGCCGACACCAAATTCTTTATAAAATTCGGTCACGATATCCTGAAATTCCTGATCACTCTCCGCATTCTCCAGGGAAACCGATAATTCAACGATCCGGTCGCGGATGCGGTGGTTGAACGCCTTGCTGTTTTCCAGCGCATTTTCGTAATGCTTCATCTCCGACCAGATGCCGTTCTCAGCCTCGTCCAGACGGGCAATATCCAGGGAAAAAAGCTCTCTGACCTGTGCAAAATCGTGACGGGCAAGCTCGCTTAAGCTGCCGCCGACCGGTCCGATGATCTCGCAGGATGTGCTGTAGGCATTTTCATTGTTTGCCATGCAGAACGCCAGGAAACAATGCCACAGGTTTCCGCGGAATCCATAGGTCACTGCCAGATCGATGAGCTGACTCGCGCATGCATATGCATCCGGGCGTGCCTCGCCTTCCTCTGGTTTTAAGAGGCTGCACATATCGTCAAATAACTGCTGATACCGCAGGTTGCGGTATAAAATCATCGTATTTTTTCTTTTTTCTTCCATTATTCTGCCTTTCCGGTTACCATCACATTTTTTTACAGTACTTTCAGTCTCAAAAATGCCTGCCCGTGGACAGCAACCCATTCTGTCTTGTCCTAAGCTAAAGAGTCTAGTAATTTCCTAATATTTTTACATTTTTCGCTTCGCGCATGATTCCGTACAGTGCATTCTGCACACCGGCATCCTCCAGGTTTCCCTCGATGTCCACGAAGAAGCGGTACTGCCAACTCTCCTCCGGGATCGGACGGGACTCGATCATACGCATATTGACGTCATTGAAAATAAAATTGCCGAGCATGCTGTACAGCGTACCGCTGCGGTGCGGCAGCTCGAAACAGAGGCTGATTTTCTCTGCACCCGCCTGATAGACGCGATCCTTCGCCAAAATCAGGAAACGGGTCGTATTGTCCGGACAGTTGTTGATCGGACCTGCCAGCTTTTTGAGCCTGTAAATCTCACCTGCCACCTCACCTGCGACTGCCGCCTGTGACGGATCTTTCTCATCGCGTACCTTCTGTGCCGCCACAGCATTATTTTCCATGCTGAGCTGCTGCCAGTCGTGCTGGTTTAAGAAGTCGCTGCTCTGCATCAACGCCTGCGGATGGGCAAAAACACGCTTCACATCGGAAAGTTCCGCGTCCGGTGTGCCAAGCAGGTAGTGATGTACCGGCAGAAATGTCTCCGCCACGATCACATTGTCGTATTTTAAAAGCAGATCATAGTTGTCCGTCACGGCACCGGCGGAAGAATTTTCAATCGGAAGCACCGCAAAATCAGCTTTTCCCTCCTGAATCTCCACCATCATATCCTCAAACCGGCGTACATGATGGATATCCGCGTCTTTTCCAAAGAACTGCAGCGCCGCCGCATGACCGTAAGCGCCCTCTAATCCCTGGAACACCACGCGTTTTCCGGCGGTTTCAAGCTTCTCCACCTTATGGAAGCCCAGATCCGGACCGCCGACGCGCCCTGCGATCGTCTGATACTGATACCGGCGGCTCAGCGTCATCATCTGCAAAAACAGCTCGGCAACCGCCTGCTTGTTAAACTCGCCCTCTGCCATCGCCTGAACTGACTCGATCTTCTGTTTCTCACGCTCGGCATCGTAAACCGCCTTTCCGGTCGCGATCTTATACTCTGCCACCTCGCTGCAAAGGCGCATTCTCTCCTCAAATAACTTTTCTATCTGGGTGTCAATCTGGTCCAGACGCCCTCTTATCTCCAGCAAATCCATCTCTTAGCTGTTCTCCTTTTCCATCTCTGAAAGCATCCCTGCGATCTTTTCTCTCGTATATGCGCCGACAAACTTCCGGTTCTCCGGATCCAGCTCTTTCACGATAAACGGCTCGCCGAACTCAATCACGACATGGCTCGGACAAATAAGAGGAATATGCTTCTCAAAGACCTCCGCTGTTCCCTTGATCGCCACCGGAACAACCGGACAGCCAGATTTCTCTGCGATCTTTAAGCTTCCCGCTTTAAATGGAAGCAGATCGGAAAGCTGTTCATTTTTATTGCGGGTTCCCTCCGGAAAAATCCAGACAGAAACGCCGCGTCGCACCTTCTCGATCCCCGCCAGAATCGTTTTTAAACCTTCTTTTATATTATTCCGATCTAAAAACAGACAGTTGACATTGAGCATCCATTTTGACAAGAGCGGAATCTTCTCCATCTCTTTCTTTGCCACAAATCCCATCAGTCCCGGAACCGTCGTATAGCCAACCAGGATATCAAAATAGCTCCGGTGGTTTCCCACATAGAGCACCGGGCGATCCTGCGGAATATTTTCATATCCGCGCACCTCTACCGTCACACCTGCCATTTTGAGCAGTTTTTCAAAAATATTACGCACCATCTGGGTGCTTTCTTCCTCCACTGCAACCGGATCTACCTGTCCCTGTTTATCCATACGGTGCAATGTGCCGATGGAACCAACAAGGAAGCTGACGATCGTTCCTACTATCTTTATCGCGCGAAACATACTGATACCTCTCTTTTCTCTTGTATCTGTCCGAAACCGTCTGGTTTTTATCCTGCTATTTTCATTTCCAGACAGACTGCTTTACTGTCTCATTATATAGAAAGAAGCAGGGTTTTACAAGACTTTCCTTGTAAGACATCCTGCCTCTGTTACTGTTCACGCATACGTGCCCAGTATCGGAATTTGCCGTGGCTTCGCATTTAAATACGGCAAATTCCTGCTGCCACCACGTTTTCTTACGGCACTTTCGGTTCCAAAAGTGCCTACCTGTGAACAGTAACCTGCCTCTCTATTTTTTATGGATCCACAATCTCCGTCTTTCCGCTGATCAGCGCTTCCACCTCGATTCCACCTATCTCGCACAAGATTCCCTCATAGCTTTCCAGTGTATCGCTGTAATACACGCTGTAGATAGACACATCCTCAGAAATCTCTCCATCCAGATAGTTTTCCAGCGGATTTTCTCCCAGATCCCGGAAAGAACCACCCAGATCCATCATCAGCTCCCAGCTTTCCGGATGAATGTCCTGCTCATCCAAATCATGCAGATACATCCAGAGCGCCATGCATAGAATCCTCGCCTCGGCTTTCGCCCGCACTTCCTTCGCTTTCTGTACCTGTCCGGACATGATCGGGATCGAAACTGCAACGAGAATCGACACAATCCCGGTCACAATCAGCAGCTCTGCCAGCGTAAAGCCTGACCGTGCCCTAGCGGAACTGGTTCTTTTCTCTGTCATAGGTATATCCCACCGCCTGCAGCTTCTTCTCAAGCTCCGACCGTTCTGTATCAAACGCACTGCATAATTCATCTAAATCCGGGTAAAAATCTCTGAGCTGTGTGTTCACAAAACTCAGGCACATAATCGGATCGTTCGGTATTTTTCCTGCCATCTTTTTCCCTTTCTGTCCTTTTATTCATACTCAAACGTAACCGTCACATAGTAACCGCGGTCATTTTCCTCGATCGCCTTTACCACGCCGTGATCGGCGGGAATCCGGTCATTCAGCTTAAAAAGCCCCGACATCGCCACCGCCGGTTCTATCATATAATTGACATTAAACGGCGTCACCGACTCCGTCACCTCTACTGTCTGTCCGACTTCTACCAGTCCCGGACGTTCCATTTTAAATACAACATCTCTTGTCACGCCGTTTTTCCTCTTCTTTCTGGTCTGATCCCCGATTCTGGCTGCCGGCATATCCTCACGCCGTGCCTCTGATTTCAAAATTTTTTTACACGAACCATAACCGCCAGCTTACCAGTTTTCTAGTATACGGCACTTTTTTCCTTTTATCAACTGCGCCCACATAACCTACCGTTCGTTTTTTTCACGCGCCATCCGCCGCAGCTGCCGAAATCCAAGCCATGCCAGTAAAAGCAGCAGCAGACTTATACTGATCGTCAGTCCGTAGTGAATCCACCGTCTCCAGAACGGAATCGGGAGGTTTTCCACCGGCGCAGTCTCTGTTTCCACCAGAGTTCCCGGATCCGCTTCTATTTCTGTCATCTCTTCCACATCCAGTTCCGCTTTTTCATACTCCATCCGCCTCCGGTAACGCTCATATGCCGGAAGTCTGACCGTTCCCCCGTACACTGCCCGGCAGTCCCATACGCGGCGTTTTGCCTGTACCGCCGCATTGCGGCACCAGATGCCAGCCTCATCCTGATAAGCATATCCCTCCCAGCTTGCCGACTCAATCTGCACCTCATCCTCCGATAGCCCTGCACTTGCAAGCAGTTCTTCCCTGCACGCCTCCAACGGCGGCACTTTTTCATCATGCATCACGACAGTTTCACCCAGCCGGTATGTGTCCGCCCCGTATTCGTGAAATACGACCGAAATCTCAAATCCATCCTGCCAGTGTTCGTTCTCATAAGAGGTTCTTTTCAGATCCAGCATAACCGATACGGTCTTCCGGCTCTCCCGATCCTCCACCTCCATCGGCGCTCTCGCCGGGATCTCCTGTTCCCGCGTCACGGATGGATAGACCATCTCCCCCGAAACCTCCCGCGTTCTGCCGCGCACCGGCACCGCCTCTATCTCTGTCCCCACAAGCCGGTAGGTAATTTTCCCCTCTTCCAGATATTCTTCCGGCGCTTCTGGTATCTCAGCCTCTTTCAAATAGGAAGAAGAATAACGGATCCGCCGTTCTCCCGCCTTATCTTCCTGTGCGTAAGCCTGTCCGCCGGTGCCCTGCAGGCACAGCAGCACAAATGTCAGCACTGCCAGCCTCCCGCCATATCTTCTGTCTTCTCTTTTCCCCATACATTCTCCCTTTCTGCCATTCCCCGGCAAATGTCTCCTGCCAGCCGAACCGCATTCTTTCGTAAGCACGTTCTAAATTTCCGTACTCCTCTCTCAACCTTCTCCATCCTTTCTAAAATTGTTATTGTTCACGCATACGTGCCCCGTAACGAAATTTGCCGTGGCTTCGCATTAAATGAACAGTAACCTGAAATTTTCTGTGCTGAGTTTAAATCGGCATAAAATACCACATCACACACAAATATCATTCAAGATATAAGATGCCATGTTTTCTAAATGCCGATATGATACTTATATTCAGCACCACGAAATCATATGACTGCTTTTTTGTTTCATAGGACGCAGTTTCCCCTGAAACAAAAAATGCATTATGAAATTTCATAAATACCCGGATATTTCTGTGAATCACAGATGCCCTCTTTGCGGGCAGAATCATCGAATGCCGTCCGGAACCGGACTTTGAACTGCATCGTACCTTTATTATAGTCTGCCCTATCTCAAAATACAATTTATAAATCGCTCCCGCGGCATTTTCTACAAAAACCCCTTTTCATCCAGCATTTACTTATAAGTGTTATACAAAAAATCGAATACGAGTTTCTGTTTGGTACGGCAAAATGACTTGACTGGACAGCAGATTTTAGGTATACTTGCATATAGGTACATTTTACAAAATAAGAGCGGAGGAAATTAAACTATGAAGTGTCTTATCATTGACAAAGTATACGCTGGTATTGCTGAAGAACTCAGCAAATACATGGAAGTTAAAACTGCAGAGAATCTGCCGTCCACCAAGGATCAGTTATTAGCTGAAATCGGTGACGTAGACGTTCTGATCATGCGTGTAGATCCGAAGATCGATCAGGAGATCATCGACGCTGCTAAGAACCTGAAGGTTATCGGCGTTTGCTCCGTTGGTCTGAACCACATTGATATGGACTATGCAAAATCCAAAGGAATCCAGATCTTCAACGCACCGGGCTTAAACGCTAACGCAGTTGCAGAGCTGACCATTTCCAAGATGTTAGATATCTCCCGTGGTACTTTCACAGCTAACTACGATGTAAAAGTAAAACACGAGTGGAACAAATATAAATTCGAAGGTCGTGAGCTTCGCGGCAAGACTCTGGGTGTTATGGGCTTCGGTCGTATCGGTAAGAGAGTCGGCGAACTTGGTCGTGCATTTGGTATGACTGTCGTTGCTTACGATCCATTCCTGAAAGCGGAAGATTTCGAGAAAGAGCATGCAACTGGCATGTCCGTAGACGAGATGTTAAAGGTAGCTGATTTCGTATCTATCCACGTACCGCTGACACCAGAGACAAAGGATCTGTTCAACGCTAAGTCCATCGCTGAGATGAAGGATGATGCAGTTGTTCTGAACATGAGCCGTGGTGGTATCGTAAACGAGAAAGACATGTACGAGGCTCTGAAAGCTGGCAAGATCGGCGGCTACGCAGCAGACGTTATGGAGAACGAGCTGGCTGGCAGCGGTCTGACAGGTGATGATACATTCGCAAGCCCGCTGTTCGAGTGCGACAACTTCATCGTTTCCCCGCACATCGGTGCTCAGTCCGTAGATGCTTCCAGAGACATCGGACTTCACATCATTTCCAAGGTAAAAGAGGCTCTTTCCCTGTAATCAGGAAACCAGTCTTATACTCATATAGGAAATCCTGCGGAAATCGTTCTGCAGAAACTGCATAAAGACAGGAACCGGATGATACTCTCGCCGGTTCCTGTTTTTTTGTTTCATAGGAAACTACTGGAATACCACTGGTTCCTCCAGCAGTTCCGTCCGTAGCACAATATACGGATACGACGGCTCTTCCCCGGTCGGCTCGCTTCTCTCCGGTCCTTTTAACTCGGTCTTGACGATGATCGAATTGTCCGTCAGGTACAACTCCGGAACCGTAATGCTGTAGCCTCCGGTCTCCTGCTTGCCGTACCCGGCAGCTATGTAGAGGTCATTTCCGCTTGTGTAAGTCAGGCGGAAGGAATCGTTCTTCTTTTCTTCTATGATCTGCGCCAGCTCCTGCGGCGTCTCGTCGGGACCTATGACGGCAAATTCCAGATCCCGCAATTTTTCTGCCTGTTTTTCACCGCCGCATGCAACCGCATAGACCCCCGCCAGAAAGATTCCCATCACAACCATAAGGCTTAGAAGCCATTTTTTCCTGCTTTTCTTACTTTTCATCAAATAAAAAACCTCCCGCTCCCCTGCACGCAGCCACGCGGCAAAATGCTTTGATTTACTGCATTTTATGAAGCGGAAGGTTGTGATATTCAATCTTTTTTCCTTTTTCCCTGGCATACGCCAGCAGCCGGTCGTTCGCCGCCGCCCAGCCCCCATACTGCCTGCGGCACGCAATCACGCACTGGCACGCATCCAGACATTCTCTGGCTTCTCGTTCCTTTTCCTCTGATATTTCTTCAAATGCGGGGACTGCAATCAATCTGGACGCCAATGTACAAGCCGCCGGATAATCTAAGTCGGCTTCCGATACAATCCCTGCCGCAAACGTGGTTCCAGCTCTCTGAAGCTGCCAGAAGACAGCGCGCCCGCTTCCTCCTCCTGCCAGCACAAACACCTCTGGTGCCCCCTCCGGACGCGGAAGCTCCATACTGCCGCCTGTCTGACGGAAGCGCCCTTCCTCGATCTGGAAAAGCTCGGAAAGATGTTCCGGAGTCAGCATCTCTTCCGGGCGTCCAAACCGGCTTTCCTGCCCCGGGCTGACGCACAGCACCCAGTCAGAGACGCGCTCCGCCAGATCAAGTTCATGAATGGATAAAATGACTGCCACCTTCTTGCGGCGCGCCAGCTCCTGCAAGACCGACATAAATTCCAGCTTATAACGGATATCCAGATAGGAAGTCGGCTCATCGAGAAGCAGCAGTTCCGGCTCCTGACAGAGCGCCCGCGCCAGCATCACCCGCTGCCGCTGACCGTCGCTGAGCGTCTGGAAGTCCCGCTCCCGAAGCTCTGATACCTGCACTGCCTCCATCGCCTCATCAACTGCCTTCCAGTCCTCCTCCGAGAGGACACCAAACCACCCCGTGTACGGATAACGCCCGGCTGCCACAACATCCCGGCAGGTCATCCACTCTGCATGAACCTTTTCCGTAAACATGACCGCCATCCTCCGTGCGCGCTCCGTTCCCTTCATTCCCAGAAGGTCCGCGCCGTCCAGGTAAACCGCGCCTCCCAGAGGGGGAAGCTGCGCGGCGACACTCTTTAAAATGGTCGATTTTCCGGCTCCATTCGGTCCGACTAAAGTCAGGATCTCACCCTTCTTTATCCCGATCCGGACTGGATTTAAGATCTGTTTTCCACCGTATCCAACCTGTAAGTCCTCTGTATAAAAGTAGATCTTCTCCTCATTTTCTGGATTCATGGTATTTTCTCCTCTGCTGCTCTATGCTTCAGGTGCTCTTTCGATGTTTCCGCATCATCACAAAAATCACGACCGGCGCACCGAAGACAGCTGTTACCGTGCTGATGCTCAATTCCGTCGGGGCAAAGACCGTCCGCGCCAGCCAGTCGCTGAACAGGCAGAACACGCTTCCGCCCAGGAAACAGCCCGGAATCAGTACCAGCGGTCTTGTATCGGCAAACAGCCAGCGGATCAGATGCGGAACCGCGATTCCAACAAAGGAAACCGGACCGGCAAATGCCGCTACGCAGCCAGATAAGATGCTGGACAAAATCACCATAAAGAAACGCAGATGTGCGACATTGACTCCCATGCTTTTCGCATACGTCTCCCCCATCTGGTATGCGCCGATCGGCTTGGATAACAGAAACACCGCTGCCGCTGAGACAAAGGTCACGCCCGCCATGACTGCCACATTTTCCCATGTCATACCAGAAAAACTTCCGCGCGACCAGTTATGCAGGTTGACAATATCCGCATCGCTGGCGAAGGTCACAACAAAATCCGTGATTGCCGAGCAAATATAGCCGATCATCACGCCCCCGACGATCAGCATTGCCATCTGTTCCATTTTCCGCGCGACCAGGAGCACAAACAGCATAGAGAGAAGCGCTCCGGCAAATGCCGCTGCCACCAGCATCCCCGAATTGATCGTAATATTCCATTCCAGAAATCCGACCATCACAAGTGCTACCAAAAGCTTTGAACCAGAAGAAATTCCCAGCACAAAGGGACCCGCGATCGGATTGTGGAAAAAGGTCTGTAACAGATACCCTGACAGTGCCAGCGCCCCGCCAAGGATCAGCGCCGCCAGCGCGCGCGGCAGGCGGATCTCCCAGATGATCGTCCACGCCATTCCACGCAGCTTAGGCTCCCGCAATTCCTGTAAAAATTCCATAATCGGAACCGATACACTGCCTGAACAGGCACTCCAGATAAGCGACAGGAGCAGCAACACAATCAGAAGCAGAAATGCGGCTGCGATCCGCACCTGTCTGCCTGCCTGCGCCAGGTTTCTTTGTTTTTTTTCCTGTTTTTGTCTGTTTGCTTCTGATACTGAACGCATCGTTTCTCCTATCTATCTTTATTACACTTTCCTTCCTCACGACTGTAATTTATACAGATATGTCCCATCTTCCTGGCTTCCGCTGAAAATCGCATGGATATCTTCCAGCATCGCTCCAACTGACATGGATTCCTGATAGAGATTCTTCGTCGTACACCAGACATTTCCCGCCTGTACCGCCTTGAAATCCTTGAGAACCGGCGCTTTTGCCAAAAGCTCCGAAATTGAGTGAATCTCCCCATCGATTGTACTGTTATAAATCAGATAATCGGATTCTTTCGCGGCTGCATAAAATTCTTCCATCTGCATATTGACGGTCGAAGACCGCTTTCCGTCATCCCCCAGATGCCCGAATATGTATCTGCCGCCCGCTAATTCTATCATTTTCGGTATATAATCAGAGGAACGGCGCACGTTCACGCTGCCCTGGTTCGTAATATAGAAAAATGCCGCCGACGGCTTTTCCACCTGTGCCGTCTGTTCTGTTTTTACGCTCCCGCCTGCGTTCTCCGCATCCGAACCTTCTTCTGTAACACGCTGCAAAGCCGCTTCCTGCTTTGCAAATGCCGCTTCCGCCTCTTTTTCTTTTCCGGTCAGCACTCCATACAGGCGGATCCATTCCGTCCGCCCCAGCGGATGTGCTTCGTAGCTGGAATGATCCACAAGCACCGGGATTCCGAAACTTTCCAACTTTTCTTTTACCTCCGGCGAATGGAGAATCATCGTATTTTCTATTGCCAGACCGCAGCCCTCCGAGACGATCCGCTCATAATCCGGTTCGCTGTACTTGCCTGCGTAGAGAATTGACCCATTCTCCATCGCCTCCTTTGCCTCCGGGATGTACCAGCCCGACGCATCGGTTCCCGAAAACCGGATATCCGGGAGCGCTCCCAGCATCCGGAACATATCCATGGTCGCGGTCGCTACCAGATAAATCTGTTTGACCGGGCGCTTAAGCACCTGGATCGAATCCGGAAGATCTTCCGGCACCTTTCCGCCCTCTGGAATCAGAAGAAAACGGCTTCCATCCGCAACCGAAACTGCTTCGTACTGCATCCCGTCCGCATCCTCATAGGTATCGACCGCAAACTGGGTCGCATAGGCAAGTTCCATCCGCGATTCCCAGGTCAGGGACGCACTGATCGCCTCACCCGGCTGTGGAAGTGATGCCTCCGCCACCTGTGCATCCACGTTTTCTGCCGGCCGGGACACTTTCGAACCTTTACCCGCCTCATTGGATGTCTCACTGGCAGATGTAGACGACGCTGCCGCCACCGCACTCTTTCCCGTATTTCCACAGCCGCTCAAGAGCAGCACCCCCATAAGCGACAGCCCTGCCATCCTAAGTGCCATTTTCTTGTTACTGTTCACGCATACGTGCCCAGTAACGGAATTTGCCGTGGCTTCGCATTTAAATACGGCAAATTTCTGCTGCCACCACGTTTTCTTACGGCACTTTCGGTTCCAAAAGTGCCTACCCGTGTACAGTAACCTTTTCTTTCCCATTATCCATCCTATTTTCTTCATTTTTCCCACTCTGCCTCTCTCACGTGCGCCACATACAGCTTCCGGATCGCCTCAACCTCTCCCAGTCCCCGGATGCGGCATTCCACCTGGTATCCGGCGCGTTCCAGGCGGCTCTTCCAGGAATCCTCCTCTTCACCTGCCATATCCTGATTCGCATGGTCGCCTGCAACCACCATGAGCGGCTGCAGCACTGCCCTCTGATAGTGTTTCTGCGCGCCCAATTTCTCGATCACCGCCTGTAAATCCGGCTGCGCCTCCACGGTTCCGATGTAATAATTTGCATAGCCGCCCGCGATCATCCTATCCTGCATCTTCTGATACACCTGATTGGAAGCCGCGTTCGTCCCATGCCCCATCAGACAGAGTGCCGTTTTTCCATCGTCATATCCGCCCAATTCTCCTGCCATCGCCCGGATCACCGCATCCAGATCCGCTTCACTGGCAAGAAGCGGTGCTCCCAGCGCCAGCCGTTCAAAACGCCCCTGATTCGCTTCCACTTCCGCTTTTACATCCATGTATTCAAATCCATCCATCAGATGGGTCGGCTGCACAATCAGATTTTTAATCCCATCGGCTGCTGCCCGGTCAAGTGCCTCCTTCAAATTGTCGATCGACCGTTGATCCCGCTTTTTCAATTTATCAATGATCCTCTGGCTGGTAAATGCCCGGCGCACCTCATATGCCGGAAATGCCTCCGCCACTGCACGCTCAACCGCTCCGATCGTCTTTTCTCGGCTGTCATTGTAGCTTGTCCCGAAGCTGACTACCAGGATTGCCTGTCTTGGTTCCATCTATCCATTCTTCCTCTTTGTTTTTTATCTTTCAATTCAGAATTTTCCCGTTCCTCCTACGCTGCCATATGCCTGAATCTGGCTGACATATAGCTTTATGAATCGAAGCTACTATAGCATATTTTGAAATAGTTTGCAATGAAGCAGAAAAAATGGCACTCCGCCCGTCCAGGCGGAATGCCCCTTTTTCTGCTTTCAGCTCCAATTTTACCAGCTTTTCTATTTCTCGTCCCGGCTGCACGCGCGCAGCTGGTGCTCATGCTCATATTTTTCTTTCGTCGCCATCCCGCCCCGGATATGGCGTTCCGCTTTGTTGATGTCCAGTACTACACGCGCCCGGGATGCAAGCGGCG
This sequence comes from Clostridium sp. TF11-13AC, assembly GCF_003481065.1. Lineage (NCBI taxonomy): Bacteria > Bacillati > Bacillota > Clostridia > Eubacteriales > Clostridiaceae > Clostridium > Clostridium sp. TF11-13AC. The sequence goes on from NZ_QUKJ01000004.1 coordinate 41,834, forward strand.
GATTGATATGGGAAAGGCGCTCGGCCACATCTTTATGCACGGTAGATTTACTGATCCCAAATTTCCGGGCCGCCTGCCGCACTGTCGCATTGTAGTCTATGATGTAATTAGCGATCGCAACCGCCCGTTCCTCGATATATTCCTTCATGGGAGTTCCCCTGAGAACGTTTTTTACATCTTATTACATCGGTTTCCGGTTTATGCAAATTCCCTTTCCCAAACAAAAACACTGCCGATTAGTAGTTCTCCGCACGGCGGTGTTTCCGCAAGTCGTTTCTCTTCACGCCAGCTTCCCACTCTGCCTTCTCCTCATCGGTCTCGATAAGCAGTCCCGGAACTTCCATCGGATGCTCGTTTTCATCCAGCGCTACCATAACCACATAAGCGGTATTAACCAGTTTACGCGCGCCGCTTAAAGACTCTACGAATGTATCGACACGCACTTCCATGGAGGTTCTTCCAACGTAAGTCAGCTTACCCTCGATAATCAGGGTATTGTTCAGGTGGACTGCCTCTTTGAACTGCAGGTTATCAACCGATGCAGTTGTCGGATTGCAATGCGCGTGGCGGCGCGCAACAACGGTCGCTACAATGTCGATCCATTCCATCAGCTGACCGCCAAACAAACGACCAGCACCATTTAAGTGACTATTTAATACAAGCTGTGTCTGGATAACAGCTGAATCCGCTACGCGGCGCATAATTCTTTCTTCCATAATTTATTTCTCCTTTCGAGAAGGATGCCTCTTCCAATCTCCCGCTTTCGAAGGACTTCCCTGTGATATGGTACCTAGTATACTGGCTTTCCCTCAAATTTGCAAGTATTCCGCTGCAAAAATTCTGAATCTTTTTAGTTATACATTCTATTGGCAGTAAACTATAAATGTAAAAAAACGACCGAAGAATCTGGGGCAGCGTCTGTTGTCTTTCGCTGACTCCCATCATCTTCAGCCGTTCTCTTATTTATCCTCTTCCCGCGCCGTGATCATCCGATAGATGAAATCCACGGTTCCATCGATACCGTAGCTGGCACTGTTGATACAGAGATCATAGTTGTTGGAATGTCCCCAGTTTCGGTTTGTATAGTAATGATAGTACTGGCTGTGGACATGATCCAGATGCTTTAACATATGGCGTGCCTGCTTGACCGTCAGGGAACTGTCAATCTCCATCGCACGTTTGATACGCTGCTCAAACGGCGCCGTGATGTAGATACTGATATGCGGGATGTTGTTGTTTGCCATGATGGCATCTCCGCATCGTCCCAGAATAACAAAATCTTCCTTCTTCGCCATGTCAACCAGAAGGTCGCTCTCGTTGAAGAAGACCGCATCACGCTTCGGCAGTCCATGGAAACGGCTGAACTCGCGCATGCGCTGGCGCAGGGTCAGATGGCGCTCCGGGATGAATGCCTCACTCGGGTTTACATTGGCATCCTGATCGTGCGCCGGCTCTTTCTTGATTCCCGGCTTGATTCCGTAGCTGACAGAATCCTGTATAGAATCCTTCTGAGCCTCGAGACGTTTCAGAACCGCTTCAAAGATCTCCGCGTCGTAGAAATTGATTTTCAGCTTATCTGCCAGCTTAAATCCGATATTTACACCGCCGCTTCCGTAGGTCCAGCTGATACATACGATCAGGTGGTCATTTTCGGAAAAACGGTTTTTCAGGTTAAATGTATTCAGCTTCGCCAGCTCTGCGTTGATAACGTCGCCGCTCGCGAAACTGGTCGGCAGACTCATGACTTCGGTCAGAATCCGGTTGTACTCGGTCATGACGAGCTTCCGCTCTTCCTTATTCTCGATGGTACGCGCCATGTTTCCGATCAGGGCAATCTCACTTCGAACCAGGTTACCCTGCGGGCGTGTCAGCATCAGATGAGTCAGCTCATCCACGCAGCGCTTCCGGTCACGGTTGAAAACACGTCCCAGAGAAGAACCTAACTGTGCATAAACCTCCGCATCCAAATCGTAAATACTCTCCGCCAGTTCACGGATTCGTTTTTCATCTCTTCCAGGCACCGTGCTGCCCGGCTTCTTCCCTGCCGAATCCTTTTCGGCTGCATTTTCCGCACCCGTTACTTCATTCGCATACTGGGCGCTGTCCTTTTCAAGCGCCTGCTGCGTCTGATTTTCCATATTATCTGTATTGGTATGTTCCTGATTGTTGCTCATCGTCACTCACCCCCTATAAAAAGAATAACAGCATATCAAGTACAAAGACCGGAACCAGAATACCGAACGACCAGAGCAGATATCCGAAGAAGGACGGCATACGCACACCGTTTTCATCCGCAATCGACTTAACCATGAAGTTCGGTGCATTTCCGATGTAGGTGTTCGCACCCATAAATACCGCACCACAGGAGATCGCCATCAGCATCTTGATCGGAACCGTTCCTAACGTCGTCACCATGCCCTCCGTAAATCCAAGCGCACCTGCCGTTGTTAAAAATACCAGATAGGTCGGCGTGTTATCCAGGAAGCTGGACAGCAGACCGGTCGCCCAGAACATTTCAAATGGCTCGGAGATGCCCAGATTCGCGCCATTTGCTTTCAGAATCATCAGGGCTGGCTGCATCGTGATGAAAATACCGATAAACAGAACCGCAACCTCCTGAATCGCGCCCCAGGTAAAGTGGTTCTCACGGCGGATCTCAACCTTCGTGGTCTTGAAGGACAGGAAAGCCGCCACCAGAATGATCACAATCTCAATGATGGCCGGATAGCTTAATTCTACCTCTCCAAACAGGTGGATGCCAAGCACCTTTCCGGCTGCATCCTGGAACTGCGGCATGGACGGTAAGGTACCGCTTAAAATAACGGCTGCCACGATCATAACCAGGAAAATCAGGTTGTGCGCGCCGCGCAGCTTTACTTCGGTACCCGGTTTGCTGATATCCGGTTTCAGACCGCTCGCGATATCCTGACGATATGCCCTCTTATCAATAAAATAGAAGATTGTCAGCAGCACCAGCATATTGAAGAATAAGATCGGCGCCAGATGTAAGCTCCAGAAGAACGGTACGCCGCGCATGAAGCCCATCAGCAGAGGCGGGTCACCGATCGGGGTCAGACATCCGCCGATGTTGGATACAAGGAAAATAAAGAAGATAATGATATGACGTTTCTTCTTTCTCCATGCATTCATCTTGACAACCGGACGAATCATCAGCATACTGGCACCGGTCGTACCGATCCAGCTTGAAAGCAGGGTTCCCAGTGCCAGTAGTCCCACATTGACACGCGGAGAACCTGCCAGGTCACCGGACATCGTGATATTACCGGCAACGCAGAAAAGTCCAAATAACAAAATAATAAAGGTCAAATAGTCATTGACCAGACATTCCAGAACCGTTTCCAGTGCTGTCCCCGCACTGTAACGCATCGCAAACGGAATGATAAAAAGAATTGACCAAAGAGCAACCGCATGAGGCTGGTGCTCTTCCCACCATTCTGCCTTCACAAGCGGCAGAATCGCAATACAGAGAAGCAGTCCCGCAAATGGAATACACATCCAGAGCGGCACAGAGGATGCCGATGCACCGCCTTCCTGTTCTGCTGCCAGAGCCGTCATCGGATTTGCCATCAAAAATAATCCCAGGCTCGCGCAAAACGCACTCAATCTTTTCACCTTCGTAACCTCCCAACTTTTTTCTTTTTTGTTTTACATTTTCCATTTCAGCCACTCATTATAACAATTTTATTTCCTAAATACAACCGTGTTTTTCACGTTGTAAGCGTGATTTTCCGTGAATTTTTCGTTAAAAGTACCTTATATTAATTCTTATTAATAAGTGTTGTAAGCCTGTGCTCATAACATAAACAAATACCTCTTTTGTATATAGAAATTATGTATAATACTGTAATTTCACAAATGCTATATTTAATTCTACTATGAAACAAAAAACCGCCCGCCGATATCCCGACAGACGCTTCCTACATTCACATATAACTTTTTCTTGAAATATACTCTCTTTCCAGAGTTCATATTTCAATTCCATATCTTCCCCGCCATCTTCCATCTTTTTCCTGCAGCTGTTTTCGCGCTTCATTTTAAGCCAGCCGCCCGATCTCTCGCGGTATTCCTTCGTGGTTTCTTTTTCGATATGTGCCAGTTGGCAAATCTGCCGCTGTATAACCTGCTCTTTCGCAGCGTTCACACATATTCTCTCTTGAACCTGTTTTATTATAGCGCTTTTTTGTAAAATTTATTTCCGCTTTTTTGTCAAATCTTTGTAAAAAAATCAAGCAGCAAATTGGAGAAACTGTCTCATTTACTTTTTATCTTCTTTATGCTATAGTTAGCCTGTATTTTGCATTCAGTTGTATTACGAATCCATTCGGAAATTCCGGTGCCATCCCGTGCCGGAATACTCAATGTCTTATCGTGTTTTATAAATATCAGAAGGATTTTCAGGAGTATTGTATTCATGCAGGCGAATATATTTAAAATCAAACGAAATAAATTGGCTGACGGTTCCGGGCTGCGGACTACGATTTATTTTAAAGGATGCCCCCTGCGCTGTGTCTGGTGTTCAACACCGCAGGCGCATGAGCGCCCGACCCGGATTCTCTGGGACAGCAAGCACTGTCTCTACTGCAATCTCTGTGTCAGCGAATGTCCCACCGGAAGTCTGGCATTTTCAGACAACCGTCTCACCTTTACCCCGGACACCTGTACATTCTGCCGTGCCTGTACGGATCACTGTCCGTCCCGAATGCTTCATTTCGTCGGTCAGATGATGGATATGGATGAAATCATGGAAAAAATTCTTGCCGACCGGGAGCTCTATGGAAATGGCGGCGTCATTCTCTCCGGCGGCGATCCGCTGATGCAACCGGAAGCAGCCACCGCTGTCCTGAAAACATGTAAAGAACACGGCATCCGCACCGCGATTGAGACAACCGCTTTCGCCAAATCGCTGGCTTTCTCCCGCTTCATCGCCAACGCGGACATGATTATCATTGATTTAAAACATTATTCTGAAAAGAAATATGTCCAGTTCACCGGCGTCTCAAATCATTCAATTCTGGAAAATCTGGACTTTGCCGTCGCTATCGGCAAAACAGTGGCGGTCCGCATTACCATTACCCCCGGCATCAACGACACGCTCATCGATGCCCGCAGGTATGCCCACCTTTTGTCTGAGCACCACATCAGACATGTAATTCTGCTCTCCTATTCAAATCTGGGGATCATTAAATATGAAAAATACACGCAATCTCCGGCTCTTGTCCGCGAGCAGACCTTCTCCGGTCAGGATATGGAGAATTATGCGAACATGCTGCGCGGACTGGGATTTGATGTGCAGATTGAGCAGTAGGGAGGCGGCAGGATTTTTCCATTGCCGCCTCCCATACATTTTTCTATCGATTCGTTACTGTTCACGCATACGTGCCCAGTAACGGAATTTGCCGTGGCTTCACATTTCAATACGGCAAATTCCTGCTGCCACCACGTTTTCTTACGGCACTTTCGGTTCCAAAAGTGCCTACCCGTGAACCGGTAACATCTATTTCCTTGTTTCTCTATTTTTTCCCAAATTTTTCATTGATTTTTTTTCCACCCAATGCTATAATGTGTTCAATATTTAATTTATTTATCAAAAAATGAACATGAACCATTTGCAAAAATCCTCATTTTTACAAATGATTTAAAAGGAGGTTTCCCATGCAAAATCCACAATCCCAAACAGCGCCAGAGCCAAAACGCCTGGACTGGACCACGATGGTCGTCCCATTTCTTCTTATTATAATACTCTGTCTCTGCTTTCTGGCTGCGCCAGATGCATCCAAGGCAGTGTTGGAAAATCTCCGTAGCTTTCTCGGGGAAAACTTCGGTGTCGGCTACCTTGCCATCGGACTCGGCATTTTTCTTCTGTCAATCTACATCGCCTTTTCCCGCTACGGAACCATCCGGCTCGGAAAACCGGATGAGAAGCCGCTCTATTCCAATTTTGCCTGGGGTTCGATGATGTTTACCTCCGGACTTGCGGCGGACATTCTCTTTTACTCCCTGTGTGAGTGGGTTCTCTACGCCAATGACCCGCATCTGGCAGAAATGGGCAGTATTCAGGACTGGGCGAGCACATACCCGCTCTTTCACTGGGGTCCGATCCCGTGGGGCTTCTATGTCGTGCTCGCCGCTGCCTTTGGCTTCATGCTTCATGTGCGCGGCTGCCATAAACAGAAATACTCCGAAGCCTGCCGCCCGATCCTCGGAAAACACACAGACGGGCTTGCCGGAACCCTGATTGATCTGATGGCGGTCTTCGCACTGCTGGCCGGCACAACCACGACTTTTACGCTGGCGACCCCTCTGATGAGCCAGATCGTCTCCGAACTCTTCGGATTCGGCGACACCCGCCTCATCACCATCGCGATTCTGGCAGTCACCTGCCTGGTATATACCGTTTCCGTCGTGCGTGGCATGAAGGGCATCCAGAAGCTCGCGGCGTCCTGCGTCTACCTCTTCTTCGCTCTTCTGGCGTATGTGCTGCTGTTTGGCGGTGAAGCTCGCTATATCATCGAAACCGGCTTTTCCTCCATCGGAAATCTGGTACAGAACTTTATCGGACTCTCCACCTACACCGACCCACAGCGCACCACCTCATTTCCGCAGACATGGACAATGTTCTACTGGGCATACTGGATGGTCTGGTGCGTCGCTGCCCCGTTCTTCATCGGAACCATCTCTCGTGGACGTACGATCCGGCAGACAATCCTCGGCGGCTACGTGTTCGGGCTTGGCGGCACGTTTGTGAGCTTTATTATCCTCGGAAACTACAGCCTGGGACTCCAGGTGTTCGGAAAACTGGATGTCATGGGTCTTTATGCCGCCAGTGGCGACCTCTATTCCACAATCACTGCCATCATCCGCACGCTTCCGCTCGCCCCGATGGTTCTCGTTCTGCTCGCGGCGGCGATGATCGCCTTCTATGCCACCAGCTTTGACGCGATCGTACTGGTTGCCTCCGCCTACTCCTACAAGAACCTGACAAGCGAGGACGAACCGCACATGGCGATCAAAACCTTCTGGTCCCTGAGCCTGATTCTACTGCCGATGGTCCTCATTTTCAGTGATAATTCAATGGCAAACCTGCAGACCGTGTCCATCATTGCAGCATTTCCGATCGCGTTTATCATTCTCCTGATCGTGGCGGCGTTTTTTAAGGATGCGAAGAAATATCTTTCAAGCTGCCATGGTATTGAGCGAATTGATTGATTAAAAATATCCCGAATGCACTTTCCGATGCATTCGGGATATTTTTCTTTATCTATAAGCTCTCCCGCAGATACTCCCGCGTCACACTCCGCTCCGCTTCCAGCATCTCCTTCGGTGTCCCGGCAAAGAGCAGACTGCCGCCTGCGAGTCCGCCGCCCGGTCCAAGCTCCACGATATAGTCGGCGTCCTTCATCACATCCAGGCTGTGCTCGATGATAAACAGTGTATTGCCCTGATCGGTCATCCGGTTGAAAAGCTTCATCAGACGGCGGATATCGTCGAGATGCAGCCCGTCAGTCGGCTCATCCAGAATAAATATCTGTCCCCGCTCATCCAGCTTGCTCGCCAGCTTCACACGCTGCAGCTCGCCGCCGGAAAGCGTCGTCATCGACTGATTCAGATGCAGGTAACCGAGTCCGACCTGTACCAGCGTATCGAGTTTCTTCACAAAATCCGCATCTTCAAAGAACTGGATCGCCTGACGGACGGTCATATCCATGACTTCCGCAATATTCTTTCCCTTGTACTGATATTTCAGCACTTCCTCCGAATACCGCGTTCCGTGGCAGACCTCGCAGACCGTCTCAATCGAGTCCATATATGCCATATCCGATATAATCACACCTTTACCCTGACACGCCGGGCAGGCGCCCTTGGAATTGAAACTGAAATATGCCTGTGCGACATGGTTCGCTTTCGCAAAAAGCGCCCGGATCGCATCCGCGATATCCAGATACGTCGCCGGGGTCGAACGCAGATTGATACCGATATCCTTCTGCCGGATCGAGATCACCTCGCCTGGATACTGGCTCGTAAAATATTCCATCAGGGAGCTTTTTCCCGAACCAGCCACACCGGCGATGACCGTCATCACGCCAAGCGGCAGTTTTACGCTCAGATCTTTTAAGTTATGAAGCTTCGCGTGCTCGACCTGATACCATCCGGTCGGCTTGCGGTACTCCATCTTCATCGGCGTTTTCGTCCGCAGCATCCGTCCGGTCACAGTGTCCGCTTTCAGAAGATCCTCGTAGCTTCCCTGATACATGATCTGTCCACCGTTTATGCCCGCTTCCGGTCCCATATCCACAATGTGATCCGCCAGAGCGATGACTTCCCGGTGGTGTTCCACAATCATCACGGTATTTCCGTGCTCTTTCAGCTTGATCAGCGAATTTTTGAGATTCTGGATATCACGCGAATGCAGTCCGACGCTTGGCTCATCAAGCACATACATCATATCGGTAAGCGGCGAATTGATGTAACGCGCGATCTTGATACGCTGCGCCTCGCCGCCGGAGAGAGTGTCTGTTCCACGGCTTAAAGAAAGATAGCTGAGTCCGATCTCAATCAGCGCATTCATCCGCTTCAGGATCTCGGTCTTGATATCACGTGCCAGCGGATCATCGATCTGGCGGATAAACTCTGCCGCCTCCGGGATCGGCATATCCGAAACCTCGCAGATATTTTTTCCGTTAATCAGGCAGCTCCGGATCTTCGCATTCAGTCTCGCCCCGTGGCACTCCGGACACGTAAAGGTGCTGACAATACGATCCAGCTCTTTCTTGTGAAGCTGTCCTTCCTTAGATGTAATGATACTGCGGTACATACGCGGATAAATGCCCTCGTACTTCGCGGATTTCGGCCAGTTTGCCGGCGGGTTTTTCAGGCGGATCTGCGGCGAATAGAGAAATAAATCCATCTCTTCCTTCGAATAATCCCTGATCTTCTTGTCCAAATCAAACAGACCGCTGTACGCGTACCGCTTCCACCGCCATGCGCCGGTCGTGAACGCCGGCCACTGGATAACGCCCTCATCGTTTAGGCATTTATCAAAATCCACCAGCTTGTGGATGTCCAGCTCCGTCACAACGCCCAGGCCCTCACAGCGCTCACACTTGCCACTCGGATGGTTGAAGGAAAAGCTGTCCGAATAGCCGACAAACGGTTTGCCTACACGTGAAAAGAGCAGGCGCAGCAGCGCATAGATATCGGTGTATGTGCCGACCGTTGAGCGGGAGTTTGCCACCGGCTTTTTCTGATCGATCACGATCGTGACCGGAAGATTCTCCATGCGCTCAACCTCCGGACGACCATATTTCGGCAGAAACTGCTGGACAAAACTTGGAAATGTCACATTCAGCTCCCGCCGCGACTCTGCCGCAATCGTATCAAGGCAGAGCGATGATTTGCCCGAACCGGACACACCGGTAAAAACCGTGATTTTCTTTTTCGGAATTTTCAACGACACATGTTTCAAGTTGTTTTCCGTTGCATTCACAATGCTTATATACTCCTGATTTTCTCGTTCCATCTGGCATTTTTCCTTTCTTAAGCTGCATTTTCCCGTCCCAGGTTCCTTTATTTTAAAGGTACTCAATGCTATCCTGATCTGTACGCGGCTATCACGCACAAAAGCAGACAGAAAATACCCCTAAGAAGCATTTTCCGTCTGCTTTTTTATTTGACTTCCTGCTTTACACGCACTCCGCCGAACAGCAAAGGCATTGTCTTTCTTGTATACTCTCCAAGCGCATAGCCACCGTCTGAAATGCAGTAATCATAGATGATTGCCCTCTCGCAGAGTGCATACATATGTGCAATCTCGTAATATGGCATACTGCGGGTAATCTGCCCCCGGCGCTGCCCCTCATCGACCAGCTGATTTACCATCTTATAGTAAAAACGGTTCTGGTTTAAAAGATGCTTATCCCCCTTTGTCACCACCTGTGAGGAATAGAGTGACGCCAGAAGCCCTACCGGGATATCCGACTCTATCAGATCATGTACACTGAAGCAGAGCGTCATAAGCTTGTCAAAGCTGTCCATCTCCGGATCCAGCGCCTGCATTACCTCTTCATACTTTGCATCAAAGATCTCTGGGAGAGATGCCAGAAGCTCATCCTTTCCACTATAATAATGATAGAAGCTTCCTTTTGATGTTCCAGACTGCAGGATAATCTCATCGATCGTCGTCTCCTCATATCCCTTCTCATGAAACAATTTCCATGCAACACGGGCAATTTTTGCTTTTGTGTTATTACCCTTCGCCATTTGCCTTTTACCTCTTAACTTCTCAATAATCGTAATTTCAGGGAAACATTCCTGGTCATCTAATTTACCTTTTTGTTTACCTGAATCCAGCCGAAAGCAGAGTGGATAATCTTCCTCATCTGCTTTCGGCAATCTAATTTATTTTATCATTCTTTTCCTGTGAAGTAAAGAGATTGTTCATAGTGTCTATTTTTAATATCGTTTTCTTACGGCACCTTCGGTTCCAAAAGTACCTACCCGTAAACAGTAACCCGTTTTCACATCCGGTGAACTTTGGTATGTGCATGGCAGCTACACTGGGGATGAACCGGAATTTCTATCAGATCCGTGGACCACGTTTTGACATCAATGAACAGCATTTTTCCAATCAGCGCCTCTCCCTTACCCAAAAGAAGCTTCAATACTTCTGCCGCCTGCATACACCCGATCATGCCAGGAATCACACCAAGCACACCATAAGCGGCCGAATTCGGGTTTCCGGATGGGTCCTCTGCCTCCGGACAGAGACAGCGCAGACATGGTCCGTCCGATGCGAACACGGTAACCTGTCCCGCAAATTCACAGATAGCTCCATATACATCCGGCTTTCCCAGCTTCATACATGTGTCACTCAGCAGATAGCGGGTTGGAAAATTATCCGAAGCATCCACAATCACATCAAACTTTGCAAGAATTTCTTCTGCATTTTCAGCTGTAATTCCCTCTGGGTATACTTCTACCTGCACCGAATGGTTCCGGCTCTGAAGCTGCTCCGCCGCCAGTTCTGCTTTTGCCTTTCCAATGTCCTGTTCCCGGTAAAGGATTTGCCGCTGCAGATTGCTGACATCCACCCGGTCAAAATCAGCAATCCCGATCGTACCGACTCCTGCTGCTGCCAGATAGAGGCTGACGGGAGATCCAAGTCCCCCCGCCCCGACTACCAGCACCCGGCTTTCCGCCAGCTTTTTCTGTCCTTCTTCTCCTACCTCCGGCAGGAGAATATTTCTTTTATAGCGTTCTTTGTCTATCTCCAAACCAGCGTCTCCTTTCTGAATCAACCGCCCCCCAGTAAATGATAAATCTTCAAATCATCTGCTTCTTCAAGTGTTACTTTATCATAGTCTTCTGGCCAGACCAGCTGCCCATTTACCTTCACGACCAGCTTGGGCCAGGTAAATTTCATGTGTTCCATCACACCCCTGATTGTCAGTCCTTCATGCCAGTCCGGATATGGACGGTTATTCAGTACCATTATATCCACTTCCCTTCTGCAACGTATTAATGAATAGTCTTACTGAAGCGGCTCAACTACTTCCAAAAGCTCCGGAAGATCCATGCCAAGCTCTTTCAGGTGTGCAATTGTCGGAACACCGTTTAAATTCCAGCCGCGCTTCGGATATACCGCATCAATCAGCTTCTCATATTCCCCTTCTCTGTGCTTTCTGGTCGCAGCCATCTTTTCCTTTAAGGACATTTTTTCGACTTCTTCTTTTGTAAAACCAACCAGCTCTACCAGCTGACCATCGTAGCGCTCCTGACGGGACAGATATTCTTCTTCCGTAACCGGTCCCTGAGAACGGTATGGAATCGCATCGTTCGCACGCAGTCCCTTGCCCAGACGAATGTTGAAAACACGCTGGAAATTGTAGACACGCTCGGACATTTTAATCATCTCATCCCTATCAATCTTGACCCCAGTAACACCATAATAAAGATCCAGATAGTTATCTACGTGCTCCGGTACCTTCGCCGGTTCATCGGTCAGGCTGTTGTCAGCCGGTACAATATCATTCCACGGCAGCTTGCAAAGTCCCAGAAGACCAAACCAGGTTCTAAACATCGGATAGTAATACAGCGCCTCCGCCTTATCCTCAAAGGTAGGGATCTGGTTATTTACCTGATCCATGAAAATCAGCCATGCCTCATCATGCTGCGGTCCCTTATTGGTCAGACCATAGCCGCCCTGCTGCGCCAGGGATTCTTTGGAAGCATACTCTGAATATTCAAGTCCCTTCTGTTCCATCGCAATATCATTCATGAAATCCATATCGCCCCAGCCCTGCGCTGCAAAATACTCTTTCTGCTTGTGGCTTCCAAGTGCCGCAATCTTGCCAAAGCCTTCGTTTCGCGCCATCTGGTGCAGCAGCTCCAGCTCCGCCTCTGCATTGCCCCATACAAGCTCCAGACCGCCGGTTCTCTCCTTATTCAGGATACCATTTTCATAGCATTCCATCAGGAAGGCAGTCATGGTGCCAAAGGAAATCGTATCAATGCCATATGTATCACAGTAGAAATTCACTTCCAGGATTACCTGCGGATCGGTTACGCCGCAGTTCGGACCAACACCGGCTGCTGTCTCATACTCCGGACCATCCACACATACTTTATGTCCCTTATACGGACCTGTCTTTAATTCAAACTGATCGGCTGTTTTAGCACACGCCATCGAACATCCATACCAACATCCGTCCGCTCCGCCCTGAGTCAGCCATTTATTTCTCCATACCTCCGGTGCCATCTCATCGATCTTATCCGTTCCGCCATATTTATAATTGCGCGTCGGCAGAATATCATAATCGCTCATGATACGCAGGGAGTATGCTGTTCCGGATTTACGCATTGAATTCTGTTTGTCATCCTGTGTCGCCACCTCACGATGGAATTTCAGACCATCCCGGTTCAGGATACTGATATCATATACATGGTTCAGATTTGCTTTTACACCTTTAAAATGGCATACCAGCGCTTTAATGTGCTTGTCCGCAAAGACACGTCCGATACCACCACGTCCAGCCTGTTTTAAGCGGACTACATTTCGCTTCGGATCATAGAATGTAAAATTCAGCATAGAGAGGTTGCAATGATCCGCCGCTGAACCAGAACATACGACCGCCACGTTTTTGCGATCATTGTCATCCTCCGCATACATGGTTGTCAGCTCTTCTCCCAGTACATGTGCATCTTTATGCTCTAACGGTGCTTTTTCAATTGAAACGGTTCCCTTATTGCCATCGATGACAATAATCACGTCTTCCTCCGCTTTTCCAGTCAGCTCGATCACATCAAATCCGGAGAATTTTAAGAATGGGCCAAAATATCCGCCGACGTTTGAATCAATCGGGATATCTGTCATCGGTGAAATGCTGCATACCAGGCATTTTCCGGTACCGCCGTACTGCGTAATTCCGGCAATCGGTCCTGCCGACATGGTGATGGCATTTTCCGGAGAATTCCACTTTGTATCCGGATTCGTTGCATCCCACAGATAACGCAGGCAATAACCTTTTCCGCCGGTAAATTTTTCTTTGACCTCCTGAGGAATGTCGATCATATCGATGGTGTTATCTGTCACATTGATTCGAAGACGCTTATCCGTATATCCATGATACAGCGGCTTTGGCTCATATGTAACCTGATTGAGAACCGTGTGGGCCTCTTTCATTTTTTTGATTTCTTCCATATCTGCGTCCGCATAACGCGGAAGATCACACATTTTAATCATGCCTTTCTCCTCCTTTTACTCTTCTACCAGACGGATCGCTCCGGTCGGACATGCTTTTACGCACAATCCGCACGCCGTACATTTGGACGGCTCCAGATAATCATCACACTGTACCATAACATTCTCCGGACAGAATCCAACGCACATCAGACAGCCGGCACATTCTTTCTTATTCAGCCGGTAAACGCCTCTCGCATCCTCCGTAATCACACCTGTATTGCACACTTCAGAACATTTTCCACACTGTGTGCACACAGCAATATGATGGCTTCCATCCTCCTTGTCGGTAATGCGGATGCAGGATTTCATTGGATCCGAAACCTTGTAAAATGCCTTCGAACAGGCTTCTTCGCACTGGTGGCATCCAATGCAGAGTGATTCATCTTTCTCTAATCGTCTCATCACAGTTCCTCCTTTTTGTTCAATTTCATTATTTCATCCGAAACAGATACATACCCGTCCCGAATCACTTCCAAAAATATGGCTCCTGCCGAAAGGCGGCAGAAAACTCCTTTTTCATGGTAAATACACTCTGGAAAACACTTTTTTCCATACCCGGAGACGCGGAACACCGCCCCTCCCGCCGCCAGAAGATCCCCCGTATTTAACTGGGTGGTATCTATTCCCTCCGTTATCAGGTTTGCCTTGTAGCGGCGGAAGCAGAGTCCCGGTTCTGTCTGCTTCTCCATCCAGTCCCGGGTTTCTCCCGCCAACAGCGAAGTCTGCCTTTCACCTCCCGCTGCATGCCGGTCACCCTCCATTCCGATCCCCCTTCGGAACCAGGCGCTCTCCACGGCTTCTCCCGGCTGTCCCCTCTGCCGGAACACATATAATTCACGCACAACTGCTCCCATCTAATCCCCTCTTTTATAAATATAAAATTTCTCCGGTTCTTGCCAGCCCATAACCACCGAGCTTCTCCACTCTCTCTGCAAACTCCCGGCTTTTCAAAACCGCCAGAAAATGCTGTACCGGTGGAAAATCCAGAAATCTGACCGGAATCGCAAAGTCATACTCTTCCCGTCCAATCTCAATAAAATCAAGTCCCATTGCCCTGGCTGCCGACTGGATTCCCATGCCCGCGTCTGCATCGCCGCCGGACACGGCAGCCGCCACTGCCATATGCGTTGCCGCCTCTCTGTCATATCCGTGAATCTCTTCCGGTGAAATACCGGCTTCCTTCAGCTTATAATCAAAAAGAACTCTTGTCCCCGCTCCTCTTTGTCGATTGACATAATTCAAGCCACGTAGATCTTCAATTTCATGGATTCCAAGCGGATTTCCTTTTTTAACGATAATTCCCTGAATTCGCTCAACGCCCTTGACAAGTGCCATTTTTTCACCCGCAAACAGTTTTTTCAGGATCGCAATATTATATTCTCCTGTCTCTTCATCCAGCAGGTGAGTCGGAGCCAGATGCGCTTCTCCCCGCTTTAATGCCATTAAACCGCCCATACTGCCTACATGCGTACTGGAAAGGTAATTACCCGGGTACATACACGGCAGCAAATCTGCCATCACATCCAGAATCAGATCATGGCTTCCGATTGCCACTGCCGTACTTCCAATTTCCTCCAGGGAACGGTATAGCTCTACGTCAACGGTATCTCCCGCCTCGACCCCCTCGCTGTTCTGAGGAATCACACAGAATCCGTCTGCCCGCACCAGGCTCATTGCTGCTCCCGCCCCGCGCGCCAGTGGAGAAGCGACGAGCTTGTCACCCACTTCTCCTACCTTCACCCGCACATACTCTTTATGTTTCAGGGATGATACAAGGCGTTTGGATATGACAGCCCGCACCGTCGTGCCGCCTGTTTCTGTACGTCCTGCCAGTTTCTGCAGCACAGGAATCACAAAATTTTCAAAGTTGATATAGGCGGATACCGGATATCCCGGAAGTCCGATTACCGGTTTTCCATTGACAATCGCCAATATTACCGGTTTTCCCGGCTTGATTGCCACCCCGTGTACCAGAACCTCCCCCAATTCCCGAAGTACATGAACCGTAAAATCTTCAGTTCCTGCACTGGAGCCGGCATTGACAATCACCATGTCATAGTTTTCAACCGCCTCTGCCACCTTTGCTTTCAATGTTTCATATTCATCCGCAATCGGCGGAAAACGATGGGGCGCACCGCCATGTTCCGTTACCAGTGCCTCAAACACTCTCGAATTTGATTCGATGATGTCCCCATCCCTGGGTTCCTGTCCCGGCTCTATGATTTCGGTTCCCGTCGGAAAAATCGCTACCGACGGCTTTTTCAACACCTCAATCTCTGTAATTCCGCCAGACAGGAGAACACCTATATCAATCGGGCGTATCTCATGATAACCGGGCATCAGCATCTCACCCGCTACGATATCTTCTCCGATCGGACGCACATGCTGCCATGATGCAGCTGCATCCGTAATCTGCACCGATCCGTCTTCCTGCTCCAGCAGATCCTCCGCCATGATAACTGCATCGCATGGTGCGTGAATCGGATCGCCCGTATCCACCACTGTAAAATCTGTACCCGGATACAGGGTAAGTGGTTTCCGCTCCGATGCTCCCTTTGTTTTCTCTGCCTCAACCGCGATTCCATCCATCGCCGCCGCATTATAAAGCGGGGAACAATATTTCGCATAGACTGCCTCTTTTGTAATCCGGTGCAGACTTTCCGTCACGGGAATCCATTCTGCCTTGGGGCTTAATAATTCCCCCAGTGCTTTCTGGTAAAGGGCTTTTGCCTCCTCCACCGGTGTATTATTCAGATATAAATTTCTCTTTCCCATCTCTGCCTCTATTCTGTTTCCACCAGGCTCTGCCGATCCTTTATCCTCCGCCGCCCTTCTGGAAGCAATTCATTTTAAAAGCGGTATACCTTCACCTGCTCACCCTTCTTCAGTCCCTCCTGATTCATATCAATCAGAACGTAGCCGTCTGCCTCTGCCATCGTCGAAATCAAGCCTGATTTTCCAAATACCGGTTCTGCCTCCAGCCCCTGCGGAGCCATCTGAAGCTTTACCAGCAGGCAGGTTGTTTTTCCGGGTGCCCCCGCCAGGTTCGTTGTCATAAAGGCTTCTAGCGGAGGTTGATCTGGCTGACCGGTTACCTGCTTCCAGAGCCACACAAATAATAAGTGGAAAACGGTAAGCGCTGCTGCCGGATGCCCAGGAAGTCCTCCTAACAGCGTATTTTTCTCTTTATCATATCCCAGAATCGTCGGTTTTCCCGGTTTCAGTGCCAGCCCATGGGTAAATACTCCCTCCTTGGAGATGCGGTTTAATATCTCCATAGTCATGTCCTTCTTTCCCTGGGAACTTCCTCCGGAGATCAGAATCAAATCACATGCTTTGACCGCCTCTCTGATTTTCTCCTCTAAAAGTACCTCTTCATCCCTCACCGCCTCTGCCGAAACAAGCTCCAGACCTGTCTTCTTCACATAACAGGACAGCGCCCATGTATTAATATCCCGCACCTGTCCCGGTCCAGGAACCTGATCGATCCTGACCAGTTCGTCGCCCGTCGATAGAATTGCCACCTTCCACGGTTTAAAAACCGGAACCTGAACCACGCCAAGCGCTGCCAATGTTCCCGCCTGCGCCGGGCCAATCCGGGTTCCCGCTTTAAGGACTATATCCCCGGTTTTTACATCTTCTCCCGGAAGCACGATGCATTTCCCATACGGAACATTTTCATACAGGGCAACCTCATCTGTTCCGAACCGTTCACTGTATTCTACCATCACCATGGCATCTGCCCCTTCCGGAACCATGCCGCCGGTCGGCACATAGGCACAGGTACCCGGTTCAATCTTTGATACCGCCGGATGTCCTATCTCTACTTCTTCCAGCACCTTCAGAAAAACCGGGATACTTTCTGTTGCGCCCGCCGTGTCCTTTGAACAGACTGCATACCCATCTACACTGGAACGGCGGAATGCAGGAATCATTTCCCCAGAGACAATATCTTCTGCTAAAATACAGCCAGACGCATCTGCAAGCGCAACCCGCTCCGTCTCCGGCAGGCACTCTTTTGCCGCTTCAAGCAGACGTTCCCGCGCCTGCGCCAGCGTATCAACTTTCAATAACTTCATAATTCCTCCCTTGCGGCATGATTCTTCTTCGCGAAGGTACGCATCCACGCGAAGTGCTTTTGATTCATAGGCCGCCTCTCCGAATGAAACAAAAAAACGAATACAGAAAACATTCCGCTCTCTGTATCCGTTCCTGATGATGCAGTCTGCCTCTTATGGCTTTCTGCTGATATGCACTTATCTACATCAGGCTTTGCTTGGGCTGGCGGAATTTACTGCTCTTTTCCAGAACTTCCGGGTCTTCATCCCGGTCATCCGAGAGCTATTCCTTTCCAATGCATCGTCTGATGCGGGGAGGCACCCGCGTTTCCCCGGATACCCATTGGCTTTTCTTCCATCCTGTGAATCGGTTCACAGCTTAGGCAGAAAAGCTCGAAATCAACTCTGTATAACTGCCGCTCTCGTGCGACAATTCTCTTTCTCATGATTTTCTACCAGAAATTATACCACATTTTCACAAACTGTGTCAATCATCCCAAGCAAAACTCTTTCCATTTTTTTCACATTCAGCGCAATCATCTCGCATTTTTATTCATATTTCTGAACTTTTTTCATTTTCGCGATATGAAACCTCTGTATCTGCCAGATATCGACGTATGGACGGGTGAGAGGGGTGAAGAAGGATTTCTTCCGGTGTTCCAGACACCAGAACATTCCCCTGTTCCATAAAATGTACCTGGTCACAAATCTTGCGGACATGCACCAGCTGATGGCTGATTAGCAGCCATGTCATCTTATTTTTCGTCTGCTGCTCCCGCATCAGCTGTTCAAACAATTCTGTACTGTCAGGATCCAGGTTGGAAAGTGTCTCATCAACAATCACAAACGCAGGGTCAAATACCAGAGCCCTGATAAATGATAATTTCTGCTGTTCCCCGCTGCTCAGGGAACGGGCATACTGATTTTTTTTCTGCAGAAGCCCACATCGTTCCAGCCAGGCATCCATCTTCGCCTCATCTGGGCGGATTCCCCGTATTTTCAGCGGATAGATCAGGTTCTGATACACCGTATCATGCAAAAGATACGGTCTCTGTGTTGTCATCGTGATATCCCGGGGTGTCAGTCCCTCGTAATCAATCCTCCCGCCATCTGGAACCAATATCCCCTGTATCAGCTTGGAAAGTGTTGTTTTTCCGCAGCCATTGGTTCCTATCAGACCATGAACCTTCCCGCTCTCCAGATACAGTTCCTCGATTTGAAGCGTAAACTGACCCATCTTCTTTTGCAGCTTAGAGATTTTCATCCGGTGTCTCCTCCTGTCTGAAATGTTCTGCCAATGTCTGTACCGCAAATGCCAGAAGCATCAGGATCACTCCCAAAAATACCCCTTCATAATAATCGCCTGCACCTTTCAGGGTTGAAATCGCAGTCGTCATTGTCCGGGTGCTGTTTTTTATATTTCCACCTACCAGAAAGACCGCCCCGACCTCACTGATGGAACGCCCATATCCAGACACAACCGCAAAATAAATTTCATTTTTCATTTCACGCAGCAGAAGCCGCGCGGTCTGATGCCGGTCAGCTCCCATCGTCCTGGCAAACGCCCGGATCGAAGGCGCCGTGCGGACCGCATATGAATATACCATTCCACAGACGATCGGAGTAATGATCAGAACTTGAGCTGCCACCATTCCTTTGATCGTAAATACCCATCGAAGCGCCCCAAACGGACCTTTTTTTCTCAAAAGCATATATGTGAGCAGTCCGATGACAACCGGAGGTGCTCCCATCAAGGTCCGGTTCACGCGGACTACCAGCTTTTTTCCTGGAAATTTCGTCTGCTCCAGCACAAGTCCCAGAAAAATTCCAAGCATGGACGCAATCAAGGTTGACCAGAAAGACATCACCAGCGTTACCCGGATAGAATCTATCACTCCGACCGTACCAAAAAATTTTGAAAACAGGTTTCCCATATTTTTTCTCCCAGCATATCCACTGAAACACCTTATGTTCTGCAGGCGTTCTCATTTTCTCAATTCTTAATGACAGAAAAACCGGAAAAAGTGCATCCTCCCTTCTCCGGTTTCCTGTTTATACATTATAAATTCTGCAAGGTTCAACTGCCTGCTTTATTCGTTTAAATACGCTAATTCCAGCACTACCACATATCATCCGGCAGTATTTTACTTCTGCTCTGCATTCGGGAAGAATAACGGCTCGCCGTACTCCTTTACGCCGTATTCACCGATCAGCGTCTGGATTTCCGGAGAACAGATCCACTTGATAAACGTATTCGCCGCCTCGTTGTTGACATCCGGATATTTCTCCGGATTTACTGCGATAACGCCGTACTGGTTTAAAAGTTCCTTGCTGCCTTCACATACAATATCCATATCCGGGAAATCTGCCTTCTTGGCAAGCCAGGTACCGCGGTCAGACAGGCAGTAGCCACCTTTTTCATCTGCCATCGCCAGTGTATCAGCCATTCCAGCGCCTGCCGATACATAATTTGGATTGCTCTCATAATCTGTAATTCCCAGCTTCTCCCAGATTCCGGTCTCCTTGTTATGGGTACCAGAGTTGTCTCCACGGGACACAAATGTCAGCTGCTCGTCCATGATCTGCTTAAATGCAGCGTTGATATCATCCGTCTTTGCAATCGGACCATCCTTCGGTCCTACGATCACGAAATCATTATACATAACCTGGAAGCGCTCTACACCGTAGCCGCTCTCCACAAATTCTTCTTCTTTTGCTTTAGAATGAACCAGTATCACATCGACTTCACCATCTTTTGCTTTCTGAATCGCATCACCGGTTCCTACTGCCGTCCACTGTAAGTCAATACCTGTATCCTCTAAAAAGATTGGCTTTAAGTAATCCAGAAGACCTGTATTATCGGTACTGGTCGTCGTTGCCATCAGAAGCGTCTCTCCGGATGCTTCCTTGGTCTCCTCTGCACTGCTTTCCTCAGCAGCCTCTGCGGTTGTCTCTGCGGCGCTTTCCGCCTCCGTTGTCTCTTTTGCGCTTCCGGAGCAGGCTGTCATAGACAATGCTGTCATGGCCGCCATTGCCAATGCAATGATTCTGTTTGTCTTCTTCATGAAATTGTTCTTCTCCCTTCTTTTGTTTAAGAATACGCTGAAAAACATTTCATCGGAACGAGACTCTGGCAGAGGATGCGCCGCCTTTTACCAGCTGCCTTTCTTCCTAATAAGCAGCAGGTCCTACTTCTCTTTCCAATGCATTTCTTTCCAAATGCGGGAGGCATCCGAGTTTCCCCTGATACCCATTGGCTGTAAACCCTGACAATATACTGTGTTAGGTTTTTCAGCTCGAAATATAGTTTTCCTGGCTTCTGCTGTCCGGGTTCTTCTAATACTTCCCGAAACATCCTTATACATTTTTACTATACCATGTCAAAATTCCTCTTGTCAACCGGGCAACTTTCACATGAGCGAAATTTTTTCATTTTTTCAAGCTTCTTATTTATTTTGTTTTTTGTTTTCTACTGCTCTTTTCTACTGTTATTCTGGATTTTTAGTCTTTTTTCACTTCTATCTTGATTTTCCTTTTTCATATTTGTGCGATGCCCTTTTAACTGTGCTTAATTTTTTGTTTTTGTTTTGTATTTTATGAATATTCACACCATTTTATCTTTTCTACAATTTTCACTTTCTTTTCACGCATAATATCCTCACTTTTGCCGATTGTAAGCCCCATTTTTCTATGTTATCTTATATGTTATATTAATTTTCTTTTATAGTCATTCCGCACTCCGCTTGTTTCAGCGTGATCGGATGATTATTTTTCAGATTCGTCTGTTAAAAATTAAATTAATACATTTTTTTCAATTTACTCTTGTATTCTTGAGTTGGTTGTAGTATTATAGACTCAGAACTAGAACACAGTCTAGTTTTTTGCAAAGGAGGGGGAAAGGATGGCAGAAACTCCTTACATATTTAACATCCAGAAATTTTCAACGCACGACGGTGATGGTGTCCGCACCACGATTTTCTTCAAGGGATGTCCCTTACGCTGTATGTGGTGCCACAACCCGGAGAGTCAGCATTATTATAAGGAACTGATTTTTCATCAACACAAATGTACCGCCTGTGGTCGATGCGTTGCAAAATGTAAACAGGGAGCCAATTCCATCGTAGACGGCAAGATTGTATTTGACCGTTCCAAGTGTACCGCCTGCGGCGTCTGTACCGACTGGTGCATCACAGAGGCCCGGGAGTTAGCCGGTAAGGAATACACGGTAGATGCACTTGTCAAGGAAGCGATGAAGGACAAAATCTTCTATGAACAATCCGGCGGCGGTGTAACACTTTCCGGCGGTGAGGTTATGGCTTCCCAGCATATGGACTATGTGGAAGAGGTCTGTCGCAAGCTCCACGAGAACGGTGTCAGCGTTTTCATCGACACCAGCGGCTACACAGACTATGAGAATCTGAAGCGGATTCTTCCTTATGTAGATGTTTTTCTCTACGACATCAAAGTGATGGATCCGGAAGACCACAAGAAGTATATTGGCGTTGACAATTCACTGATTCTAGAGAACTTAAAGAAATTAAGTGATGAAGGCGCAGGTCTTTATATCCGGCTTCCGATTATCCAACAGGTCAACGCAACCGATGAACACATTGAAAGTGTCATCCATTTCCTGAAAGAAAACAATATTCACGCACGTCAGGTAAACCTTTTACCTTATCATGACATCGGAAAGGGTAAATACGCCAGCCTCGACATGGAGTACCATGATGATGAGATGAGCGTACCGGTGTCCGAGCTTATGGAACACTTTAAGTCCATGTTCGAAGAACAGGGCTTCAACAAAGTCAATATAGGAGGATGATTTAAATGGCAGAGAAAATTGATACTTCATTCGTAATCAACACACCAGAAGGTCTGTTAAAAGACAACGACCGCGGATGTACCGAAAGAATTAAAAGACTGAGAAGACTCAGCCATTCTACCCAGCCGCATCTGGATCTGGAAAGAGCCAAAATTGAAACCGATGTTTACAAAGAGTACGAAGGTTCCGTATCTGTACCGGTTTTAAGAGCTCTCGTTCTGAAAGAGTACTTCTCCAAGAAAACTCTTTACTTAGGCGATGATGAGCTGTTAGTTGGTGAGAAGGGTAAAGACCCTCAGTGTTCACCGACTTTCCCGGAGCTGTGCTGTCATACCATCGAAGATATGCACATTATGAATGATCGTAAACTGGTTAACTTCACCGTTACCGAAGACGATCTGAAGCTTCAGGAAGAAGAGATCATTCCGTACTGGAAGAACCGTGCAGTCAGAGAGCATCTCTTAAAAGCTATGACCCAGGAATGGAGAGACTGCTATGAGGTTGGTATGTTTACCGAGTTCATGGAGCAGCGTGGACCGGGTCATACAGCCGGCGGCAAGAACTTCTACATCAAGGGCTACGGCGACTACAAGAAAGAGATCGAGGAGGCTATCAAAGATCTTGACTACTTCAATGATCCGGAAGCTTATGACAAAGAGCAGGAACTTCGCGCTATGGATATCTGCTGCGATGCTATCATTATCTTAGGTAAGAGATATCACGATCTGGCTCTTGAGAAAGCTGCTGAGGAGAAGGATCCGGTCAGAAAAGCAGAGCTTGAGCAGATTGCAGCTAACTGTGCGGTTGTTCCGGAGCACAAACCGGAGACCTACTGGCAGGCACTTCAGATGTACTGGTTTACACACCTTGGTGTTACAACCGAGTTAAACCCGTGGGATGCATTTACACCGGGTCGTCTGGATCAGCATCTGATTCCGTTCTATGAGAAAGATACCGCTGCAGGTACTCTGGATGATACAAGAGCTCTTGAGCTTCTTGAGTGCCTCTGGGTTAAACTGTTCAACTCTCCGGCTCCGGTTAAGGTTGGCGTAACCTTAAAAGAGTCCGGTACATATGTAGACTTCGCAAATATCAACTCCGGCGGTGTGAAGGAAGATGGTACTGATGCAGTTAACGCTGTTTCTTACTTAATCCTTGACTGTATGGAAGATATGAGACAGAACCAGCCGAACTCCAACGTACAGATTTCCAAAGTTACTCCGGATAAGTTCTTAAAGAGAGCCTGCGAGATCGCTCGTCAGGGCTGGGGCCAGCCGGCATTCTACAATACCGATGAGCTGATTCAGGAGCTGGTAAATCAGGGCAAATCTCTGGTAGATGCAAGAAACGCTGGATGCTCCGGATGTGTTGAGACAGGTGCTTGGGGAACCGAGGCTTACTGGCTGACCGGTTACTTAAACATCCCTAAGTGCTTACAGCTCACTCTGTATGATGGCTACGATGTAATGTTCAAAAAACAGATCGGACCGCACACCGGCAAGGCAGAAGACTTTAAATCCTACGACGAACTGTGGAACGCATTCAAGACACAGCTTGAGTACATCATCGATGTTAAGATGCGCGGCAACCTGGTTATCGAGAGAATTTACGCAGAAATGATGCCGGCTCCGTTCCTTTCCATCTGTACCGATGACTGTATCAAGAAAGGTAAAGACTACAACGCTGGCGGTGCAAGATACAACACAAGCTATATCCAGGGTGTTGGTATCGGAACCATTTCCGATGCACTTTCCTCTATCAAGTTCAACGTATTTGACAATCAGAAGTTTACCATGAAAGAACTCATCGACGCTATGAATGACGACTTCAAGGGTCATGAGGATATCCTGAACCTGGTTAAGAATAAGACTCCGAAATACGGCAACGATGATGATTATGCAGATGACATCATGGTAAGCGTATTCAACGAGTACAAAGATTATATCACCGGCAGACCTACCACCAGAGGCGGTGTATATCATGTAGATATGCTTCCGACCACCTGCCA
Source organism: Clostridium sp. TF11-13AC (assembly GCF_003481065.1). Classification (NCBI taxonomy): domain Bacteria; kingdom Bacillati; phylum Bacillota; class Clostridia; order Eubacteriales; family Clostridiaceae; genus Clostridium; species Clostridium sp. TF11-13AC. Next base: position 66,481 of record NZ_QUKJ01000004.1, read on the forward strand.
CGTATACTTCGGTGATGTTATGATCGCAAGCCCGAACGGACGTCTGGCACATATCCCGCTGTCTGAGGGTATTTCCCCAGAAAAAGGCGCTGATATCAACGGACCGACCGCAGTTGTTAAATCCTGCTCCAAGATGAATCACTGTGAGACCGGCGGTACTCTGCTGAACCAGAAGTTTACTCCGGCTGCTATCGCAGGCGAGAAGGGTATTGACAACCTGGCTGCTCTGATTCGTTCCTACTTTGCTATGAACGGACATCATATGCAGTTCAACGTTATCGACCGTCAGACTCTGATCGAAGCTCAGAAGAATCCGGAAGAATACAAGGAACTGATCGTCCGCGTAGCTGGATACAGTGACTACTTCCGCAACCTGGATAAACCGCTTCAGAACGAGATCATTGAGAGAACCGAGCAGAGCTTTGGAGGCTGTGGCTGCTGTTAATTGCTCGCAACAGTTTGACAACTCTAAAAGTCTTAAGTTCAACATATAATGCCTTCTATGAAAATGATATAGCCCCAAAAGGGCGGAAAGCCCCGGCAGCAAAACTGCCGGGGCTTTCTTATTTCTTTATCCTTATCTCAATATCAGATATTCCGCTCTACTCTGTTATCATTTTTGACCTTCTCAGACAAATAACCGCCAGGGCAACTGCCAGTCCGCCTGACAGCACCTTGCTGATCATATAGGCTGTTACCCAGTTTCCCGGTATCAGGGACGCTACAAGGGTCATCTGACCGCCTACCACATAGGCGCCTGCAACAGAGAAAGCCGCATTTAATACTTTTCCGCGCTTATCCATCTTGGAAAACAATGGCAGCATCGCAAGGCTCTGTATAAAGGAAAGGAACAGTCCGACAACTGCCTCCTCATTGATACCCAGGATCGCCCCGATGCGCTGGATCGGCTTTTGGAGACGTTTTAACGCCACCTGCGACAGCACCAGACCGCCGCACGCTGCGATGACCATACGGAGTACCATAAAAAGCATTTCCTCAATCAGAGCATTCTCGACAACCGCATACTTCGGCATAAAAATTCCGAAGACTGCCACACCAAACAGGAAAAAACTAAAAATACGGATCGCATTTCCGATGAAAATCATGATCTTCATCGTCAGCTCCGGAACCAGCACAAATGCCGCAATCAACACCACGCACAGCACCAGCACCGGGATCATATTAAAAAAGAGCTGACGGACAGGCAGACCCAGCATCAGACCTCCGACCGCCAGACCAGACGGTATGGCAATCAGCCCGAAGATGAATCCCCGCATCAGCTCTCCTATTTCATCTTTTCGAACGGCTGCCAGAAAGACCGGCAGCTGGTATCCGACCGTCATTCCCAGACTGCCTGCTACCATCGCACCGGTAAATGCTGCCAGCGCCGGTGTCGCCGCCAGCTTCTGTGCCATGCCAAGCGCCCCCATATCCGGCGCCAGAATGCAGCTTGGAATGAGCGCCGGATCAAATGGCATATGCTTTGCCGACTCCGCAATCGCTTCCGCGTGCGTCTGCACATATGTAACTCCGATCGCATAAAATCCTACCGTGGACATCGCCAGACCGCCCATCGTGGCAAGCCCCTTTTCAAAGTTCGGCATCAGCCCCAGCTTTCCTCCCAGTATCTCATCCAAAAGCCCGGCTGCCGCAAATACAAGCATGATCGCAATGAATATGTTCATAAGACCTACCTCTCAGCTTTTCCCTATTTCTCTATTCCCCTGTTTTCACTTATTTTCCCTCTATCAGGCACATTTCTCTGTCAATCACAATTCTTTTTTACCTCGCCAGCAGCTGTATCAGCACGCCCCCGATGGTCAGCATCAGTGCCCCGCAGGAACGCGTCACAATCTGTGCAAATGGAAGCAGTTCCATCCGTTTTGAACTGCTGAGCACCGCTACATTTCCGGATCCGCCCATGTTCGTTGTACACATCCCCGCTGCGATCGATGATTCCAGCGGATAAAATCCCATCTTGATGCCGATCAATCCGGCGGTCAGTGTGATCGCCCCGACAATCAGCACGACACTGAGCAGATAAAATGGAGTGATCGTGTGTAAAATCGTCTTTAAATCAATCAGCGTCGCCCCGATTCCGGTCAGCGCCGCCGCTGTCCAGCTGTGGATCGCGAACTGTCCCCACTCTCTCGCCGCGTCCTCCAGGCGCTCTGAAAGGATTCCCGTTCCCTTCACAATCACAACTGCTACAATCATCCACGCATACGTCGGTACAATCGAAATAAAATGATGGCAGAGCGCCCCTAGTTCATAAAATGCCATTGAAATGATAAGCCCCGTACATAAGAGTGCGAAGGTCGGTTTCATCGGAGGCTGTTTCTTCACTTCGTGACCATCATTGACAAGGCAGCCATTTCCGGTCAGGGATGGCTTTCGCTCGCCGATATTATTGGCTAAACCGCCAAAAATGATCGCCACACAATTTCCCAGCACCGTCGCCGGTGCGATCCGCGTCAGGATCTGTCCGGCGTCCGTCCCCAGAACCGACGAATACATTGCCGACAGAGGCACTGCTCCCGCCGTCATGCCGCCGCTCGTCATCGGAATACCGATATACAGGATGCCTTCCAGAAAACTATCCCCCATCACCATACCGAGCAGACCTGAAAGTATCACGCCGACTGCCAGCGATATGACAGCTGTCGGAAGCAGTTTCACCGTTGCGCGGATCAGAAGCCCGCGGTCGATATTGAAAAGACTTCCTGTGATCAGCGCTGAGATATAGAAGACCAGAAATCCTTCTTTGTTGACAAAATTGTCCAGAATCTCATGCGTCTGCTCTGGAATCAGCCCCAGCGCCTGGATGACTGCCGCCCCCAGAATACAGATGACCGAGCCGCCCAGGTACGTTTTCACAACCGGTGTATGATTTCCCAAAAAATTGAGTCCCTCGCCCAGCACCATCAGCGCAATCATGCCGCCGACCAAGCCTGCCGGAAGACAGTCCATATACATACAGACCACCACCAGCGCCAAGATGCCTAGATACAGAGGGATGGAAAAACCAGCGATCGTATTAGCTTTGCCAGATATTTCTTTCCTCTCTTGCTGCATTTTTCATTTCACCTCTGAGTATTAATTTCTTCCACAACACTTCTTATATTTCTTCCCAGATCCGCAAGGACACGGATCATTCGGATAAATCTTCTCCACCTTTTTCGCGGTTACCGGTGCTGGCTGGGACATTTCCGGCACCATCGCCGGCATGCCGCCGATCATACCTCTCTCACTTAATTCCCACGGTTTATTTCCGCGGTTTTCTTTTGTTCTCGTATTGTTGAACGCATCCATGAGAAGTCTTAAAAATTCGCCCATCTGCTGCTCGCTCTGGAAGACAATCCCTTCTTCATGCATCTTATTCATCAGTTCTGCCGGTGATTTTCCTTCATAGCTGCTGGTCCACGTCTCAAAGCACCATCTAGCCGCTTTCTCATACGGCACATCCAATTTTTTTATGAAATAGGACTCCAGCTCCTTATAAGCCAGTACCCCTGCCTCATACCCTTTCTGACAGATTTCATCCAACTGCTGTGCAGACGGAATATAGAATTTTTTATTCTGCTGCTGTTTCAACAAAGCAGTGAGTCCATCACCCTCAAAAACTGGAAGATGTACATACAAGCCCCTCTCGGAATAAAGCGGATTCTCTTTCGGCAGGTCCTGCATTCCCAGTTTCTCCATCGGGAAAATGCAGGATTCTGTGATGTCCTCCGGCATTTCCTCCAGCATCCCGATCATTTCTTCGATCGTGCCTTTCACCTTCAATTTGTACAGTTCATACAAAATTTCCAGCGGCGCAATCTCATAATAATCGATAAAGAAGCTGATACACTTCATCAGCCAGCCTTTTTTGCTCTGAACCGCCCGGAATGCCTCATCGTCAATCCCGCTAAAACCCTGTGCAATCTCTTCAAAGACAGTAAAGCAGTCACTCACTTCCTCAAAACTTCCAAGTACGTATTTATATAACTGCATTCCATCCATAATCTCTTCTGCAGAAATTTTCTGTGGCTCGGTACAGGCTTTGCAAAAAAGCACCATCTGCTCTTTCGTCAGGCATGAAAGTCTGCCCCGGAGTGCCTCTTTTGTCGTTAAATATTCTACAATTCGGTCAATCAGGTCATCCTTTTTAAGCCGGGAACAGTTCTTTAACTCGTAGCTTCTTGCTTCGTTTAATAAGTCTTCTTTGGTCCATTCTTTTAAATATTCTCTTAATAACATACAATTTCCTTTTCTCATCCTACATCGTTTCATGCTTCTCTTCATATTTTTTTATTATACTTTTAAATGCACATGGATTGCAAGATATATCGTTACATATTTCTGCTTCGCGCGAGTGCGCATCATTGGCATTACACAAAAATACAGCCTGTCTCCAAGCTTTTCAGGAAACAGACTGTATCAATTAAGGATTATGGTAAATAAAGGATTGTCGTAACTGTTCAGTAGGTCTGCGCATTTACTGCGCTGACCGTACGAAAACATGGGCCAGCAGGCAAAAATCCCATTGCCGCAGGCAATTTTTAATGGATTTTTGCGCGTGACTGTGAAGGTACTGGACAGTTACGGATTGTCTATATTTTACAGAAATACTGCCAGCTCTTCCAGCGGCTTGCGATCTGCATGCAGCCTGGACGGATGAGCTGTCTCTGCCGGATATCCAAGCGGCAGATAGGCCGTCGGCTGTAAGCCCTTCATCTCTGGGAACTGCTCCAGCAATTTTTCTGGATTGAACATACCAACATACGTTGTTCCCAGTCCCAGTTCTGCTGCCTGCAACATCATCTGGGAAACCGCCAATGTCACATCGATCTCTCCATGGTTTTTCCCGTCCTCTTCCCTTTTCCAGGAAATCTCTGGATCATAGGCTGCTACAATCACAACCGGCGAATGAAAATGACACGCCGTACATGCATCCGCTTTCGCCAGAGCCTCCTCACTCTGCATCACGAAAAAGCGCTGTGGCTGTAAGTTATGTGCCGTCGGGGCTTTGCGTCCTGCCTCCAGCACTTTCTGTAATTTTTCTGCCTCAACCGGGCGGCTGTCAAATTTACGAAGTGAATAACGTGCATCACATAATTCTTCAAATTTCATAGTAATCAAAACTCTCCTTTGTATTGCGACTAATAACTACGAATCCGATCCGAATCCTCTTCTCCCGTTTTCTCGATCTTCCGGATCTCCACCACATAGCTGCTCTTATCGTTGACCTTCACTTCCACCTGGTCACCCACATGGTGTCCTTCGATCGCTTTTCCGAGCGGCGACTCAATACTGATCCGGTTTTCCAGAGAATTGCCCCGGATGCTCGTTACCAGACGGTATACTTCTTCCTCGTCGTCATCCTCAAAATACAGGGTAACCGTATCATTCATTCCGACCTCATCCGGGCGGGATTCTTCCGATACGATCTTGGCATGCTTCAGCATATTTTCCAGATAGCGAATACGGCTTTCATTCCGGTTCTTATCCTTCTTAGCAGCATAATATTCGAAGTTTTCGCTCAAGTCACCCTGTGCGCGCGCCTCCTTGACCGCCTCGATCGCCTCTTTGCGGACCACCAGCTTCCGATGGTCGATCTCTTCCTGAATCTTCTTTACATCACTTTCTGTCAACTGCTCTCTCATGTCTTACTCTGCCAGTCCCTTTTTCTCTATCATTTCTACAACCTGTGCTACATATTTTCCGCAGATTTCATCCGTCGGTGCCTCGACCATCACGCGGATCAGCGGCTCCGTACCACTCGGACGAACTAAGATTCGACCGGTATCGCCCAAGGCATCCGATACCTTCTGAACCTCCGCCTGCACGTCGCGGTCTGCCTGCGCCGCCTCTTTATCCTTGACTCTGACATTTTTCAGAACCTGCGGATAAATCTGCACCTCATCAGCCAGCTTTGCAAGTGTCTCTTTCTTCTCCAGAATCACTTCCATCAGCTTTAATGATGTCAAAATGCCATCTCCGGTCGTCGCGTGCTTGCTGAAAATGATATGGCCCGACTGCTCGCCTCCCAGACAGTGACCGTTCTGGGACATATTTTCATAGACATACTTATCGCCAACCGCCGTCTTCTCATAAGAAATACCCTCGCGCTCAAATGCCTTATAAAGACCGAAGTTCGACATAACCGTGGTAACAACCGTATTGTTGACCAGCGTGCCCTGTTCTTTCATGTATTTTCCACATACATATAGAATCTTGTCGCCATCTACCAGCTTGCCCTCACTGTCCACTGCCAGGCAGCGGTCCGCATCTCCATCATAAGCGAATCCAACGTCCAGATGATTTTCAACCACATATTTCTGCAGTCCCTTGATGTGGGTGGAACCGCAATTTGTATTGATATTCAGACCATCCGGCGTGTTATTGATGACGTGTGTCTCCGCGCCCAGTGCATCGAATACGTTTTTCGCAATCGCGGAAGCGCTTCCGTTTGCACAGTCAAGACCTACCCGCATATTTTTGAAAGACCGTGTTGCCAGGGAAATCAGATAACCGATATAGCGGTTGCGTCCCGCCGCATAGTCAACGGTGCGTCCGATCGCATCGCGTTTGGCAAATGGAATTTCGCCCATCTCGCCATCCAGATACGACTCAATCTTCTCGATCGTCTCCTCCTCCAGTTTCTCGCCGCGTCCATTGATGACCTTGATTCCGTTGTCATAGTATGGATTGTGGCTTGCGGAGATCATGATACCGCAGTCAAACTCCTCGGTGCGTACAACATACGATACACTCGGAGTAGTTGTCACGTGAAGCAGATAGACATCTGCGCCGGAAGCGGTCAGTCCCGATACCAGCGAATACTCAAACATATAGCTGCTGCGTCTCGTATCCTTGCCGATCACGACCCGGCAGCGATCTGCTTTCGTCTTCTGTCCATAGTACCAGCCCAGGAAACGACCTACTTTATAGGCATCCTCCACGGTCAGCGTCACATTTGCCTCGCCGCGGAATCCGTCTGTTCCAAAATATTTACCCATTTTGAGAGTTCCTCCTACATCATCAAATACAGAGTCCAAAGGTCATGTACATTTATGGAAATCCCCCACTAACATACATGACCTTCTACGATTTTGATTCCAACCTGAAGAAAATCCTGCAGCCAACGACGCTTCACACTTTCTGCCGCTGCTGCTTTCTATGTCTGATTGCACATTTTTTACTGAATTTCTTTCAGATAGCGACCTACCGCATCCTGCCAGGACGGCAGGCGCTCAAATCCGTTGTCCGAAAGTTTTTCTTTGCTGATCCGGCTGTTCATCGGGCGTTTTGCCTGACCCGGATAAGCAGCTGTATACTCAGCAGTGCTGACCGGCGTCACCTTGACGTCCATGCCCGCCTGCTTAAAGATCTCAACTGCAAATTCATACCAGCTGCAAAGTCCCTCATTCGTCGCATGGTAACGACCATATTTATCACTCTGAATCATATCAACCAGCAGACGTGCCAGATCGTATGTGTAAGTCGGGGAACCGATCTGATCATCCACAACACTGACTGCCCCGCGCTCTTTGCCAACGCGCAGCATCGTCTTGATGAAGTTCTTGCCGTTCACGCCAAATACCCACGCGATACGGACGATGAAAAACTTCTTTACCAGCTCCTCGACTGCCAGCTCGCCCTCATACTTCGACTGACCGTAGGCGTTGAGTGGTTCCCGGTGGTCATCCGGCTCCCACGGGCGGGTGCCCTGACCGTTGAATACATAATCGGTGCTGATGTACATCATTTTGATGTCCAGACCTTTGCAGACCTCCGCGATATTTCTCGTTCCATCTGCATTGACTTTACGGCAGAGTTCCATATTCTGTTCCGCTGCGTCTACTGCAGTATATGCAGCGCAGTGAATCACTGCATCCGGCTTTGCCTCGGTGATCACGCGGCGGCATGCCTCTGCATCGGTAATATCCATCTCATCGACATCCACACCGATGCCAGTAAGACCCTGTTTTTTCAGCTCATTCATCACGTCATAGCCAAGCTGGCCTTTAACGCCTGTCACTAATACTCTCATTATAATCTATCTCCATACATTTTTTCGAAGTACTGGCTGTACTCACCGCTTAAAATGTGTTTCCACCAGTCCTGATTGTTCAGATACCAGTCGATCGTCTGACGAATGCCGGTGTCAAAATTGTATTTCGGCTTCCAGCCAAGCTCCGTCTCGATCTTGGTCGGATCGATCGCATAACGGCGGTCATGACCCGGACGATCCTTGACGTAACGGATCAGGCTTTCCGGCTTGTCCAGCGCTTTCAGGATGGTTTTAACAACCTCCAGGTTGGTCCTCTCATTATGTCCGCCGATGTTGTAAATCTCACCGACGCGTCCCTTGTGGAGAATCAGATCGATCGCCTCACAATGATCGGATACGTGCAGCCAGTCGCGGACGTTCGCGCCGTCGCCGTATACCGGAAGTTCCTCGTCTGCCAGCGCACGGCTGATCATCAGCGGAATCAGCTTCTCCGGAAAATGATATGGACCGTAGTTGTTGGAGCAGCGGGATACTGTCACCGGAAGTCCGTAGGTTCTATGGTATGCCAATACAAACAGATCCGCACTCGCCTTGGAAGAAGAGTACGGGCTGGAGGTATGAAGCGGGGTTGTCTCCGTGAAGAAGAGATCCGGGCGGTCTAACGGCAGATCGCCGTATACCTCATCGGTCGATACCTGATGATAACGTTTAATTCCATAGGTGCGGCAGGCATCCAGCAGGGTGGTCGTTCCCATGACATTGGTACGGACAAATGCCTCCGGGTCCGTGATGGAACGGTCTACGTGGCTCTCCGCTGCAAAGTTTACAACGACATCTGGTTTTTCCTCTTCAAACAGCTTGAATACAAAGTCGCGGTCTGCGATATCGCCGTGTACAAACTTGTAATTCGGCTTATCCTCTACCGGTTTCAGTGTCTCTAAGTTACCCGCATAGGTCAGAAGATCCAGATTGATGATCTGATACTCCGGGTATTTATTTACCATATGGTGTACGAAGTTTCCGCCGATGAATCCGGCTCCGCCTGTCACGATAATCTTCATTGTTTTAACTCCTTTTAATTCTGATGTATTTTATCAACATATTTCCCATCCAGTACGTCTTTCAGATATTTGCCATACTGGTTTTTCTTGTATACCTCGTATGCCTCCAGCACTTCTTCCTTGCTGATCCAGCCGTTTAAGTACGCAATCTCCTCCAGGCACGCGATCTTGCGGTGCTGGTGGGTCTCTACTGTCTTAACGAAATTGGTTGCCTCAACTAAGGACTCATGTGTACCGGTATCGAGCCAGGTAAAGCCCTGTCCCAGAAGAATAACATCCAGATCGCCATTTTCCAGATAGATGCGGTTCAAATCGGTGATCTCAAGCTCGCCTCTGGCAGACGGTTTTAACTGTTTCGCATACTCTACTACCCGGTTGTCATAGAAATACAGACCCGTTACACAGTAATTGGACTTCGGTTTCTCCGGCTTCTCCTCGATGGAGATCGCCTTGCCCTGATCGTCAAATTCTACGATACCGAAGCGCTCCGGATCATCGACATAGTAGCCGAATACAGTCGCGCCCTCTTTCTTGGCAGAGGCAGCACGCAGGCGTTTCACAAGTCCCTGACCCTGGAAAATATTGTCCCCCAGAATCATCGCTACGGAATCATCCCCGATGAACTCCTCGCCGATGATAAATGCCTGCGCCAGTCCATCCGGACTTGGCTGCACGGCATAGCTTAAATGTAAACCAAACTGATGTCCATCGCCCAACAATTCCTTAAAACGCGGTGTGTCATCCGGTGTCGAAATAATCAGAATATCCCGGATTCCCGCGTTCATCAGAACGGAGATCGGATAGTAAATCATCGGTTTGTCATAAATCGGAAGCAGCTGTTTGGAAGTTACGCGTGTCAGCGGGTAAAGGCGTGTGCCTGAACCGCCTGCTAAAACGATACCCTTCATATCTTGTTCTCCTCATATGTTTTATTTTCACGCCTCTTTTCTAAAAAAAGGCAGATCTCATCACTATAAGTAATATACCACATTTGCCTGCTGCTTGCAAATTTATTTGCTTTGCACTTCTTTCTTGCATTGTACAATCGTAACTGTTCACGGGTAGGCACTTTTGGAACCGAAAGTGCCGTAAGAAAACGTGGTGGCAGCAGGAATTTGCCGTATTTAAATGCGGAGCCACGGCAAATTCCGTTACTGGGCACGTATACGTGAACAGTAACGTACAATCCATAAGCATCATTCATCCACTGCATACACAATCGTCCGCGCATCCGCAAATTCATAACTGCACGTCACAAAGGAATACAAGTGGGAAACCTCCTCGTCTGGCAGTTCGCGAAACCGGCATCCCTCCGTCATTTCTTCTATATAAGGATGCATCTCCGACCGATCCGCAAATTCCGTCCTACGCCGTTCCCCCTGACTGCCCGCAGTGAGCGCTGCAATCAGACGGAGTGTCCGCCTTTTCCCATCTGGAAAATAGAGATAAGCCGTCCGATGCTTCTGGAAGAAATCTTCGTCTTTCAGGCGGATCAGCTCGGAAAACCGGCTTCCGTCCTTCATATGATGCCCGTAAAAAATCGAATGAAAATCCGATGCATCCGGTGCACTCTCGCAGTCCAGAAAGACAGTCCCGGCTGGATCTGGTTTTCCATCCAGCCCGATGCTGCGGTACGATTCATTGTCGGTTGTCTGGACAATCGGTTCGTCGATGTGAGTACCGGGAATGCGAATCCAGGCGATGACGTCGGCATTCTGACATTTTAAGGCTGCGAAATCTGGCTGCCATATCGGCTCTGACGCATCTGAATCAGATTTTCCAGATAACTTCTGCTCTACATTTCCTTCAGATTGGGAATCTCTGTTTTCCGCCCTTCTAACCGCATCCCCCACACCATCCGCCAAAACCAGACATCCAATCACGATCAAAAAAGCACAGAAGATGCGGCGTGCCCAGCGGGCAGCGCCGTCTCCTGTGCGCTTCTTAGTACCCAAATTTTCCTTCCAGCGATTCATCTTCGCGGATCCAATCTTCTACATCGACTTTTCGATACTCATTTTTCGTATCACGGATATAGACATGTTCAATTCCGGCATTGATTACCATGCGCTTGCACATCGAACAGCAGCTCGATTTTTCCACATACCCGCCGGTTCTCGCATCGACACCGGTCAGATACAGCGACGCGCCGATCATGCGCTCTCTGGAGGCACTGATCAGGGCGTTGGCCTCGGCATGGACACTGCGGCACAACTCGTACCGCTCGCCGCGCGGCACATGAAGCTCCTCGCGGATGCAGCGACCGATATCGGAACAGTTTTTCCGTCCGCGCGGGGCGCCCACATAGCCGGTCGAGATAACCTCATCGTTATTCACAATCACTGCCCCGTAATGCTTTCGCAGACAGGTACTCCGCTGCGAAACCATTTCCGCCAGATCCAAATAATAATTGACTTTATCTCTTCTTTCCATATAGGATCCCCCTTCCGTTTTCTCTAATTCTTTAGATGCCCTCATTCATCTTCGCCAGCTTCGCCGCCTGATCGGCTGCAATTAAGCTGTCAATGATCTCATACAGATCGCCGTCCATGATCGAATCGATCTTATACAAGGTCAGTTTGATGCGGTGCTCGGTCACACGTCCCTGCGGGAAGTTATAGGTACGGATCTTCTCGGAACGGTCACCGGTACCAATCTGGCTGCGGCGTTCTGCCGCTTCCTCGTTCTGGCGTCTCTCCAGCTCCAGATCATATAGCTTGGAACGCAGAAGACGGAACGCCTTTTCCTTGTTCTGTAACTGCGATTTCTCAGTCTGGCTGTAGATCACGATACCGGTCGGAATATGGGTCAGACGTACCGCGGAGTCAGTCGTGTTGACACACTGTCCACCGTTTCCGGACGCACGCATAACGTCAATACGGATATCTTTATCATCAATGACAACGTCCACATCCTCTGCCTCCGGCATCACGGCAACCGTCGCGGTCGAGGTATGGATACGTCCGCCGGACTCGGTCTCCGGCACACGCTGTACACGGTGGACACCGCTCTCGTACTTCATCTTGGAGTAAGCGCCCTGGCCGGTAATCATGAAAACGACCTCCTTGAAGCCGCCGATTCCATTTTCACTGACGCTGACAAGCTCAGTTTTCCAGCGGTTGCGTTCTGCAAAGCGCACATACATACGGTACAGTTCGGACGCAAATAATGCCGCCTCATCGCCGCCTGCACCTGCACGGATCTCGACGATAACGTTCTTTTCATCGTTCGGATCCTTCGGAAGAAGCAGAATTTTTAATTCCTGCTCCAGCTCTTCAATGCGCTTTTTCGCAGCATTTAACTCTTCCTTCGCCATCTCGCGCATCTCCTCGTCGGATTCCTCATCCAGAAGCGCCAGACTGTCCTCTACGTCCTGTTTTGCCTTCTTATACTCTTTATATGCCTCCACAATCGGAGCCAGATCCGACTGCTCCTTCATCAGCTTGCGGAAACGATTTGTATCGCTTGCCACTTCCGGGCTGCCGAGCTCTTCCATCAGCTCTTCATAACGGATCAGCAAATCATCCAATCTGTCAAACATGATATCCTCCTCTATCGTCTAACGGTTCCACCGTGCCTTTACCACGCGGTTAAGCCCCGGCTCATCCTTTATCACTTCTATCTCCCGATACCCGGCGATGGTCAGTATCCGGCTGACCGCCTCCGCCTGGTCATATCCTATCTCAAAATATACGCAGCCGCCCTTATTCAGATGTTTGCTGCACTCCAGCGCCAGAACCCGGTAAAAATACAGACCGTCCTCGCTGCCGTCCAGCGCCAGCCGCGGCTCATGGTCGCGTACCTCCGGTTCCAGACCGTCGATCACCGCCGATGGGATATACGGCGGATTCGACACAATCACATCGTACATGACATCCGCCTCCACCGCCTGAAACAGATTGCTCTGCAAAAGTGTCAGGCTGTGTTCCTCGATCTCTGCCTGCAGGCGCGGTCCCTTTGCCAGCCACGTTTTCAGGCGGATGCACCACGGATCCTCCGATACCTGAAACGATTCTGACCGCGCAGTTCCCTTTTGAATCAAAAAGAGACGTCTCGCATTTTTCTTTGCCACGCGCAGCGCCGCCTCGGAAATATCCACCGCCGTCACGTTCTGGTAGCCGCCAAGCACGGCAAGGCTGATCGCGATACAGCCGGATCCGGTACACATATCCAAAAGTTTCAGATCCTTTTCCGGGTAATCCCGAAGAACCCGCTCAACTAACGTCTCCGTATCCTGGCGCGGAATCAGGACATTTTCATCGACAGAAAATGTCATTCCCATAAAATCCTGCATTCCCAGAATCTGCTGCAGTGGAATGCGCTCTGCCCGTTTCTGAAGCATTTCCTGATAGCGCCCATAGCCCTTTTCCAGGCGTTCCGCATGGATCGGACGGTTCTGATCCAGATAATAATGCACCCGGTCAATCCCGAACGCCGCTTCCATCAGATACCAGGCATCCGTCCCTGCGTCCGGCACACCCGCCTCACTTAAGCGCGCGCCGCCCTCATCCAACAGTTCTCTCCAGGTCAGGTCTGTTCTTCCGTTTTCCTCGCTCATCGACTCATCCCCTCTGTCGTACCGTGTTCTATTTATGACTCTTCCAGCTGCTTTTCCCAGCCTGGGAAATTCTCCGTCAGGTATTCTCTCCAGTCAAAAACTGCCTCGGTCGCCGCGATCGCCACCTCAATCATCGAGTCATCCGGCTCCTTCGTCGTCAGTCCCTGCATCCACATACCCGGACGGCTCACCAGATCCATAAACTTCGAATTGCTCCGTCCAGCGCACTGCAATACCTCATATGATATACCCGCAATGACCGGAACCAGAATAATACGGCTCAGAATCCGCATCCAGATCGTATCGACCCGGATCACCATAAACATCAGAATACTGATCACCATGACAATCAATATGAAACTGGTACCACAGCGCTTGTGCTCCTTCGAGCTCTCGCGCACATATTTTACCGTCAGCGGATGTCCGTGTTCCACACAGTTGATGCACTTGTGCTCCGCCCCGTGGTACATAAATGTCCGCCGGATGTCCTCCATCCGCGAAACAAGTTTAATATAGATAATAAAAATCGCGATCCGGATCACACCTTCCAGCACTGCCATCAGATGATCCGATGTGATAACTCCCTTAAACAGGTTCGCAATCCCCAGCGGCAGGAGCATAAAAATACCAATTGCCAGGATAAACGAAATTACCAGAACTGCTGCCATGATCGCACTCTCCAGCTTCTCGCCGAACACACGGTCTAAAAGCTGTTCGAATTTTCCCGGCTCTGCATCCTCATCATCCTCAAAAAAGCTGGCGGAATACGACAGACTCCGCATGCCGATGATCATCGAATCTGCAAACCGGAACACGCCGCGCACAAACGGGAGCTGTAAAATCTTCGCTTTTTTCGTGATACTCTGGTATGTGTCTTTTTTTACTTCTATCTCTTTGTCAGGCCGGCGGACTGCCACTGCATAGTCCTCGCCTTTCATCATCATGATTCCCTCAATTACCGCCTGACCGCCAATTCCTGAATACTTCATGCTGTCCTTTCAAAATAAAAAAAGAAGAAAACAAAAAGGCTGAGTTTAATGTCGCCACTAAAACCCAACCTTTACATGGTTCAAACTTATTTGCCTGCGTTGATGCCGTACTTGCGGTTGAACTTATCGATACGTCCGCGGGCAGCGGCTGCTTTCTGCTGGCCTGTGTAGAATGAATGACACTTGGAGCAAACCTCTACGTGGATGTCTTTCTTGGTAGAACCAGTTACGAACTCGTTACCACAGTTGCAAACTACTTTTGCCTGATAATAGGCTGGATGGATTCCTTCTCTCATTTCTTTCACCTCTCTGAATTTTTCATTGCGATTTCCGACCGCTTTTTTAATTGCAAGCCGTCTTAAAACGGCTCTATATAAAGCTCCGCACATCCAGGCACGCTATTCCATCATTTAAGCGTTCCTTCCACTCGTAAGGACGACTCACGCAGATGTCAGAACTACCGTCTGTTAATACAGCCTTATAATTATATCATGGTGTGTACTTTTTAGCAAGCAATTTTATCTATTTTTCAATACTATTTTTCTTCTTACAGTCCTGTTTTCCTGCCTGGAAGAAAGTCCTCACAAATGCGCTATTGGTGAAACATGATTTTTAGTAAAATGACCCCTTTTTCCGCGTGATCTCCACAAATTCCGTATTGTTCTTCGTCTTGGCAAACAGATCCAGAATCCGCTCGACGGTATCCTCCGGTTTCTGCGTGTTGGTCGCCTTGTGGACGATATCGACCGCTTCCGCCTCGGCGGACGAAAGAAGCAGATCATCTCTTCGCGTACCGGAACGCAGGATATCGAGCGCCGGGAAGATGCGCTTCTCGGAAAGTTTGCGGTCAAGCACCAGCTCCATGTTGCCGGTTCCCTTAAATTCCTCGTAAATAACATCGTCCATACGGCTGCCCGTCTCAATCAGCGCGGTCGCCAGAATCGTCAGGCTGCCGCCCTCGCGTATATTTCTCGCCGCACCGAAGAAGCGCTTCGGCATATGCAGCGCTGCCGGATCCAAACCACCTGAAAGAGTTCGTCCACTCGGCGGAACCACCAGGTTGTAAGCCCTCGCCAGACGGGTGATACTGTCTAAAAGAATCATAACGTCCCTTCCGTGCTCGACAAGGCGCTTCGCCCGTTCTACTACCATCTCCGACACACGTTTATGACGCTCCGGCAGCTCGTCAAACGTCGAATAGATGACCTCGACATTTTCTCCCGTTACCGTCTCACGGATATCTGTCACCTCCTCCGGACGCTCATCGATCAGAAGGATGATCAGGTGCATTTCTGGATGGTTCTTTGTGATGGTCGTCGCCACCTGCTTTAACAGGGTGGTCTTTCCGGCTTTTGGCGGGGATACGATCATGCCTCGCTGTCCTTTTCCGATCGGGGACAGCAGATCCATCACGCGCATCGCCATGGAAGTCTTAACCCCCGGATATTCCAGGTGCAGACGTTCATTTGGGAAAATTGGCGTCAGATTTTCAAAATTCGGACGTTTTTCCACCACGCTGGTCGGGTATCCATTGACCGAATTAATATATAATAATGCGGCAAATTTCTCCGTCGCCGACTTCACACGACGGCTTCCGCGCACGATATCACCAGTTTTCAGATTAAAACGGCGGATCTGGGACGGCGCCACATAGACGTCATTTTCACCCGGCAGGAAGTTTTCACAACGGATAAATCCAAATCCATCCGGCATAACCTCCAGGATTCCGTTCGCCTCGATGCCGCTGTCCAGCTCCTGAAATTCATTTTTCAGATCCTCCATGCGTGCATTTTCCACCTCAGTACGGGTGCTTTCCATCTGCTGCACCGGCGCGGTACGTTCCGGCTGACTGTACTCGGAGGCTGCTTCTGCCATCTGCGGTGCCGGTGCGGTATGTTCCGGCTGGCTATACTCGGTTCTTGCGCTCATCGCTTCATTGTAATTGTTACGCGGCACATAGGAATTTCTCTGATACCCCTCTCGCTGCGTGTACTCGCGTCTGCGATTATCCTGATAACGGGTATTATTATTCTCACGGCGTGTATAGGAGCCGTATTCATTCCGGCGGTATCCGCCTTCGCTGCGGCGCTCATAACTGTAATTCTGCCCTCCCGCAGCCCGTTCTCCGTTGGCAGATCTCCGCGGCTGCGAATACGTCTGTGCCGATGTATTCTGCCCTGCATCAGTTCTGCGCGGCTGCACGTGCATTTCCGTTCTCTCTGCCGGTTCCGCCGATCCAGCCGGATGCTCACTGACAGAAGCCTGGGGCGTTTCTTCTTTCTGTCCCTCTTCCACCGGCTTCTCAAGTTCGCACAGCCTGTCTATGATCTCCGCCTTTTTCAGGGTGCTGATCCCCTTTAACCCCTGTGCCTTCGCCATTTCCCGAAGCTGCACCAGAGGGAGTGTCTTTAATTTTTCTCTCATATAATTCTCCTTGCCCTGTTTAATTGTGTCATATTCTCTGGGATTCAAAAATCAGAAATAAGAAACGTGTGGATGTCTTCCAGGTACTTACACGAAACCGGACAGGCAGATACCTGCCCGGCATACCTTTTTAACATAGCCTTTTATGCTGTGACTGCTCTTTATCCTGCAGCCACCTTGGTTTTATTATAAACGGTTTTCATAAAAATTCAAGTAAACATTTTCTTCATACATATCAATAGTTTTCCATCTCAAATCAAAATCTATCTGAAAAGAAGCTTTTCTCATTCAGAGCCCTTCAGAAAGTGCAGCCACTCCCCAATCTTCTTCTCATACCCATTTTCTGACGGGCGGTAAAATGTGCTGCCCTCCAGTCCATCCGGCAGGTACTGCTGCTTCACATAATGGTTCGGATAATCGTGTGCATACTTGTACCCGTCGCCATGCCCCAGCTTCTCCGCCCCGCTGTAATGGCGATCGCGCAGATGGGACGGCACCGTAAAGTTTCCCTTTAACCTGACCGCCTCCTGTGCCTCATCGACCGCCACATACGCCGCGTTGCTCTTCGGCGCGCTCGCCACATAGGTAGCTGCCTGCGACAGGATAATCCGCGCCTCCGGCAGACCAATCCGTTCCACTGCCAATGCCGCGCTGACCGCAACCTGAATCGCCTGCGGATCCGCATTGCCGACATCCTCCGACGCACAGATCATGATACGCCGCGCAATAAATTTGATATCCTCGCCTGCATCCAGCATCTTCGCCAGATAATAAACTGCCGCATCCGGATCGGTACCGCGCATACTCTTGATAAACGCTGAGATCGTATCGTAATGGTTATCCCCCGTCTTGTCATACTTCACGGCACGGCGCTGGATGCACTCCTGCGCCACATCGAGTGTAATGTGAATCAGCCCATCTCCACTCCGTTCCGTTGTGAGAATACCAAGCTCGATCGCATTGAGCGCCGCGCGCGCGTCTCCGCCTGCCATATCGGCCAGAAAATCCAGAGCCTCGTCCGTCGCCTCCGCGCGATAGCTTCCCATGCCCTTTTCCTTGTCATGGATCGCCCGCTCTAAAAGCTCGCGGATATCCGCATTTTCCAACGGTTTCAGCTCAAAAATACGGGATCGGGAAATCAGCGCCCCGTTGACCTCAAAATACGGATTCTCCGTCGTCGCACCAATGAGCAGAATCGTCCCGTCCTCAACAAACGGCAGAAGATAGTCCTGCTGCCCCTTATTAAAGCGGTGAATCTCGTCGATAAACAGGATCGTGCGCTTTCCGTACATCCCCAGCGCATCCTTGGCATCCTGCACGACCTGTTCCATATCTTTTTTCCCCGCCACCGTCGCGTTGAGCTGCTCAAAACGCGCGCTCGTCGTGTTGGCAATCACGCGCGCCAGCGTCGTTTTGCCCGTTCCGGGCGGTCCATAAAAAATCAGCGATCCGAGCTTATCTGCCTTGATCGCCCGGTACAAAAGCTTATCCTTTCCTATGATATGCCTCTGTCCCACCACCTCGTCAAGCGTGGACGGGCGCAGCCTGGATGCCAGCGGCGCCTCCTGCTCGATCGTATTTTTCCGCATATAATCAAATAAATCCATCGTATCCTCTCAATCAATCAGACATTCTTCTATTGTAACAAAAGTATATCCCTCCGCCGTCAATGTGTCAATCGTCTCAAGCGCAGCATCGACCGAAGTCTGATATGCATCATGCATCAGCACCACCGTGTGAACCGCCGCATTTTTGCAGATATGCTTCACAATCCGCGCCGTATTCCGGTTTTTCCAGTCCAGCGTATCGACGTCCCAGAACACCGGCGTCATCGACACTCTCTCCTGAAGCTCCGTACTCCATGAACCATACGGCGGACGTATGTATTCCGGACGTTTTCCCGTGACCGCCTCGATCCAATCGGCCGTCTCCCGAATCTCCTCCACGCTCTTTTCAATCGGCTGGCGCGCCAGATCCACATGTGCCATGCAGTGAACCCCGATGAGATGACCGTCTTTAGCCATCTGTTGCACCAGTTCCTCATTACCCGGAATATTTTCCCCGACCAGAAAAAAAGAGGCTTTCACGCCCCTCTCGCGCAAGCCGTCCAGCAGCTTTTTCGTGTACACCCTGTGCGGTCCGTCGTCGAAGGTCAGCGCCAGCTCCCCACCGGAAAAGCATTCCGGGGAGGAAACCGTCTGGTCCGTCTGGTCCGCCTGCTCCACTTCCGCCAAATCTTCCCACTGCATCCCCACTGCCAGCCTGCACACGATTCCTAAGAAACACAGATCCAGCAGCACTGCCGTGCACAGGCAGAGCAGTTTTTTCCTCATGGAACCCTTATTTTGAATGATCCGATTTACCATTTTAGACGTGTCAGCCCTGAACTGTGACAGGGCATCCCCTTTATATTTGCGTTTCCGCTTCCATGTATTATATGAACGCAAAAAAGGATCCAGACCTCCGCATTTCTGTCAGGTCTGAATCCTCTTTTTCTATTTAATGTGCTCTCGGAATCTTTCCGCCAGCCGCAAAAGCAAGTGCAGGAAAGACTCCGAGCGTACATTTTAACCTACTAGCGCCGAAATACCAAAGTAGGACAGCACCACGATACCAAGCACAATCCGATAATATCCGAAAAACTTGAAATCATGCTTGCGGACATATCCCATCAGGAACTTGATCGAGTACACGGACACGCCAAATGCGACCACCATACCAAGAACCAGATAAATGAACTCCGCGAAAGAAAATCCGCCGCCCTGAATGAAAAATTTCACAATCTTTAAAAAACTCGCACCGAACATAACCGGAATCCCAAGGAAGAATGAAAATTCTGCCGCCGCCGGACGTGAACAGCCGATCAGCATCGCGCCCAGAATCGTCGCGCCCGAACGGGAAGTACCCGGAATCATCGCCAGCACCTGGAAACAGCCGATCAGCGCCGCAGTCTGGAACGAAATCTGCGTCACGCGCTCAATCGGAAAATGACGGTGCACGTTTCGATTTTCCAGTACGATAAACAAAACGCCGTAGAGAATCAGCATCGCTGCTACGACATAGCCGTTCATCAGCTTATCCATGAAATGGTCAAGCGGAAGCCCAATCACCGCTGCCGGAATGCAGGCTATAATAATTTTTATCCACAAACGAATTGTACCGCGCTTCTGCGCCATCGATTTGTGCGGTGAAAACGGATTCAATTTATTGAAATACAGCACCATAACCGCCAGAATCGCACCCAGCTGGATGACAACCATAAACACTTCCCGGTACGCCTCGCTGACATCCAGATGGATGATCTCATCCACCAGAATCATATGCCCGGTACTGCTGATCGGAAGCCATTCCGTGAAACCTTCCACGATTCCCAGTACAATTACCTTTAAAATCTCAACAAAACTCATGTCTGCTCCTTCCTACACGTTTTCTATCTGCCAGTCGATCGGGGCAACACCATGTTCTTTTAAAAATTCATTGGTCTTGCTGAATGGCCGGCTGCCGAAAAATCCGCGGTACGCAGACAGCGGGCTCGGATGCGGTGCTTCGAGAATCAGATGCTTTGGATTATTAAGCATCGATTTCTTCGCTTGTGCCGGACGTCCCCACAGAATAAATACCATCGGACGGTCCTGCTCATTTAAGATCTTGATCGCAGCGTCCGTAAACTCCTCCCAGCCGATTCCACGGTGGGAATTTGCCTGATGCGCGCGAACGGTCAGAACAGTGTTCAGCAGCATGACTCCCTGCTTCGCCCATTTCGTCAGATAGCCATTGTTCGGGATGTAGCAGCCGAGATCATCGTGCAATTCCTGATAAATATTCACCAGGGACGGCGGGATTTCCACATCCGGCTTTACCGAAAAGCAAAGCCCATGCGCCTGTCCCGGACCATGGTAGGGATCCTGACCTAAAATAACCACCTTTACCTCGGAAAGAGGGGTAAAATCAAATGCATTGAAAATATCATTCGCATCCGGATATACAACATGCGTCTCATATTCCCGTTTCACAGTATCGTATAACTTTCTGTAATATGGCTTTTTAAACTCTCCGCTGAGCGGAGCCAGCCAGTCATTACTGATTGCTCCCATTGCCCTATCCTCTCGTCCATGTCATTTTCTGTCGTTTTCTGTCAAACGATGGTTCCATTTTAGCACAATCGAAGCGGTTTCTCAAGTTTTGCTTCCCAAATGTCCCCTCCGCAGATAAGTGGACGTTACTGTTCACGCATACGTGCCCAGTAACTAAGTGGACTCTCAATCGCAGTAAGGAAAATTGCGGATAAAGCCGACCGAATTCTGCGGAATCGATACGGTCCTCTCCTGAATATCTCCGACAATCTGGTAAAACTTCTGGTTTATCCGATACATATGCGATTTGCGGTTAAAAAAGACCGTCTTTTCAAAGGGCCAGCGGATGACGGTCGGCGTCTTGAAGTCCACTCCCAGCTCGAGAATCAGAAGCGCATGGTTTAAGGTTCCAGCCAGCCATTCCCGGTAGAGATTCCAGCTTTTCAAATAACCCTCCTCGATATACGGATTCGCCAGAACTGTGTTTTCTGTCAGCGGCGCCCCACAGTGCGGGCAGATACCATCCGCCACCTCGCCGCGCTCCCAGATATCCTTCGTACAGCCTTTCGAACACTGAAGCCAGTTCACATTACCGCACGGCGCCGTGATCTTCGCTTCATCCAACGAACTTTCAAAGATGCGCGCATCCTTTGCGGTCGTCACGATAAAATAATCCTTCCCCTCTGTCATCGCTGCCAGCGCCCGGTATGCCTCCTGTACCTCCGCGCCTCCCGCCTTCTCCCATTCACTTCCAAGTCCAATCAGCAGAAATTCGCACGCCTTAATCCGCTCCCGAAGCGTTTTAAGTTCTGCATCTGCTGCCATTTCATTTTCTGTCTTCTCTGCCATCTTAATCTGATTCCCCCGTATAAAAAAGAGTCTGCATCTTCGCGCGAGTGCGCATCATTAGAAATTCCAAGGAATTTCCTATTACACAAAAAGAGCCCGGCATGCGCTCACGCACACGCCAGACTCCCCATCTGTAATGCAATTAGCTCTATGCGAAATTACTTAAATTACTTTAAGGTAACTTTAGCGCCTTCAGCCTCTAATTTAGTCTTGATGTCCTCAGCCTCTTCCTTGGAAGCGCCAGCCTTAACTACCTTCGGAGCACCGTCAACTACTTCCTTAGCCTCTTTCAGACCAAGACCTGTAGCTTCACGAACTACCTTGATAACTTTAACTTTGTTCGGGCCAACCTCTGTCAGCTCTACGTCGAACTCAGTCTTCTCTTCTGCTGCCTCAGCTGCACCTGCTGCTGCTACAACAACGCCTGCTGCTGCGGATACACCGAACTCTTCCTCGCAAGCTTTTACTAAATCGTTTAACTCTAATACGGATAATTCTTTGATTGCCTCAATGAACTCAGCTGTTGTTAACTTTGCCATTTTAATATTCCTCCTGTGATTGAATTTTAAATCGGCCTTATGCGGCCTCTTGCTTTACTATGCGGCTCTCACGCACCTTACACCCTGCTTTGCAGGTAAGGGTCTTATGCCTCCTGCTGCTCTGCGATCTGTTTGATAACACGAGCGAAGTTTGTGATCGGAGACTGCATGCTTCCAAGAAGTTTTCCAAGAAGAACTTCTCTGGACGGGATGGTTGCGATAACCTGCATGCCCTTTGCATCGTAGTAAGTATCCTCTACAACGCCGCCCTTGATCTCAAGCTTGTCTGCTTTTTTAGCGAACTCAGCTAAAATTCTTGCCGGAGCTGTAGCATCCTCTTTGGATACAGCCAGAGCGGTCGGACCCTCCAGATTCGGCTCCAGAGCCTCGAACGCGGTACCCTTAGCAGCGAAACGAATCATGGTGTTCTTATATACTTTATAAGTAACACCAGCTTCTCTTAACTGCTTACGGAGCTGTGTGTCCTGCTCAACTGTCAGTCCACGGTAGTCAACTACTACTGCGCCCTTAGCGCCGTTGAATAATTCTGCGATTTCAGCAACAACCGGCTGCTTTAATTCAACTTTTGCCATGATTGGTTTACCTCCTGTTTTATTTCTATAACCGCCTGGTAAACGTTTTCTGTAAAATAAAATCCCTCCGTCACTCGCAGGACAGGGGGATAGAAATATACAACGATATCAGTTCCCTCGGCAGGCGTATTAACCTTATGCCTTTCGGCACCTGCTGTCTTCGGCAGTTAAACACGATAAGTACTATAACATAGAAGTCAAGGGTTGTCAATAGACCTATTAACTTTTTTTATTTTGTAAAAATGCAGCCGCAACCTCCATATCCTCCGGCGTTGTCACCTTGATATTCCGGTAAGAACCTTCGGTCAGGCGCACCTTGTGATCGGTCATCGTCTCGACCACCATCGCATCATCCGTCACTCCCTGCTGGTACTCTTCCCGACTCATCATCTTGTCATACGCCGCGCGGATCAGCGGGTAAGTAAATCCCTGCGGTGTCTGAATCATCCAGACATGCGCCCGTTCCGGCGTCACAGAGGCAAATCCGTCCGCATCCACCAGCTTGACCGTATCCTTTGACGGCATGCCTGCCACTGCTGCGCTATAACTTCGTATATCTGATACGATACGTTCAATCATCGGCTCGTCCACAAACGGACGCGCCCCGTCATGAATCAGGACGCAGTCCCCCTCCCCATAGGAAAGCTGGCTGCCGAGCGCCTTTAACCCCTCGTAGACCGAATGGTAGCGCTCTTTTCCGCCCGCAACGATAGCGCGCACCTTGGAAAATACATATTTTCCTACAATCTCGTCCCGGCAGTACGCGATCTCATCCGCCCCGGTCACCAGAATCACATCATCGACCCGGCTCTCCTCAAACGCGTGAAGTGCATACCAGATGACCGGCTTTTCCTCCAGAAGGAGAAACTGCTTCTGAATCTTGCTTTTCATCCGTTTTCCCTGTCCGGCTGCCAGAACGATAGCGGCGGTGCGGGTCGGATGCGGTGTAATTTTCTCTTTTCCAAATTGATCCAATGTATGTTCCATCTCGTTTCTCCTCCATGCCAGAACGATCTCTTAAAACACTCTTTTTCCACTTTTTGTCAAATCAATATTTTTTTTAAAACTAACCGCAAAACAATTCTTCCTGAAAAAATTTGTATTATCTCTCGCCCAGCTTCAAATTCGGCACCGCATTCAGATCCCAGCCTGCGCGCGCGCCCTTCTTATATTCATAGTACGCCGCCGCGCCGATCATCGCCGCATTGTCCGTACAGAAGATCGGTGACGGATGGAAGAACCGGATCCCCGCCTCTTTACAGGCTTTCTCCATGCCCGCCCGGAGAGCGGAGTTGGATGCCACACCGCCGGCGATCGCCACGCGCTTATAGCCGTGCTGTTTCGCCGCCTCGATCGTGCGCGATACCAATACTTCCACAACCGCATTCTGGAACGAAGCCGCCAGATCCGGCACATTGATCTCCTCGCCCATCATTTTCGCATGGTTAATATAATTTAAGACCGCCGATTTTAAGCCGCTGAAGCTGAAATCATATGGATTGTCGCCCACTTTTGCCCGTGGAAACTCAATCGCATGTGGATTCCCCTCTTTTGCCGCCTTATCGACCTTCGGGCCGCCCGGATAACCGAGCCCGACCGCGCGTGCCACCTTGTCAAACGCCTCGCCTGCTGCATCGTCTCGGGTGCGTCCCAGAATCTCAAATTCGCCATAATCTTTCACAATCACCAGATGTGTATGTCCGCCTGACACGATCAGGCACATGAACGGCGGTTCCAGATCCGGATTTTCGATGAAATTTGCCGATACGTGCCCCTCGATATGGTGTACGCCGACCAGCGGCTTCTTCGCCGCATACGCGAGTGCTTTGGCTTCCGCCACACCGACCAAAAGCGCGCCAACCAGCCCTGGACCGTAGGTAACTGCAATCGCCGTCATCTCCTCCAGACTCATATGTGCCTCTGTCAGCGCCTCTTCAATAACCTGGTTGATCTTCTCGATATGCTTTCTCGACGCAATCTCCGGCACAACGCCGCCAAACAGCGTGTGAAGATCGATCTGGGAAGATATGATATTGGAAAGAACGGTACGTCCGTTTTTCACGACTGAAGCTGCCGTCTCATCACAGGAACTCTCGATTGCAAGAATGTAAACATCTTCTGATGGGTGTCCGTTTTCTGTATCATGCACGGAAATCTCTGCCCCCGATACCGGAGCTTTCCCTAGTCCCCGTCCAAATGCTCCTGAAACTGGCATTTCCATCCGTTCTTCCTTCTTTTCTTCTATATTTTCTCTCTTTTCTTCCGTCTGCATCGCCCTTACTCCTCATCAAATCCCAGCTCTGCCGTCCAACCATCACGGGCGGCTTTCGCTCTCGGGAATATCTCACGCACTTTATCCATATAATCATCCGGACGGATGAGCGACGGGCTGTAATGAGTCAGCCACATTTCCTTCGGCTGGGCCTCCTTCGCCAGGTGCGCCGCCTCCTGGAATGTCATATGCTTGTATTCTCTCGCCTTGGCTTCTTTCCCGTCCTCGCCGTACATGCCTTCACAGATAAACAGATCCGCATCCTTCGCGTACTCCGCAATTACCGGAAGCGGTCTCGTATCGGTACAGTATGCCACCTTGATTCCCTTCCGGTCACCTCCGAGCACCATATCCGGTGTCAGCGTTCTGCCTTCCTCCTCGATCGTCTCCCCCTTCTGCAGGCGGCTCCAGAACTTCTGCGGAATCTCCTGCGCCCGCGCGCGTTCCACATCGAACCGTCCCTTTCTCGGAATCGAAATCGAGTACCCATAACAGGTCACATTATGGTTGACCCGGTACGCATCGATCACATACGGTCCAATCTGAAGCTGCTGTCTCGGCTCCGTCAGCTCAATAAACTCAAGCGGAAACGGCAGTTCCGGCGCGATCGTCCGCAGTGCCGTCACCACGCGTTCCAGTCCCTTCGGTCCAATCATCGTGATCGGCTCCGTCCGCTCCGCATTTCCCATCGTCAACAAAAGTCCCGGCAGACCGCTGATATGATCCGCGTGATAATGTGTAAAACAAATCACATCCACCGGCTTCGGGCTCCAGCCCTTTTCTTTCAACGCAATCTGCGTGCCTTCCCCGCAGTCTATCAGCAAATTGCTGCCCGAGCAGCGGACCATCAAAGCCGTCAGCCACCGATACGGCAGCGGCATCATCCCGCCCGTTCCCAGCAAACATACATCTAACATGAAACATCCTCTTTTCTATTAAATAAATGATTCATAATAAATCTTTTTAATTAAAAGTCATGCAAAAAGCTGTCAAAACAGCTTTTCTCCTAACTCCCATATCATTTAATAATATCATAAAGAAATACTATGTTGCAAGCCAGAAATTCAGCAATCCAATTCACTGGAGAGACGCAGATGGCGCACCGCCTGTCCCGCGTTTTTCCGTGCCCCTCACGACTCTACAATAGTTCCGTCCTCTCCTCCTTATCTGCCTCAATCAGAAATTCCCGCGTCACTCCATCATAGCACTCCTCGCACAGATCAAAATGATGCACCTCCCCATCTTTCTCCGAAAAATAGTCCCATGCCACATCAAAATGCGCCGCTCCTTCGCGCAGAATGCCTTCTTTCACCGCCAGCTTCTTTCCGCACCGGTTGCAGACAACCGACAGAAGAATGCCGCTCTCTCCATATTTTCTCATGCTCTCCTCGCCTTTCTCTTCTATATACGCAAAATGGAGAAGCCATGTCCTCCACAGCTTCTCCATCATTATACTGTTTTTTATACCGGTTTTTAAGCGGAAAGTGCTGGAAATACTTACAGTACCTTATATCCCTTCGATGTCAGGCAGATGCTGACCTCCCTCACATCGTCCGTGTGAAGCACCATAACCGGCTTGCCAGAATCACGATTGAAGGAGAGATACAGGTAATCTACATTGATATTGCTCTCTTCGAGGGAAATTAACAGACGGTTGAGTGCTCCGACCTCGTCATCCAGTTCGACGCCAAGCACCTCTGTCAGACGGCAGAGATAACCAGCTTCCGCCAGCACTTTCTCCGCGTGCTCTGGATTAGAAACAACCATACGGATAATACCGTACTCCGCACTGTCATTCGTGATCGAACCCCAGATGTTAATATTCTCCTTCTGAAGAAGGGATGTAATATTCTGTAAACGTCCTTTCTTATTCTCTGCAAAAATAGATACCTGACTCAGCATATGAACCTCCTACCGTTCTTTTCTCTTAATTTAACACTGTAAAGTGTTACGCTTTTATCTGTTAAACAGTATACTCATTTCCATTTCATCTGTCAATGCTTTTTCCGCTTCTTTTCCAATAAATCAGCGCATCTTCCGTCGGCCCGCTGTAATAATTCTTCCGAATCGCCTCTTTCTGAAAGCCATACGCCTCATACAGCGCAATCGCCGGGGCATTGGATGCACGCACCTCCAAGGTGATATCCTCGACGTTTTCTTCCTCTGCTTCCCTTAACAGCCGTTCCATCAGAAGCCGCCCATAGCCGCGCCCCCGGCACGCGCCGTGAACCGCGATCCGCATCAGCTCGCCTTCCCCGGCAATGACGCGGAAATTGCTGTAGCCACAGACGGTTTCATCCTCTTTCAGCACCCAGGCTTTATCCCAGCTGCTCGTCAGCAGATCCTGTAAAAGCTTCTCCGACCATGCATCCGAAAAGCATTCCAGTTCCAGTGCCCGGACCGCAGGAAGATCCCCCGGCTGAAAATCCACTATCTGAACACGAAGCTTTTTTTGCGTTCCCGTTCCTGCCGCCATTATTTCTTCTCCACAACCACAATACCGGCTGCCAGCTTATCCATCTCGCCCTGGCGCTCTGCGACCTCGCGCTCGCGCTCCGCCTGCGATTTCCGCAGATAATCCGGCTTGTGTTCGGCTGCCGTCTCAGTCTTTCCCTCTGCCAGATACACTGCACCAAGCGCTGCCACCGCCGAAGCCCGCTGACGGCTCGCCTGTGCCGGTGCAAACGAATACGGCACCTTCATCTCTTCCTCGATCACCGCCCGGTTGACCGGCACACCGTCCCCCAGGAAAATCACGCGCTCGCCGCGCTCATTTAACTCGGCAATCAACGCATGGATATCCGTAATGCACTGTTCTTTCACAATCTCGAACTTCTCTTCATAGCGATAGAGTCCCGTGTACACCTGCTGCCGTCTCGCATCCAGCATCGGGCAGATGAGCGCCGAAGCCCCGTACAGACAATATCCCATCGCATCCATCGTCGGCACATGGATCAGCGGCTTCCCAAGCGCCAGTCCCAGTCCTTTCGCTGTCGCAGAGCCAATCCGAAGCCCCGTAAAAGAGCCCGGACCGCCGGATACTGCGATTGCATCGATGCTTTCCAACGGCACCTCCAGCATTTTCACAATCTCATCAATCATCGGAAGAAGTGTCTGCGAATGCGTTTTTTTCAGATTCACCGTATATTCCGCCGTGATCACATCATCCGTAACAATAGCAACCGATGCCACCAGGGATGCGCTTTCGATTCCCAAAATTCTCATTTTCTCTTTCCTCCTGTCGCCGGCTACTGCTCGTTTACTGAAATTTTCCGGTAATCAAAGCCCTTTTCCAGATCCTTTTCAATCGTGATCTGGATCGGATGTTCCGGCAGGATCTCGCGGATGCGCTCCGACCATTCGATCAGGCAGATGCCCTCGCCGTAGAAATAGTCCTCATAGCCAATCTCATCCATCTCGTCCACATCGCCGAGACGATATACATCAAAATGGTAGAGCGGCAGGCGCCCATCGTCGTACTCCTGCACGATCGTGAAAGTCGGGCTGTTGACCGGTTCCTGAATTCCAAGTCCCGCGGCAAACCCCTGGGTAAAGACCGTCTTTCCTACGCCCAGATCACCATTCAAACAATACACCTGCCCTGCCTGCGCTTCCATTCCAAGCTTTTTTCCAAACGCATACGTCTCTTCCGGGCTGTTTGTTTCTATCATCATGCTCGAATTCCTCTTCTCTTTTCCTGCGGCAGATTTCTTGTAAGCATACTGAGAAAAATCTGCTCCTCCGAACCTCTGAACACGCGCTTCGGCATCAGGTACGCCTTGTCCCGACCCAGGTAAAGCACATATATTCCCGCGATCTTTTTCACTTTTACCAGCTTATCCCAGCTGATCTCGCCCTTGCTGTTCGCCTGGCGGGCACGGATGCCCTCGTCTCCAATGTGAAATACAATCTCAGCTCCCGTTTTCGCATCCCCGGCGGTGCGCTCTGCCTGTTTCCAGATTGCAAAAATCTGAAATCCTGTCAAGGCAATCACTCCCAGAATCACCAGATTCGTCACCTGCGTTCCCAGACGTTCCTCGCTGGCTGCCGCTGCAATAATAACGAGCACCGTCAGTATGATGCATCCGATTCCACGCAGTCCCGCCCAAAAATTGTACATCGAATAAATAAAAATCTCTTTTGGCTGTATTTTTACACGTAAGTCCATTTTATCTTCTCCCTAATTTTCTATGCCTTATCCGCCGCCCCATTCCAGTCAGCGCTCCTGCATCCTATAACCAAC
This sequence comes from Clostridium sp. TF11-13AC, assembly GCF_003481065.1. Taxonomy (NCBI): domain Bacteria; kingdom Bacillati; phylum Bacillota; class Clostridia; order Eubacteriales; family Clostridiaceae; genus Clostridium; species Clostridium sp. TF11-13AC. Next base: position 96,081 of record NZ_QUKJ01000004.1, read on the forward strand.
GGCTGAATCTGCCGTGGTTTACTTCGTCTCCCGGATTTTCATCGTCAGCGAAATGCGCTTCTTCGCCACATCAACCGCCAGCACCTTGACCTCCACGATATCCCCGACGCTGACCGCCTCCAGCGGATGCTTGATATAGCGGTCTGTCATCTGGGACACGTGAACCAGACCATCCTGATGCACGCCGATATCCACAAACGCACCGAAATCAATGACATTCCGCACGGTTCCTTTTAAAATCATGCCCGGCTTCAAATCCTTCATTTCCAGCACATCCGTGCGGAGAATCGGCTTCGGCATCTCCTCACGCGGGTCGCGCGCCGGTTTTTCCAACTCGCTCACGATATCGAGTAAGGTCGGCTCGCCGATCGAAAGCTCTTTTGCCAGCTTTGCCGTATCCGCGATCTCCTTGCGGATATTGCGGATGCCGCCCGCCGCGATCTCCTTCGGATCATGTCCAAGCTGCTTTAAAAGTGCCTCCGCTGCTTTATAGCTCTCCGGGTGCACACTCGTCGCATCGAGCGGATTCCTGCCGCCCTGGATCCGCATAAATCCGGCGCACTGTTCATACGCCTTCGGTCCCAGCTTCGCCACCTTCAAAAGCTCACGGCGCGTTGAAAATGCGCCATTCTCCTCCCGATATGCCACGATATTTTTCGCAATCGTCTTGTTAATGCCGGAAATATAGGCGAGCAGCGGCGCCGATGCCGTATTCAGATCCACGCCGACCTTATTTACGCACGTTTCCACCACGCCCTGCAGCGCCTCGCTTAAATTTTTCTGGTTCATATCATGCTGGTACTGACCGACTCCAATGGATTTCGGATCAATTTTTACCAGCTCCGCCAGCGGATCCTGCAGGCGTCTCGCGATCGATGCCGCACTTCTCTGTCCGACGTCAAACTGCGGAAATTCCTCCGTCGCCAGCTTGCTCGCCGAATAAACCGACGCGCCCGCCTCATTGACGATGACATACTGAACCTTCTCCGGAATTTCTTTTAAGAGTTCCACGATGATCTGCTCAGATTCTCGGCTTGCCGTACCATTCCCCACTGAGATCAGGGAAATGCCGTACTTGCGGATCAGCTTTTTCACGATCTCCTTCGACTCTTCCACGCGGTTCTGCGGCGCAGTCGGGTAAATGACCGTCGTATCGAGCACTTTTCCCGTCTCATCCACAACTGCCAGCTTGCAGCCCGTCCGGAATGCCGGATCCCAGCCGAGCACCACGCATCCTGCGATCGGCGGCTGCATCAGGAGCTGTTCCAGGTTCTTGCCAAATACCTGAATCGCGCCGTTCTCTGCCGTTTCTGTCAGCCCCGCGCGGATCTCGCGCTCGATGGCCGGTCCGATCAGGCGGCGGTAGCTGTCCAGAATCACTTCTTCCATCACGCGCGCCGCATCCCCATCCGGGCGGATAATCAGCTGTTTCTCCATATACCGGACAATCTGCTCCTCCGGCGCTATAAGCTTCACGCTCAGAATCTTCTCTTTCTCACCGCGGTTGATCGCCAGCACACGGTGTCCCGCCAGCTTTTTGACTGGTTCGGAGAAATGATAGTACATCTCGTACACCGACTGTATCTTCTCATCCTTTGCGGATGCCTCCAAAAGACCGTCCTGCATCGTCTTTTTACGTGCGTAGTTGCGGTATTTTGCCATCTCGCTGATCTGCTCAGCCAGAATATCACGCGCGCCGTCTATTGCCTCTGAAACATCTGCAACACCCTTTTCTTCCGACACATACTTCGCCGCCTCCGCCTCCAGGCTGCCGCCCGCTTCCTGCTTGTAAATCCAGACTGCTAACGGTTCCAGCCCTTTCTCACGGGCAATTCCGGCACGGGTGCGCCGTTTCGGGCGGTACGGAAGATAAAGATCTTCCACCGCAACCAGCGTCGCCGCATCGCGGATCTGTTTCTCCAGCGCCGGAGTCAGCTTCTCCTGGGCGCGGATCGCACCGATCACCTGCTCCTTTTTATCCTCCAGATTCCGAAGATAGCGCAGTCGCTCATCTAGCTGGCGCAGCACCTCATCATTCAGGGAACCGGTCGCCTCCTTGCGGTAGCGCGCGATGAACGGAATCGTGTTTCCCTCATCGATCAGCTTTACCGCCGCTTCGACCTGATTTCTCCCTATCTGAAGCTCTTCTTTCAATGCCTGTATAATATCCATGCAAAAACTCTCCTTCAATATCAATACGCTGTTTAATCATACCATTCCAGCGCATATTTCGCAAGTCAATGCCTAACTGGACAAGCGGCTTTATTCATGATACACTTTTATCGGATTCAATCCGCCAGATGGGCATAGATTTTGTTTTGCCCTATTCAGCGGCTGTCTCTAATTTTCAGAAAAGGATGTAGCTGTTTTCTTTTTTCACAGTTATGAAAGGATTAGATATACGATGAGTTATTACGATGAAACACCTTCTCCGAAGGAACATTCAGATACAAATGAAACCCGGCGCAATCGTTCGCGCCGCTATGCCACGATGTCAATGATGTGCGGCATCTTCGCATTTTTCTCCCTGTTTTTGAGTTTTTCCGCCGCGATTCTGCTCGGAATGTCGGCGAATGTACTGTTTGTCCTCTCCAAGGAGGAAGGACAGCCGCGGCGCGGCAGCGCAGTGGTCGGGCTGATACTGGGAGTTATGTCTACCATCTTTGGAGTAGTTGAGTTTTTCTGCCTGATCCAGGTGTACCATATGATTACGGATCCGCAATATGCACCGTTTTTTGATCAGGCGATGGAGTTGTATGAGAGTTTGATTGGTCCGTTACAATAAAATGATTGGCAAGGGGACCTTTTTCTGTGTATTTCTTGCGTTAAAAAGCACACCGCGTCATGAATGACTTTGGCGTGCTTTTTACTTTATATCCTATTTTGTATAGCGAATCGTCTGGCGGATATCTTCCTCGAACGCCGCTGCCAGTTTCCGGAAGCGTGCTTCGGTCATTTCTCCGGTTACGACCGCAAATTCGTCCATCTCCGGGAGTTCGATGGTTTCTGCCTCACCGAAGGCTGCACGCACATCGGCAAGTTTGTCGGCTGATTTGCCTGCCAGTCGGAGGAAGTAGCTGAAGGTTACTTCGCCCATCGGTGCAACTGGCTGTTTTTCGTCGGTCCAGCCGGTCGGGATGTTGTCTTCCATGTGTCCGGCGATCTCTACGATGTCGCTGACGACTGCGCTGGCGGTCGGGAGTTTTCCGGCGCCGCTGCCGTAGAACATGACGGTTCCAAGTGTATTGCCGCGAACCATGACTGCATTGTATACGTCATTGACTGCAAAGAGCGGATGATCCGGTCCGATCATCATCGGGCATACATAGACGCTGGCTTTATTGCCTTCCATGCGGCTGGTTCCAAACAGTTTAATCGAAGTTCCCAGCTTTGCCGCATATTTGAAATCAGTATCGGTAATCTTTGTGATGCCCTCGGTCGGCACATCTTCGTAATTTACTTCTTTTCCAGTTGCCAGTGAGGTAAGAATCGTGATCTTGCGGCAGGTATCGTAGCCTTCTACGTCTGCCTCCGGGTTGCGCTCTGCATATCCGAGTTCCTGCGCTTTCTTTAAGGCTTCCTCAAAGGTCTGACCTTCTCTTGCCATCTTGGTAAGGATGTAGTTGGTTGTACCGTTTAAGATACCGCTGATTTCCTCGATCTTCTCGCCTGCAAGAGACTGGGTCAGCGGACGCAGAAGCGGAATGCCGCCGCCTACGCTGGCTTCGAAGAGGAAATTTAAGTTCTTCTCGCGTGCAATCGCCAGAAGCTCGGTGCCGTGTGCCGCTACAAGTGCCTTGTTGGAGGTCACAACGTGCTTACCGGCTAACAGGCACGCTTTTGCAAACTTGTATGCCGGATTGACGCCGCCCATCGCCTCTACAACGATCTCTACTTCTTCGTCTTTTTCAATGATCTCAAAATCATGAACAATCTGCGCTTCGTGCGGATCACCCGGAAATTCACGCAGATCCAGAATATATTTTACTGCAATCTCTTTGCCGGTTTTTTCTGTGATTTTGTCTTTGTTGGTTTCTAATACTTCTACGACTCCGGAACCAATTGTTCCATAGCCCATCACTGCTACCTGAATCATAATCTTTACTCCCTGGCTATAATTTTTACGTTGTGTACTCCCGAATTTTCTTCCATCTCTTCGACCATATGCGATATATTTCCGGTATCCGAGCGGACTTCCACGCTGAGTGTCAGCGTCGCCACATTGTTGACCGGAATACTCTGATGAATCGTCAGAATATTCGCCTTGTAAATCGCTACGATATGAAGAAGATCCGATAAAAGTCCCTGTTCATCATCCATCTGCAGCACCATGGTAATCGTTTTGCCCTTGGCGTTGTCGTAAAATGGAAAAATATCGTCCTTATACTTGTAAAAGGAACTCCGGCTGATCCCAAGCTGGTCGGTCGCCTCCTGAATCGTCATCGCCTTTTCCGACGCAATGAGCTTCTTCGCTTCCGCCACCTTCAAAAGGACTTCCGGCACTGCTTTCTGCTTTAACAGATAATACTTTGTCTTTTCTTCCATTCCATCTCCGCTTATGTACGCACCAGAAATACATTTGTGTTTACCAGGAAGATATTATCACATTTATTGACGCTCTGCAATCTATTTTTTTCATAATAATCGAATTGTATCTGTAAAAAAACAGCCTGAACTGACGGCACTCGACAGAGTATTTTCTTCTCTGTCAAACTTTTGTGCCGCCAATCCAGGCTGATTTATCTTCTTTTACGCCTCTTCTGTCTTCTGGTTTTTCAGGCTGATCCACTTTAAATACGCACTGATAAACAGATCAATATCTCCATCCATCACCGCGTTCACATTGCCATTTTCAGCGTTCGTCCGGTGATCCTTGACGAGCGTGTACGGCTGCATAACGTAGGAACGGATCTGGTTTCCGAAGTTAATGTCCTTGACATCGCCGCGGATGTCGGACAACTTCTCGGCATTCTCCTGTTGTTTGAGCAGGTACAGCTTTGCCTTTAACATCTGCATCGCCTTGTCCTTGTTCTGGAACTGGGAACGCTCATTCTGGCACTGTACGACGATACCGGTCGGCAGATGCGTGATACGGATCGCGGAGGACGTCTTGTTGATATGCTGTCCACCGGCACCACTCGAGCGATAGGTATCGATCCGCAGATCGTCCGGATTAATCTCCACATCCAGATCTTCTTCAATATCCGGCATGACATCACAGGAAACGAACGAGGTCTGACGCTTGCCAGCCGCGTTGAACGGGGAAATACGGACCAGACGATGGACGCCTTTCTCCGATTTCAGGTAGCCGTAGGCATTTTCGCCGTTGACCTGCAGTGTGATGGACTTAAGTCCCGCCTCGTCGCCATCCAGGAAATCAAGCACCTCGGTCGTAAAGCCCTTTTTGTCCGCCCAGCGCTGGTACATACGATACAGCATACTGCACCAGTCCATCGCCTCGGTACCACCCGCGCCCGCGTTCAGCTTGAGGATCGCGTTGCAGCCGTCGTACTCGCCGGACAGGAGTGTCTTTGTGCGGAGTTCTTCCAGCTCTTTGACGAACTCATCTAACATCTCCTGAATCTCCGGAATCATCGCCGGGTCATTTTCCTCATAGCCCATCTCGATCATGACCTGGATATCCTCATACTGCTGTTCAAGGTGCTTGTAGCCATCCACTGTATCTTTGAGATTTTTCGCCTCACGGACCGTCTTGGTCGAGCGCTCCGGATCATCCCAGAAGCCCGGTTCTTCCATTGATTTGTCAAGCTCCGTGATGCGGCGCTCCTTATTTTCCAGATCCAGGGAATCCTTGACCTCTTTCAGCGTCTCATCGTAGGTTGATAACGTATACTTAAACTGATCTAATTCAACCATGCTCTCACCTTCTCCATTCTCATCTATCTGCTGCCATTTTTCTCAACGGTTCAGCATTCTTTCAGTTATATTTTGTTACGGATCACACACATATAGACCGTAACTCTTTTTTATATTTGGAAAAATTCCCGGAACCAGGTATTTCGCCATAGTTTCGGGAATTTTCTGCACAGACTGCTGCAAAATCACAGCAGCCTGCCTTCTTTCATCTATTAATTCTTCGCGTACAGCTTCCGTCCACAGCACTGTTTGTACTTCTTGCCGGAACCGCATGGGCACGGATCGTTCGGGTAAATCTTCTTCTCCTCACGCTTCTTCGGTGCCTGCACGGTGCTGTCGTCACGGTTGGTTCCCGTTACCTTGGCAGCCGGTTCACGCTCGACCTTCTGCTCTGCACGGATGTGGAACAGAATACGGACGGTATCCTCACGGATCGCTGCCGTCATGCTGTCGAACATCTCATAGCCGCTCATCTTATACTCAACCAGCGGGTCTCTCTGACCATACGCCTGCAGACCGATGCCTTCGCGCAGCTGATCCATATCGTCGATATGAGCCATCCACTTTGCATCAACCACTTTCAGAAGGATCACGCGCTCCATCTCGCGTACCTGTTCCGCGCTTGTAAACTCTGCCTCGCGTGTCTCATAAAGCTTCGTTGCCGCCTCTTTGAGCATATGTTTCAGCTCGTTTTTCTTCATATGCTGCTGGTCTTCCGTCAGCTGAATCGGCTCTAACGGGATAACCGGAAGCAGCAGGGAATTTAACTCAGACAGATCCCACTCAGCCGGTTCCTGCTCATCAGAGATGGACATATCTACGGCATTTTCTACGATATCCGTGATCATCTTCATGATAACGGAACGCATATTCTCGCCATCCAGTACACGGCGGCGCTCTGCGTAGATTGCCTCACGCTGCTCGTTCATAACCTCGTCGTATTTTAACAGGTTCTCGCGGATACCGTAGTTGTTGGTCTCGATCTTCATCTGTGCTTTCTCAATCGCCTTGGAAAGCATCTTGTGCTCGATCTGCTCATTCTCCGGTACGCCCATGGCGTTGAACATATTCATCAGACGCTCTGAACCGAAGAGACGCATCAGGTCATCCTCCAGGGACAGGTAGAAACGTGATTCACCCGGATCGCCCTGACGTCCGGCACGACCGCGCAGCTGGTTATCAATACGTCTGGACTCATGACGCTCTGTACCGATAATCTTTAAGCCGCCCAGTTCTCTGGAAATCTCATCCAGCTTAATATCCGTACCACGACCTGCCATATTAGTCGCGATCGTAACGGCACCGTGGATACCTGCATCTGCTACGATCTCAGCCTCCAGCTCATGGAACTTCGCATTTAATACCTTATGCGGAATGCCGCGTCTTGTCAGCATCTTGCTCAGGAGCTCGGAAGTCTCGATCGTAATGGTACCAACCAGAACCGGCTGTCCCTTTTCATGGGCTGCTGCCACTTCCTCGACAACCGCATGGAATTTCTCTTTTTTCGTCTTATAAACCGCATCCTCGTAATCAATACGCTGTACCGGGCGGTTCGTCGGGATGGAGATAACGTCCATCTGGTAAATGTTACGGAACTCCTTCTCCTCGGTCTGTGCCGTACCGGTCATACCAGCCTTCTTGTTGAACTTGTTGAAGAAGTTCTGGAAGGTAATGGTTGCCAGCGTGCGGCTCTCACGGCGCACATGTACGTGCTCCTTCGCCTCAATCGCCTGATGGAGACCATCGGAATAACGGCGTCCCGGCATGATACGTCCGGTAAACTCATCGACGATCAGAACCTCGTCATCTTTTACCACGTAGTCCTTATCGCGGAACATCAGGTAGTTGGCACGCAGTGCCAGGATGATGTTGTGCTGGATCTCCAGGTTCTCCGGATCCGCCAGGTTTTCGATGTGGAAGAAATCTTCGACCTTCTTCACACCAGCCTCGGTCAGGTTGACTACTTTATCTTTCTCATTGACTACGAAATCGCCTGTCTCCTCGATCTCCTCGCCCATAATGGCTGCCATCTTGGAAAATTCTGCTGATTCCTCGCCCTTTTCCAACTGACGTGCCAGAATATCGCAGACCTCATAGAGCTTCGTGGACTTGCCGCTCTGTCCGGAAATGATAAGCGGGGTTCTCGCCTCATCGATCAGGACGGAATCGACCTCATCGATGATCGCATAGTCCAGATTCCGCATAACCATCTGCTCTTTGTAGATCGCCATGTTGTCACGCAGATAATCGAAACCAAGCTCATTGTTGGTAACGTAGGTAATATCACAATTGTAAGCTTCCCGGCGCTCGTCGGAATTCATCGAGTTTAAAACCACGCCGACCGTCAGACCGAGGAATCTGTGAACCTCGCCCATCCACTCTGCATCTCGTTTTGCCAGATAGTCGTTGACGGTAACGATGAATACACCCTTTCCAGCCAGCGCATTTAAGTACGCCGGTGCGGTGGAAACCAGGGTTTTACCCTCACCAGTACGCATCTCTGCGATACGTCCCTGATGCAGGACGATACCACCGATCAGCTGAACCGGGTAATGCTCCATATTTAATACTCGTCTCGCCGCCTCACGCACGGTTGCAAATGCCTCCGGCAGAAGGTCGTCCAGCGTCTCGCCGTTCGCAAGGCGCTCTTTGAACTTGCGCGTATTGTCGCGCAGTTCATCATCCGATAAGGCAGTCATCTGCTCGCGCATACCTAGAATCTTATCCACGATCGGGCGGATCAGCTTCAGCTCGCGTTCGCTGTGGGTACCAAACACTTTCTCTATCAGATTCATGCTTTTCTCTCCTATTTCTTACATTCTAAATCTAGTTATTTTATTTCATTCCATCATAAATGATATGTTTTAATACTTAAAGATCGTATAGGCATAGTTATACAATCTTATTTATTCTAACACTAACGGGGATTTTATTCAATGATTTCATTATTTTTTTACATTTATGCTGCGCACGCGCCCGGCTGAGATAACCCGAACCTGCCGTACCCGGAAAATCCCAGCCATAAAACAAGCCCCTCCATACACGAACAAAGGGACCTGCTTACCTCGCTTCCAGCATGGTAAACAAATCCCTGTTTTTATGAAATATATTCCCGAAAATACCTATTTATTATTTTGCTTTTTTCAGCTCCTCAATCCCGCCGCCGGCTTCCAGAATCCGGGAAAATTCTTCTTCTTTTGCCGCGGACTTCTCCGCTTTTTCAAGCACTTCCTCGACAAGCTCATTCGGAACGATGCAGACACCCGAACCGTCTGCCACGATCAGGTCGCCCGGCATGACAAGGCAGCCGCAGAGGCTGACCGGTCCGTTCACTTCTGCACACTCCATGCGGTATTTTCCGGTCATCGGCGTCACGCCGCAGGAAAAGACCGGGAAATCCATCCGGCTGATCTCCTCCGTATCGCGGCAGCTTCCATAAGCGATGCAGCCTGCAAATCCCCGCACTTTCGCCAGATGGCAGCTCTGGCCACCGATATTGGAATACTCCAGATTGCCTCCGAAATCGGACACCAGCACATCGCCCGCCTCGCCCAGGTAGAAAATATCCTTCGTGGACATCAAAATCTTATCTTTGTCTCGCTGTCCCTGCGTCGCCGTCTTGCGGGACGGGATGCTGCGGACCGTGACAGCTGTTCCCACCAGGCGTGAGCCTGCCTTGACTGGCTTTAAGCAGGTGTTTGGAACAGCACCGTGAATGCCGTAAGTATCCAGAATGTCCGATACAGCCGTACTCATATCTTCCAGCGCATAGTAGCGGTCAATCACCTCTTTGCTGGTACGTGGAATCTGAATCTGCACAATCTTTTCGCGCGGAACTGTGCCCCAGATGCGCCCTTCTGCCTTATATTTTTCATAATCAGCGTCTCTCTGCGCCTGCATTTCTTCTATATTCATAGACTCTCTTTCCCTTTCTTTTAAACTATTTCTCACGTTTTGGCTGTTTCAATCTTTCACGACTGATTATACGCCCGCAGTCCCCGCCCCATCGGGCATCCGGGATTCCGGGCGTACAGACAGGATTCAGCGTCTACTCACAATACTCACAAGCAACCGCCCGATTCCCATTTTTATTTTGTGTTTTTGTAAAAGTTAATCAAGCTTCCCGCCAGCAGAACTTCCTTCTCCGCCTCGGTCACATCCTTGAGAGCCAGCATAAGCTTCCGGCTGCTGCCGTCTGTTCCGATAACGGTTGCTTCAAATTCCTTTGCACCCTTTTCAACTGCTTCACGGATACCCGGCAGATATACATACTCGCCAGCTTCCAGATTAATTTCCGCCTCATCACAGGTAAATGGAAGGATACCCCAGTTGACGCAGTTGCTGCGGTAACGCTTGGTTGCGTACTCGATACAGATGTCAGCCAGACCGCCAAGCACCTTCTGACAGCTTGCTGCATACTCGCGGGCAGAACCATCACCCGGACGTTTTGCATACAGTACGGAACCAATACCGGTTGTCTGCATCAGCTCCTCAAGCGATGTTGTAACGCCAGCTGCCTGCAGTACCTGATAAAATTCACCAGCCTTAGCGCTGTCACCAGCCAGACGAGCCTTCTCATACTCCTGTGCCGCTTTCGCACGACCAACATACTTCGGATCCTTACGAATCAGGGTAAATTCTGAAATCTTGTACGGATTAGAACGATAGGAGGCTGTCTCACCGGACGGGATCAGTTCGTCTGTGGTGGTCACTTCGTCACGGATTACGCTGGCTACCTGTAATAACAGATTTTCTTTTAACGGCTCCATCTCCGGCCAGTCCTTGATGGACGGTCCATAAACGATCTCTGTCTCCGGTTTTGCTTTTCCAAATCCATTGTATACAATGTTCTCGTAAATGTGCTCATTGAATTCATAGGATGGTGTTTCAAATACAACCGGGCAGTTCTCTGCAGAGGTTAAATAGCCGCCATTAAATGCAGTTGCCGCGATTGACTTGGAATCCATCAGTGCAACCGATGCGATCTGACCGGTTGCCGGGTTGCTTCCCTCACGGTTCGGGAAGTTACGAGTGCTATGACGGATACAGAAATCATTGTTTCCAGGTGCATCCGATGCGCCGAAGCACGGTCCGCAGAATGCAGTCTTCACGCGCACACCATATCCCATCAGGTCATTTAAGACACCGATTTTGTTTAACTCATACATAATCGGCTGAGATGCCGGATAAATATTGAATGGGAAGGTTCCCAGTCCTTTGTCCATCTTCTTCGCGATCTGGTCAACCGCATAGATATTTTCGAAGGAACCAGCTGCACAGCCTGCGATCGCCGCCTGATCAACCTTGATCTTGCCGTCATGAATCTTGGAGCAGAGATCCAGATGAATATCCTTGTTATTCTCGAAAACACGCTCTGCCTCTTTTTCTACCATCTTTAAATATTTCTCCGGTTCAGCGATGACATCCGCTAACGGATATGCATTGCTTGGATGGAACGGAAGCGCAATCATCGGAACGATCGTATCCAGATTTACCTCTACTACGCCGTCATAGAGTGCTGCATTGCCCGGAACCATCTCCTTGAAGCCCTGCGGACGTTTGTGGATCTCAAAATACTCTTTTACCTTATCATCCGTCGCCCACACAGAAGACAGACAGGCAGACTCGGTTGTCATCGTATCGATACCGTTTCTGAAATCCATCGACAGGCTGTGTACGCCCGGTCCAATGAACTCAAGGACTTTATTCTTCACAAAATTATTCTTAAATACCTTGCCGATGATGCTCAAAGCCACATCCATCGGACCAACCCACGGCTTCGGGGTACCGGTTAAAAGAACGGCAATCACACCCGGATAGTCGATCTCATAGTATTTTCCCAGCATTGCCTTTGCAAGCTCCGGACCGCCTTCGCCGATGGAGACAGAACCCTGTGTACCATAACGGGTGTGGGAATCGGATACAATCGACATATCGCCGGAGTTAACGATCATCTCACGCATATACTGATGGATGACTGCCTCATGAGGCGGAACGAAGATACCACCGGATTTACGGCAGGCAGATTCTGCATATTTGTGGACATCGGTGTTAATAGTGCCGCCGACTGCACACAGGCAGTTATGGCAGTTGGTAAATACACACGGCATCGGGAACTCCTTAAGACCGCTTGCGTAAGCAGTCTGGAGAATTCCGACATAGGTATTATCATAAACTCCCATGGAATCAAACTGAATCTCCAGATGTTCCATATTATCTGAGTGATTGTGTTTAGAAAGCACCTGCCAGGTCAGTGTTTCTTTCTTTGCTGCTTCTTCAGAAAGCTTTGCAGCTTCCTCTGCACTTGCAATGTGATCGTTATTTATAATGAATTGTTTTCCCTCATGTAAGGTTACCATATATGTACTCCTTTCGTTACGATTCGTGCCAATCGAATCATTCTCATTTTTCTGCCAGAAATCAGCTTTTCAATTCAAAAATATCTCGGCATTTTTTCTCTACCGGGTCTTAAATACTATGCAGACTGGGCTCTCCGTTTCTACTACCACCGGATTTTCCTGTAAACTTCCATTCTCATTTCTCATGAAGCATACAATGGTGTCTGTTACCTCATTGGCTGCAGCAACCCACTCTCCATCCGGACTGACGGTCAAAAATCTTGGCTGTTCACCGCCGGTCTTAATGTTCTGCATCCAGCTCATCCGGCCTGTCTCAGCGTCCAGATGGTACACGCTCACGCTGTCATGCTTGCGGTTCGATACGTACAGGGTCGTTCCCTCTGCATCCATATCGATAGCGCTCGCCCAGCCGTCTCCGGCATAGTCCTCCGGCAGACTCGTCAAAATCTGCATCGGCTCCAGCGTTCCCTCGTTCTCATCAAACCGGTACGCCGCTACCGTGCTGTCTTTCTCATTCACGCAATAGCAGAAACGGTTGCTCGGTGCAAATACGCAGTGTCTCGGCTCTGCCCCTGTGCGTCCCTTGATGGCAAAATGCTCTCTCAGTGTTCCTTCTGTTCCGTTTGTTTCAAATAATGTAATTTTTCCGACACCCTGAAGACGTCCCTGGGATGGAACTGCCAGCCAGCGTCCGCTCCGATCAAGCATCGTCTGATGCGGATGGGAAATATAACCCGGACCGCCGTTACCGGAAATGAAATACAATTCCTTGATTTTTCCAAGACTTCCATCCTTCAACACCGGAATCAATGAAACTGCACCGGTCTGTAAATTTGCCACATACAGCCATTTTCCGCTTCTGTCAAGCACCAGATGCACCGGATTCGTTCCGTGTGTGCCCACTGTATTGCAGTAGACAAGATTTCCATCCGGCTGGATTCGATAAGCGCTGACTTCGCTGTAATCACCATGAATGGTATACAGCATGTCCTGTGCTTCATTCAGACAAAAATAGGACGGATTAACCGGACCTTCTAAAAGTCCAACCGGTTTCCAGGTTCCATTTTCTATCTCAAAAATACGGATGCCTTTGCCGCGGGCGTTACGCTCCTTGGTGGTGCGGCATCCTACATATGCGAACTGTTTCATGGTAGATTCTCCCTATCCTTTCCTTAAACTTCCACTTAACGTTTGTTCAGAAACCAGCCTGTTCCATTTTCAAAACCAAATCCATTCAAAATGGCATTCCGGTTTCTGAACTTCCGCTTTCTCCTCTTGGCTCTGTCAATTATCCAACAAAACTTGTCACTCCGATAAAGGTCAGTACACACACAATCACAACGACTGTCGCGGACAGTGCGAACAGAGTACCGAACATCTTCTGCTGCTCCTTATCGCTGCAGTCCGTCTCCTGTGCATAGCTTGCCAGAATCAGGCTGCCGCCGGTTGAAAGCGGGCTGATACCTGCAACAGTTGCGCTGCACACGATTGCAGTGATAATCTGCATGACGGATGCACCACCCACCTGAGATGCGATATCCGGAACCGTCGGAATCAGAGTCGGGAATACAACGCCGTTTGCACTGGAAAACCAGGACATTAAGCCTGCCGTAAAGCCCATGATCGAACCAGCCGTCCGCTTCGTCATAAAGGATGCCAGAATGGAGGAAAGCAGGTCGATGCCGCCCATTGTCTGGGTAATATTCATCAGGACATTGACGCCTGCAATCAGAATCAGAACACTCCACGGAATCGCCTTGATCGCTTTTTTCTCATCTGCTGTTCCAAGTAAAATCAGAATCATTGCCAGTGTGAAGCAGAGAAGTCCTACATCATAGGAGAAGCCGACAACCAGCACAACCATGATTACCAGAGCAATCAGGCTGAGCCACTGATTCCGCGTAAATTTCTCCACCTTTTTCTCGCCGCTCTCTGCATTTCCGCGCAGCTTGTAGCCGCCTAAAAGGATATACATCGCAACTGCACAGACAAAGTTGCTGACGCTGACACCGATGAAAATATTGTTGATGGAACCTTCAATTCCCATCTCTGTCATCATATCACCTACGATAATACCTGTCAGGGCAATCGGGGAAGCCGTTCCGCCGACCGCACCGAGAATCGCCATGACACCCATCAGAATCGGACTTACCTTCATCTGTACTGCCAATGCGACTGCAAAAAGGACGGTAACCGACTGCACGCTGATCGCGCCCGGTCCGGCTGCAGATAAACCAAAACTAACTACATAAATGATAATCGGTACTAAAAATAAATGTTTCCCGCAAAGTCCTATTAGACGATCCGATATCTTTTCCAGAGTTCCATTCTGCTGTAAGAGGCTGAAAAACAGCATCGTTCCGAGCAGAGTTGCAAACAGCTTAAATGGAAATCCTTTATAGATATCTGACGCACCTATGCCGCCAATTTTTCCCAGTATCAAAGCCAGACCGAAGCAGACCAGACCTACATTTGTTTTCTTCACAAATCCAAGTACAATCGCCCCAATCAGGCATCCAAGTGCTATTACCTGAAGTCCCATAATCATTCTCCCTCTTCTATCTTGTGTTTGTTGCCAGGTTACCTTTATTCTTTTACGACGTCCATTGCAATGTGGCAAAGCTTACTTTTTTACTTTTCCAGCTATCTTCCACTTTCATTTCTTGCATTAGTCTCTCACATACACCCAGCCGTCCATGATACGTCTCGCCGTCCGTGTCACGCCGCCCTTGATGACTTTTTCGCCGTCCATCTTAACATCCACTTCGGTCACGCCGCTCGCATGTCCCAGACGGATAATATCCTGATCCGGCGCCGGTTTGACAATCTCATTGACGATTGTGCCCGAAATCCGTGCTGCTGCGCCTGTTCCGACTGCTACAGTCATCGGGTACGCCTTGTGAAGTGCGCCGACCGAGATCGCCCGGCAGCAGAGATCCATCGTATCCGCTTTTACTTCATTTCCATCCATATTGATGTAGTCTTGCGGAGCAGAGACGATGGAAACCTTCGGAGCCGACGTCGATTTCGTCCGCGCGTCCTCCCAGTTCTCCACGAAACCGCATTTCACTGCCGCCATGCCGCGGATACGCTCGATGTGTTCCATCACATCTTTATTCTGATTCAGTTCCGTAAGCTCGGATCCCTTAATTCCCAGATCCGATGCTTTGATAAATACCATCGGGTTCGAACAATCAAGTACGGTCACTTCCGCCGGACCATATCCCGGTACATCGAATACCTCTTTTTTCTGCCCGGTCGGGAACAGCTTTCCGGTCTTGGAACCAGCCGGATCCTCAAAATACATATCGATGCGGGAACCTGTTCCCGGAACCCCCTGAATTACCTCGTCGCCGTGTACCATCGCATGGCCGTCCTCAACGCGGACATGTTCCTCAATGATCTTATTGGTGTTCGTATTTAACACGCGCACCACCGTGATCGGCTCAACCGCCGGAACCAGACCTTCATCAATCGCAAACGGACCAACCGCCGATGAGATGTTTCCGCAGTTTGCACTTCCGTCCACTCTCGGAATCACGATATCCACCTGACGGAATGTGTATTCCACATCCACGCCCGGCTTGTCAGACGGTGCAATAATCGCAATCTTGCTGGTCGAGGAAACCGTTCCTCCCATGCCGTCAATCTGCTTCACATCCGGGGTACCCATGACTTTCAGGAAAATATCATCCCAAAGACTCTTATCCTCCGGCAGATCCTTCTCGTGGAAAAATACCGCTTTGCTGGTACCTCCTCTCATGTAGACACATGGATATTTTTTCATGTACATAATTCTCCTCCTTCTCCTATAACGCTTATTTTCATTGAACCTTCTTTTTTGTTTCACTGCTTCTATGTTGTGTTTTTACTTTCACATCTGCAGCTGCCCTTGTGCTGTGTTTTGAACGGAGTTTTCCTTGGCTCCTGCCCTGTATCGCACGAAATTTTCAGTTCAGAAAATCCCCACCTGTGAACAGTTACAAATTCCTGCTGCCACCATGTTTTCTTACGGCACTTTCGGTTCCAAAAGTGCCTACCTGTGAACAGCAACCAACTTACTATTAATTTTTTCTTATACATACTATAACTCATTGCCCCATCCGCTGTAAAATGGTATGATCTTATCAAGATTCATAACAATTTGGAATGATAAGGAGTTCGATATGGATAAACGTGATTATGAACTGCTGCTGGCGCTCGACCAGCACAAAAATATAACAAAGGCGGCGCAGTCTCTCTATATGACACAGCCTGCCATCACCAAGCGGATTCAGAAGATGGAAGAAGAACTGCACTGTCCGCTGCTCATCCGTTCCAAGCGCGGCGTGCTCCTCACCCCGGCAGCCGAAAGCCTGCTGCCATGCGCCCGCACGATCCTAAAAAATATGGAGCAGATGGAAGAACTCGCTGCCGCCAGCCAGGACTACATCTGCGGCACGTTGCGACTCGGCTGTTCTCTGAACTACGCCCACTACCGCCTCCCGGCAATCCTCAAGGACTACACAGACCGCTATCCCAAAGTAGAGGTGCATATCACGACCGAGCAGAGCCGCCAGCTCTACAAGATGCTTTGCAAAGAAGAAATCTCCCTCGCCATCCTGCGCGGCGAATATAACTGGGACGGCAAAAAGATTCTTCTCGCCTCCGAACCCATGTGCCTGATCTGCAGCCGCGAGGACGCCGGGCGTCCTCTGACCGACTATCCGTACATCAGCCACAACACCGACTCCGGCTTAAATTCCCAGCTCTTCTCCTGGTTCGAAGCGCGTGGACTGACCGGCATCCGACGGAATTTCCAGATCGACAGCATCGATACCTGCAAGGAAATGGTGCGGTATGGGCTTGGCTGGAGTATCCTGCCGTCCATCTGCCTGAATAATTTTGACGGCTACACCGAGGCACTTTTCTGGCAGGATGGCACGCCCTTCGTCCGCAATACGTATCTGCTCTGCCAGCCCACCAGTGATCGGCTTCCGCAGGTCAAGAAGTTTCTGGAACTTCTCTAAATGCCACCCTGCTTCGCTCCCGTTCAGGGTGCCTGCTGTAAAACGCCGCCTCCCTGCCTATCCAGGTAAAACGTTTTTTCTTCTGCCATCCCGCCAACTTTATGGTAAACCAGACAAGTTGCACAAAATATATGTTCGACTTTCTTGTTGTCCACATTATCCACATTTTGTCCCCAGTTTTGTGGATAAGTTTTGCACACCCGTTTTTTCCCTTTTTTAGGGAAAATGGAGTTTTGCACCGACTTATCCACATTATCCACAATTTCCGTCTGTTCACGAAGCCCCCATTGTCCCCGGCGCATTTTGATTTCTTTTTTGTTCAGATCTCATAAACTTGCATATTTCTTCCAAAAATACAAGCAGATCTATTGACAAATGAAGAACCCTTGCATTGCCTCCAAACCCCCGTTTTTTCTAGCTTTTTCGACCTTTTTCTGTTGCAAAAACACACCCATTCTGCCCTATCCTGCAAGACTCTTTTTTCATATTTCATTGTCCGCCGCACAAACCGCGCGCAAATCCCTTATAAAACAACAGCAATTCGTGAAAAATCAAACGACACAGTATTTCGACCTGTTTTTCAATTAATTGTGTTGACAATTTTGCAAAAAAGGTTGAATTTAACATCCAAAAGTGGTATACTATAGCCATCCCAATAAAAAGGAGCGATGATTATGCGTTATAAGATTACTGGAAGAAATATCAATGTTACCCCGGGGTTAAAAGCAGCTGTAGAGGAGAAGATCGGAAAGTTAGAGCGATACTTCAATCAGGACACTGAAGTGAATATCACACTTACGGTTGAGAAAGATCGTCAGAAGATCGAGGTTACCATCCCTGTCAAAGGCACCATCATCCGTGCAGAGCAGGAAAGCAACGATATGTATGTATCGATTGATTTGGTAGAAGAAATCATCGAGCGTCAGCTCAAAAAATATAAGAATAAAATCGTAGACAAGAAACAGGCAGCCGTTGCATTCTCTGACCTCTTCATAAACGAAGAATATGATTCCAACGACGAAGTAGATATCGTCAAAGTAAAGAAATTCGCTATGAAGCCGATGGATCCGGAAGAGGCTTGTGTACAGATGGAACTCTTAGGACATAGCTTCTATGTATTCCTGAATTCCGAGACCGAGCAGGTCAATGTTGTTTACAAACGTAAGGGCAACACCTACGGATTGATCGAACCAGAATTTTAATTCATCGCTTCGTACTATAAGTAGACAAGTTTCCTAGCAAAAAGGGGAGCTGCCATGTGGCAGTTCCCCTTTTTGCGTTGTGTTAAGTTCCATTCATATCCTATTTCTTTTCTTAGAACAGACCCGTGATCCGTCCATTCTCATCGACATCGATCTTCTCTGCCGCTGGCATCTTCGGAAGTCCTGGCATCGTCATGATGTCGCCGGTCAGCGCTACGATGAATCCTGCGCCCGCGGATACTTTCAGGTTGCGGACAGTTACTGTAAAGTTCTTCGGTGCGCCGAGCAGCTTCGCATTGTCCGAAAAGCTGTACTGCGTCTTCGCCATACAGATCGGATAGTTACCAAATCCAAGCTCAGTCAGGCGTTTTGCCTGCTTCTTTGCTGCATCCGTGAGTACAACGCCGTCGCCGTGGTAGATCTTCTTCACGATCGCATCCAGCTTCTCCTCGATCGTTGTATCGGTCTCGTAGCAGTAGTGGAAATCGCTCTCAGTCTCGCACAGGCGGATGACTTCTTTTGCCAGCTCCTCGCCGCCTTCTCCGCCTTTCGCCCATACCTCGGACAGAGCTACATTGACACCGACCTCATGGCACTTGTCCTCGATCAGCTTTAATTCTGCCTCGGTATCCATTGGGAAGCGGTTGATCGCTACGACACATGGAAGTCCATATACCTTGGTAATATTTTCTACATGCTGCATCAGGTTCGGAAGTCCCTTCTCCAGTGCTTCCAGATTCTCTGCGTTTAAGTCAGCCTTCGCCACGCCGCCGTGATGCTTCAGGGCACGTACTGTCGCTACTACAACGACCGCCGACGGTTTCAGCTCTGCCATCCGGCACTTGATATCCAGGAATTTCTCCGCACCCAGGTCAGCGCCGAAGCCAGCCTCTGTGATCGTGTAATCACCCAGCTTTAATGCCATCTTTGTCGCAATGACGGAGTTACATCCATGCGCGATGTTCGCGAACGGACCGCCGTGGATAAATGCCGGTGTATGCTCTAAGGTCTGTACCAGATTTGGTTTCAGGGCATCCTTTAAAAGAGCCGTCATCGCGCCCGCTGCTTTCAGATCACCGGCAGTGACCGGTTCCTCGTCATAGGTATAACCTACGATAATCTTGGAAAGGCGTTCTTTCAGATCCGTAATATTGCGTGCCAGACACAGAACTGCCATGATCTCGCTGGCAACCGTGATGTCATATCCGTCCTCACGGGTCACGCCATCCACGCGGCGTCCCAGACCATCTACGATGTTGCGGAGCTGACGGTCATTCATATCGACAACACGCTTCCAGGTAATACGCTTCGGATCGATGCGGAGTGCATTGCCCTGATAGATATGATTGTCCAGCATCGCTGCCAGCAGGTTGTTTGCTGCGCCGATCGCGTGGAAATCACCGGTAAAATGGAGGTTGATATCCTCCATTGGAATGACCTGTGCATATCCGCCGCCAGCTGCACCACCTTTGACACCGAAGACCGGTCCCAACGACGGCTCACGAAGCGCTACGGTTACCTTTTTGCCAAGACGTTTCAATCCGTCTGCCAGACCGACCGTGGTCGTGGTCTTTCCTTCTCCGGCTGGAGTCGGGTTGATCGCGGTCACCAGAATCAGTTTTCCATCCTTGCCCTCGGTCTCTTTCAGAAGACTGTAGTCTACCTTTGCCTTATAATTTCCATACTGCTCCAGATACTTCTCGTCTACGCCTGCTGCCTGTGCAATCTCACCGATTTTCAGTGGATTCGCTGCCTGTGCAATCTCAATATCTGTCATCATTACTCCTGTACCTCCCTGTTTTTGCGGTTTTGCCTGTTCCGGAAGTTTTCACACAGTGAATGTTATCTGCTTTATCTTCTGTAAAGAAGATCCCCCCTGTGAATTTCCCGGAAAGGCTGTGAATGTTATCTATTATATACTGTGTCTGACAATTTGGAAAGACACAAAATTGATTTTTCACAAAAAATTGCATCCGATTCCAGTTTTTCTACTCTTTTCTCAAGTTCTGATACATAACTTTCGTCCTTGATCGATGCCAGATTGATCTTCACATTAAAGAGGGCACCCACAACCGCTGTCCGGGCTAACATCGCCGCAATCAGACCGTCGGAAACGGCACCTTTATTGCCCCTCTTTACGACCGCTTCCGCCATCGGAAAAATCTTTGCCGCTGACTCCGCAATCGCAAGCGGCGCTTCGGTCGCCTCTTTTAACCCCTGCTGCAGGGCGGCAGTGCGGATTTTTTTCTCCTCCTCCGTCTCCTTCGGAAGCTTCAGCGCTCTCATATATCCATTGAACGATTCGCTGTCCTTTTTGATCCCCGCCAGCAACTCCTCATGCAGCGCAGCGCCCTCAGCTGCCAGCGCCTGCATTTCCTCCTGCACCCCGGCATATTTTTCCTTTCCGATCGTCAGATTTGCCACCATTTCCATCAATGCCGCGCCCAGCGCCCCCACCATCGCCGACACGCTTCCGCCGCCCGGTACAGACGCCTTCGAAGCAGTTTCTTCTACAAACTGGTTTACGGAAAGTTCTCTTAATTCTGCCATGATTTTTCTCCTTTTTTATAAAAAGAATGTGCCTTGGCACATTCTCGCGCCGAGCGCGGTCGCTTGCGACATGTTTCTGCTTCGCGCGAGTGCATACATTTTCCTATGAAAATGAAAAAATACCGCAAAATTACTTGTCTCACCGATCAGAAATCTTCTGCCCCGCTGGCAACGTAATTTTGCGGTATTCCCACCGAGCCCTACGGATATGAAATCGTTCCGTAAGAACCGATATACTCCTTTATCTGCGTTTACTAATTTAAGAATGAAACTGCCTTACACGGTGTTCGGTAGTTGGACGGCGAAATCTTGATGCCGCTCTTTGCCGTACTTGCGTGGATAACCTGTCCATTGCCTATGTAAAGTGCTACGTGATTGATATAATTGCCGCTCGCATAAAAAAGCAGATCGCCCGGCTGTACTGCGCTGACCGCAACCTCCTTGCCCTTTGCCGCCTGATCTCTCGAGCTTCGTCCGGTTGAAATACCGAAATGTGCAAATACACTCATTGTAAATCCGGAACAGTCCGCGCCGTTTGTCAGACTGGTTCCGCCGTATACATACGGATTTCCAAGGAACTGCTTTGCATATGCCACAACCGCAGAACGGGTAGCATTTGTTACTTCATTTCCAGAAGAGGACGTACCGCCTGTGCCTGGTCCGCCGCCCGGTCCAACGCCGCTTGCAGTGGTCGCTTTCGTCGCTGCCGCGGTAGTCGGCGCTTTCGTCTCAGCTGCCTTTGTCGTCTCCTTGGCTGCCGCTGTCGTCCCAGCTGCCTTGCTTTCGCTCGGATTCGCCTCTATTGTTCCGCTGTAGGAAGTCTCCGGTGCTTTGGTCGTCTCTTTGGCAGCTGCCGTGGTTTCCTTCGCCGCTGCCGTGGTTTCCGCTGCCCTCGACTCTTCCTCGGCTTTCTTCTTTACCTGTTCCAGGTTCTCGATCGCCGCATTCGCTTCCTGTTTCAGTTTTTCTTCTTCAGCTTTCTGCTGCTGTTCCTCAGCTACGGAAACTGCCTGTTTAAAGTCTACCTGTGTCGTAATATAATCTTTATACACATATCCGACCAGATCATTATCGACGGAAATCTTGGCAAAATCGCCCTCTTCTCCGATCACCTCATACTCTGCATCGGCAGAAAGAAGATCCAGCGTCTTGCCCTCTAAGCTCGGCGTCTCTCTCAGGCGAAGCGTAGAGGTATTTGTAACCTTCGCGTAGGTTGTGCCGACCTCCCTGGCAATCTTGGACGCCTCCTCGCCAGTCACAAAATACTGTGCTTTAATATAACCGGTCACGGACCCCGACTGGATATGGTACCATTTGCCGCCCTCGCCGTCCACCGTGTCCAGAATCGTCGCCGCACAGTTATTGTAAATCTTTCCGACTACCTCGCTGCTGGTGCTCGCCTGTGCGCGCACATTGACATAATTGGTCACACGGGAAATCGCGATATTATCGTAGATCGACTTAGACATCGCGCGGACAACCGCCTCTGTCTCGCCAGTTGTCTCCTTTGGCTGGGCTTTCGTCTCTGCTGGCACCTGTGCCGGTTTGGCTGTCTGCGCACCGCCTGACACGCCCGTCTGACCGGCTCCCGCCACTGCCAGAACTTCTTTAGAAGCAAATGCCTCCGCCAGCTCTTTTTCCGGGTTCAAGCTGCTCGCATAGTAATTATTGATCGCCACTGACGCACCAGCGACCGGGGCATCCGTCTCCAGATTCATCGCCGCCTGGGCGCTCATCTGTCCCGTCCCTGCCATCACAAGGCACGCTCCTGATGCTATCAGAAATTTCAGCGTTTTTCTCATAAGGACCTCCTACTCTTCTGTCCGTTCTGTTCCGTCGTTTTATCTCAAACTGTAACTGTTCAGTACCTTCACAGTCACGCGCAAAAATCCATTAAAAATTGCCTACGGCAATGGGATTTTTGCCTGCTGCCCCATGTTTTCGTACGGTCAGCGCAGTAAATGCGCAGACCTACTAAACAGTTACTCTGTTTTCTTCTATGTTAAAAATGAGTTATGCCTGAAGATATCGCTCTGCAGATGCCACGCAGTTTGCACCGTCCGATGCCGCTGTCAGAATCTGGCGCAGCGCCTTGGTCCGGACATCTCCGGCTGCAAATACGCCCGGAACGCTCGTCTGACCGCTCTCATCCGCCCGGATATAGCCCTGCTCATCAAGCTCTAACTGACCCGCATACAGCTCACTCTCCGGTGCGATTCCGACCGCAATAAAAACACCATCCACGTCCAGCCGCTTCTCTTCTCCGGTTTTGGTCTGTCTCAGCCGCAATGCCTCCACCTGACCATTTCCTTCAATCGCAGCCGTCTCGCTGTTCCAGACAAATTCAATATTTTCAAGCGCCTGTAAGCGCTCCTGCAGCCGTTTTGCCCCGCGAAGCTTGTCTCTGCGGTGGACGATATATACTTTTTCACACATCCGTGCAAGAAAAATTGCATCTTCCAGCGCCGCGTCGCCGCCGCCCACAACGGCAACCGTCCTTCCCCGGAAAAATGCCCCGTCGCAGGTCGCGCAGTATGAAACGCCTGCCCCGCGAAGTTCCTCTTCTCCCGGCACCTCCAACGTCCTGTGATGTGCTCCGGATGCCAGAATCACACAGCGTGCCTCATACGTCTCTTCCTCGCAGACTACTTTCTTCACATTTCCTGAAAGCTCGACCTGCACGACCTCATCCTGTACAACTCTTGCTCCCAGCTTGTTTGCATGCTCCCGGAACTGTCTGGAAAGCTCAAAGCCGGTCACACCCGGAAATCCCGGATAATTGTCCACCTCCCAGGTATTCAGCACCTGTCCGCCGCTGATTCCATTCTTCTCTATCACAATCGTGTCCAGACATGCCCGCTGTGCATAAATCGCCGCACTCAAGCCAGCTGGTCCGGAACCAATGATTATTATATCATACATGGTATACAGTTCCTTTCTTCCGAATCTGTTCGGTAATTGATCCGCTCTATCGCTGTGTCAGATCCATTTGGTTTTAGTATAACACATTTTGGCACTTTCATACAATGCTGTAAAACACTCAGAACAGCAAAAAATGGATGAAAATTTCTTACGATTTTATGACAGGCGGAAAAATGAAACTATTTCATGAATTTTAAATACATGCTATAATTCAATCAAATATGATGTTGGAGTCAAAAGCTTTTGACCCCTCTGATACCGAATTGCTCTGCACTGCGTGCTCCCGCAATTCTCAAAAACATTCGCATATAAGGAGTTTACTGCCATGAATCATAAAACTATCCTCGTAACCGGCGCTTCCCGCGGAATCGGGAAAGCGATTGCATTAACCTACGCCAGGAATGGCTGGGATGTCGTGATTACCTGCCTGAGGCGGGAAGAAGAATTAAAAAAGACCCAGCGCGAAATCGAAGCGCTGGGCGTTTCCTGCCTTGCCTGGATGGGCGATGCGGGCGATTTTGAGAGCTGTTCCCGCCTGTTTGACGCGATCCGGGAGCGCTTCGGTTCCCTGGATGTCCTCGTCAACAATGCAGGGATTTCCTACATCGGTCTGTTCCAGGATATGACGCCGGACGAGTGGAACCACATTCTCAATACCAACCTGACCTCCGTCTTCAACTGCTGCCGCCTCGCTGTTCCGATGATGGTGTCACGCAAATCGGGACGCATTCTCAATATTTCCTCCGTCTGGGGCGTCTGCGGCGCTTCCTGCGAAGTCGCCTATTCTGCCACCAAAGGCGGCATCAACGCCATGACGCGCGCCCTCGCGAAGGAACTTGCGCCGAGCAGCATCCAGGTCAACGCGATCGCCTGCGGCGCTATTGACACCGAAATGAACCAGTTTCTCGATGAAGAAGAACGGAATGCCCTGCTGGAAGAAATTCCAGCCGGACGTATGGGGCGTGCCGAGGAAGTCGGAAAACTGGCATACCAGCTGGGGAGCGAGAACTCCTATTTAACGGGACAGATAATTCAACTGGACGGCGGCTGGATCTAAAACCTGAAATAAATAAACGGATTATACGTGCTGCTGACGAGATACATGGTACACAAAAACAGCAGCACAGCCATAATCACAATATCCACTGTCTTTGTCACTTCTTTCTCATACAAATGCTCCCGCAGCTTCGGGCATATACTCTGCACGATGCCCGAAAGCAGCACGCCCAGCACCGCAAGAAAAATCACCTTCCGATTCACGAACAGCGACGCCGGATAGATGCCGTTCTCCCAGGTAAACATCTGATGCAGGATCACTTTCGCATCCGCCAGCGTATCGGCGCGGAAGAACACCCAGCCAACCACTACAACCAACGCCGTATAGATGTGATTCAGTCCCCGGAAGCAGTTCTTCTCCAATAGCTTCCCAAGTCCCATGCGTTCCACCACCAGAAACAGCCCATGGTACAATCCCCAGATGATAAAGGTTGCCCCAGCGCCATGCCAGAGCCCGGTCGCAAAAAAGACAATCAGCAGATTAATATACGTCCGCACCTGCCCTTTCCGGTTGCCGCCCAGCGGGATATAAAGATATTCCCTAAACCAGGTCGAGAGTGAAATATGCCAGTGTCTCCAGAACTCGCGGATCGAGGTAGAGATATACGGATAATTGAAGTTCTCCATAAAATCAAATCCAAACATTTTTCCCAATCCGATCGCCATATCCGAATATCCCGAAAAATCAAAATAAATCTGAAGTGTGTACAAAACCGCCAACATCCACGCATTGACCGTTCCCAGCTGTGCCAGCGGTTTCTCCATCATCCAGTCCACCGTCGCCGCAAAGGTATTAGCAAACAACATTTTTTTCGCCAGTCCGTAGGAAAAGCGCTTGATTCCATACGCCATCCCCTCCGCCGTACACTGCCGGTTCCCAATCTGTTCGCAGACATCGTGATACTTGACGATCGGTCCCGCGATGAGCTGCGGAAAGAAAGAAATATAGAGCGCCAGATGAAAGATATTTTTTTGCGCCTGAATCGTCCCCCGGTACACATCCACCACGTAGGAAAGCGCCTGAAACGTGTAGAAGGATATTCCGACCGGAAGAGCAATCTCGCGGAAAGAAAGTGTATGTGCGCCGCCCGCAAAGCGGCTTAACAGAGAATTTGCAATCTCGACTGCGAAGTTAAAATATTTGAAATAGCCCAGAAGAAGGAGGTTTAAAAACACGCAGGTTGTAACAGCAAAGCGCATTCTGTGTTTACTCTGCATCCTCCCAATCCACAATCCAAAGAAATAATTCAGCCCGATCGAAACAAGCATCAGAATCACATACTTCGGCTCGCCCCACGCATAAAAAAAGAGACTGGCAGCCAGAAGGACGCCATTGCGGATATGCAGATTTTTCGTTATAAAATAAAGCAAAAATACCGCTGGCAAAAAATACCATAGGAACACAAGGGAACTAAATAACATAAATCATACCATCCTGTATTTGTTACTGTTCACGCATACGTGCCCAGTAACGGAATTTGCCGTGGCTTCGCATTTAAATACGGCAAATTCCTGCCTCCACCACGTTTTCTTACGGCACTTTCGGTTCCAAAAGTGCCTACCCGT
>NZ_QUKJ01000004.1:122667-219213 GCF_003481065.1 Clostridium sp. TF11-13AC
CCTGTATTTGTTACTGTTCACGCATACGTGCCCAGTAACGGAATTTGCCGTGGCTTCGCATTTAAATACGGCAAATTCCTGCCTCCACCACGTTTTCTTACGGCACTTTCGGTTCCAAAAGTGCCTACCCGTAAACAGTAACCTGTATTTTCTTATATAGCAGATAAATCATATCTATATTCCAGATACTCTATTATACGGGCAATCCACCTTAATCTGTCAAGTGTTTTTGACCAAAATAAAGAATGTGCCTTGGCACATTCTCGCGCCGAGCGCGGTCGCTTGCGACATATTTCTGCTTCGCGCGAGTGCGCATCCTCGCGGAGCGTTTTTTGTTTCATAGGACGCAATTTCCTATGAAACAAAAAAACCCTGCCTCCCAGGTTCATCACCTCGGAAACAGGGTTCTCTTTACTCGCTGGCACGGGACTGCGGAGTACTGGGTGGATTCAAGTCGAACGTTCGTGAGACTTGGCGCGTGATTCTGGTCAGCGAAGCTGACATATTCCTATCAGAATCACTGCGCATCCTCGCGGAGCGTTTATCTCAGTCTTCTCGACTGAGATAAATCCGTCCAGCCGGCGCTGTCTCATATATTTATCAGAGAAAAACATACAAAACTCTACTGCTATATGCTAAGAAGATTTCTCTTCCTATTTTAATTAGTTGTTCTTAGCTGCTGCTTTAGCTTCTTTGATCTTCTCAGTCAGCATCGGAACGATCTTGTTTAAGTCACCTACTACGCCGTAGTCAGCAACATCGAAGATCGGAGCAGACTCATCTTTGTTGATAGCAACGATGATGTCAGACTCTTCCATACCTGCCAGATGCTGAATAGCACCGGAGATACCGATTGCAAAGTATACGTTCGGGCGAACAGTCTTACCTGTCTGACCTACCTGAAGATCCTTCGGCTTCCAGCCAGCATCTACAACTGCACGAGAGCAGCTTACGGTACCGCCGATAGCCTCTGCCAGATCATCCAGAATCTTGAAGTTCTCCGGGCTTCCTACGCCACGACCGCCGGATACAAGGATCTTAGCATCCATGATATCAACGGTGTTGGATACAGCCTTAACAACTTCCAGAATATCAACATATTTGTTGTTCTTTGTGAATCCCGGATTGAACTCAGTAACAACAGCTTTTTTGCCAGCTTCCTTCGGAGCCTTCTGCATAACACCCGGACGAACGGTTGCCATCTGCGGACGGAAATCCGGGCAAGCGATGGTAGCGATGGTGTTGCCGCCGAATGCCGGACGAGTCATAAGCAGCTGATTGTGCTTTGTCTCTCTACCCGGAACCGGATTCATCGGGAAATCACCGATATCAAGTTTTGTACAGTCTGCAGTCAGACCTGTATGGATTCTAGCGCAAACACGCGGACCAAGGTCACGACCGATTGCAGTAGCACCGATCAGGAAGATTTCCGGTTTGAACTCTTCGATAACAGATGCGATTGCATGTGTGTACGGCTCTGTACGGTACTCTTTTAACTCCGGATCGTCTACAACGATAACCTTGTCTGCACCGTACTCTGCTAACTGATCTGCAAGACCCTTAACGTCAGAACCAACTAAAACAGCGGTTACCTCTACTCCTAAATCTTTTGCTAATTCTTTACCTTTGCCAATCAGCTCAAAAGCGATATTGCTGATAACATTATCCACCTGCTGTGCAAAGACAAATACGCCCTTATATGCTTCTAAGTTGTTCATCTTATTCACCACTCTTTTCTATAAAATAATTAGATAATGTGTTTCTCTGCCAGTTTGCCAACGATATAATCTGCGGAAGCTGCCGGATCCAGTTCTACCTTCTCGCCAGCACCCTTTCTTACCTTATCGGAAGCTTTTGCGATCTGTGTCGGTGAACCCTTCAGACCGAGGTTGGAATCCTCAACCTCTTTCAGATCTTTTCTGCCCCAAACGGTAATCTCTTTTGCGTATGCATCGAAGATTCCGCCCGGAGTCATGTAACGCGGCTCGTTTAACTCTGCAAGAGCGGTTAAAAGACACGGAAGCTGTGCTTTTACTACGTGATATCTATCATCATACTGACGCTCAACTACGATGTATTTCTCAGCTTCGTTTACTTCACGGATGTTCTGAGCGTAGCTGATTACCGGAAGTCCAAGATGCTCGGAGATCTGCGGACCTACCTGAGCGGTATCGCCATCGATAGCCTGACGGCCAGTAATGATTAAGTCATAATCCAGGTTGCGAAGTGCGCCTGCGATTGTCTGGGAAGTAGCCCAGGTATCTGCACCACCAAGTACACGGTCAGTTACAAGAACACCATTGTCTGCGCCCATAGCCATAGCCTCGCGAAGAACCTCTTCAGCCTTCGGAAGACCCATAGTAACTACGGTAACTTCTGCACCATACTGATCTTTTAAGCGAAGCGCTGCCTCCAGACCTGCTTTATCATCTGGGTTCATGATTGCCAGCATTGCGCTTCTGTCAAGAGTACCATCCGGGTTAAATTTAACTCCGCCTTTGGTATCCGGAACCTGTTTTACACAAACTACAATTTTCACGGTATTTTCACTCCTTATTTTTTTCTTTTTTCTCTAGGACTGAGATTGTTCTGATTTCTCTGCAGACTGAATTATTTTAACAGATCAGCGGAGATAACCATTCTCTGAACCTCAGATGTACCCTCGTAGATCTCAGTGATCTTAGCATCACGCATCATACGCTCTACGTCGTACTCTCTCGTGTAGCCATAACCACCGTGAAGCTGTACAGCCTTGGTTGTAACTTCCATAGCAACCTCTGCTGCATACAGTTTAGCCATAGCTGCTTCTACAGAATAGGTTTTCTGTGTCTTCTTAGCAACGGCTGCTCTGTAAACAAGGAGCTGAGCTGCTTTAACTTTGGTAGCCATATCTGCCAGCTGGAACTGAGTGTTCTGGAACTGACCGATAGCACGACCAAACTGTTTTCTCTCTTTTACGTAATCAACAGTTCTCTCAAGAGCGCCCTCTGCAAGACCAAGTGCCTGGGAAGCGATACCGATACGTCCGCCATCCAGGGTATGCATAGCGATGTGGAAACCTTTGCCCTTCTGGCCAAGCAGGTTCTCTTTCGGGATACGGCAATCTGTGAAGATCAGCTCGTATGTAGCAGATCCACGGATACCCATCTTCTTCTCTTTGGTACCGAAGGTGAAGCCCGGAGTTCCTTTCTCTACGATAAATGCAGAGATCTCTTTTTTCTTTCTGCCCTTTACTTCAACAACGCCTGTTACAGCGATGATAACGTAAATGTCAGCCTCTTTACCATTGGTAATGAAAACTTTGGAGCCGTTTAATACCCACTCGTCGCCGTCTAATACAGCCTTGGTCTGCTGACCCTGAGCATCTGTACCAGCACCCGGCTCAGTAAGACCGAAAGCACCAAGCTTCTCGCCCTTAGCAAGCGGAACCAGGTATTTCTGTTTCTGCTCTTCAGTACCGAAGGTCTGGATCGGATCGCAGCACAGAGATGTGTGTGCAGATACGATAACGCCGGTAGTACCACAAACTTTGGAAAGCTCCTCAACGCACATAGCGTATGTTAACGGATCACAGCCCTGTCCGCCATACTCCTTCGGAACCGGGATGCCCATGAAGCCAAGCTTCTGCATCTTTTTAACGGTTCCCTCCGGGAAGTGCTCTGTCTCGTCAACTTCCTGTGCCAAAGGTTTTACTTCGTTCTCGGCGAAGTCATGGAATAACTTTCTCGCCATTTCATGCTCTTTACTTAATGTAAAATCCATGTGTCTATTCCTCCATCATTTTCTTATATACGCTTAAGAGGCGGCTTTAAGTGCCGCCCCGCTGCGGTTCTTAAAAATCTGGTACTCTATTATGTTTTCATCTGGTCAAGAAGCCAGACTTATGTACATATTAGTTGTACTTGTAGAAGCCCTCGCCAGACTTACGGCCAAGCTTGCCGCCGCGAACCATCTTTCTAAGAAGCGGCTGCGGACGGTACTTCGGATCACCCGTCTCAGACTGAAGTACTTCCATGATAGCCAGAACAACGTCCAGACCTACCAGGTCGCCCAGTTCAAGCGGTCCCATCGGATGGTTAGCACCCAGCTTCATAGCGGTATCGATACCCTCTACAGAAGCCTCGCCCTCAGCGTAGATACCGATAGCTTCGTTGATCATCGGGATGAGGATACGGTTTACTACGAAACCAGCGCCCTCTTCTACCTGTACCGGGATCTTGCCGATCTCTTCAGAGATCTTCTTAACTTTGTCAACAATCTCTGCCGGAGTGTTTAAGCCTGCGATAACCTCAACCAGCTTC
This sequence comes from Clostridium sp. TF11-13AC, assembly GCF_003481065.1. NCBI lineage: Bacteria > Bacillati > Bacillota > Clostridia > Eubacteriales > Clostridiaceae > Clostridium > Clostridium sp. TF11-13AC. The sequence continues at coordinate 126,969 of NZ_QUKJ01000004.1, forward strand.
ATAACCGGAGCCGGGTTGAAGAAGTGCATACCGATAACCGGGCGGTCAAGACCTGCACCAATCTCTGTAATGGACAGAGAAGATGTATTGGTAGCAAATACGCAGTCTGCCTTGCAGATAGCGCCCAGCTCTTTGAAGGTCTGTTTTTTGATCTCCATGTTCTCGATTGCTGCCTCAACTACGAGATCGCAGTCGCTGCAGATAGTCTTAACGCCGGTATGGATTCTGGCAAGGATCTTGTCTGCATCCTCTTTTGCCATCTTTCCTTTTGCTACTCTCTTCTCAAAGTTCTTGGTAATTTTCAGTTTGCCGTTGGAAGCAAACTCTTCGTTAATATCACACAGGCATACTTCATATCCATCTACCTGGGCAAATGCCTGAGCGATTCCGGAACCCATGGTTCCTGCACCAATAATACCAACTTTCATGACAAATCCTCCTGAAATTATACAACTATAATTTAACTAACTATCTATTGTTAAACTGCTCCACTTTCCGTTTCTCAAGGAATGCTTGCATACCGTTCTTCTGATCTTCTGTCTCGAAGCATCCGCCAAACAGTTTTTCCTCGATCACGATAGCCTGATCCATATCAGTCTGAAGTCCGTCGTTCATCGCCTTCTTGCTGTTTCTGACAGCGATCGGAGCCATCTTTGCGATAGCGCCTGCCAGCTTCTTCGCAGCCGGCATCAGCTCTTCCTGTGTATAAACAGCATTTACAAGTCCGACACGGTATGCCTCGTCCGCTTTGATGTTGCGGGACGCAAATACCATCTCTTTTGCCTTGCCCGGTCCGATGAGACGTGCGAGTCTCTGTGTACCGCCGAAGCCTGGTGTGATACCAAGACCTACTTCAGGCTGTCCGAATAATGCATTGTCCGAGCAGATACGGATATCACAGCTCATGGCAAGCTCATTGCCGCCGCCGAGTGCGAAACCGTTTACTGCCGCGATAACCGGAATCGGGAAGGTTTCGATCTTGCGGAAAATATCGTTGCCGAATTTACCGAAGTGCTCGCCCTGCTCCTTGGTCATCACGCTCATAGCAGCGATGTCAGCACCAGCTACAAAAGATTTCTCTCCTGCGCCGGTCAGGATAATTGCACGAATTTCGGAAAGGTCTACTGCATCAAATGCAGCTTCAATATCCTTCAGCACATCCTCGTTTAACGCGTTCAGTGCCTTCGGACGATTAATAGTTATGACTGCGACGTGTCCGTCTACCTCATAGTCTACAAATCCCACTTCCAGTTCCTCCTAAAAAGCTCTTGAATTGAAATACGTAAAACCAGAAACAGCCGGAGCGCCGGGGATAAGCCCCGACGACTCCGGTTCTGCGTCAGAGATTAGTCTCTCTCAACGATCGTTGCGCAGCCCATGCCGCCACCGATACACAGAGTAGCCAGACCCTTCTTAGCGTCACGTTTCTGCATCTCGTATAACAGAGTTGTCAGGATACGGCAGCCAGATGCTCCTACCGGATGTCCGATAGCGATTGCACCGCCGTTTACGTTCAGGATGTCTTTGTTGAAGCCAAGGTCACGAGCTACAGCGATAGACTGAGCTGCGAATGCCTCGTTTGCCTCGATCAGATCGAAGTCTTCTACCTTCCAGCCTGTCTTCTTCAGAACTTTCTTGGTAGCTGCAACCGGTCCAATACCCATGATGCTCGGATCTACACCGCCCAGAGCGCCTGCTACCCATGTAGCCATCGGTTTGATACCCAGTTCTTTTGCTTTCTCTTCGCTCATAACAACTACAGCTGCTGCACCATCGTTGATGGAGGAAGCGTTACCAGCTGTTACACGTCCGTCTTTCTTGAATGCCGGACGAAGCTTGCCAAGAACCTCTACAGTGGAACCCGGACGCGGACCCTCATCGGTATCTACGATAACAGTCTCTTTTTTCTTCTTAACTTCGATCGGAACGATCTCGTCTTTGAAACGTCCAGCCTCGATAGCTGCGCAAGCCTTCTGCTGGCTAGCTGCTGCAAACTCATCGAGTTCTTCTCTTGTGATACCCCACTGATCGCAGATGTTCTCAGCGGTGATACCCATGTGGTAATCGTTGAATGCATCCCACAGAGCGTCATTTACCATGGTGTCGATCATGGTCGCATTGTTCATACGGTATCCGTAACGAGCCTTCATCAGAGCATACGGAGCTGCGGACATGTTCTCTGCACCACCAGCTACTACGATGTCAGCATCGCCTGCAAGGATCATATCTGCTGCTGCGTTTACAGCATTCAGACCAGAACCGCAAACCACGTTCAGGGTAACTGCCGGAACTTCTACCGGAAGACCAGCTTTCAGAGACATCTGACGTGCTACGTTCTGACCAAGGCCAGCCTGGATAACACATCCCATGTATACGTGATCAACCTGCTCCGGAGCAACGCCTGCTCTCTTCAGAGCCTCCTTGATAACTACGGCACCCATCTCAGCTGCTGGAACAGTACTGAGCTGGCCACCCATAGAACCTACTGCGGTACGGCATGCACTTGCAATTACGACTTTCTTAGACATTGAAAAAATCCTCCTTGAAAATGATCCACCACGTAAATAACACAACTGCAGTAAATAGTAAAATAGTGATAAATATGATAGTGTATTTGTATCTTAACACCCCACGCGGCTCCTGTCAAATAATTATCAATGGATTTATAAAGATTTAAGATTCTCATTTTTCCGCGTACAATCCACTTATTTCTACATCGTTTTGATCTCCTTTAGGCGGAATGCACAATTTTTTTCTTCCGTTTTCTCAATAAAAGTGGTCTTCTCTGGCATTATAACCAACATGGTATTTTGTTTGTGAATTAATAGACAAAGTCATTTCTTTTCTATTTACATACACTTATATCTGTAATTCATAAATATGAATATGTCGTCATTTTCCCCTATTTTGTCCTCCGCCTCTTTCGTTGACAAGGGGTAGTGGAGATGATACACTGATAAACAACGGGGGATGTCCGAATCACGCATTTGTACGGACTTCTTCATATTATTAAAAAGGACAAGGTGAATAAGTATGGATTACAAGAAACTGTATGCAGAAAAGCTGGTTTCCGCTGAAAAAGCTGCTTCCGTCGTTAAATCTGGCGACTGGGTTGACTATGGCTGGACCACCGGCACTCCGGTAGCAGTCGATGCTGCTATCGCAAAACGTCTTCCGGAACTGGAGAATGTAAACTTCCGCGGCGGTATCCTGATGTGGGTACCGGAGATCTTCAAGATCGAAAACCCGGCAGCTCATATGACCTGGAACTCCTGGCACATGAGCGGTATCGAGAGAAAGGCAATCGCACAGGGATTCAGCTTCTATGCTCCGATCCGTTATTCCGAGCTTCCGAGATACTATCGTGAGTCCGCAACCAAACCGGATGTAGCTGTATTCCAGGTCGCTCCGATGGATGAGCACGGTTATTTCAACTTCGGACCAAATGCTTCCCATATGGCAGCCTGCTGCGAGACTTCCAAGGTTGTCATCGTAGAGGTCAATGAAAATATGCCGGTCTGCCTCGGCGGATTTGAGAACGGCGTTCATATCTCCAACGTAGACATGATCGTAGAGGGCAGCAACCCGACCATCGCAGAGATGGGAGGCGCCGCAGCAGCGACTGATGTCGATGAAGCAGTTGCAAAACTGATCGTAGACGAGATCCCGGATGGTGCCTGCTTACAGTTAGGTATCGGCGGTATGCCGAACGCAGTTGGTTCCCTGATTGCGAAATCCGACTTAAAGGATCTGGGTGTTCACACCGAGATGTACGTTGACGCATTCGTTGATATTGCCGCAGCCGGCAAGATCACAGGCGCTCACAAAGCACTGGACAAAGGCCGTCAGGTATACGCATTCGGCGCTGGTACCAAGAAACTGTATGACTACTTAAACAACAACCCGGCCTGCATGAGTGCTCCGGTTGATTACACCAACGACGTCCGCACCATCGCAGCCCTGGACAACTTCATGTCCATCAACAACGCGGTTGACCTCGACCTCTTCGGTCAGGTAAATGCAGAGTCCGCAGGAATCAAGCACATCAGCGGTGCAGGCGGACAGCTTGACTTCGTTCTGGGCGCTTACCTGTCCAAGGGCGGAAAGAGCTTCATCTGCTGCTCCTCCACCTTCAAGAACAAGGCTGGCGAGCTGCAGTCCCGTATTCTCCCGACCTTAAATCAGGGTTCCATCGTAACCGATACACGTGCAAACCTGCACTACCTGGTAACCGAGTACGGTAAAGTAAACTTAAAGGGTCTTGCAACCTGGCAGAAATGCGAGGCTATCATCTCCGTTGCACATCCGCAGTTCCGCGATCAGCTGATTAAGGAAGCTGAGAAGATGCATATCTGGAGACAGAGCAATAAGATCTGATAAGAACTCAAGATCTGATAAAATCGGCAGGATTCGGAGACAAAATCCAGCAAACCATCTATGGTATCTGAGACTCCCGGTTCTCCGATACATCAGATACGTTTATTTTCTAAAAAAAGTGCTTTTCCTCTCAAGAAATTTTCTTCGAGAAGAAAGGCACTTTTTTATTTATACTTTTTTTCTTATAGTTTTTGTTCTACAAGTCTCTGTCTACCATCCGCTACTGTTCCAGAGACTTCCACCGGAAGTTCGGAATCACATCCGACCACTTATTAATTCCGATGATTGATTTTGCAAAATTCGAAGTTTCCAGCGTGTATCTCTTCTGATCAATGTCGTGGAAAACTCTCCAGAGCTTTCGATCCTTTACCGCTACAATCTCATTGCCCTGATTCATATCACAGGACCACAGACCGAAGCTTAAGCCTGCCCTTACCTCTGACGGCGCATCGACCTGACGACTCAGAATGTACGCGTCGATATACGGGTTGCTGTCCACGATATAGTAAGAATATGCAAATGCCGCCGCCTGGATATCCGACACATCGCCGCGCGTCAGACTCTGTGCAGTAAATCCTTCCTCCGTCAGAATGACATGGCGCACCTCGCCAGATGCTGTCTTCATCGAATCCTGATTCAGATAATCGGTCAGTACATGCAGGTTTGCAAAGTTGACAATCGGTGAATCTGCACTCTCGGTTACCAGCCCCGTTGCCGGATCATCCCAGAATTCCGGTTCCGTCATCGGGTACGGATACGGATGGTAGGCAATGCCCCAGTCCATCTGGCCTTCCGTTACTGCCAAGGCGTTAAACGTATCAACAATGCCTTTGCCCGTATAATGCACCTGATCGTTCAGGTTCTCATACGGAGCTCCCCACCAGAAATCAAGTGAAAAATAAACCCGGTCATTCGCACTTGTGCTCTTGATCGCCGTGTAGAACGTGCGGAATGCCTGCTGATACGTGGATACATATGCATTCAAATCTGCCGGTCCCATGTAGTTCCAAATCTGGTTGTTGATCTCATTGCCCAGAATCCAGTTGGAAATCTTCGCATAATTTGAATTATGATTCTTGCCGCTGTAACGATCCGCCAAAAACGCGAAGATCGCACGCGTTGTCTCAAACCCTTCCTGTGTCTTCGTGTTAAACATATAATAATTGGCGCTCGAAGATTTCGCAGTTCCCGCATGAACCAATTCCGGGTGCGCGTCATTCCAGTCATTTAAAACGATCGCCGTCACGGATATATCTTTTCCGATATATGTACTGATCACCTTGTCATAATTTTCAACCACCGACTTATTAAAATGATACGTTTTTCCATCGTACTCATAATCAATGCCACTTCCTAAAAACTGGGAAAATGCGATATTGACTGCCACATGTTTGACGCCCAATGTAAATGCATCGTTGAGCATATTTAACTGGATATTCAAGCCCTTTTTCGTCAGCGGCGTCTTAAACGCATCCTGATTGGATGCAACCACCTCCGGATTTGTGATATAATGTGCCGCGCCAACTGCCGTAAATGCAGTTCCGTCAAACACTGCCGGAACAAACCGGCTATAAAGGCGGTCCTGGGCAGTTCCCTTGTTTAAAGGAATCGAGACGGTCCTCGTCTCCCCTGCGCCTACGCTGCTGACATAATCAGTCCGGCTTCCAATCTCCGACTCATACGGCCGCAATTCAAACAGATAAATCTTTCCGTCCGTCCCCGTTGTATCACCGTTGCTTGAAAGTAAAATATCCACTGTATTCTGCCCCGAACCAATCAGACAGGAGCCGATCGAAGCGGTTATCTGAAACGTCTGCGCCGCCAGTGCTGTGAACGCAGCCGCCACACTCAGGCAGACCGCTGCAGCCAGGACAAGCGCCGTTTTCATCCATTTTTTCATCCTGTTCCTTCCTTTCCGTCTAATATCCTATGGTATTTGATCATACTTCATTCTTCCGTCAGATTCAATTACTATTTTATTAAGGATTATTACAACTATTTTGGAAATTCTGTATGATTCCCAGCATTTTATCTTTCCCAAGCCTTGATTTCTTTCTTATTCCTATTCTTTTACCACTTGCAAATATTGGTTTTATATATAAATCCCTTAGAGCCGCAAATTTAAAAAGCTACAGTTTCCGGAACCATCAAGTATTCCTTCCGCCATAGCTTTTTGATATTAGCGATTATTTAGTTCTTAATGCCCTCATCGCATTTAAAATTGCAATGACGGAAACACCGACGTCCGCAAACACGGCTTCCCACATATTCGCCACTCCAGCCGCGCCCATCAGAAGCACAACCGCCTTAACCGCCAGAGCAAACACGATATTCTGGTGCGCGATTGCCATTGTCTTGCGTCCGATTTTAACCACACCTGCAATCTTCGCCGGGTTATCATCCATCAGGACAATGTCCGCCGCCTCGATCGCCGCGTCACTTCCCATGCTTCCCATTGCAATACCGACATCTGCGCGGGAGAGAACCGGTGCATCGTTAATGCCGTCGCCGACAAATGCCAGCTTCCGCTTTCCGGTCATCTCCGCCAGCATCTCCTCGACCTTCTGCACCTTATCCGCCGGAAGCAGCTCCGTGTACGCCTGATCGATGCCAACCTTCGCAGCCACCGCCTCTCCGACCGCTTTCCGGTCGCCCGTCAGCATAACAGTACGGCGGATTCCAGCCGCCTTCAGTCCACGGATCGCATCCTCCGTCTCCGGCTTGATCGTATCGGCAATCAGGATACTTCCGGCAAATTTTCCGTCCTTTGCCAGATAAATCACAGTGCCGATGCCGTCGCATTCCTGATACGGTATATTTTTACTCTTCATCAGGCGTCCATTACCCGCCAGAACTATGTGACCGTCGATCGTTGTCTCGATACCATGACCGGAAATCTCGTTGGTTTCACCGATGCGGGTTAAGTCGATCAGGGGTTTGCGTACCACTCCCTGCACACCCTCTTTGGACTGCACCTCTTTTATTGTGTCATTGTCAGCATCCAGAACGATTTCTGCTGTTCCCGCATTCGCCTTTTGAGTTTTTGCTTCTGCCAAACTGCCTTTTCTCTCACGATACGCCTCCCGTATCGATTCCGCGATCGGATGCGTCGAATAATTCTCGGCATACGCCGCCAGCTCCAGAAGCTCATCCTCACTGATTCCCGCCGGATGCAGCTCCGTCACTTTAAACTCGCCCTTCGTCAGGGTGCCTGTCTTATCAAATACAACCGTATCCAGCTCCGAAACTGCCTCCAGATAATTGCTTCCCTTGACTAACACACCGATGCGGGATGCAGCACCAATGCCGCCAAAGAAGCTAAGCGGAACCGAAATCACCAGCGCACACGGGCAGGAAATTACCAGGAAAATACAAGCTCTCTGAATCCACTCGCCAAATTCTCCGCCCAGCACAATCGGCGGCACAAATGCCAAAGCAACCGCCGCGATCACGACCACCGGCGTATAATATCTGGCAAACCGGGTGATAAAGTTCTCCACCTTCGCCTTCTTGCTGCTGGCATTCTCCACCAGCTCCAGAATCCGCGCCACCGTCGAATCATCAAATTCTTTCGTCACGCGCACCCGCAGAAGCCCGCTGCCATTGACACATCCGCTGATGATTTCATCCCCGGCTGCCGCACGGCGCGGTACCGATTCACCAGTCAGCGCCGAGGTATCGATCATCGATTCACCCTCTACCACCACGCCATCCAGCGGAATCCGCTCTCCCGGCTGTACCACGATGATGTCATCCACTTCCACATCATCCGGCTCGACCTGCTCTATCTGTCCATCTTTTTCAATATTGGCATATTCCGGGCAGATATTCATGAGATCGCTGATCGACTGGCGCGAACGGTTAACCGCATAACTCTGAAACAGCTCGCCAACCTGATAGAACAGCATAACCGCAACCGCCTCAGAAAACTCGCCCACACCGAACGCCCCGAACGTCGCTACTGTCATGAGGAAATTCTCATCAAACACCTGACCATTTTTAATCCCCCGGAACGCCTTGTATACAATATCCCATCCAATAATCAGATACGGAATTAAAAATACGACTAACTCTGTCCACCGCTGCGGCATTCCGGCAAATACATTCATTTTTTTCGCTGCTGCCGCCGCGATATATACGATTGCCGCCGCAACGATCCGCTTCAGCATCGTTTTCTGCTTCTGATTCATAAAGCCTCCCTTCATTCTGGAAACACATTCCCAGAAAAAAAGATATAGGAAAATGTGCCGGCACAGCTCATTTGCCTATATCTTTTTACTTTGCCCTTCTGTGCATTACACAATCTGATTTTATTCTTTTAAAAAGCAGCTTTTGACCCGATTATGCCTTTTCCAAGTTTACATATTAATAATGCAGTCCGGTTCCACCTTCTTGCACACTTCTACAACCTCTTTCATGATCTCGTCAAAACGTGCGTCATCCGCATCGATCGTCATTTTCTGCATCATAAAGCTGACACTCGCATCATTGACTCCATCCAGCTTCTTGATCGCATCTTCCATCTTTGCTGCACAGTTTGCACAATCCAGATCAGTTAATTTAAATTTCTTCTTCATGATAATCCTCCTCTTTTTATTGAGTTATAAATTTTTAATGTTTGCTTTTCGAGACCTGCAATTTTTTCTTTACAGATAGCACCGCTTTCACATTCATTCAATCCATTATCATCATTCAAGGAACTTGCTATTCTTTAATATGCTCAAAGCCCTGGTTGATAATCCGGTAAACATGGTCGTCTGCCAGCGAATAGAACACCGACTTTCCGTCCCGTCGGCTCTTGACAAGCTGCGACTGCTTGAGAATCCGAAGCTGATGCGAAATCGCCGACTGCGTCATATTAAGCAGCTGTGCAATGTCGCAGACACACATCTCCGACTCAAACAGCACAAACAAAATCCGGATCCGCGTCGAATCACCAAATACCTTAAACAGCTCCGCCAGATCATACAAATCATCGTCATCCGGCAGCATTCCCCGGACCGACTGCACAACCTCATCGTGAACAGCACACTCCTCACAGCACTCTACATCATGAATTGCCATCCGATTTCTCCCTTCATGCTACGCATTTCTGCCCTGCTTCACTGCTTCTTTCGTGAAAGCAGTTTGCAGGATTTTATCAAGATTTCTTTGAAATATTTTTATTTATATGAATCATTGTTCATATGTTCATTATATGAATGTAACTGGGAAATGTCAAGAAATATTTGTGGGAATTTAAAAGGAGTAAATGAAATATTTTCTCAATTATAAAATGCTGCAAAAAAGACTGTTCATACAGACAAAATCCACTAAGTAATGCGCGTAAATGTGCTTCTTTCTGCCCGGTTTACAGATGATACTCTGTAAACCGGCACAGCTCAAATATCTATTCTCTACATCCTATGCTTTTTTGTCTATTTATGAACAGTCCGTTCTTTTTTATTCATTATTATATATCTTTTGCAGTTTATTTTTTCGACACTGCTTGAGCTATATTATCCATCGTCGGATGATCTTTTGCCTCTTTCTGCAACCCCGACTTAGACTTCTAATAGAATCTCTCCTCGCCCGGAATCGCATCCAAATATTCTTGCCATTTCTCAGCCGGTACATCATGAACCGATACCGTCACAACCTTCGGATCCTTCTTTAATTCTTCTGATACCAGCGTTCTGACCTTCTCAGCCAGCGCTGCCTTCTCTTCCCGGCTCCGTCCCGGGTACATAGATATTGCAATGTGTGGCATGATTTTCCTCCTTTGTACTAATAGCACTCTTCCAAAATATCCAAGATTTCCGCGTGCGTCAGCTGCCGATACCCGCCGTCATTGCGGATACATGAATCAGCAATCGTTTTCAGCAGGCTCTGATCTGTGATTCCCAGTTCCCGCAGCGTCCCCGGCAAACCAATCTCATGAATAAACGCCTGTAATGCGTCAATTCCGCCAAATGCCAGTTCTTCCTCATCGCCGCCATCTGGTGACATTCCCCAGACATTTACAGCAAATTTCACAAATTTCTTGATGCCGTCCCGGCAAATTCGACGATAATACGCCGGATGGATCACGCCAAGTCCCATGCCGTGGTTGCAGTCCGTGTAAGCCCCCATCTGATGTTCAATCATATGCGCCTCAAAATCACACTGTTTTCCTAATTTGATAATGCCAATCTCCGCCATCGTGGATGCCCACATCAGGTTGCTGCGCGCCTCATAATTTTCTGGTTCCCGGATCGCCACTGGCAGGTTCGCAATAATACTCCGCATCAGCGCCTCCGAGATCGCATCCGAAAGATTATCCTCATCCGGTGCGCTGAAATATGTCTCCATCACATGGCTGAGCATATCAAAACCGCCCGCTGCCGTCTGGAGTGGAGAAACCGTGTAGGTATATTTCGGGTCCATCATCGCAAACACCGGATTGCAGCGCGGATAATTCCGGCTCGTCTTAATTTTCTGTTCCTCATGGGTGATTACACCCTCGCCGTTGACCTCGCTTCCAGTGCCGACCACGGTCACAATCACGCCCACCGGAACCGGCTCAAAATCAATCTCGCCCTTTTTGATCCAGTATTCCTCCCAGACGTCCTTGTCCGTCGCAGCCGCCATTGAGATCGCCTTGCTGCAGTCCATGACCGAACCGCCGCCCACTGCCAGAATCAGATCTACCTGATTTTCCTGTACGACTTTTTTCCCTTCCATTACCTTGCTGTAGGTCGGATTCGGCATGATGCCAGAAAATTCTATCACCTGTTTTCCAGCCAGCTTTAAGACATCCATCACTTCCTGATAAATGCCATTCGTCTTGATCGAGCCGCCGCCATATGCCAGCATCACCGTTTCCCCATACGGCTTCACCGCCTCCAGCAGGTGCTCTTTCACACAACCTCCGCCAAAATAAATCTTTGTCGCATTTTCAAATGTAAACGCCCGCATCGTTCCCTGTCCTTTCTGAACCCGTTCCGGCAAATGCTTTTGCATCCGCCTGATGTTCTGCCTTCTTCTTTGTAGATATGTTTTTTTGAATCTTTATTTTGATTATTTTTCTCCTTTATCTCAGATTCATCAAATGTTCATCTATAACCCACACTAAATTTGACAAGTTCTCTGTAAGTGTTCATATTATATCACGATTCGCATCTTCGATGCTTACCGCTGCTGACGCAGCTATCGTGATCGCCATTCGCCGTTCGCCATAAATCTGCAAGCAGCTCTCTGGCTCACTTGCGCTCATTATATCATATTACCTTTTTACATTCTATCTTTTTCAGAAATTTCACGCATATATTTTCATTTTTATGAATAAAATTGCACAAACTTATATCTGCGTGTCATTTTTATTCCCCCATCCACTTCCAAAATATTTTCCGAAATTTATGATTTCTTCACATTCCGAACATACTTTTATCACATTTTTTCGATATAGTAATACGCGTAAAGGCAAAAGACCTTTCATAATATACTTTTTCATACCTACGCCGACAGGAGTCCGTTCCTGTCGGCTCCTCCTATTTTAAGGGATATATCTACTCAAGCGGGCAGTTTCATGATAAAATAAACACACAGATAGAATCATCTCACAAACACAGATTCTATATTAAATTTACAATAAAAATAGCTGCATGAATCACATATATTAGGAGGAACTTCTCATGAAACACGAACTGACGCAGGAAGAAATCCTGGTTGAAATAAAAGACATTCTATCAGAATACGTAGAAATCACCCGCCCGCTGACATCGGCTGACCGCCTGATCGACGATCTGGGGCTGGATTCATTTTTGATCGTATACTTTATCACAGAAATCGAAGACTGCTTCGAGATCGATATTCCGGAAACGGATTTTATCGAGCTTGTCACGGTCAAGGATCTCTGCGAACGGATTCAGCTGGAAATAAAAAAGCACTCCACTTATTAATACCAGCGTGTCATCGGCAAGTCATTATCAATTCCTTTTGTAAATAAAATCTGGTGCAGACGTAGATTTTCTACATCCAGGATATAAAATCCATCTGCTGAACCACAAGAAATCATTTCCCAGAGACTTAGAACCATTACGCCCGGGAAAATATATTTTTTAATCCACGAATCGCCCGGATGTTCCTCCAGCACACTGATAAATTGCAACAGAAACAGTCCGTTCCTTCTATCTTAACCTAAAATGAATACTCATCAAACTTTGGGTTATATCTGTCCCTGTTCTTTCAGATATGCCAGAAAACCCACACAGCCCTCCAGAACATCTTCATACGTCGCGTCAAAATCACCCGTATACCACGGATCCGCGATGTCACGGTCTGAACCTGCAAATGTGAGGAATTTATATATTTTCCCCTCTGGATCGCCTTTCAGCATCCGGTTTAAATTTCGGATATTGGCACTGTCCATACCTATGATATAATCAAATTTCTCATAATCCGCCCACGTCACCTGCCGCGCCCGGTGCGGCACCAGAGGAATTCCAACCTTCCTCAGCTTATTCACCGTCCCCCGGTGCGGTGGATTGCCGATTTCTTCGGTGCTTGTGGCGGCGCTGTCGATAAGGAAGTGAGCGGAAAGCCCTTGGGATACGACTTTGTGGGTGAAGACACTTTGGGCTAGGGTGGAACGGCAGATGTTGCCGTGGCAGATGAAGAGCACTCGTATACTCATATAAACTCCTTTCAAAAGGCGCTTTTCTGCTGCCATTTGCAGCATTTTGCGCGGTGTTAATTTTTCTTTATGTATTGGTCATTTCTGTACATAAAATGCAAATCTTAGCAAAATTTTGCAAGATGTGTACAGCAAAAGTAGTAGAAACGGAGTAAAAAGCGGGTGGGGTTACTACTCAATTTTGACAAAAATCTCATATCCTTTTTCCAGTTCAATATCGGTTACTATTCCAACCTCACCATTGTCTACTTGATCTACATCCTTACCATTAAGCTGTATACTTACAATAGAAGTACAAATCCATTTTCCATCTTTTTTTGCATATATCATTTTTCCAACTTCCAATTTAACATTGTTAAGTGTCAATATACCTGCTTTAGGTTTCTTAAAATATTCCTCATAAATCCCCACTCTAATTAAATTCTTTGGAAGTAACGAAATAAGCCCCCATTTATCTAGTGATTCTCTTGTTTCTTTTTTCGTAAATATACCATTTTCTATCAACTTATATTGATTGTAAAGCTGCCATGTAGTAAGAAGACCTCTTTCATCATTTTTAGCATAATCTATTTGATTATCACTAAATGGAGGATTTTGTCTTAATGAAGGCCTTATATACCTTTGATGATTCACAATATAAATTGGCAATATTTCTTTGTCACGATGCTCTTTTTCTCTTCTTCGTCTATGTTTTGCTACCTGTGAACATTCTGCATCTGTAGATGTTCCCCCAATACCTTTAACTTCAATAATAAATAATTTATCATCTTCCAAAATCTGTATATCTTCTCTTAAAATATCTTCATTTCCATCAATTGCTTCTACATTTGCAAAACCAAGCCACTTGAAGTATGTACATACAGCTTGAACTAACTTATCCCCTGTTTCTATCAACAAATCATTCAAAAATTTATACTTCTGGTCAATAGCATTTCTTCTCTCATTCAATGACTTAATTTTCGAATTATATTGTTCTTGAATTAAAGTCCGTTCTTTCTCAAGTTCAAGTATTTCTTTAGGTAAAAAATCTTGTTCTTTTATCCATTCAAACTCTTTTGATTCAGGGAAAAAATCTGGCAATATTTCTGGCAATACAGATGTTACTAACCTTTCAATCAATTCATCCTTCTTTTCACAAAACGGAAGCAACAGTTCATAGCCTGAATTTTCTGAATATCCTATATACGAAACTACCTCTCCATCTTGATTTTTTAACAATGGTAAGAAATTAGGATCTGCAATTGATTTTTGAGAAGTTCTATCCCATTTTGTTGGTAACTCAAAAATTACATTATATCCTTTAACATATTTTGCTATTAAATTTGCAAGATTGCTATTGTCTGATATTATTTTCTTTCCGAATTTTGATGTTGCACTAGCTTGAATAGTTTCATATATATTATGTACTTCTTCACTCGGATAGCTATATTGATTTTGTTTTAACACTTCTATAATATTATATTTTTCCGAATAACTACTTCCCGCAAAAATAATTTTCAGTGCTTTTGTTTTTAACTTGTCTTTCATAATGCTCAAAACAAGAGGACTAGGTCTAAATTCTTTCTGAGGAAAACTCAACTCAAATAAATATGGTATACCATCCGGTTCATCATCCTCTAAACAGTGTCTTGTATCATTCTCATTTTGTAAATCAATTATGACCACACTATATTCATGCAAATTACTTATCATACTATATTCTAGGTCAACATATCTCTTATTCACATATTCTTCGTACTCAACAGTTTTAACCACTCCCAGATCACCAGTTGCAACAATATAATTCTGACTCAACCTTTCTGTTATTTCTCTGTTATTAACTATATATATTTGTGGTTCTTTATACTTTTCCATTTATCTTTCATCTCCAATCATAAGAAAGTATTATTCACATTCGTTTGTCTCTTTATGTTTTAATCTAAGCAAATACAACATTGCATAAGCACGATTATACAAGTATTCGATAAACAGTGAATCATTTAACGCCTCTCTCTTTTCTTTTGCCGCATTCAAATAATCATTGTGTCTTACATCAAAATACTCATTAGACAATTTCATTAATTCTTCCAACTCTTTTTTTACAACAGCATAAACTTTGCCATCCATATTATCACTCACACTCAAAGCCAATGTTTTATACTGCTCATTTCTACTGTCTCCTTGAGTAGATATAAGATATTGCAGTGCATCAATAATAAAATCTAACGCACTTTTCTTTTCCATCAAATCTTTGCTATTAATCATATCTTCCGAAAACTGTATTTTACGCTCAAACATCCTATAATTAATAATTTTATCAATAGGAAATGTTGTTTTATATCCTTGCTTTATTACAATCCCACTTTGTAATCTATATGGTAATTTAAATATTTTAAATCTATCATTTACTTCTATAGTGAATTTGTAATGACATTCTCCGGAGTTAATAATCCAATACTTATATGCAATCTCTATAAATGCCTTTATATCATTAAAATCACCTGTATTATTTTTCAACGAATCTGGATAAACTGTACCTCTATACAAGGTAAATTCATGGTCATAATCCAAATCTAAAAGCCATATTCCTCCATCCCAATTATCCCATCGCAAATATTTACCATCCAACAGTTCCAAACCAGGTAATTCTGTTTCAAACCAATGAATAAACGAATTCCAAAATCTTTTCTCATTTACATTTTCTTCGATGCTTTTACCTTTATATTCGATTCCGCTGTCAGCCAAATACTTTATCAGTATTGCTCTCGTAGTGTTTGCATCTCTTATTTCTGTTCCTGTCCTTATCAATAAACTTCCTTGTAAATTTGGTATATCATTTCCAAAAACATTTACTATTTCAATTAACAAATTAACGATTTCTTCATCTGGTTCTATTGACAAATTATAATTATCAATTGCCATATCAATTTTCTTTATATAATCATTAATCAATTTTTCTTTAACCGAATTAATTTTATTCGACATTCGTTCACCTCTACCCCATATAACATTTTAATTATCATCCAATCCGATATGCTATTTATTATATCGTCATTTTCTTCTCTTTTCCATAACAAAAAACGCCACAGCTATCGCCAGAGCGCCTCCAAACTAACTATCCTTATATTGCTTTAAACATCTTCTGTGACACCGTTTTTTCTCCCTGTGTCCGTTCTAGTTCCTTTCTGGCATTCTGCAGGTCCTCCAGACGCTTCAATTCATCCTCTGCATCCTCAAGGCCTAAATGCGTATAGGTGTTAAGCGTAACTCCTATATCGCTATGCCCCATAAGGTACTGCAGTGTCTTTGGATTCATGCCGGATTTCGCCATATTGCTACAATACGTGTGCCGGCAAACATGCGACGTGATATTCGGCATCTGCACCCGATAGATATCATTGTACCGCTTCACCATGTGGTTAAAGCAATGTTCCCAATGCATTGCCACTAATGGCAGTCCTTTGTCATCCAAAAACTGGAACCCAGTATATCCATCCACCACTTTTTCTACCTTTGGTTTCTCCCAGTCTTCGATGATGGCTTGAAAGCATTTTGCAACATCCTCTGTTACCGGAATTTTTCTTGTTCCAGCGGAAGTTTTTGTTGGCTCAATAACCAACGTCATATCGGATAATCTCTGAAGCTGGTGCTCGATATTTACAATTCGATTTTCTAAATCAACATCTTTAATTGTAAGGCCGCAAAATTCTGAAATACGCATACCTGTATGAAAAAGTATATACACAACTTCATAATACTTACAGTATACATTTCTTATGTTTATTTAATCCGTTTCTGAATATCTTCAACAGATGGCAGCTGCTTTTCCAGATTATCCGGCAAACTACTAGTTATTTTGTATTCGCTTACACCAATCGGCTTTGAAATATCTTTGAGCGAATATTCTGCGACCACATTATTTTTGCTTTTGCACAGAAGCAAACCAATGGACGGATTATCCTGCTCTTTTTTCAAAATGCCGTCCACGGCTGACAGATAAAAGTTTAGCTGACCAGCATATTCCGGCTTGAAATCACCGGTTTTCAATTCGATAACTACATAACAGCGAAGATTCAGGTTATAGAACAACAAATCAATGTAAAAATCATCGCCGCCTACATTCAGGTGATACTGGTTTCCCAGAAATGCAAACCCTGTTCCAAGCTCCAGAAGGAGCTTGGTGACATCCCTAACAAGTGCCTGCTCAATATCCCGTTCGAGCATATCTTCCCGGAAAGGAATAAAATCAAATACATATGGGTCTTTCATTGTCTGCACCGCAAGTTCACTTTGCGGAGACGGTAAGCGGTGATCAAAATTTGTAACTTTATCTGCCAGAACCTGTCTCTGATACAAGTTGCTTTCAATCTGATGGACAAGAACATTTCGAGACCAGCCGTTTTCCGCTGACTTTTTAATATACCATTTACGTTCATCCATATCAGCGACCTTATCCAGAAGAACTATATTGTGACCCCATGGAATTTGTGCAACAACCTGTTGCACAAATTCTCGGTCTGGATAAATCTCTGCGAATTTTGCCATATACTTCAAATTACGAACAGAATATCCTTTGCTTTCTGGAAAAGCAATTCGAATATCTGCTGCAAGGTTATCAATAAACTTGTTTCCCCATGATTTATGTTCATTGATTACGCAACCAATATCATAATAAAGAAGCAGCATATCTGCATTCACATGAACTGCCGCACGATATTGTGCCGCAGTAATTTCACTCTTAATATTTTCAATAATGGAAATATACTCAGCCGTATTCATTAACATACTCATCGTCTCGCTTTCACATAATTCCTATCATTATTTTCTCTATATAAGATGCTCATAAACAATTTTTAAATAATTCAGGTAACCACATGAGCATAGATACAATAATATCAGCCATCCAGCAGCACTGACATCAATTCGTTGACTTTCTTGTACACCCTTAGCTTTTTTGCATATATGGAAAGATTTTGCAGATTCTTCCTCTCATCCTTTGCATAAGCATTCAATGCCTTACTAAATATTTCATGATCAAGCCTTGAACGATATTTGAAGCAATCACAAATCGTACGCTCTCGATCATATATGGAGAGCTTAACCCCGGAAAAATCATCCGCTACTCTCCCCAGTTCATATATTTCTGGTTGAACATAATACGTTTGCAAAGCCAGTGCATCTACATCCAATTTTGTCCGAGACATAGATCTCGGAACAGCAATCGACCATTTCCGAGGTGCAAAGCCACTATAACCATAATGAAAAAGAGCCGATTTCACACAAATAATTGCCTTTGGAATCAATGTTGCAATAAGTTGTTCTTCAGAAGATGTGTCCCAATCGGCAAGTTGATAGTATCCGTGTCGAATGCGTTCAAGGTATCCGGTATTACAAAGATTCACAACATCAACAGCGGGTATGCCAGCTGCAACAAAATCTGATGTTTTTGCAATACCGCCCTTTTCTATAATTACCTGTTTTGAAAGAGTTTCCTTATCCACATATTCACCAACTTTTTATTAAAAACTACACACAATCAATTTGCTTCGGTGCTTATATTTTATTATATCATCCAAATTGAATTAATCGATAATTTCACACACAGTTTTATAATTTCTGTGTATGAAATTTTTAATTCTGGATTTCAGCCTGATGTGGTAAGCTAAAACTGGACACATGAAGCAACGCTACATAATTCTGCAATTATGATCTATATATTCACTTCAAATCGAATGTGTTTTTTACATTTTAAAAGTTACTTCCTTAATACCCAATCCTAAAATAATCCAAATACGCTTTATACTTATCCTGTGCAGTCAGGCAGGTATCTGTCAGATAGCCTTTTTCGTTGTCCCATTCCTTTAGCCCTCGGTAATAGAACATCTTCAGATCGTCCTCAATGATGAAAGGAACGATATTGTATTTCAGGCACTCTTTAAACATGATCAATCTGCCCACACGGCCGTTGCCGTCATGCAATACCACATTGGGACTCACAAAGAAATCTATAATTGATTTCCACTTTTTGAGTACGTTCTTTGCCGGTTCCCTCTGCTTGATACACATATATACTGTCAATCAGTTCAACCAGCATAGAACGGTTTAACTCTGTTACGTTTTCATACTTGCGTATGGTTTCTAAAAATTGGTTTGTATTTTTCGTCTTGTAGTCCTCGGCTTCGATTTTCTCTTTTAATGCCTTACGCCTTTCTTCAAGTTCTCTCTGCTCATTTTCATAAGTTACAGACATTTTCTCAAAACGTCCATCAGAAATCTTTCCTGCTACATTCTGCTCAAACAGCTTCATTATGATACTGTCAATTTCAGCAATACGCTTTTCTGCCAGTTCCAATTCCTGTTTAAACTGCTTGATTTTCTTACCGCCGCCGGATTCACTCAACACCCTCATTTCTTCAATGAACTGGTCGCCTAATGTTTCCATATTCTTGATATGCTTTTGAATGTCGTCCATGACAATCTTCACTAATGTGTCATAGGAAATTGCATGAGTTGTGCAGAGGTTGCTGTTTCTGGCATATGTCCTGCAACGAAATCTCGGCTCTCTCCCGTTTGGATTGGAGAACGCCATATTGCGTCCACAGTCCGGGCATTTTACAAGCCCCACAAACATATTTGGTCGTCCAGTCTTATTTGGTCTTTTCTTTACACTGATGAATTTCTGTACCAGTTCAAAGGTTTCTTCATCAATGATAGCTTCATGGGTGTTTTTTACAACAATCCAATCTTCCTTAGGAACCGCTACCAGTTTTCTGTTCTTGAATGATTTTGTCTGTGTCTTGTGCGATACCATATGACCGAGATACACTTGATTTTCCAAAATCATCTTAACATTTTTTCCAACCCAGTCGGTAGGGAATCGGAACCCTGTGCTTGTTTCCAGCGTGCCATTCTTCATTGCTCTGTAGGCTCTCGGAATCAAAATCTTTTCTTCACACAATGTTCTTGCTATCTGATGAACACTGTTTCCCTGTTTCGACATTTCAAAAATACGCTTGACGATAGGCGCTGTTTCCGGGTCTATCAGTAGTTTACGCTTATTGTTCGGGTCAACCCTATAACCATACGGAGCGAATGAACCGCAGAACCCGCCACTTAAAGCAGTTGTTTTCTTGACGCTTCGGATTTTCTTTGAGGTATCACGTGCATAATACTCATTCATAATAGATTTGAATGGCATCATCTCGTTATCCTCATATCTTGTGTCAACATCATCATTCAGTGCGATAAAGAGAATGTCATTGTTCGGGAAGATTTCTTCCACGTAATACATGAACATGGCATTGTTGCGACCGAACCTTGACATATCCTTTACCATGATTCCACTAGGCTGTGTATCTTCCATAGCGTCCTCAATCATGCGGTTTAAATCCGGTCTGTTGAATGTTGTGCCGGAATAGCCATCATCTACATACTCGTCAATGATTTCAAATCCTTTTTCCTTTGAATAATATCGGAGCATTTGCAACTGGTTTGTGATACTGTTGCTTTCTTTATCAGCGTCACCATCATCTTTGGATAAACGTGCATATAATCTAACTCTTAATCTTGCTTGCTGTTTCGTCATTTTTACTCCTTTCCAACAGCAAACAAACAACTTATATCCTGTTAATATTATACCACACTACTTAATTATTTTCAGCCGCTTATTACACTGTTCTCAATTTAATATCCATTGTTTTCCTGCTCGATTTCCTTTTGAATCAGCCTTTTAATCAAATGCTGCAAATCCACTGTACCGGAGAACACTGACGTTACATAAAAGGTCGTATTTCCTATTTTTATTGTATTGGACTGTACTGTTTTTCCTATAATCTCACCTCATTTCTTCCAACAAAAAAACACCATTTCTGGTGTCTTTCTGCTAATCTACACTGATTACTTTGCGTTCATACTTCTTTTCCTGCAAATCAATCTCCGCATAAACCATGTATTTGTCATTAAGTTCCGTCTGTCCAGTCTGAATACAGGTTGTCTGATGAATCTGGTTTATCCACTTTCCTTTCTCTGTGTCAGGACTTTCATGTATATGTCCGTGCAGAGAAAGAAGTGGCTGTTTTTCTTTCAGAAATTCGTAAATATCAACAGAGCCTATATCCAAATCTTGATAGCGCAACTGTCCTAATCTCAATCCCGCAGGCGGCATGTGCATAACGTAAACCGCTTTTTGTCTATCGTCCGGCAATGGAAGTTTCTTCAGCACATCACACATATGCGGTAATTCTGTTCTGGAATATTCCAGCCAGTTGTAAATCCTGTCATAATCAACAGCATTAGAGATTCCGGCTACAGGACTTAACTGACGCTGCGGAATATAATGTGTTTCTGTAACAACCCTGTCTTTACAACCGAACGGATGGTCTAAAATATAGTTCATGCCGATAAATTCATATCCATTGACAGAAAATTTCCTACCAGCTATATTGCAGACATTTTCAAATCTGTCGCAAAGATTGTCAAACATTTCATCTGCTGCCAGTAAATCATCATTTCCAAGCATGGCAAGGTATGTGATGTCCTGCTTTTTCAGTTCCTCAAAATATTCATCAAGGAATCCATTGATAAAAAACGATTGCTCACTGTGGCGGTCACATTGTTTTGGTAACATATCCCGGCCATTTACAATGACTTTGATTTCCTTTTCAATGGCTACGTCCAGAATCTTTCTGTACTTCTTTTTATCTCCGTGTAAATCTGTAACATACAATATCTTCATATCACTTTCTACCCCTTTTAATACAGCATTTCTTCCTAATCATAGTTAAAAGTATACCATATCAGAGATAGATTATCAGCAGCTTATATCTGACATACAGACTGCAAAATTTTTGCCTTATGCACCTCCTTTACTGTGTGTTTCCGAAGCAGTCAGATGGCTTTGGAAGCTCCACTGGACTTTCACCATTCTCATTCCTATGAGCAGAACCGCACCATGCGAGTGTATCATTATTCAGATATACAGGTCATGGCAGAACGACCATTCCACAAGTCGCTCTCGGATCATTGCATGAATCGCTCGCTTTTTTAGGTCATGGCGTACAATTTCCGCTGGCTCGCTGCATATCAAACGTATCTGACTGCTTTATTCAGTTGTCAAAGAACTACCGACTGTATTTGCCAGTCTATGAAAATCCACTACCTAGATAATGGACTTTCATAGATTGACAAGCGGAGCAGAGGAAAGGGGAAAATGCTCCGCCCGTCTGAATGATTAGATTACGACTATCTCAAAGTTTGCAATCATATCCATGACTGCTGCCTGTATTCTGCCTTTTAATTCAGAATCCACTACCATGTAGACGTTACCGTATTCGTCATACAATTTGCGTAAGCTCAACTTTGATATGTACCCGTCATAGAAATCCAAGATTTCCTGTATTGCAGTTTCATCACCATTCGTAGCCGCCACAATCACAGCAAACGGTATATGTTTTTGGTCTTTGTCCATGCTTATTCCTCCTCCATCATTTTTCGTAATTCTTCCAGAGTGCTTGTCCTATGACGGTAAACAGTAGTGCGTACCACGTTCATAAGCTCTCCGATTTCTGCGTCAGACATATCCATAAAGTATGACAACAAAATGATATTGCGTTTTCTCTCTGGTAAACATTTGAGTGCTTTGCTTAACTGGTCGTCAGATACTTGTACTTCCATGCCAAGAACATTGAACACTGTATAATCGCTGGAATACTTGTCATAAACGCCTGCTTTGTTCAATTCCAAATCTGAAATTTCAGAAAACGGAACTTCATGTTTCAAGCGTCTTGAAATATCACGGTTATACTTCATCGCTGCTCTTTTAATGACTTTCTTTGTAAGGCAATCAAACTGTGCTTGAATAGCCTGCTGGAAAGAAGATGACTTCATGCTGATTCACCTCCTTTCTGCGTGAGAGTAGGTGAGGGCTGTTTTCCCTCACTCCCCCTTTCCGCACAGTAGCTACCCACGCGGCAGCTATTTGTTGCGCTTTCAGAAAAAAAGTTGAAAAAAATTTGAACAGCAAAAAAGCACATGGAAAATACCTGATTCGTATTTCCTGTGCTTTCTCTTTTGTTCCTGCTATATGATGTAAAAAACCACATTCAAAGGCGTATTGCCCCATTCCTGTGATTTGAATTTTTTTGACGATGAACCTGTCAAAAAATGTCGATTATGAAATTCTCCCAATGCGGCCACCTCCAAAAGCCGCAAAAAAAGAAAAATCCTGTATCAGTCACCGATTTTAGGTAAAAAGAAAACGGCGGCTATATTAACCGTCGTTCAGGTACAAATATTTTATGACACGCAAAAATGGTACTGTGAGTGACGGTTTTTTTTATTTACCGCTTTGCAGTACATTTTTTCTTTTACGCATAATAGGAACTGTTAAACCATACTATACGTTTTTCTATACCTGTTAGAAAATCAACAGGAACAGTAAAATATAGTGAGGTGATTACATATGCGTAAAAAGGAAGATAAGTACGATTTTAGAGCCTTTGGTCTTGCAATCAAATCGGCTCGCAAAAAACAAAACTTAACTCGTGAGCAAGTGGGAGCAATGATTGAGATTGACCCACGCTATTTAACAAATATTGAAAACAAAGGGCAGCACCCAAGTTTACAGGTGTTCTATGACCTTGTATCATTACTTAATATTTCCGTTGATGAATTTTTCCTGCCTGCGTCTGATCTGGATAAAAGTACCAGAAGACGACAGTTGGAAAAGCAACTTGACAATCTTTCCGATAAGGATTTAGTTATCATGGAAAGTGTTGCTGATGGAATCATCAAGTCAAAGAAAGTGGAGGAGTAGATTTCCTCCACTTAACTATTTTGTAAAACATTATAAATTCTAATTTAGTTAATTAAAAAGAATTTATATGCTGCACTTACTGTTTTATAGGGCTCTTTTATTTTTAATACTTCTTTTAAATAATGACAAATTTCATTTTTCTCAAGTGTTGTCTTGACTTCAAAATAATGTTTTGCTTTTCCCTGTGAATATAGATAATGACATTCCATGTTATCATCTATATATCCATCAAATGTTTTAATCATAGTTTCCTTTAAAGAACTGACAATATAAAATTTCATATAATTACTCCTTTTATCAATTTATTCACTTATAGAATGACCTGTATAAAGCTGGTAATATCGACCTTTTTCTTCGATTAACTGTTCATGATTTCCACGCTCAATAATTTTTCCGTTTTCCAATACCATAATGCAATCAGCATTTCTAATAGTTGATAAACGATGAGCAATAACAAATGTTGTTCGTCCTGCCATCAATTTATCCATACCGTTTTGCACTAATTCTTCTGTATGAGTATCAATACTTGAAGTAGCTTCATCTAAAACAAGGACAGGAGGATTTGCAACAGCAGCTCTAGCTATTGCCAGTAATTGTCGTTGTCCTTGTGATAAGCTTCCACCATCACCAGATATAATTGTTTGATACCCATCTGGCAACATACGAATAAAGCTGTCAGCATTAGCTAGTTTTGCAGCCTGTATACATTCTTCGTCAGTTGCGTCTAATCGTCCATATCTAATATTATCTATAATAGTACCAGTAAACAAATGAGTATCCTGTAATACAACACCTAAACTTTTCCTTAAATCTCCTTTTTTAATTTTTCTAATATTAATGTTATCATATCGAATTTTCCCATCTTGAATATCATAAAAACGATTGATAAGATTTGTAATGGTTGTTTTACCTGCACCTGTACTTCCTACAAATGCAATTTTCTGTCCTTTCTTCGCAAATAGGTTAATATCATGAAGGACTAATTTTTCATCACTATATCCAAAATCAACATTTTCAAAGAAAATTTCTCCGTTAAGTTCTTGATAAGTTGTGGTATCATCTGCTTTATGATAATGTTTCCATGCCCATTTTCCTGTACGTTTTGTACTTTCTATTAAGTTTCCTGTAGAATCACATTCTATATTAACTAAACTTATATATCCATTATCACTTTCTGATTCTTCGTCAAGAAGTGCATAAATACGATTGATACCAGCAGTTGCCATAATAATGCTGTTTAATTGTTGGCTTACTTGTCCAAATGGCTGATTAAAGTTTTTATTGAGCGTTAAGAATGATACCAGCATTCCAACGCTTAAACCACCATATCCATTTAATATAAGGATAGAGCCTATAACAGCACATATAACATAGCTTACATTTCCAATTTGCATAATGATAGGCATAAGAATATTTCCATAAATATTTGCTTTTTGTGAACTTTCTTTCAATTCTTCATTAACACTTCTAAAACGTGCTAAACTTCTTTTTTCGTAACAAAAAACTTTAACAACTTTTTGACCACTTATCATTTCTTCAATAAAACCATTGAGTTTTCCTAAATTATTTTGCTGCTGATTAAAATACTTGCTACTTAATGCAGCCGCATTTTTGGCAACGACCAGCATAATAGCAACCATGACCAGAGTAATAATCGTAAGCGGAATATTTAATGTTATCATTGCAACAAAAATACTTACGATTGTTATGATACTGTTAAATAATTGAGGAACGCTTTGACTTAAAAACTGGCGAAGAGTATCCGTATCATTTGTGTAAATCGACATAATATCTCCATGTGAATGACTATCAAAATACTGTATTGGCAGTGATTGCATATGGTTAAATAATTTAATTCTTATTATTTTCATAGTTCCCTGACTAACATTTACCATGATTCGATTATAGATATAAGAACAAAGAATACCTAAGATATAGATTATGGCTATTTTAAACAATGCTGAAGCTAATGGTACAAAATCCGGATAATTGCTTTCCGTTAGAGGTACAATATAATCATCAATTAACGTCTGCAAAAACAACGTACCTTTAACTGACGCAAGAGCTGAACCAATGATTGCTAAAATAACAACCAACATTTCTATTTTATATTCTTTCCATACTAATCTTAAAAGACGAGATACTCCATTTTGTTTATTATTCATCAAAATCGCCTCCTCCTTTTGTTTGACTTTCGTACATGGAACGATATATTTCATTACATTTTAAAAGTTCATCCTGGTTTCCAAAACCATTGATTTTACCATCTTCCATAACGATAATTTTATCGGCATTCTGTATACTTGACACTCGTTGTGCAATAATAAATTTTGTTGTTTCTGGTATATCTTTTGCAAATGCTTCTCTGATTTTTGCGTCTGTTGCAGTGTCTACAGCACTTGTAGAATCATCCAATATAAGAATTTTTGGCTTTTTCAAAAGGGCTCTTGCAATACACAATCGTTGTTTTTGTCCGCCGGATAAATTTGCTCCACTTTGTTCAACATAAGTATCATACTTTTTAGGAAATCGTTGGATAAATTCATCAGCCTGTGCTAGTTTGCAAGCTTGCATACATTCTTCCAAAGAAGCATGCTCATTTCCCCATCTTAAATTTTCTAAAATTGTTCCCGAAAAAAGCTGGTTCTTTTGTAATACCACTGCAACTTCATTTCTAAGAATATCTAAATCGTATTCTCTTACATCTTTATCACCGACTTTTACATAGCCATCTGTAACATCATATAATCGACAAATAAGATTAACTAAACTTGATTTGGAACTTCCTGTACTTCCTACAATTCCGATCACTTCGCCTTGCTTTATATCAATGTTAATGTCAGAAAGAACTTTTTCGCCATTTCCATCTTTCTTATATGAAAAGCTTACATGATTAAATTGAACATTGCCATTTTCTACTACCATAGCAGGAGAGTCTGGATTTTTTAAATCTGGTTTTTCATCAAGGACTTCCGCAATACGTTTAGCACTTGCAAAACTCATACTCACCATTACAAATATCATGGATATTAGCATTAGTGAAATAAGTATGTTAGTAACATAACTGAAAAGGCTTGTTAGCTCACCTGTTGTCAAACTTCCACTGACAATCATTTTAGCACCTACCCATGAGATAGCGATAATACAACCATACATGGCTGTCATCATAGCCGGATTGTTTAATGCTAATCGTGATTCAGCTTTAACGTAAAGCTTATATATAAGAGAAGCGGCTTTATTAAATTTTTCTTTTTCATAATCTTCTCTAACATAAGATTTAACAACTCGAATTGCTGTGACATTTTCTTGAACACTTGCATTCAAATCATCATATTTTTGAAAAACACAACTAAATATAGGAATTGTTTTCCATAGTATGAAAACAATAACGGCGGTCAAGAATACAATAGCAATGCAGAAAATTCCACCCATTTTCGCACTAATATATAACGCCATGATAAGAGCGCTGATTAAACTGATAGGGGCTCTTACACACATTCTAATAATCATTTGATAAGCATTTTGAAGATTAGTAACATCAGTTGTTAGTCTTGTTATCAATCCAGCAGTGCTGTATTTATCAATATTTGAAAATGCAAATGTTTGTATATTTTCATACATTCCATCTCTTATATTACTTGCAACACCAGCAGAAGCGATAGCAGCATATCTACCTGCCAATACTCCACAAGCAAGACCTAAAACTGCTGTCATAATCATACATAAACCATAAAAATAAACATTGTTTATATTTCCAGATTCAATGCCATTATCAATAACTGCTGCCATAAGCATTGGAATAATGAGTTCTAAGATAACCTCTAACACCGTAAAGACAGCGGCTAAAACAGACGCTTTTCTATACTGTTTTATTTGTTTCAATAAAGTCTTTAACACGACAATCCCTCCTTTAACTTTTAGTAATACTTTCTATTAGTGATAGGCATATGCGTTAAATATTTGCCAACAAATAGTATGTTGGCATAGTTAACACATTATTTTTGACTGTAAAATGCTTCTATTTTATCGACGATTTTTAGCAAACATAAAGAATCATTTTCACCAAGATAAGATAATAATTTACTAAATTCATTTAATGCCTCTTTTTCTGTTTCAGTAAAAACTTCTTTTCCTTTTTCTGTTATATAAACCATAACTTTTCTACGGTCAAAAGAATCATGAACACGTTTTATATATTCTTTACGTTCTAAACTGTTCAACGTATTTGCCACTCTTGCAGTAGATAAGTTGAAACGCTCGCTTAATTCTTTTGGATTTGTCTCACTTTTTTCATACGTTAAAAAACCAAGCATTGCCATTTCGCCTTGTGATATTTTCTGCATTTTTTTAATAGGCTCACGTTGCATTAAACCAACAAGCATAAATAACTGTTTTGCCATTTCTTTATTGTTCAAAAGAATCACCTCCAATTTTATCTATCACTATTAGTTGCTATTATATTTAGTTTTTTTTGCTTTGTCAATAGCTAATAGTAATTTCTCAAAAAAACGTGTACTCCCTATTTATAGGAAATACACGCTTTTCTTCATGTTATTTTACAATCTTCCAGTTACTATCTTTTTCCAGCGTCAAATCAAACTGTGAAATTTGTGTTGCCTTTGTCCTCTGGTCGAGATATTTCACTGATACCGATACTTTCACTTGTTCACCATCTTTTATGAAGATTGGATTTACCAACTCCGAGAACACATAATCACAGTTTACAGGTTCAAGTACATTTTCCGATACATAGTAGGCAAGCTCCTTTTCTGTTGCGGTAGGGTACAGCTTAAAGAATGTTTCCAAGAACTCTGTCACTTCCTCCGTAGTGGCAGCGTCCACCGTTCCGTCCGATTCCTTGACTTTTGGTTCATAGACGGATTTTGTTGGTATGCTGCTGATGGTCGGATTCTGTGTGATAACCAGATTTCCGTCACCATCTACATGAACCACTACCATGTAAGCGGAAGTGTAACCGATAGAAGTTTCTCCCTCCGTTACCGTTTGATCTACCGAGTAGACAACGGTAAAGTCGTCCGCTCCAGCCGCTTCAATCTCCCAAATCTTAACGTCCGTCACCGTAGAGCTTGTAGGTATATCCTGTCGTACTATATCGACATTCAAATCCTGTAAGCTCTTTGTAAGGTACTGGTTGATGGCTGCGGTTCTTTTATCAATGGATTCCTGTGTGTTGCTCCAAGAATAGTAGGACTTCGCAAATGCCTTGACAAAATTCTCTATCTTGTTGGTATCAATGATACGTTGCTCAATGACTTCTTTCTCATGTACCGTGTGCATATCAATGGCGGTAAAATTCTTATACACCCCAAAACTGATACTGGCAATCAGCACCAGCCATAAGGCAATCACGGTTTTCTTATGCGTACCTACTTTTATCACAGGCACTTTCTTTTCTTTTTTAGGTTTTGATTCCTTATCCTTTTTCTTAAATAGCATAGCACCATTCCTTTCTTATTTGGTTTTCATCCGTCCGGCACCAATCAAATGCTTTTGCCAGTACGAGCTTGTTAAATCTGTATATCCGATAGGGTCGCCAGCGTGATACATTCTGTTGTTTCCTGCATAGATTCCTACATGAGTGACGTATGTTCCAGCGTTATAGGTTGAGTGGAAGAACACCAAGTCACCAGCTTTTGCCTGTGACAGCGGTATGTGCTGTGTAGCGTCATACTGTGCCTGTGCGGTACGAGGTAAGCTGATACCAGCCTTGTCATAGCACCATTGAACCAATCCCGAACAGTCAAAAGAAGTGTTGGGATTGCTGCCGCCATAGACATATTTCCAGCCTTGATACTTCAACGCTTCATTGAAGATTGCCTGTGCGGTTGCGTCACTGAAACTAGGCACAGCCAAATACTGACTGACTAATTTTACATAGAACATATTCCCGTACTTGTAACGCCAGCCGCCATTTTCTTTTATGGAAATCTCATTTTTATAGGTGACTTTGACACCGCCGGATTTATCCTTTGCGAAGCTGACCGCCAGCTCAAAGGTGTACTTTTTCCCATGACTGGAAACGTAATCAATGAAGCCGCCGCCATAGTTATAGGACTGTACCACTGTGTTGATGTCACAGCCTTTCGCTTCTGCGGATTTCAAAAGCTCCGAGAAGTATTTACACCCCTGTTTGATGGAATCCTCCACGGATAGGGAGTTAAGCGGTAATCCTAAAGATTCACTGGCTTGCATAACGTCTGTCGTGCCAGTGCCGCCGGATTCCACCTGCATAATCGCAAGCAGATAGTTCACATAGTCAGAGATTCCGTATTCCTTTGCATACTTTTCTACTGTAGGCTGATGTTTCAAGACTTCTTGTGACAGGTTCAGTCCAGAAAAATCAAGATTGGAAGAACCGCTTTCTTCATCATCTGCGGTCACGATAAACAAAAACAGGAGCAGACAGATAATCACCGTGAAAATCCCACCGAACACAGCAAAATGCCTTAACTTCATTTCTTGCCGCCTTTCTTACTGGTAGATTTCTTCATTGATGATTGATTTGTGGTCTTTTTCTGGACGGTTTTTGTCTGTGATTTTCTCTGTACTGTCTGTCGTGAACCATCTGTAGCAGCTCCCGAATGTTTATCTGCCGAACGGGATTCTCTGATAACCTGTGTTCTCACATTCTCCTGTGATTTTGTTACAGGCTCTTTGCTCTTATTTGACTGCGGCTGCTCCTTTGTCACCGTGACAGGACGCTCCTTGACGTTCTGCTCCTGCTTTGAAGCTGCCGCCTGTGAATCCGATTTTACAGGAACAGGCGTTGTCGCTGGTCGCTCATGCACCGGGGCAGCTCTCTTTGTCGCTGATCCGCTGTCTTGTCGCTCCTTATCCTTTGATTCCTGCTTGTCCTGTGACTTATCCACAATCGGACGCTGCGGATTCTGTTTCTCTGACTGCGGCTGTTTCGATACTGATTTTTTATCCACGATTCCACGTTTTGAGGTAGATTGTGATTCTTGTGTCTGACTGGTAGAACTGCTATGTACTTCTGATTTTGATGAATCTTTCTTCTGGTTCATATTATCCGGCAAAGCTGGCGGTTTACTGCTACCTCCACCAGAAGAAGCAGAAGTATTGTGATTTGCTCTCGTATGCGTGTTACCTGCCTGTTTGGTACTGTCTGCTTTTTTCGTAGAGCTGGAAGAAGAAGCAGCCGCACCAGCTACACTGCCAGCAGCACCAGCCGCAACGGTTCTTCCGATTTTACGCTCCAAGCGTCTTGCTCTGCGATTGAGAAACATATACGGGTGACGCATGATTCGTCTGCTGACTTGCTGTGTATCGGAAGATTGCAGACTGAACATTGCCATCAAGTCACCCAATTTAAAGTAGATTCCGGCAAAGGTAACTATCTGTAGAAACGCCACCATAAAAAACGGATAGCCGGAGGAAATGGAGTAAAACATAGTCGAGATACTAAAAGCTGTGGTGATAATCAGCGTGATTCCGGCTCTCATCATAATGGTGTTGAACAGCTTTGTAAGAGCCTTTTTTGCCATACCCTCATAAGTCGGTATCATGGAGAGGATAAAACTAATCGGCAGGAACATAGCGTAAATGATGAATAGTACCTGCGAGAAAATCATCATGCCGGTAAGCAGAAAGACAAATGCCGAGATACCGATATTGAAGATAAATAAAAATACCACCATACCTAAACGTGTCATGGTCTTTGTGACACTCAGATAGTCATTGTCCTTATCTTCGATTTCATCAATCACAACGTCCTCTCTGTCGTCCGTGTCTGGACTTTCCGATAACAGGCTTTCCACACGGTCAGAGCCGAGTGTTTCTATATCCGATTCCCCATATTGGAGTAACAGCCACGGTTGTTTCACCTGTATGGAAAACAGGCTGTCACGAATCAAATCCACGCTGTCTTTTCCTTTGCTGTTGGAATCGGGCAGCACGATTTTTGTTCCGAGCGATAATGCCGAGCTGCTTATATCTGAGGAAAAGTCATTGATTTTGCTGATATAGTTTGGAGCGTAGGCAATAAAGGACGCTGACAGGATAAATACCACAAGGAAATTGATAATCGCATGAATGGCTTTTGTGGTTTCTCTTTTTAACAGTCCTGTGTAGGCGACATAGATTCCCATTACCAGAATGAGGATAAGCAGGAATCCCACATAGAACCCCTCGCTGGAAAAGCCGCTGGAAGTCACACCAGCAAGCGTCTGAATATTCTTTCCGATAGAGCTTGCAGTATCAGAGATAAAGTCCAGCTTGTAGGCTTCCTGTACCACATAGCCTGTCGCATTGGAGATATAAAGGCTCACCGTCCAGACAAAATTTGTGATAGCATACAAGCCATACTGAATACTTTTCCCGATACCGTCCAGCCAGTTCCACGGTAGCCAATCCCAACTTGAATCCACATAGAAATCAAGCTGATAGTTTTCCAGCGGATATTGAGAGTAGGCGTTGCTGTCGCTCACCGTATTATCCACCAGCCCAGCCGCATAAGCCACTGTGCCTGTGATGGATAAAATCACCAGCACGCCGAGAATCACCGCAAGAGTAATGAGCAGCCAGCGAATTATCTTTTTCTTACGCATAGGCTTCACCTCGTTTCTTCTGTCTGTACTGGCGGTCTGGTATCAAAGGCATGGAACAGGTCAGAGAATACAGGGTGAATCTGGATAACGCCCACACGCCCGTATAAATCTTGAAACAGGCATTGCCCGTTTTCCAAGTCACGCAATCGCTTCTGGTTTCCCTCGTCCTCCTTATCCACACCAAAAAATTCAAGGGTATTCTTGATTTCCTTTATGTCTGTACTACGAAAGGCAAACTTTAAGCCGATATTGTTCTTCATCTTTTCATCGTCCACATCACCAGAGTTTTGCGTGACGAAGTAAACAGCAGCGTTCATAGAACGTCCGGCACGAATCAGCTTGTTAGAGAGTGCTTTCCCCTGTGCCACCTGTAGGAACGTCCACGCTTCGTCCAAGTCCACCATCTTGAAAACACTCCTGTCGGAATGGATAAAATCAAGGGCAAAGGTACTAATGACAATCAGCATAGCCACGGACAATAATTCCATTGTGGTGTATTCTTCAAACTTCGTGTCCTTATCCGGCAGTACAAGGTCTGCCACCTGTATGATGTTGAGCTGCCTGTCTAAACTGATGGATTGTTCCACATCACCGTCTGAAAATAAAAGGTGTGCAAAGTCATAGTCAGTCATGCTCTCGATATGGTCTGCAATATTTTCTGCCACAGGAGAACCGTCTTTCCTCAATTCATCAATGACACGCAACAAGCCACGCTGCTTGCTCTGGGTAACAGAACGGATTGCACGCCTTAATACAGGGAACTTCTCACCGTCACGGGAAGAAATACCCGTAAGGAATGTCAAAATATCAATCGCCAGACTTTCAGCGTCCTTTGTTCGCTTCATAATCACATACGGGTCGAGAAGTCCTCTGTTTTTGTCCTCACTGGTGAGATTAACTATCTTGATTTCCTGTGCTATATCGGGTAGCGTTTCCTGCCAGTTGCCACGCTCTGATTTTGGGTCTACAATAACCGCTTTTCCTCCAAACAGCACCGCATAATAGATGATAAGGTTGTTACAGAATGATTTTCCACCACCAAGCGAGCCGAGAAAAGCAGCCGCAAGAGCATTTGTCACTGAACCTTTAACGCCCTGTGCTGCAAGGCTAGGCTTTAAGTACACATTTTTTCCTGTGTCGAGGTTGTAACCGATATAGATACCGTCCGTTTCTCCAAGCTGCTGCGTCGCACCGAACCCAAGTCCGGCGAGAAAGTCAGAAGTCACATACTGGATATAGTCATTGATGTAACGCTTGCTGGACGGGATAAACTCACCATGAAGCCCAAGCATATCCCCGAACGGACGCACTAACTTAACGTTCAAATCGTCATAGAAGTCTTTGACTTCATCACAGCGTCTTTTCAACTCGTCCAGAGAATCCGCAGCCACACGGATAACGTAGGATAATTTATACATGGATTCCTTTGACTGGTCTAAGTTTGTTTCCAATTCATTCACCGAATCCAGAGCGTCCATGACGTTACTTCCCGTTTCGTTGTTGGATTCCCACGCATGATTATCTAAGTCTTTCAGCTCTTTCTTTTTATTTCTAACAGTCGTCAGAGCCTTTTTATTGGTGACGATTTCCACATTCATAGAAGTGGAAACAGGGAACGTGAACTGCTGCTGTTGATAGTAGAAGATTTCCGAAGATGGAAAATCCAGCTCACCCACGATATTGTTAATCGTGAAGTAGGCAACAAAAGTTGTCTGATCTTCACGCTCAATCTTTAGGTATCGTTGGTTTTCCTCTATCATGCAGCGTGTCGGACGGATAAGGTCATATCGCTTTACCAGCGTTTCACGTTTTAACTTCTTGACTGGCAACTCATAGGAATAGTCACTGTAGGCAATGCCAGTATTCCCGTAGATATGTTCCAAGAGATAGCCGAAGTCGTTCTTATCCAGTCTGCGGAACTGAAAGCGGCGTGAGATTTTGCTTTCCAAGAACTTTTCCATCTTTAGAAAACGGTTGATTTCATCATTGCTCATGGAAACGAAGTCACCCATGAGTTTGTGATTGACTTCATAGATAAAATCCGTAAAGGTCAT
Organism: Clostridium sp. TF11-13AC; assembly: GCF_003481065.1. Lineage (NCBI taxonomy): Bacteria > Bacillati > Bacillota > Clostridia > Eubacteriales > Clostridiaceae > Clostridium > Clostridium sp. TF11-13AC. The sequence goes on from NZ_QUKJ01000004.1 coordinate 161,433, forward strand.
AGCCGCTGATTTTCGCATGGCTTTCAGATTGATTTCTTCCTCATTGACTAATAACTTGAAGCCAAGAAAAAAGCGGTAGTCAATCTGATTTTCACCAATCATTTCAACCAACGCTTCTGTCTGTTCGTCTACCTTTTTACAGGCAATCTCTTTTAACCTGCCCGTGATTCTTTTTTTGGAACGCTCCTGTACCGCACGTAAGCTGTCCTCCGTGGCAATCTGTAGGGCATGGATTTTCCCGTCACGGTTCTGGGCGATAAGCTGACGGAAGTTGTCATGCACCATGTACTTTTCTTCTGGTGACAGGAACGAATAATTGTAAGGTGTCAGCTCATAGTAGGCGAAGCACTCACCGTCATGGTTGAACACCAGATTGTTTTCGATATATTTAATCGGGAACATACATCACACTCCTAACTGTCGTAATAACGGGATTGAATTTCTCATTTTTCAATTTGATGGCTTTTCCAGCATAGGTCACTTTTGGTCGGAGAAAAAAGCTCGCACAGGATTTTAGGAATCCAAAAGGCTTCTTTCCGTCAAAGGTCTTTTGCGACACGAACCAAGTGAACGCTATAGGGATTCCAAAGTATTTGAGGAACGCACCATCAATCATGTTAAAGGGCGGAAGTTCCCCAAAGAGAATCACCACGAACAGCGACACCACAAACCAAGCCATCTGGCTGAACGTGACAGGGAACGGGAGCTGAAAGTCGTTGATTGCGTAAATGACTTTCTCCACGCTCCATATGCTTGTATAGCTTTTGATTTTCTTCAATTTTCACAGCTCCTTTCTTTGAAGATTTTTCTTTACATGGAAACAGCAGCCTGTGTTTCAAGGCTGCTGTATAAAAATAACCAGTGTCATTTCACTGGCAGATAGTAAAATATTCAGTTGTTGTCAATATGGAAATTCAAACACGCCATGATTGGTGACGACAAAACGCCCCTCTATATCAAGGTCACGCCCGTATGCTTCATAGTCTATGTAATTACGGATTCTGTCTGGTATCTCACCCAGACTTTGACATTCATCTATGAAGTAATAGGCAACGTCTGTCATATCGTCACAATCGGGATAGTGGATAATCTCGTCTGCGTGTTCGCACAATTCCTCTATGCTGCTGAAACAGCAGAGAAGTTCCGATAACTCGTCCTGTATGTCCGCTGGTAAGTCCTCCACCATTGCACAAAGGCGGTTGACTTCCTCAATCGAGGTGTACTCGTCAATCTCAAAGGGCAGCTCATAATCATGGATAGCGTATTCTTCGTACCTGTCATTCAAGCCGATACGTTCTGCCATCTCGTCATAATCAACGGGCGGCGTGAACCAGTCGCCTACAAGCTCACCCTCATTGTATTTCCCAAGATTGGCAATATAGATTCGCATTTCTTCGATACCACATCACCCCTTTACTGGTAGCGGAACACGCCGCTTGTGGTGAATAAGTATCTGTCGTCCAGTTCCAGCTCACTTCCATAGGAATGATAATCTATGTGCTTTTGCAGTTCGTGAGGAATCTCACCAAATACGTTTTCCTCACAGATAAGGTATTCTGCCAGAGCTGCACCGTCACCTACATCATAGTAGCGTATCTCGTCTTTGTGGTCGATAAATTCCTCGAAGCTGGAAAACCATTTCTGCTGAATGGCTTTCATTTCATTGCCGATAGGCGTACCCTCCAATTCAAGCACCATGCGGCAGTTGGCGTTGATTTCCCAGAGCGGCGTATCGCTGTGTAAGTCAAAGGGCAGCTCATAGTCGGCAATCTCAATCTGTTCTTCATGTTCCACGCCGAGTTTTTCCTTGACTTCCTCAAAATCCACAGGGCAGTTGAACCAGTCGCCAGAGTAACCATCGTCCTCGTCATGGTAAGGTTTTGTATTATTTAACAGGTAAACCCGCATTTCCTGCATGGTCTGTCACTTCCTTTCATTTCCAGTATTCCCATTATAACAGCATAATCTACACCGAACACATAATGAGAAAACTTTTCTAACTGTTCTTTAGGATATTTAAGCGGTAGCTGTCGTTTGATTTCTTCCCATACCTCACGCTTGCGGTAAGGCAGGTCGGAAACATCATTGCAGCCGATACATTCTTTCATATCCTCAAAAATATCTGTTTTCATGTTGTCCTCCAATCTTTGATTTTGGCAAACAAAAACAGCAACTATTTAGCTGCTGTTCGTATGTTCTACTTATAATTATCTAGTCGTTTCAATGCTTTTTGTGATACAATGATGATTTCTTTCCCCTCAATATAAGTAATGTAATTATTATATTGATTTTGGCGTTTTGGATTTTTTTCTACATCAATCTTTCCCCACTTAAACTCAATTTTTTCAATGGATAGCGGAAATGTAATCGGAAAAGAAAAACCTCCTGTACGTTCATAGATTTGTATTACAGTAGGGTCATGTTTTAATTTATTATTTGCATATCTTAATCCGCTAAAAAAAGAAATATCGTTCTTATCCAACTTTTTTTCATAGGTCTTTTCTAACCACTCATAATAATCTAATAGCCAATGTAAAAATGTACCAACTCTGTAATTGACTTCTTTTTTCAATTCATCATTGTTTAAATCAGTTTCAGCAAGTTTAATTACTGATTGCATTTCTTCAAAACTTTTCTTTATAGCATATTGGAGCATAAGGTTATCCCTCCCAGATTTAGATTGACTTTTCTCTAGTATATCAAAACTCTAGGAGGGATAACAATATATTACGCTCCGATAATCTTATTGAATAGCTGCAACAGTACGTCTTTCACGCCAGCAGCATTGAATACCAAGCCGACAGCGATTAAGGCAATCACCAAGAATCCAATCAGTTTGGAAAATTCACGCTTGAATCCGAGATACACGCCGATAACCGCAATCGCCATAAGTACCAAGCTCTGTGCGTTAGATAAAAACCAGTTGTATAAGTTCTGTCCGAAATTCATTATTTTTTGCTCCTTTCCATCATTTCAATTTCTTTGTCTGCGGTTGCTCCTGCCTGCATAAGACACATGGTAATTACACCGAATCCTGCCCCAAGTGAGAACAGGAATAAATCAAATAAGATATGCTTCATGTTGTCATTCCTCCGTTTCTGTAATCATTTCCTCTGTGGAAGTTGTCTGCTGTTCAATCAGCTTTTTATGACGCTCGGTGAGCTTCGCATGGTCTAAAATGTCTTTAAGATAAGTTGTGCCATTGGCACTGTCAATCTTCTGTAAGACTTTCCAAGTGGGAGCTACCTGTCTGCTTATCCAGTTCAGCGTCCGAGTGAGCGTATAAGGCTCTGGTTTGGTCGTCAATTTCAAACGCCCACGATCAGAGCCGATAAAGTACGCCCATTTCTCATTGGTCTTCCATTCGCTGCGTCTTTTCTCCACCTCCTTGTCAGCGAACCGCATATAACGGTTGATAATGTCAAAAGCGGTACGCTCTGCGTCATGGTAAGTCAGCAGGTCACGCACTGCATAATAGGCTCGCTCATTTTTCAGCCGGATTTCAAAACGGTTCTTGATTTTCGTATCTTCAATCGGAATATCGTATTTCACATACTGCTCATAGTCCTTTTCATAGATACAGAAATAAACCTCTGATTTGAGCGAACCGATATAAAGCGTATTTCCCATTCCGTATCTGTCCTGTTCATTGCTTCTCACCAGCTCACCGCTGCGGTAGCTCTTGAAGCTGCGGAATACGGAAATACATTCTTCACGGTTGCATTTCTCTGTCAGCTCTGGAATATCCAAGATTCCTGCCATATCGTTGATGGCAAGGTCAAGACGTTTCATCACACCTCCTTCCATCAGAGCGTCCATGAGAAAGTCATACCAGCTCCTATGCTGTGCCAGCAGATAACTTTCCATCTGCCGACAGCCTTTGCCTTTCAGCTCCAGCAGTGTGCCTTTCTCTTTATCGGGTGATGTCAGCACGAACACATCACCAAGCACATAATGTTCCGCATAGGAGTAGAATCCGTAGTCCTCATGTATCATTACATCCAGCTTTAATTGCAGAATATCTTCAACAACGTGCCGAACGTCCTGTGTGGGGAATCGGATTCTGACGTAATCCAAGACCATTTCCAACGGATTCTCTGGATTCAGCTTTTCCAGAGCGTCCGTGAATTTCCCCTTGATTTCTTCTGTCAAGGCTACTTTTCCAGATTCAATCCTGCTGACATACTCACGACTGATACCAGCCATGACTGCAAGACGATTCTGGGAAACGCCGTACTGCGTCCGTTTTTCCTTAAAATCGTTTATCCAATCGGTATCATTCAGTTTCAATCCCTCCAATCGAAAAAGAAATGTGACAGTTACCGATTTTGTCACACTCCTTTGAATGTTTGAAAAGTCCTCTGTTTTCAAGGACTTTTTGATATGTAATTGACTGTTTCCAGATAATTTGTGCCCCCCTGTTAGATAACGGGGGCAGATGGTTGGGGCGGCTTACGCCACCCCAACACAGGCTAGTCCGTACCTGCGTCTTTCGCTCCGCACGCCGCCTGTCCGTCCTGCCTGTTTTGTGACAATCTTCCTATCTCTTTTAAAAAGTCATGTCCTTTGGGTACAAGGGGAGTGTAAAACTCGGATATGACACTGTTTCCCGTATCAACATAGCCACGCCCCTTAATCTGCTTCAAGAAAAAGTCCTTGTCTACTTCACCGAACATCATACTGTATCCAAGCTCCGACATACGCCCAAGAGCCACACGGAAATTGAACTGGTCACGGATTCCATCACCGAGATACTTTGCGTCTGGACGCTGACAGGCGAGAATGAGAAAATATCCTGCCTGTCGTCCGAGCATGACTATCTGTTTCAGCTTGTTAAGGACAGCAGCATTTTCCTTTGTGGTGAGCATTTCCATGAACGCCACATATTCATCAAAGATAAGGAAGTGGGGCGATAGTCCTAAATAGGCATAGTTTTCACCTGTCCTGTAATTCTCCATGAGCTTCATTGCTTCACTTCTTGCCATCATACCGTCATAGAACCTGTCAATACAGGCGGTTATATCGTCTTTCTTGTACCAGACTTCCGACATGACAACGGACAAATCCGCAAGGTCGGCGTTCTTTGGGTCTAAAATATACATGACCGCATTGCTGCGGAGCAGAGCTTCAATGATAGTAAGGATAAAGTAGGTTTTACCACCACCAGTGCCGCCAGCAATTAGCATATGTGGGAGCTTGTCATACTCCCACCAGACATTTTTCATCAGACGCAAGCTGCCATGTTCAGCCTGTACCTCATCGATAGTGATTCTGTTCGCAATCGTATCATAGAGCAGCACATATTCCACATAGCTGTCTTTCAGCTCTTTGGAAACCAGCTCACAGTACAAGCCTGTTTCCAGTTTCTTTTCCAAGTGTAAAAGCTGCTCTTGATATTTCCCCAATGTGATTTCTGTACGGATATATAAAAGTCCATGCTCCATACGGTAATACAGTTTTGGAAAATAGGTGATTTTCTCTTTTTTAGTAGTAGCTGGCAGGTCCTTGAAGAATCCGCTATCCTGTGTGGATTCCGATTCATACCAGCCATTTTCCAACAGCATACGAGCCAGCTTTTGACGGTGAAAGAGCTGTTTCACTCTGTCATACTGGAATCTGCGATAGAAAAGGGTAGCCAGTACACAGACCAAAGCTGCCAAAACGATAGTCATTATCCTATATGGTGTGACCGTCAGATGGACACTGCTATTTTGAAAAAGCGAGATTACTTTCCAGTCCGTAGTGATGATTGTTTTTAGGTTCAGCAGCATAACCACAGTAAGGAACAGCAGGAGCAGTGAACCAGCCGAGAAACGAAAAACCAGTGATTTGTCACTGGCTCTGATTCGATTCCCACGTTTATTGAATCGTAGCATAGGCTAAATCCTTTCTTTATTTTTTATGCTGTGGCTGCTGCGGATTGTTGGGAGCATGGTTATTTCCGGCTGGCTGACCGTTTTTATTCTTCAAGACAATATCATCTGCCTTGATATACCAGTCAACGTCTGCACCTTGAAATGTAGCGGTTGCCACCGTATCAGCTACAGGATTGATGATTTCCACCTCTGTATTGTAGTCAAATTCCTTTAACGGAACAGAAGCCGGAATACTCACCTGTATCATGCGTCCTTGCTCCTTACACTTCAAATCGTAGGTACGTTCCTTGATTTCTTCAGAAACCGTACCGTCCTCATTCTGGATATGTACCTCTCGTCTTAATGCGGAGAATTTCAATACTCCGAAAGTCTTTTCCTTGTCAATGATGATTCCGTTTGCTAATCTCATAATGTTTCTACCTCCTTATGCTTTCACCATATCGTCAGCCGATAAGATATAGTTTGTGAATCCTCTTGTACCGATTTTGTAACCCTCTGCGGTGATTTTGGGATTGATAAGTTTTACTTTTTCCTCTGATTCAAAATTCTTCTCACCAGCAGAAGCAGGTAGCACCACGATAATATCATCTGCCCTCTGTACGTCCGAATAAAGGTTGAAACTGCGGGAAACAACCGTCATACGTCCGTTAATCCTACGCTGTTCCACCTTATTCTCACCTGCAAACTCTAAGTTCCCGAATGTCTTTTCTATGTTTGGGATAACGTGTTTTAATTCCATAAATTGTTTACCTCTTTTCTTTTTGATTTTGATTGATTTGTTATATAGTGTCATTCTGCTATCGGGATAATATCTGTCTGCCTGTGAATTATCAAGGGCAAGCGTTGTGCTGAAAGCACCCTTGACAATCCCCATTCAGAAAGATAAATCGTAATCAAGCAGAAGTTAGATATAATGTCAGCCACAGACTGACGTTTCCATCATAGGCGGTGAACGGGTTGTTGCTTTCATAAGCTGTTACCTCCCGTATCAGTCAGATTTCTTTACTCTGCGGAATCTCTTATATTCGGCAAAGATAAGACCAGCAGCAGAAATTCCCATCATAGCGAATAATGCGACAAATGGCGTATTATCACCTGTTTTTGGTGAATCGCTTGTCTTTGTTGGTGTGCTAGGTTCTTCTGGTGTCGTAGGGGATTCTGGCTTCTCTTTGATAGTTACCGTCTGCCCCTCGTCCTTGATGTCCTTATGTTCAGCTACTTTGATAGGATTGTCTGGATTGGTTACGTCATATAATTCTTCAAAGGTCACAAGCTCTTTGCCGCCAAGCTCCGAAGCATTGAATATAAATTCAATCTGAACCTCCATTTTAGAATCCTCGGCAGTAAAGGTAAGGTCATTTTCTACACGCTTGCCATTCACTAGAAGTTCTGCATTTTCAGACTTCACCATTTCCCAACCTTTAAGAGTGTATTTCACGCCTTTTTCCAAGCCGTCTAAAGTGACCGTATCAACGATAGTTACTTTGTCGTCTGCTTCAATCGTCTTTTCACCTGTTGCCTTATCGGTAGCGGTTGTGTGCATAGTGATGATACGTTCCGTAATCGTCACTGTTTGCCCTTCGTCCTCAATGTCCTTGTGTTTTGCCACCTTTGTAGGCTCGTCTGGATTGGATAAATCGTATAATTCCTCGAATGTTACTAGGTCTTTTCCTGCAAGCTCACTGGCATTGAATGTAAAGGCAATCTGGACTTCCATGCTAGAATCTTTTGCAGTAAATGTATAGTCACTTTCTACAGGTTTACCGTCAATCAAAAGCTGTGCGTTTTCAGACTTCACCATCTGCCAGCCTTTGAGTTGATAAGTTGTACCTTTTTCCAAACCATCTAAAGTGACCGTATCAATGACAGTTACCTCTTTACCAGCAACAATCATCTTTTTACCTGTGGCTTTGTCGACAGCGTTGGTATGAATTTCAATCACTCGTTCTTCGATAGTCACGGTCTGCCCCTCATCCTCAATGTCCTTGTGTTCTGCCACTTTGATAGGCTCGTCTGGATTGGATAAGTTGTACAATTCCTCGAATGTCACAAGGTCTTTTCCTCCAAGAGCAGAAGCATTGAACGTATAGGAAACCTCAACTTCCATTTCTGATTTTTTCGCAGTGAATGTGTAATTACTTTCCACAGGTTTACCGTCAATCAAAAGCTGTGCGTTTTCAGATTTCACCATTTGCCAGCCTTTCAACTGATATTTTGTGCCTTTTGTCAAACCATCTAAAGTCACAGTATCAACGATAGTCACGTTCTTTCCAGCAACGATTGATTTTTCACCTGTCACCTTATCTGTGGCAGTCGTATGGATAGTGATTTCTGGCTCGTATTCATCTGTAAGCGTACCTAAATCCACGACTACTTTATTTCTTGACACCACTACATCAAATGCCGGAATTAGCGTCATTCCCTTGTTGGAATCGCAGCGTAATTCTTCGATTGTGTAAGTATCATAGAGCAATGCACCTTTGCTGTCGTCTGGTGTGGAAGTACCGAACCAGATACCGTCCTCACTGGTCTTTCCGGCGTTGGTATTCTGCTTATGAGATACCCAATCAGAGGAAGTGGAAAACTGACCGTTTGCGTCTGTCACAATGATATGGCTCTCACCAGTCGTCTTGCTTGTGATCCTAAAGGGAACATTCGCAAGTCGCTTGTGAGTGCCAGCACCGATTTTTACACCCTCAATATCTCCACGCTTAATCTGGTTGTAGATGGAATGTGCTTCATCTGTTAAATCCACGATTTTTCCATCTTCTGTGATTTCAAATTCAATCGGTTTTGCACCGTCCGTCAAATATCCCTCTGGGGCGTTGCTTTCCTCAATACGGTATTTTCCGTATGGTAATGTATCGGCGGCAGTTGTAGCGATACCGTCAACGCCAGTATGGATTGTTTTGACAACTTCATTCTTGTTGTATAACTTGCCATCTACCAAGACAGCGTTATCATTTAAGGAAATGATTTCAAAGGCAGTATCTTTCAAAGTCGCACCGCCTTGTGCTTTTGTATCTTTGGTTTCAAGGTCACGTTTCTGGATTTTGACACCGCCACGGATAACCTTGTCTAATACGGAATACTGGTTGCTGCCGCTTAACGCTGCAAGCTCACCATCTTCTGTAATCTGTGCCACATAGACACCTTTTATCTGTTCAGAACTTCCGGCAGCCTGCATATAAGCACCCTCCAATAAGTAACCGTTTGGAGCTGTCTTTTCTTCTACAGTGATAGTACCAAGCGGCAAGCAGATAGTACCATTCTGTGTATAGAAGCTGTCACCCAATACCTTGTAGGAATCGGCTAATCTTGTGATGTAATGGACTTCATTGTTGCTGTCTTTTTCAGCGATTGTCTTTGTCGTCCATGTGCGTGTTGGTTCTGATGGAAGATTGTCTTTTGTATAGTAACCGTCATAATACTTCCAGACGAACTCCGCACCCTCTAAAGAAGCGTTACCCTGTGGCGTAGCTTTGGAAATTTCCATATCAATCTTGAAAAGCTCAACCAAAGTGTCAGTGACTTTTGGTTTGTCGCTGACTTTTAAAGTCGTAGTTTCATTAACCTTGACCGTCATAGTATAGACGTTCTTATCTAACTGGAATCCCTTTGGAGCTTTCGTTTCTTTCACATAGTATGTCGCAGCTCTTAATTCCACAGTGTCCGTATTACCATTGGCATTTGTCGTAAGTGTGGCAACAGATTTCGTGCAGCCTTTATCAGAATAGACACCATAAGTCGCACCAGAGAGAGAATAGCAGTCATTCCCGTTTGTGACTGTGGTATTACTGGAAGATTTCTGAATCTTGCCATTGCCGACAGCCAGCTCTGCGAAGAACTGTCCTAAATTCTGCCCCTCACCAGTGTAGATATAACCGTAACAGTCATAGCGTCCTTTATTTTCTCTTACAAAGGCTTTCGCTCCGGCGAATACTTCATCTTGCACGGATTTTGAGATTTCATCATAGGAAGCTCGTACATTGTCACAGCTCCACCCAAGATGGACGCTCAATCTCTGCCAGACTACAAGCTGTCTTAAAAGGTAGGCGTGCTGGCTGCTCAATCCTGTATGGCTTTTCGTATACTGTTTGACGTATTCAAGAGATAAAGCAACGTCCTCTATCTGGTAGGCAGTCATGCGTGTACTTGCGTCACTTCTGGTCTTATATCCATTCTTAAAGCCTGTGTTGATGTCGATACAATAAGCGTCCTCGCCCTCAACGGTCATATGCCCCTCATTAAATGTAGAGCCGATAGAACCATCATTCATTACTTTCTCAACAATGCCGACACGTTCCTCCGATTCTGTCCAGTATTGTGTTTCCGCAGCATGGACAGCAGTTGTGGGTAGAGCAGTAAAGACGGTTGCGAGAGTAAGAACACCTGTAAGCAATCGTTTCAATATCTTATTCATTTTTTGATTCTCCTTTCATTTGGGTAAAAAAATAGACGCTCATTTCTGAACGTCTGGAAATAAAAAAGGAATACCGTTTTTCAAGTATTCCTAATTCTATATGTTATTTAACTGTATTTATGTGATATGAAGTTGTTTGCTGCTGTTATGCCGCTATTTGTTGTTGGTATCTCAATGGTACATTTCCATCCTGGAACGGATGGATCCGCTCAAACTTCACATGGAAGTCCAGAATATCTTCAAAGGTCTTTTCTTCCTTAGCGCTATATTCCGTCAGCAAGGCCTTCATTTTATCGGCAACTTCTTCCGGAAGGGCTGTATCCCTGCCGCCGACTTCATTCGGGAGTTTCTTATACTCGCCAACAGCAAACCAATCTTTTCTGGAATCACTGGTGCCGTTCTTCAAAACCAAGTGAAGTTCTTTGATGAACTTCTCCGTCAGAGCTGCTTTTGCATGATCAATAAGCATGTCAATGCAGCGGAAGTGATTTGCTGTTTCGATCACGTCATCCACATTTAGCACTTCTTTTTCTACGCCAATGGTGTTGGTTTCAAAGATATATCTGGTTTGATCGTGCGTCAGGCGGCTTCCTTCCATATGGTTGGAATTGTATGTCAAATCAATCTGTGTTTTATGGTAGATTCCACCGGAATATTTACTTACCTTCTGCTCTTTCAGAATATCCAACAGAGTAATTGGTCCTTCTTTTCTTTTGTTGATACGCTCCGGTTTTTCTGCGTTTTTCGGAATGTTCCATGTCTTGCCGGTAAGAAACGCACCGTTCACACGCCCCTGGGCGCAGTAATTTCTAACACTGCGCTCTGACACATCCCACTTTTTCGCTATTTCAGCAACTGAAAGATATCGCATCTATGATCCTCCGCCATAAAATCTATCCTCAAAACTACGTTAATCTATTACATATTATATCACATCATCGGCAAAAATATCAACATTTTCCGAGTTTGGCTGTTGGATTTTTGCCGCCACAGGATACTTAGGTTTTCGACGATATTCCGTAAAATACACTGATTTACATAAAAGCATGATTAGGATTGCGTCAACTAATGCTTTGCGTGTACACCTATAAGAAAAAGATCTCCCAATACCATGCGTACTTGGTATTGAGAGACCTTTTTTCCTAATCACTGATGCATTCGGTACAGTTAACTATAGTTGCTACATTCTTCATTTTTAAGCCAGACTTCCCCAATATATTATTTATATTCTTTGCAAATTGGCCTGCACTCCAATCACCATTGACATATACCAAAATTAGCTTGGTTTTAGCTCTTGTGGCTGCAACATAATGGTTATAAACATCTTCTTCACTTGACAGTTTATAGTCAGACACAAACAAAACTACTTGTTCAAACTCCAGTCCTTTCGAAGAGTGAAAGGTAATCGCAATTCGTTTCAATTCATCCATATTTACTGCAGATTGTCATCTTCACTATTTCCATCTACAGCCAATTCACACTTTATATCCTTTATAATTATTGAAACATTCCTCATATTTTTTGAAGAAAAAGAAATCTCCTGATCACTCCAACTTCTAATGCTATTTTTAATTTCAAATACAACCTTTGAAATCACTAAATCATCTCCTCGCCAATTTGATGTGAAATATAACCAATAGAAAATTTAAATTCTCTCACACTATGAAGCTTTATGCCTTGCTCTTCACAAATCTGATATAATTCCTGTAGTGCCGCCTGCCCCATATTACGAAACTTTATAAAATGTTCCTTTGGATATTCTCTCAATACTTCCAATGACTCAAATCCATTTCTTCTGAGAATATTCCGTAACCTGCTCGACATTTCAATATCATCATAATTTATTTTTTCAGCGTACATAAAAGCTCCCTTTTGTCATTTTATTTGTCATATAACTTATCAACCTCTGCTTCATATACTGATTCAGTATAAGTATCAAACAGCACCCATTCCACCAAATCAAAGCTGTCCGGATTATCCTGCAAGAACCCGTTTACTGTATGTACTGCAATCTTTGCTGCCAACTCAACCGGAAAACTATATACTCCCGTTGATATAGAAGGAAATGCAATAGACCTGATTCCATTATCCATTGCCAGCTTCATGGAATTAAAATAGCAGTTAGCAAGAAGTTCCTCTTCTCTATTCCTTCCACCATTCCATATCGTTCCTACAGTATGTATCACATAATCACATGGCAGATTATAGGCTTTTGTTATCTTTGCTTCTCCAGTCTCACATCCGTGAAGTGTCCTGCACTCCGCCAGAAGCTCCGGTCCTGCTGCTCTATGAATCGCACCATCTACACCGCCTCCACCAAGAAGAGAGTTGTTTGCTGCATTCACGATTGCCTGCACCTCTGTTACTTTTGTTATGTCTCCCATTAAAGTCTTAATTAAGTACATTTAGTTCCATCCTTTCCAGATATCCGGCTGATAACCAAGTGTTGATTGCTTTCCGTTTCTTACTACTGGTGTTTTAATTACCTGTGGATTCTCAAGCACCTTGTCGAGCTTATCTTCATCTGCGATATACTTAATAAGAGCAAGTAAATCCTTGTCCTTGCCATCCCAATTAACCATATTTTCTAATCCACCATTTGCCTGAGCTACTGAATTAAATTCTCCTTTGCTCATACCTTTTTCTTTCATATCAATGAACTGATACTTTATGCCCCGCTCCTTGAAAAAACGCTCCGCCTTCTTAGTATCATTGCATTTCTTTGTTCCAAATATCTGTATATTCATATCAGTATTCCTTCTCTATCTCTCCATTTATTCCATACATTTTCTTGAATGCATCAAGGTCTGCCTGGTTCTTAATCAGCATAATCTCTTCTATCTTACCTGTATGAATGTCCTTAAAGCCTGCAACCTGCTCGCCATTACATATGCTCGCTTTGATTACTGGTTTCTTATTTTCTTTATCATATGTCTTTGTAACTATCTTTTTCTTAAATAGTCCCACTCTGAGTACCTTCTTTTGACTTTGCCATCAGTATAAGTTTTTCAAAGGACTGTGCAAAGCGTACATCATCTTCTTCTGTACGCTTTCTCGGTCCTTTCATATGATTCTTATGAGAGCTACGCCTTGCCTTCTTGTTAAGATGTCGCTCCATAAGCATCTGATCTATGTTCTCATTCGTGTACCACTTGCCTGATTGGTGAATAGCATATGCACCTTTTCCAAGAGCCATAGCAGCGACACCATAATCCTGAGATACTACTACATCCCCTTTATGGCAAATACTAATCAGCTTATAATCTACAGCATCTGCTCCTGCACCTACTACAATCACCTCGCTGTAATCAGAATACAAAATATGATTCGTATCACACAGCAATGTGGTGGAAATATTGTATTTTCCTGCTATTGTCTCAACAATGTCCACTACCGGACACGCATCTGCATCTACAAATATCTGCATATTTTTCCTCAAATCCACATCATATCAGTTGTGATTAACTGGTGTTCGTACTTCTATAAGATTTCCTGATGGATCATAAAATCTTACAAGCTTCTGTCCACCTTCAAGTTCCATTAATTCCGTAACATAACTTACAACATACTTGCCAGACTCCAGTTTTTCAATAATACCTTCTATATCATTATCTTCAAAATAAAGTTCTGTCATATTGTTATGTGGAGTTGTAGGTATTTCTGTACTGTCATACCATACATCTACATCCTGTAATACAAGCCCCTCAGACATTATTACATTACCTTCCAGCCTTGTAATCACACGCAATCCAAACAGTTCTTCATAAAAATCAATTGATTCGTCAATATTATCAACAATGATCAATACATTTTTCAAACTCATATTTTTTGTTCCTGCCTCTCCATTTCTCGTTGAATCCATGTCATAATTACATCTACAAGGTAATCCTGCTGCACCTGACTCAATTCCTTGCCTGGCTGCATTTTATGCCACTTTCGTATGCACTCCCTACAACATGTTGCCGTTGCGCGCTGAGCAATAAATACTGGGTGACCTTTCATCGGTGTTTGTTTACCATCATTCGCTATATATGCGGGAGCTTCTCTCTTTGCAATAAATTCCTTTACATGTTGCCGGATTGTATCCAACCCTTTTTCATGTATGTAATCAATATCTTTCTGTTTCAGATGAAAACTGCTTCGGAACTTTGAATTATCCAGTCGCTCAAATAACTGCCTGTACCATTCATCCTTAGTCATTAAAACTTCACTACTTCCGGCTCATGTACTTATTCCAGAATATTATACCATAAAAAATGGCGAAGTGCTTATCGTAACACTTCGCCGAAAGCCTAACCGGTTTGAGCAAAAAAGCTTGGTTAGGTCTGCTTTACTATTTTATGCAGTTCTGCTACATTTATACGATTAAATGTGCTTTCCAATCCGTTGAAAGATTCATTGCTGGAGATACAACTTCTACTCTGTCATCAAACATAGAAACTCTGATGTGTGAATCCACATCCCATACCCTATGGATAAGAGCATTCGCAATTGCTTCTCTGAAGACTGCTTCTGGTATCTTCTCCATCTTCTTTCTGTCAGCCCCCTGTATTACTTCATGCGGATTATTTAGTTGTATGATACAAGCTTGACTGTGGTTTTCTTTTCCCTGCGAGCAAAATGAACCAGCAGTCCGCCCATAATCAGCAAGCATCCGAGCAGTTTGGAAGTTGTCATCTGCTCATGGAGAACCAATGCGTCCACACTCCCATCGTCCCTAGCTGGACGATTCCAAGTAAAAGCGGATCATATTTCTTTGAAAAATATCCAGTTGTGATAATTGCAGCCGCGTAAACCAGCGCTGCCAGCAGAAGATACAGACCGCATGGACGATGGTCGCCGCAGGAATGGGCGTTACCCTGATCAACCGCATTTTATCCCGACAATGGGATGGACCGGTTGTGACACTGCCGCTCGACGCTTCCCCGTCCTTTGAGATCGGCATCGCCGCCCCCGCACGGGAAATGCAGTCGCCTGCGGCAGCAGAACTGATGAAATTTATGCAGAAGGATCTGATTCATGCCTTCGAGTAATCTATACGAAAATCCGCTTTTTATACATTACTCGTCCTTCTTCACCTGCCGCAGCACCTCCTCCGGCACCGAATCCAGCAGATAATTTTTATGTCCGCTATGCGGTCGGTTGGTATGCTCACGTGTCTGATTCTTCACACGGTCTACCTCTTCCTCAAAATCCCGCGCCGAATACAGCCCGCAGCCCTGCCCACGGATGATGATCTGTTCCAGACGGTCGGAGGTCGCTACCATCACCGTATATTTCCGCCCATTTTCATGGGCAAATTTCTCGATGTACTGGTCAGCTGTCTCCGCCTCTTTCGTAAAGACTACATGAATGTTGTGGTAATCCGTCACCTCCGTCCGGTGTCCCTGCACCCGGTAGGCGTCGAACACCGCTATCACCTCGATACCGCGGCTTCCCTGATAATCGCAGAGAATATCCAGCAGCTTACCACGGGCGCTATCAATGTTGATCTTCGCCAGCTCATTTAACTCATCCCAGGAGAAAATAATGTTGTAGCCATCTACCAGCAAGTATTCCCGTACCGCCGATGCCATTTTCCCTTTGGAGCCGCCGGTTCTGCTGCCCGCTCCGCCACTTTCCGGCGCTTTGCCTGCATGTTCCAATTTTCCTGCATTTCCAGCCACAGAACTTCCCGATTTTCCTTCACTTCCAGATGCCAAAGTTTCAGCTGTCCCGACTTTCGAATCGCTCTTCTGTCTCACCGCTTCCTGCCTCCGCGCCGTCTCTCCGTACACTCCGGCACCATAGGTTTCCGCCGGGCGTTTGCTCTTTCCGCCCCACCGGCGTTTTCCGCCGTCTTCCTTTTTATTTGCATGGTAGGTGCGAGCGAGAATCGCATCGACCTCGTCCGTTCCGATCCACATTTCTTCCGAAGCGCCGCCGCCCTGTCCATCCGAGGAGCGCGCACCCAGCTCAGGGATCGCATCCATCCGCCGTTTTCCATTGGAATCGCCCAGGCAGCTTTCCAGATGCATGTAATCTTTGACCTCATCCCAGTTGACGACAAATCCCGCTCCGTGCGTACAGAAAACAGATCCGCTCGGGTTTGCCAAATCCGCATCCGGATCATACCCGGCTGCCGCAATGATTTCTTCTTCATTGTGGCACGGTCCGTAGCCATCGAGCGTGCAGATCATCTGTCCCAATCCGCCCGTGTACGCCGTCACCTCCGTCTGATATCCATCGAGTGCCGATACCGGGGCACGTCCGGTTAATATTGCCTGCCCGTCCTCCAGCGCCGGTCCCTCAAAAACGGCAAACCGCCGCTCCAGGTCGGTCATCGCACGTCCTACCATCTTGTCCGGTATCGTCAAATGAAAAGCATAAAACGGTTCCAACAACACCGAATGCGCCTGCATCAACCCCTGACGAACCGCCCGATACACGGACTGTCGGAAATCGCCGCCTTCTGTATGTTTCACATGGGCACGTCCCGATTTCAGCGTAATTTTCATATCCGTGATCGGCGCCCCGATCAGAACGCCCCGGTGTATCTTTTCTTCCAGATGCGTCAGCACCAGCCGCTGCCAGTTTTTACTTAAAATATCTTCGCTGCAATCGGTATCAAACACCAGCCCGCTGCCCGGCTCTCCCGGTTCCAGAAGCAGATGTACCTCCGCATAATGGCGCAGCGGCTCAAAATGCCCGACGCCCTCGACCGTATCGGTGATCGTTTCTTTATATACAATGCTGCGCCCGCCAAACCGGACATTTACCCCAAAACGCTCTGCAATCAGGCTTTTCAGAATCTCCATCTGGATCTCGCCCATGATCTGGGCGTGAATCTCTTTCTTTTCTTCCTCCCAGACAATATGAAGCTCCGGCTCTTCTTCCTCTAATTGAAGCAGTTTCGGCAGCATCGCCGCCGCATCCACATCCTCCGGAAGTTCGACGCGATACGTCAAAACCGGCTCCAGCACCGGTTCCGCGCCCATTTCACAGACTCCAAGCCCCTCGCCCGGTTTCGTGTGCAAAAGTCCCGTTGCCGCACAAATCATACCCGCCGGTGCCTCGCTCACCGCCTCATACTTATCGCCTGAATACAGGCGGAGCTGATTTACCTTTTCCTCGCCGATCCGGTCTTTGACATGCAGCACGCCGCCCGTGATCTTCATATAAGTCAGGCGTTCGCCCTGGCTGTCGCGCACAATTTTAAATATTTTCGCCCCAAATTCGTCTGGATATGCCGGTTCCAGCGTATACTCTTCCAGACCGCGCATAAATTCTTCCACACCCGTATTTTTGAGCGCCGAACCGAAATAGCACGGAAACAGATCCCGGCTGGCAATCCGGCTGCGGATCGCATCTTTAGACACCTGTCCCGTCTCCAGAAATTCCTCCAATTCCGCTTCGCCGCTGACTGCTGCCTCTTCATAGAAACTTTCCGTCCCGTCCGCACCAAAATCAACGAAGTTGCCGCCCAGCGACTCTTTTAGGTCGCGCAGGACCTCCTGTTCCCGTCCCGGCGCCAGATCCATTTTATTGATAAAAAGGAACGCCGGAATCTGGTAGCGCGCCAGCAGCCGCCACAGCGTCCTTGTATGCCCCTGCACGCCGTCTGAACCGCTGATGACCAGCACCGCATAGTCCAGCACCTGAAGCACCCGCTCCATTTCCGCTGAAAAATCCACATGTCCCGGCGTGTCCAAGAGCGTCACATCCATATCATCCCATGCAAGCCGCGCCTGCTTGGAAAAAATCGTGATTCCGCGCTTTTTCTCCAATTCATATGTGTCCAGGAACGCATCGCCCTTGTCCACCCGCCCCAGATGGCGGATCATGCCGCCCGCATAGAGCATCGCCTCTGATAATGTTGTCTTCCCCGCATCTACGTGCGCCAGGATTCCCACCGCCAGTCTCTTCATGTATGTTACCCTCATTTCCGTTCTATATGAAAAAGAATGTGCCTTGGCACATTCTCGCGCCGAGCGCGGTCGCTTGCGACATGTTTCTGCTTCGCGCGAGTGCGCATCCTCGCGAAGCGTTTTTTGTTTCATAGGACGTAATTTCCTATGAAATAAAAATCACTCTACCCGTTATGATACCATGTATGTCACTGATTGTAAAATACCGCGTGCTGACCAGCCCGCTTCTATATCACAAAAAAAGTGTCTCTATTTTATTTTTTTTCGTGACTTTTCGGATTGCCAATTTTATGTATTTCTTATAAAATCTACTCTCAGAGTTTTATAATCGTTTTTTAGAAAGGATGGTTTTTCCATGAGCCGCTCTTCGCAACGCTCTACCATAAAAGATATGACAAACGGGAGCCCGGCAAAGCTGATTCTGGGCTTTGCGGTTCCGATGCTGATGGGACTTCTGTTCCAGCAGTTTTACAGCATGGTCGATACGATCATTGTTGGAAAATTTCTCGGTGTCGATGCACTGGCTTCGGTCGGTTCCACCTCCGCCATCAACTTTATGATTAACGGTTTCGTCATCGGCGTCTGCACCGGGTTTTCCATTCCGGTTGCACAGCGGTTCGGCGCACAGGATTACAAGGACATGCGCCGTTTCGTCGCTAATGCCGGATGGATCGCCTCCTGTTTTGCCGTGGTCATGACCGTGATCGTCTGCCTGATGACACGCCAGATTCTCGTCTGGATGCAGACGCCGGACAATATCATTGACGGCGCGTACAGCTACATTTTCTTCGTATTCGCCGGTATTCCGGCAACCTACCTGTACAATACGCTGGCGGGCATCATCCGTGCGCTCGGCGACTCCAAAACGCCGGTCTATTTCCTGATTTTATCCAGCCTTTTAAACATTGCGCTGGATCTGCTTTTCATCGTACAGATCGGAACCGGCACCGCCGGAGCTGCCTATGCAACTGTTATCTCTCAGGCAGTATCCGGTATTCTCTGCCTGATCTATATGAAGAAAAAATTTGAAATCCTGCATATGCACCATGAGGAAACGCGCATCAGCGGCAGACACATTTACATTCTCTGCAAAATGGGTGTGCCGATGGGACTCCAGTATTCGATTACCGCGATCGGCTCGGTTGTCATCCAGACTGCCATCAACTCCTTAGGTTCCATCGCGGTTGCCTCCGTCACCGCAGGTCAGAAGATCGGCATGTTCTTCTGCTGCCCGTTTGACGCGCTGGGCGGCACGATGGCAACCTACGCCGGACAGAACGCCGGTGCCGGAAAGGTAGACCGCATCCGCCAGGGCGTCCGGTCCGCGACTCTCATCGGCGGCATCTACTCCATTGCGGCGTGCATCGTGCTGACCGTGTTTGGCGGCGTGATTCCGCTTCTCTTCGTCGATGCCTCGGAAACAGTTGTAATCCATCAGGCGCACCAGTTCCTGACCTTCAACTCCCTGTTCTACATACCTCTGACAATCGTCAATGTATGGCGTTTCACGATTCAGGGAATGGGCTACAGCCTGCTCGCCATCCTGGCAGGTGTCTGCGAAATGATCGCCCGCGCCATGGTCGGCTTCCTGCTGGTACCGATCTTTGGCTACATCATCATCTGTTTTGCCTCGCCGCTTGCATGGCTGCTCGCCGATGCATTTCTGATTCCGGCATTCTTCTATTGCCAGAAACATTTGCTGTCTGAGAAAGCACGGATGGACTAAAACAAAATAAATAATACAACTCAAAAAAACTCCTCAGAAAGCTTTCATTTTGACCACTTTCTGAGGAAATTTTTGATTACAGATTCTTATTTTGGGCTTTCGCCAATTTGATTTTCAAAGATTTTTATTGTTCCGTCTATCCTTACACAAGCACAGTTCTATGCAAATGATTTCATTTTTGTACAGACAGAGTTCACGCATTTTCACTTTCCTCCGGCTCATTCTCACTCCACTTATCCCGCATCTCTATCTCTTCTATTTCCCTCTTCTCATCCCGCACGTCCCTATAAAATGCCGCAAATGCCGCCTCCTCATATGGGCGCAGAAACAGATAGCCAATATTGAGCGGTCCCATCAGCCCTACCAGAAACAGCACGGTCACACCGCTGAGCCTTCCCTGTGTATACAAAAGAACCGCTGGTATTATATATTGAATGCTGCAGATCAACCGCCAGCCGATAAAGCTAAAGGTCAGGCAGAATAAATTCCATTTTTTCCCATCCATCAGGCGGCGCGACTCGGTGATCGCCTCGTTGGCGGAATATTCTGGATGTTCCATCAGCACATATGGTGTCATCGCATAGCTGTACGTCTTTATGAAACCCGGAACGAAAAACAGGCAGGTCCAGCAAAATATATAAAAGCCGCGCACAAATACCATCGCCACGCCATCTGTGATCCGCGAAAACTGGGAAAATAAATCAGAAAAGGATGCTTCCTTTTTCTCTGCCAGATTCAGATGGAAACGGGCGTATCCCATCTGCCCCGCACCTCCAATAATAACCACCATCAAGCCCCAGATAAGCAAAAGCACCAAGGGCAGAAGCATGCTGCGCATCAGAAATACCTGCGTCAGCACATTCTTCACTTCCGGTCGTGCCTGTATCACTTTTTGCAGCTCTGATATTCCATTTGGCGCCGTATCGGCAATCTCCGCACCAATCAGGGACGCTGCTAATCCCGTTCCCATCGCAAGTTTCCAGTTTCCGCGCAGTGTCTCACGCGCCATTTGCCTAAATTCAGATGCATTTCTCATGCTTTTGCCCCCTTTCTTTCTGAAATCATTGTATCATTTTTCCATTTTGACCGTCAATATGCCACTTCAAACCGTAA
Organism: Clostridium sp. TF11-13AC; assembly: GCF_003481065.1. Classification (NCBI taxonomy): domain Bacteria; kingdom Bacillati; phylum Bacillota; class Clostridia; order Eubacteriales; family Clostridiaceae; genus Clostridium; species Clostridium sp. TF11-13AC. The sequence goes on from NZ_QUKJ01000004.1 coordinate 182,478, forward strand.
ATAATTTGTAATAAGCTCGTAATGATTCTACTGTCGTCAAAGGAAAATTCAGAATGCCGGAATCACTCTCCCAGCATTCTGGGAGCTGATTGAGCTGGCGATCCGCTGGCACTTCTCATCTTCCAAATCTGCCCTGCTTCCTACAATCTTCAACTGAAATTTTTAGCCTGCATCACAGACAGGTTGTTTTCATTTTTCCCTACTTCATATACCCGCGCAGCTTCACATATTCCTTGATCAGCTCCGCCGTCTCGTCCAGTCCGAGGCGGGTCGTATTGATCGGAAGATCGTAGTTCTTCATATTTTTCCAGTCATTTCCGGTAAAATATTTATAATAATTCTTCCGCTCATTCTCAATCTTCCGGATGCGCTTCTTCGCTCTTTCTTCACTGATGCAGTCTACTTCCATAACGCGCTGCACGCGGCGCACACGGTCGGCATAGACAAAGATGCGGATCAGATTTTCGATCTCCTCGTCCTGATCCAGCACATAGCCAGCCGCACGACCTACAAATACGCACGGTTCCTGTTCTGCCAGCTCCCGCATCACCATCGCCTGGAATTTAAACAGGTTATCCGGCGATGTCACATCGCCTTTCAGGGACGGCTTTCCGAACACATCTGCCTTCTTCGCGCCAGTCAGACGGTGAAGCAGGTTGTTTCCCGCTTTCTCATCCGCTAAACGGAAAAATTCCTCTCCGACCGCACTCTTCTCCGACGCCATCTTTAAGATCTCATCGTCGTAGAAATGAAGCCCCAGCTCCTCTGCCAGCTTGCGTCCCACAATACGTCCTCCGCTTCCGTACTCCCTCTCGATTGTGATAATCAGATTTTTATTTCCCATAAATTCCACCGCCTTTCCAGGTCCCAATTTTTAGATGCGCTCGCTCACGCAGATCGCGCCGTGCGGGCGGATGCTCATGCGGTATACATTGCCCTCTCCGATCGCATTTTCAATATATTCTGTATACTCGTCCACCAGATCATTCGGAATCATCGCCATGATGACACCGGCAAATCCGCCGCCATGAACCCGGCACGCGCCGCGTCCTTTTTTCGCAATAAACAGCTCTGTCAGCGCCAGCGCAATGCTGATGCCCTGCTCCTGCACGTTGGCAGTCGTGTATACATTCTGAAGCCATTTCCAGGAAGAATTGCCCGAAGCAGTGATTCCCTCCAAAAAGGCTGCAAAATCATTTTCGAGGAGCGCCTTTACTTCCTGCTCTACTCTCTTATTTTCCTCAAAGAAATGGAATGCACGCATCACAGAGCGATCACCCGCAAATGCACGGACTTCCGGCAGATTTTCGATCACCTCTTCCTCGGAAATCTCCGCGCATACCTCTTTGCCAAAATACTGCGCTACTTTCTTCATCTCGTTCGGAACAGAAGAATAATCTGCACTCAGATCCGCGTGACCTTTTCCCGTATTTACAATCATCAGGCTATGATCCTGTGCACCAAAATCAAAATCAATCTTCTCCACAACCGGCGCTTCCGGGTTTTTGAAATCGATCGTAATCAGACCGCCGACCGCGCACGCCATCTGGTCGAGCAGTCCGGACGCCTTGTTCCAGAACTTGTTTTCTGCATATTTTCCGATGTGCGCGTAGGTGACAACGTCCATCTTGCCCTCATTGAACATCGTATTTAACATAGAGCAGATCAGCATCTCATAGGAAGCCGAAGAGCTGACGCCCGCCGCGCTGATAACATTGCTGGTAATGTATGCGTCAAATCCGCCGACCTTGTATCCTCTCTCCTCAAAACCCTTTAAAATGCCCTTTGTCAGGTCGATGGTGCCGCTCATACCCGCGCTCGGTTTCAGGTCACTTAAATGGATGCTGAAATTTTGATGAAATGTCTCACTTAAAATGCGGATCGTGTCGGTTCCGTTCGGTGACGCCGCTCCGACGCAGTCCAGGTTGATGCTGCCCGCCAGCACCTTGCCATGATTGTGATCGGTGTGGTTGCCGCTGATCTCCGTCCGTCCCGGGGAAGTAAACAGCTTGATATCGCGTTCCCCATATGTTTTTTCAAAGTGCTCTGCCACATAGCGGTAACGCGCCCGGTTCTCCTCCGCTTTCTCCGCCCCGTATAATTCTGCCATCAGCACTTTCGTTTTCTCAGATTCCAGCTGTTTCAGTGTTTCTTTGACTGACATATTCCTTCTCCTTTTCCCCAAATTGTTTGTTACTGTTCACGCATACGTGCCCAGTAACGGAATTTGCCGTGGCTTCGCATTTTAATACGGCAAATTCCTGCTGCCACCACGTTTTCTTACAGCACTTTCGGTTCCAAAAGTGCCTACCCGTGAACAATTGTTTCCTTTATATATATGGTTATGATTTCAGACATTTTGATTCAATCTGACTTCTTGTATGTATTATATCATAACTCACGAACCCGCGCTATCGCGCTCTACCGCCCTGCTTCGCATGGCTGTTCGTTCGTTAATGGCGCAAGAAAAGAATATGTCTGCTTCGCAGCCGCATTCTTTTCTTCTGCGCTCATTATATCATTTTCCTCAAAATGCCTCAATACGATATTCTTTCGTGTGTTTACAAAATGCTGTGGTTCTGGTAAGCTTTCATTTATATGTAATATTTTTGGCAACTGTTCAGTTACTATTTTTGATTAAAACACAGGAGTTCCTATGAAATCAACGACTCAATCCCATATATCATTACCTGAAAATTTTCATCATACCCCCGCCGCCTCCAATGGTCGGTCATTTTCTGTTCCACCCCGCCGCTACTCCGACGGCCGCCCTTACTATTCGTTAAATGCATGGCTGAAAGACCAATTTGGGCAGAAAATTTACAAGCTGGCGCTCGACGGCGGCATGACCTGTCCCAACCGGGACGGTACGCTGGGAACGGGCGGCTGCATTTTCTGCAGCCACGGCGGTTCCGGCGATTTTGCAGAGCCGGCTCACACCTCCGTGACCGAACAGATCGAAGCGGCAAAGACGCGTGTCGCAAATAAAATAAAGGGTGGAAAATATGTCGCATATTTCCAGTCCTACACAAATACCTATGCGCCTGTCTCCTATCTGGAGCCGCTTTTTTCCGAAGCAATCGCCCACCCGGATGTGGCTGCTCTGTCCATCGGAACTCGCCCGGACTGCCTGCCGCCGGATGTCATGGAGCTTCTCGCCCGCTTAAACCGTCGAAAACCGGTCTGGGTGGAACTGGGACTTCAGACCATCCATGAGGAAAGTGCCGCGCGCATCCAGCGCGGTTATTCCCTCCCGGTCTTTGAAAATGCCGTCCGTGAACTGAAAGCCGCCGGTCTGACCGTCATCGTCCATGTCATTCTGGGGCTGCCTGATGAAACGAAAGCCCAGATGCTCGATACCGTCCGCTATCTGGCCGATTTCCAGCCCGCCATCGACGGCATCAAACTTCAGCTTCTCCACATTTTACGCGGCACGAAGCTGGCAGAGCTCTACGAACAAGCACCTTTTCCGATCTTTTCAATGGACGAATACATTGAGCTGCTGATCGAATGTATCCGCCTGCTGCCGCCCGATATGGTCATCCACCGGATCAGCGGCGATGGACCGAAAAAATTGCTGGTCGCACCGGAATGGAGTGGAAATAAGCGGGCGTTTTTGAATACGTTTTCCAAGGCACTGAGGGAAAGCGGGTGTTTTCAGGGGCAGGATTTCACGAATTGATTTTACTGCACCTGCACCTTTCCATTCTCATCAATCTGCACGCCGTCCGAAAGCCCCTGTATCTTCTGGTAAAACGCCTCTTTCTTCCCCACGTCCAGCTCTCTCGTATATCCGGCGGATGAAGTTGCAGGCACAATCGAAAGCGCCGTCTCTCCCTGTGCATCTACCGACGCCTGCACCAGCATTGTCTCCGGAATCGAGCTTCCGAACACAAAATTTCCAAGACTGTACAGAATCCATTTTCCATGATACAGCTCAATCCCCTGCAGCACATGTGGATGGCTGCCAACCACCAGATCAGCGCCCGCGTCGATGTATTGATGTCCCATCTCCCGCTGGTACGCCTCTGGCTGCGTGTTCCGCTCGATACCCCAGTGGACATAGACAACCAGATAATCACACTCTTTCTTTACCTTCTGGATCTCCTGCACGACCGAAGCCGTGTCATACGCCGAAAACATGCCCGGATGCGACGATCCTGCCGCCCATCCGCCCGTCGGAAAGACGCGCGACGCGCCCAGAAAACCAATCTTTTTTCCATTTTTCTCAATGATCTGCGGCTGTTTCGCCTCTTCCAGATTTTTTCCCGCCCCAACATGCAAAATCCCGGCACTGTCCAGCGTATCGCACGTGTCCAGCAGTGCGTCCGTGCCGTAATCTAGCGCATGGTTGTTCGCCACCGTCACGATGTCTGGTCCGATCTCCTGTAAAATAGACACGCGGGACGGCGATACCCGGAACGTAAACTGTTTATCCGCCGCCTGTGTTCCCCGGTCGCTGAACGGAAATTCCAGGTTTGCCATAAAAATATCAGACTCCGCGATCGTCTCCCGCAAACTTTCTCCGAGGACGCCACCGATACCTCCCACACGGTCGTAGGCATTTAAAACATGGTTGGAAAAATAGATATCTCCGGCAAACAGAAGCGAACACTCATTTGAATCATTTTCTCCCGGTTCTGACTCAAGTTTGCCAGATTCGTCCTGCCCCTGCATTTCCACCCCCAGTTCCGCGCCATCTACCTGTTCTGACTCCACCTGCCCGTCTATATCTGTTTCCGGATCAAGCGTTTCTTCCGATACCGTTTTGTCTTTTGGCTCCAATGAGATTGTCTCTTTCCATATGGAACCTCCCGCCTGGCATCCGCCAAGCAAAAGCGTCATTCCTGCCAAAATTGTCAAATTTCCAATTCTAGATAAAAGAAATGCCGTCCGGTATCTGAACGGCATTTTCGTGCATTTACTAAAAAATGTATGCTTCATTTTTCCTCAATCAATCGCAGCTGTCCGGCGTTTTCCACCTTTCCAGCTGTCATCACCCACTCTTTCTCCCTACAGTGTCATAATGATTCCGCCGTCTCCCGCATATACGGTTGCAACGCCAGCCGTATTCGTGATCACTACCTCACGGAAGTTTGCCCGTTTACACATGATCTCTTTCACGTGCTCAGCACGTTCCGGGTTATTACAGTGTGCGATCACCAGACGTTTGCTTGCGGTATCGCCGCCCTCTTTGCACGCAATCTCCGCCATCCGGTCGAGCGCCCGGGTCATGCCGCGCGCCTGATCAAGCTTGATGATCGTACCGCTGTCCGCGCCCATAACCGGCTTGATATTCAGCGCCGACGCGATAAAAGCCGTCAAACCGGTCAGACGGCCATTTTTCTTTAAGAAATCAAGCGTCTCAATGACGAAATACGTGTTCATCGAATCCCGATATGCCTCCGTCTGCCTGCAGATCTCCTCAAACGGAAGACCTTTCTCGCACAGATCCCGGATGAACAGCGCAATATTTAACTCGCCCGCCGACGCCGACAGGGAATCAATGACTGCAATCTTCTTCCCGTCCGTTCCGTTCTCTTCCTCATAAAGGCGTTTTGCCAAAGCCGCCGAGTTGTAGCAACCGCTCAGATGGTTCGAAAGCGTTACCACGAAAATATATTCTGCCTCGCCCTCAAATGCTTCCTTGAAGCTCTCCGGCGATGGACACGCCGTCTTCGGGCACTCGGGACTTGCCTTTACCTTTGCCAGAAACTCCTTCTGGTTAAATGTCTCATCATCCGTTACCTTGTAATCCCCTATCTGAAGGGTCAGCGGAATCATCTGAAAATGCGGATCCAATTTCAGTTCCTCCGTCAAATCCATGCAGCTGTCACCAATAATTTTATATAACATAACGTCCTCCCGTTACGCAATTCACATCACGTAGTATTCATTACTATTTATTATAGTAATCACACAGTAGGAAGTCAAGCATAATCCCGTGAAATACATGCTGAAATACATGACAAACACATGAACAGTGTTACTGTTCACGCACACGTGCCCAGTAACAGATTTTACCGTGGCTTCGCATTTAAATACAACTAATTCCTGCTGCCACCACGTTATCTTACGGCACTTTCACCTCCAAAAGTGCCTACTTGTGAACAGCAACTGACCACCACATCATCTCGACAAGAAAAACGCCATCGTAATCAAACTTACCAGAATAAATGCCACTGTTCCGAGATTCCCATACATTGCCCCACATATATTGCGGAATTTCACTCCCTCTGGGAGTGCCCCATCGGACAGCCGGATTTTCCGGAAATTGAAAATCAGCAGAACAAACGCCCCGATGATCGTGCAGCCCATAAACCCGGTCATCAGAAACGTGATAAACAGCGGCAGCAGCGTATCCTGTGTTCCAAGCATCGCTATCACTAACGACCAGCTGTTGATCAGAATATGCAGCAGACAATTATAACGCATCCGTCCCGTCTTCACCGCCACATATCCCAGAACCACGCCAATCACCGCCGCATAGAGAAACTGCGTCACATTTCCGTGCATCAGACCAAACATCAGCGCCGTGTAGGTAATCGCCGCCTTATCGTCAAAACGGCGCAATCGGTTTAAGAGTTTCCATCGAAAGATATATTCCTCAATAATGGGTCCTAAAAACCCTACATATAAAATCATTACCGGCGAGAGCGAATCCAGCATCTCGTTGACCGGGTTCATCGCGGATGCATCGCCGCCGCTACTTGCCGCCACCGCATCATTGATTGCATTTCCCAGCAGGTTAAAGATAGTTCCAAATCCCTGTGCCAAAATAAAAAACATACAGAACTGCAGGAAACTAATCTTCATTTTCTCTGCCCGTTCTTCCGGGACAAGGCGCAGAATTAAAAATACGAATGGAAGAACCAGCGCATAGATGACCAGCGTGCTTCCGCCGTCCTCATACCACGCTGCATTTACCATCCGGTTCAAAAACGTACTGATCACGCCTCCGTCCGCCCATACGTTTCCGGCCACTTCCAGAAGTATGCTGACAAGCACCGTCATCACGCTGAAAAATGCCAGCGCCCAGCCGAGGACATTGCAGACACGGCGCACCTCGCGGCGGCAGGTTTTTCGGATTTGTTTCGGACTCTGAACCGCATTCTGCAGCTCAGGTTCCGTTTGCAGACCATTTTCATCTGCCTCCCACTGCCAAAGATCCGATTCGTTCCAGTTTCCCTCTCCCATTTTCTCTCCTTCGTCATTCAGGTCTTTCATTCCCAGAAAATACCTGTTTTATCTTCCGGCGCTTTCTATCACACGGCGCGCCTTTTCCTCCTCTGCTTTCTGCACATAAAACAGATATTCCCGTTCCGATGCCGCATTTTCTCCCGCACTTCCCAGCCTCGCCCGCTGATTGCCGGAAAGCACACCCGATTTCAGACGATTCTGCACCTTGACCTGATACTCAATTCCCGCCTGTTCCAGCTGCTCCCGGATCGCCGCCTGCCGTTTCATATCAAACGTCGCGCCAACCTGTTTCCATCCTCCGATTCCAAACATACACGCACCTCCCCGTCAAATCTGAAAAAAACTTGCTAAGTGCTCCTATTCTATCATAAATACTAAATTCGTGAAATAGTGAATCCCATTTGCTCTCTTACGACAGGTAATAAAAGAGCTGCCACATTTACGTGCAGCAGCTCCGTTATTATATTATATATGATATTTTAACATATTTTCCTATATAAAACAGTCCTAAACCAGACGCCCTTAGTTCAGCATCATACCCATAATCTCATTCGACCGTGCGATAAACTTCGTCATGCGCTCCGGTGTCAGGGAACCGTGGCTGAGCTGTGCCAGGTCGTAGAGCTGTTCGCAGATCTTCGGCGTATTCTCGCTATCCGTGTGCTCTAAGACGTACTGAACGAGCTTGTTGTTCGCGTTGAGTACCAGCACCTGACCGCTGCCGCCGAACATCGACGCGTCCATGCCCATGTTGTACATCTTCATCATATCCTGCATACGGCGTGTTTCCTCCGACAGGGTGATCATCGAAGAAATCTCAGCATCCTTCAGCTTCTCAACCTTTACCTGCAGCTTATCATCGCCCAGTGCTTTCTTGAAGGTCTCTGTCAGCGTCTCTTCCTGTTTCTTGAGCGCTTCCTTGTCCTCTTCCTTCACTTCCTCGCGCAGCGTGTCATTGACATCGGCATCAATACGCAGGAATTTCAGATTCTCGTGCTTCTGCTCCTCCTGACTGATGAACGGATTGTCGATGCTGTGAGACATGATAATCGCATCCTGTCCGTTTGCCTTGAACATGTTGATGTACTGGCTCTGCTCTTTCTCATTGGTTACGTAGTAGATCTGGTTCTCATGACCTTCCTCTTTCGCCTTATCCATGCAGTCCTTCAGCGTCAGATACTTGCCGTTCAGATTCTTGTAGATAATGTATTCATCCATCTTCTCGGCAAACTTCTGATCCTTTAAGCAGCCAAATTTGATGAACGGTGCAATATCGTCCCAATATTTCTCGTACGTCTCGCGGTCTGTCTTGCACATACCGGTCAGCTTGTCCGCTACCTTCTTGGTGATGTAATCGGAAATCTTCTTTACAAATCCATCATTCTGCAGCGCACTTCTGGATACGTTCAGCGGCAGATCCGGGCAATCGATCACACCCTTTAAGAGCATCAGGAACTCTGGAATGACCTCCTTGATATTATCCGCGATAAATACCTGGTTATTGTACAGCTTGATGGTGCCCTCGATGCTCTCATACTCCATGTTGATCTTCGGGAAGTACAGGATTCCTTTCAGGTTGAACGGATAATCCATGTTCAGGTGAATCCAGAACAGCGGTTCCTTGTAATCCATAAATACCTTGCGGTAAAATTCTTTGTACTCTTCCTCGGTGCACTCGTTCGGATGCTTGTTCCACAGCGGATGAATGTCATTCAGTGCCACCGGGCGTTTCAGAATCTTATACTTCTCGATTCTCGGAGATACCTCCACGGTCTCTTTCGTGCCGTCCTCTTTCTCCTTCTCCTCGGTCTTCGCTTCCTCGACCACCGTCTCAACGATGGTGTCCTTGTCGGTCAGCTGATCCTTCTCGATCGTCTCATACTCCGGCTCTGCCGTTGCATTTTCCAGATAAATCTCAACCGGCATGAAAGAGCAGTACTTCTGGATGACTTCACGTGCGCGGTACTCATTGCAGAACTCGGTGCTGTCTTCATTTAAATAAAGGACAATCTTGGTACCATTGCCTTCCTTATCGCCCTTATCCATCGCAAACTCAGTGCCGCCCTCGGACTCCCAGTGAACCGGCTCTGCATCTTTCTTGTACGAACGGGTATCGATGGTAACCTTGTCCGCTACCATGAATGCAGAATAGAAACCTAAACCAAAATGACCGATGATCTGGTCTTCATTTGCCTTGTCCTTATATTTTGCCAGGAAATCCTGTGCACCGGAAAATGCGATCTGGTTGATATACTCTTCCACTTCCTCGGCGGTCATACCGATACCATTATCCTCGACGGTGATGGTCTTGTCCTCGGAATTGACGGTAACCTGAATCTTATACTCCGTATCCTCCGGCTCCTCGTACTCGCCCATCAGCGCCAGCTTTTTCAGCTTCGTGATCGCGTCGCATCCATTGGAAATCAGCTCACGATAGAAAATATCATGATCGGAATAAAGCCATTTCTTAATGATCGGGAAAATATTCTCGCTGTTGATTGATAAACTTCCTGTTTTTGCTGCCATATCTATACACTCCTTTTGATTGCAAAATACAGTGGATATCCGCTCCCGGAAATGGAGTCTGGCAGTTTCGCTCTGCCGCGTCCAATCCTGCTATCCAGCTACATAAATATACGCTTGTAAAATTCTTTTTTTGTGATTTTCCATCACCGTGACTCTTATTTTAATACCAGCGTTCCAAGATGTCAATAGAAAATTAGCACTCATTTTTGTTGAGTGCTAATAAGATTTTAAAATTCTCCGTCTTGCCAATAAGAAGTCACTTGCGTCCCCTTCCCGCCTGCGATAAAATAGAATCTACGTTATTGTTTCTACATTGCACAGAAAATAACGAATTTACCATCTCAGCGAGGACACATATGATTGCCTGCAATATCTGTGATATAAAATTATTTACCAAGAAACTGTTCATCGGAGAGACATTTGACCGCTTTCTGCTCAAGGAAGCGGAGATCGTGACGTTCAACACCTTCTCCATCGACGGACGCGTCCATAAAAGCTTTTATTCCGAAGAAGAGCGTGCCGAGGGGCAGATTGAAGAATATTCAACCTGGAAAACTCTGCGCCCGTTCTGTTTTTCCCTCATAAAAGGAAAAAAGCTTCCGGAGCGCTTCTCCATCATTTTGAAGCTTCCGAAGGCTGCCACCGAACAGTTTCTGACCGCCCGCAAAAGCCAATGGCTCCCGGAGCAGGTCGGCGGACTGTTCTTAAATATTCATTATGAAAACCAGCATTTAAGCTGTGTCACCGGACTGTCGCTCAACCAATTTACGTTAGACAAGACGCTGGAACGCGAGTGGGACGAGTCGATCCGGACATTTTTGCGAAAAGAAGAGCTGCCGTTTGAGGAATAACGGCAGCCCTGTTTTATCGGGTGTTCAGTTGTACATCTCTAATTAATGTCCCTTTTGTGATTTTATATAAAATCGTATTTCAGAATTTGCAAACCATATTTTTATAAAAAGAGTATATTTTCCATTTTGTATAATTTTAGTTTCCTGTTTTTGTCGATTTGTTCCAAAGCAAAGAGGGAAATGCTCAAAAATAGAACATGTCATTGTCAGTCTCTACTTTCAATCGCACGTTCTTTCCCAGTATGTCACTTTTTTATGTAACGCTTCAATTCATCATAAAAATTTTCTCTTGTTCCAGCCATAACAACGATTATCATTTCTCCATCTACCCATTCAACGGTATATGCAAGTTCATAATTCGTTTTATTATAATAGATATCATAACCATAAAACCCGGCTAAATCTCCAGTTTTTAGTTCCCCAACTGTATAATCTTCACAAATCTTATCAACTGCCTCCTGATAAAGTCTTTTTAACTTCTTGTCCTTCAGCTTCTTAATGTACTTTGCGGCAGGAGGATTAAATCGAACTGGCAGCATAAACTAATCCTCCATTCCAAAAATATCCTCATAAGTTGTATAATCTGCTTTTCCCTCTGCAATCTCTTCTGCTTTCGTTAGCATCGCCTCCGCTGCCGGTCTCATTTGCGCCTGACGCTTTTTAAATTCTGTCAGAAGTTCTTCTCCAGATAAACCTTCCCTGATCAGCTCTGCTAAAATCTGTTCTGCAAATTCACCGCCTGACGATACCTTAATAGGACGAATAATCAGCTCTCCATCACGCATCACACATTCTGCCTCATCCCCAAAACCGAGTAACTGATAAAACTTCTGTGGAATCGTCACCTGCCTTTTGGACGAAATACTGAGAATTTTCCGATTCATCTTTGTATTGCCTCTTTCTATTACCGATGTTGACATGCTTCACTCCCTCTTTTTTATTATATGTCTATTTTTTCTTTGTATTCTCGTTTTCTTGGTTTCTTTGTTCTTGGTTTTATTATAAGGATTTTATTCGTCAAAGTCAATCATGCAAAATTTTTCATTTCAAGTCGAACGTCCGTGAGACTTGACGCGTGATTCTGGTCAGCGAAGCTGACATATTCCTATCAGAATCACTGCGCATCCTCGCGGAGCATTTTTTATTTCATAGGAAGAACTGATAACCCAAATAGTGAACCAACTCACAAACACTAACTCTTTATTCTTACACAACAAAAAAGGATGCACGACCACTTCCAACTCCAGTCGCACATCCTTTTTCTATCTAATCTTCATTTTATTCCATCATCAATGTGTCGCCACATAATATCCCAGCGTTGCCGGGACTGCCTTATTCTGGTTCCAGATCGCCGGATATTCCGAGAAAGATACCGGGCAGGTGGAACGTCCTACCTCGATCGTGATACCAGGGATGCCTGCTGCCTGCTGCAGCCAGTCCTTCAAGCCGCCGACGCCCTTGCTTCCAAGAACGGAATAACCATTCAAGGCATGAACAGCGTTTGCCAGCGCCTTGGACTCTGCCGCTTTCTGGTTGTTCTGCGTATCCCAGTAAATCACATTTCCCATCGCATGATAGTTGATAACCGCATTGAATCCCGTTCCCTGAATCAAGTTCGCGATTGCCTGGCTCTCCGGCTCTGACAGTGGGTTGGTTCCCTTATAACCATTTGCAGACGGATGGGTTAAAGACACATTGATTCCCTCCCAGTTTGCTGCAAAGTTATAGTTCAGATCGACACCGCGTGCATTCGCCTTCCAGCGTCTCACATACTCTTCATAGCTGACCGTTGTCCGGCTGGATGCCTTGTCCGCCGCGTACGCCGCCTGCATCGTCTGGCGCAGTTCCTCCGACTGGATACCATTCTCGCCCATCTGGCTGATCGTGACTCCATCCGGATTCAGCATCGGCACAAAATGAAATGCCACCTGTCCCAATATGTTAGAAAGCGGTTGCGTCATATAGGTACCATTATTCGTAAATCCAGCTGCCAGATACTCGAGCTGCTGCATCATCAGCGGTACAACGATATACTCTCTGGCATGAATCGCCCCCTGGAACAGAATCTTCTTGGATGCGTTCGGATTGCCGACAATCACATCGTAGATATCACGTCCGTCCGCCGATTTTCCGATCGATTTCACTGTCACCGTTCCCGGATAACGGCTTGCCAGCGCCGAAATATCGTTTACCATCTGGCTATAGGAATACTTGTCCACCGGATTGACAACCGGATTGGATAACGTCTGATTATAATAGGAATTATCCGCCTGCTGTCCCGCATTCGCGTTCGTGGTTCCCGGACCGCCCGGTCCGATCACTGGTGCTGCCGCTGCCGGATCATCCGCCGGTCCTGCATACGCTGTAACTGCCGATAAGCTGCTGCACACAACTGACAGGGATAAACAAGTTGCCAAAGCGCCTTTTCGCAGCAGGCGCTGAATTTTATTTCGTTGACTCATTCTCATGTCTCCTTCTGGCCCTTTCAAACTCTTACAAACAATGTTTCTATTATAGATTTACCTCTGTCGAATGTCAACGAACTGCATAAAACTGAAAGAAAAAAGAAAGATACTTTTTCCAATTTATATTTTACTTTAACTTACCTAAAATCAGCACCACTGCCGTAATAATCAGGACAACGACGAAAATTCCCGCCATTCCTTTTCCCATAATTGCCAGCGAAATCAAAAAATTATTCCACATCCGATATTTTCCTCCATCTCAATCAGTGCACTGGCTGTCTCTTGATTTTTCATCATTCAAGTGCAGCCTTCCTTTTCCATTTTATCTGCCCGACAGACCTATATTACAAATACTGGCTTACCAGCTTAATAACCAGTCCGCCCGCGATGACCGAGGCGATCTGCCCCGATACATTGGCGCCGACCGCATGCATCAGGATAATATTTCCCTTTTCCTCCTCCATCGCCAGCTTCTGCACCACGCGTGAGGACATCGGGAATGCGGAAATGCCCGCCGCACCGATCATCGGATTGATTTTCGTCTTCAAAAACAGGTTCATAAATTTAGCAAACAGCACACCGCCGATCGTATCAAAGATAAATGCAATCAGACCGATTCCCATAATCAGAAGTGTGTCAACCCGCACAAACGCATCCGCACGCATACTGAACGAAATCGTGATGCCAAGCAGCAGGGTAATCAGGTTTGCCAGCTCGTTCTGTGCCGTCTGAGAAAGTGCCGGAAGCACGCCGCACTCGCGGATCAGGTTTCCAAACATCAGAAATCCGACCAGCGCCACCGATGCCGGAGAAATCAGTCCGACAATGATAGTAACTACAATCGGAAATGCGATCTTGGTCGTTTTGGACACATTTTTCGGACTGTAGGTCATGTGAATCCGGCGTTCTTTTTTCGTCGTCACCAGACGGATCGCAAATGGCTGGATGATTGGCACCAGCGCCATGTAGGAGTACGCCGCCACCGCGATCGCGCCCACATAGTTGGAATGCATGATCTGGGAAACCAGAATGGAAGTCGGTCCATCCGCCGCACCGATGATTCCAATCGATGCCGCATCCCTGAGTTCAAATCCCATCAGCGATGCCGCACAGATCGCAAAGAAAATGCCAAACTGCGCCGCCGCACCAAATAAAAACATGATCGGCTGTGACAGAAGCGGTCCAAAGTCAATCATTGCCCCGATTCCGATAAAGAGCAGAATCGGAAGCGCCTCCGACGCGCTGATCGTCGTCTCAAACAGCCACTGTATAATACCCTGTGTCTCCCCGATGCCCTCCGTCACCTGGTTAATGACGCCGGATAATGGCAGGTTTACCATGATCGCGCCGAATCCCATCGGCAGAAGCAGCGCCGGTTCGTATTCCTTTTTGACCGCCAGCCAGATCAAAAGCCCGCCGATCAGATACATCACAACCTGCTGCGGCGTGATCGCCATGACGCCTTCCCATAAAAATTCCATGTTGTTCCTCCTGTTAATTTTGTTTTCCTTCATAAATATCCTGTTTCCTGGAGCCCCTTGCCAGGATACACCTGCTCTGGCAGCTGTCTTTCTTCGCGCTAGGTATACATCCATGTGAGTGTTTTTGTTTCATAGGACGCTTTTTCCTAATAAAACAAAAAAGACTTTCAGCATACGTTTCATCCACATATGCTAAAAGTCTTGTTCCTCACATTTGAATCATACGGCACACGCTTTTTGTTACAAAAACACACTGCCATCTGACTTACACAAGGCATGTAACCATGAGGTTTACTATCCTCAGGGTCTGTTGGTTACATGGTTATAACTACTCCCTTTTAACGCGATCATCATATCATACGGTTTTTTCCCCGTCAAGGTCAAACTGAGTATTTTGTGTTAAGAAAATGAAAAGCTACGAAAACACGAAACCTGCTATGCTTCCGCCGGCATATTGACACCCGCGATCTTAATATTAACTTCCAGAACCATCAGACCGGTCATATTTTCAATCGCTGTCTTTACTTTGTCCTGCACCTTTTCACTGACTGCCGGGATGCTGTAGCCATATTTCATATTTAAGGACAGATCCACAATCACGTGATCCTCGGTTACGGTCACTTTCACGCCCTTGCTCAAATTTTTCATGCCGAGCTTTCCGACCAGTTCATTTGTGATATTGCCAGCCATCGAATCGACACCGTCTACCTCGGTCGCTGCCAGACCTGCGATGATCGCCACTACCTCATCGGCAATTTTCACTTCTCCAATGCGGTCCTTTTCATATACGATATGTGTGCTTCTATCTTCTGCTTCTCTCGCCATTCCAAATCCCTCCTGACCACTTCCATGTACGCCCGGAATCTTCTCTTCCCACAAAAAACAGATGCTCGAATACTTCCAGAAATACATTTCAATTAAGTGTTTTTATTATACCAAAAATACAGGAGTTTGCAAAGGCATTTCCGGTTCGAATCTCATCCGAGTTACTGTTCACGCATACGTGCCCAGTAACGGAATTTGCCGTGGCTTCGCATTTTAATACGGCAAATTCCTGCTGCCACCACGTTTTCTTACGGCACTTTCGGTTCCAAAAGTGCCTACCCGTGAACATTAACTCATCCGAACTTCCTCAATCTCCCAGGTTTAAAAGGGAAATCACGATATTTTCCGCCGATATCTCGGTTTTCCGTTTTACAATATCCTCGATCTGCGCGCGCTGCGGATCTGTGATGGACGGCGCGTTGACAACGACATCCACTTTTCCATCCGTGATGCTGACAACCGGATCGGCAAATCCTTTCGCCATCAGAAGCGTTTCCGCTGCATTTTCCTTCTCCGCTATCGCATTGAGTGCCAGCATATCCTGAACGGCTGCCTCTTTTGCCGACGCATCCAGATTTTCATTGTTAATCAGGGCATTCAGCGCTTCGCGGTTCTTGGCGCGGATCTGTTCACGGCTGAGCTGTACATTGGCTATGTACTCTGCCACGCCGGTTCCGCCTGTCAAAACCGCCTCGCCCGGGTTATCGACTGCCGGATTGTCCGCAGATGCCTCCTCTCCGTCCGCCGCCCCCTGCGCTGTGCCCTCCTCACTGCCTGCTGCCAGCGGATCTCCCTCTCCCGGATCGTCAAGACTTGCAATCTCCTCATATTCACCGTCCGCCACGCTTCCGGACACCGCCTGATTTTCCGAATATATATCGCTATCTGAAATCTTGGTCGCCCCCGCTTCATATGTATCCGCCCCCGGCAGATCGGATTTTCCCGCATAGTTGAGATACCCCGCCGCCGCAATCATGATCGCCAGCGTCGTGATGATGATTTGATTTCTCCTGAAAACGCGTTTCATCTTCATTCTCATATTTGCATACTCCTTTATTCCACCCGCTTTAATACTTTTATTTTATGTGCCGGCAGTCCGAATAATGCCTGCATCGCTTCCGAAATTTCCTTCTGTACCGACGCATTTCCTCCTCCCTGTGCGCTGATCACGATACCGGAAATCTCCGGTGCCAGCTCTTTTTCAACTACCGGTTCCCCGCTGCCTGAACTTCCCGCCAGCACGGTGCTCTCCCGCAGCGATTCATCCGCCTGCTGCCGCGTACCACCCGAAGAATCCGTCTCCGAGGTGGTGGCCCGGCTTCTCTCCTTATCCACCCGCAGCACCTTTTCCGAAGAAGAAAACAGAGTCAGCATCACATCCACCTCACCCACGCCGTCCACCTTCTTTAAAACGTCCCGGATCCGCTGCTCCAGGCGAAGCTCGTAGAGGCGGTTCGTGTCCTGCTTGGATGCAGTGCTTGGCAAACCTGTTTCGACATCCGAACCACTCTCTTCTGAACTTCCATTTTTGTCCTGCCCTGCTCTATGCCCAGAGTTTGTTTCTGTTTCACTCTCCGCCCATCTTTCCCCTGACCGCAAGACTCCCGTCTCACTCGTCTTCTTCCCAAACGGCGCATATAAGATCAGAATTGCCAGCCCAAGCACCAGCAAAATCAGCCATTTTTCATTTCGTTTGACCCATTCCTTGTCAAGGTTCCATCCTGACTTCCACATGATCCGCCTCCACCTGATAAAACGATGCCAGCCGCTGCTGAAGCTCCCAAATCTTTTCCCCATTCATCCATGAAACTGCCTGCGCGGCGGCGGGTTCTCCCTGCTTCTGCTCCTGTTCAAGTGAAATTTCAATCGGGGAAATTTTTTCTATTTCAATCATCGAACTCGGATCCTCCTGTTCCGCCGCTTCCATCCCCGCTTCCATCCCCGCCTCACTTCCCGCCACATACACCGTCACACTCCGCACCGAGGCAAATTGCTCCGACTCCGGATCTTTTTCCAGCTCTACGTCCGCCTTTTCCACGGAAAATCCCGCTTCCGCTGCCACCCGCACTGCCTCCTTGGACGCTTCCGCCTCATACTGGCTCAAAACCATATTTCTACGCCGCACCTCTATCTCATCCATCTCACTTTTCAGCTCGCCCGCTTCATTTTCAAACGAAAGAGATGTAAACAGATAATTCAGCCGCTCCTCCAGCCGCAGCCCGTCCGTCAGCGGCTTAAGCACAATCAGAAGCAAGATACAGCCCGCAAACAGGCGAATATATTTTTCATACTTATGTGCGGGCAAAAGCCCGGTCAGAACGGTCAGAAACACAAGATAACTGACGATATTCCCCGCCCAGTGAGTAATTACTTCCATCTTCTACCCCGCAAAATAAGCCGCGTTCGTGCTCGCACACACCACCGCGATCGAAAGTGCAAATAACACCAACGCCGAACCAGCTGCTGCCAGCAAAAAATAAAATCCTTTCGCCACAGCGCCGACTGCCTCCACCACCCGGCTGTCACTGACCGGCTGCAAAAGCGCCGCGCTTCCCTGGCACCCCAGATAGAGGATTAAAAGTTTCAAAAGCGGCAGAAGCGACACCGCCGCCAACACAAGCACTCCCCCGATGCCCACCGTATTCCGGATCAGGACGCTGCTTCCAAGAAGTACCTGCGACACTGCCGCCGCGCCCTGTCCGATTCCCGGTATCAGGCTGACCGCCCGCCGCAGCGCCGTCTGGCGCATCGAATCTGTATACGGCGCAATCATTCCCTGCAGCACATGAAAGCCCAGCACCACTCCCAAAAGCGCCTTGCTGCCCCAGCGCATCCCCTGTTCCAGCAATTCCAACGCTTTTGAAAACAAATCCTTCGAGCTTAAATGTCCCGCCAGCGACAGCAGGACATACAACTGGGTGCATGGCAGAAACAACTGTAAAAACACCCATTCCGCCACATTGACAGAAGCAAGTGTCCACGCATATCCGGCTGCTGCCGAGGTACTTCCCCCGGAAAAGGAAACAGCCAGAAAAAAAGCAGGAACCAGCACCCGGACAAATTCAAAGAGCTGCTCCAACAGTGTCCGCGTGATCCGCACCCCATTCAAAAAACTGGCGGCAAGCAGTGTAAAAATCAGAAGATACGTGACATAAAAGCCCATCTCCGATACCTGACTGTCGGCAAAGAGACTCGAAAAGCTGGCGAACACCGCCCCTAAAATTCCCAGAAGGATGACCTGCCCCATCCATCTGCCATTTTCTGAAATTTCCCGAAATAGGGCTGTCCGGCAAAAATCCATCAGCATCCGAACCGCACTCTGATAATTGCCAGAGAGAAGCATCGAAAGGATTTCCCGGAATGAAAGCCCCGGGACTGCCGAACCTCCCGCTTCCCTTAAAAATGCTTCGATTCTGCTTAAATCCAGTGAGTTCAGAAGAGAATCCATGTTCTCGCCAGAAACACTGAAATCCGAATCTTCGGATATCTTTTCACCATTTGCCGCCGACACCGTTAAATGATTTCCTGCCATCAAATATACACTCAAGAATATAACGCTCACTGCCCGCACAACCATCTTTGTTCCCACCGTCACCTGCTCTCACCATCTCTCCGCTTTTCTGCACTTACCACTTCCCTACGCCAAAAACTGCTTCACCGTCTCCAACAATGCCAGCAGAATCGGCATACTGACCGCCAGAATGGACAGTTTCGCAAATATCTCAATCTGTGTTCCCAGCGAACCGTACCCGGCATCCTTGCAAATCCCGGAGGCAAATTCGGCAATATAAGTAATTCCCGCCATTTTCAAAAGCGCCGACAAATACACTGGACTGATCCCGATGCAGGATTCCATCGTCCGAAGTGTTTTCAGAATCACTTCCAGCTTTCCCGCCGCATAGAAAAAGAGACACAGCCCCGCCGCCATCACAATGTACGTCCCATACTCGCTGCCTTTTCCCTTGAGCTGGACTGCCAGAAGAACTGCCGTGATCCCAAGAACCGATACGGTTAAAATTGACATTTTTTACCGTCCTTCCCTGCAATGTACTCTCGGAGTCTTTCCTGCACCCGCTTTTGCGGCTGATTTTTCGCCAGCTGCACCCGAATTTCATCAACGTATGCCTCAGAAATTTGGGCTCAACTGACAAAAAATCATCTCACAAAATCAAGCACAGAAGGATTCCGAGAGTACATTACAACGCAAACAATTCCTTCATCGTCTCAAACAACTGATAAATATACGGCACCATCCAGAACAGTACCAAAAGAAGACCCGCAAGACTTGTGAGAAATGCCTGTTCCTCCCGCCCGCTGTGTTTGAGGATCTGGCAGAGGACGGAAACCAGGATACCAACTGCCGCAATCCGAAATATTAGATTAACTCCCATTTTCTTCCCCCACTTACATCAACACCACTGCCAGAAACAGCCCGCCTAGTATCCCAAGTCCCCAGCACAGCCGTTTCTTCTCCGGCTCTTCCCGCCGCAGCTGCTCAATCGCCCGTTCCAATTCTTCCAGATACAGTGCCAGCGTCTTTTGCTGCATTTCCAGATCGAGATACCCGATGCTGTTTCCAAACCGGCACATCAGCTCCCATTCCTCTGTTCCTAACATCGGACGAATCCCCTGCTCTTCCAGAACCGCTTCCCAGATACTCCCAAACGGACACTCGGGATTCGCTTCCAGCCGCTCTCCTGCCACCAAAAATAGTTTTCCCGCTTTTCCATCCCCGCGTGCCCCCGCCCGGCACAGTGCCAGAGGAAGAACTGCCTGTGTATACCCAATCTCTCCCTGCAGTCCCGCGGCAATCCGTTTTACTTCCTCCAAAAAACGCCTCCGGCCAATCAGGCGCAATGCCTCACCCCCGCCAATCCCCGCACACGATACACATACAAGGCAGATTCCAAGCAATTTTATCCACATATGAGCTCCTCGCCAGCTGCATCATATACCGCCTCCACCGTTCCCGGTCCGCGTCTATTTCCCAGCACCACATACCGCTCAAACCGTTTTTCTTGCAAAAAAGAGGACAAGCCCGGTTTTTCCCGGATGTCCTCCATCGAATTTCCATGTACGGTTGCCAGAATCCTGCAGCCACAGTTCATCACATAGCGAAGCGCCTCCAAATCATTCTCACCGCCGATCTCGTCCACCGCGACCACCTCCGGTGCCATCGAGCGGATCAGCATCATCATTCCCTCCGCCTTGGGGCAGGCATCCAGCACATCTGTCCGGCAGCCAACATCGTTTTGCGGGATTCCCTGATAGCAGGCGGCAATCTCCGAACGCTCATCCACCACCCCGACCGTCTGCGCCCTCACTTTTCCACCATGCTGCTTCCTCATCTCCACCATTTTTCCAGCTTTATTTTCATGTCCTGCACCTGCCTTAGGCCGTTCAAAGCTCCCCCTCAAAGCAGAGCCCCTATCCTTTCCCTCTTCTCCATCTGACACCATCCGGATCAGATCCCGCAGAAGTGTTGTTTTTCCGCATCTCGGCGGTGCAATCAGAAGCGTATTCCGGATACTTCCCGTCCCTGGATCCGTCAAAATCGACCGTATTTTTGCTGCACATCCTATCATCTGATGCGAAAAACGGACATTTAAAAAGGTTATCGGATGAATCGCCTTTATATGTCCGTTTTCCAGTATCGTCCTTCCAGCCACGCCAATCCGGTGTCCGCCCTGCACGGTCAGAAACCCCTGCCGGATTTCCTCCCCGTAAGCATAGAGAGAAGAACGAGCCGCGCATTGCAGCGTCTCATCCACATCCTCCCGGCTGACCCGGAATCCACTTCCGGCTGTGTACTCTTTATTTTTATATATGTAATACAGCGGCGCGCTAACCCGCAGCCGTACCTCTTCCATTCCATCCGCCTCAAGCGGAAGCGCCAGAAGCTGCTCCCGGATATTCCGGGAGAAAAAATGAAACAGCGCCCTCACATCCTGCTTTGATTGTTCCTCCTTCATCAGCCCGTCCTCCTTACCTCAATATATGAAGGACTGGCTAAAATATACCATCCGCCTATGCATGTACGGACGCACTTTCCACCCGCCGCAGCCGTCTCACCTCTACGCCTGCCATCGCAAGCGCCACCACGCCCGCCACAAAGTCCGCGATCGGTCCGGCATACATGATGCCGTCAATGCCGATAAACAGCGGCAGAATCACAATCAACGGCAGCAAAAAGAGAATCTGGCGCGTCAGGGAAAGGAAAATACCCTTTTTCGGTTTTCCAATCGCCGTAAACAGGTTCGACGCAATCGGCTGCACACAGTTTAAGAACGTGAAAAACAGGTAAATCCGGAAATATTTTTCCGCAAACTGGAAATACATCTCCGTTCCTTCCCCGAACAGCCCGATGATCGGACGCGGAATCAACTGGAAACACGCAAAGGACACCGCCGACACCGCAAATCCCCACCTGAGCGCCAACCCATACACCTGCCGCACGCGCGCATAATTTTTCGCGCCATAATTGAAACTTGCGATCGGCTGCATACCCTGCGAAAGACCGATGACGATCGAAAAAAACACCTGATTGACCTTCGTGATAATGCCGGCACACGCCAGCGGAATCGATTCCCCATAGTCCGAATGCGCACCGTAGTAGGTCAAGGATTTATTTAACACGATCTGCACCACCAGCATCGCAAGCTGGTTGAAAAATGCCGCCGCCCCCAATGAGGTAATCATGCTTACATATGTTCTCTGTGGTCGAAGATGCGCCGCTGTCAGCCGTCCGTTTTTGTAACGGCGCAGATACCGGATAATCAGGATTCCTGAAAAAATCTGTCCAATGATCGTCGCCAGCGCAGCACCCGCCATTCCCATATGAAATCCAAAAATAAACAGCGGATCGAGCACCGTATTGATCAGCGCCCCGGATAAATTGTAAAGCATCGCATTGCGAGGGCTTCCGTCCGCCCTCACCAGATGCCCGCCGCCGTTGGTCAGAATCAGAAATGGAAATCCCAGAGCCGTGATACCCGTATACGTTTGGGCATACGCCAGCACATTGTCCGGCGAACCGAAAAAGCGCAGCATCGGTGTCAGGCATAAAAGCGCCACAATTCCCAGAATCACACCGCTTCCAAACAGAAGCGTCGCCGCATTTCCAATATAAAATAACGCCTTTTCCCGATCGCCGCCTCCCAGCGTCAGGTTAAAGGACGCCGCACCGCCGATTCCAAACAGAAGCGCCAGCGCCACACAGGAGATCGTCAACGGAAACGCCACGTTCGTCGCTGCATTCCCCAGCTCTCCCACGCTTCTTCCGATAAAAAACTGATCGACGATATTATAAAGGGCGCCTACCAGCATCGCGATAATGCTTGGCACCGCAAACTGCCGCAAAAGCCCGCCGATCGGCTCCGTACCTAGTATATTTTTCTTCTGTACCTGTTCCATGAATCTTGATTCTCCTGTCTACGTTACTGCGAACAATTATCAGTCTACCTCTCGTTACTGATAATTTTTCCTCTTTACATGCCTTCCCCGCGCATGATACACTACCATCAGTTATTAAAACGGAAAGGACTTAATCAAATGAATCTTTCATCCTTACTGCAATTTCGGGACGAGTGGGCGCATTTCAAAGCCCGACACCCTAAATTTTCCCCTTTTCTGAAAGCCGCCTACACCCGCGCGCTGCGCGAGGACAGCGTCATTTCCCTAAAAGTGACCGCCCCGGACGGAACCGAGGTGGCATCTAACTTAAAGGTCAAAAAAGAGGATCTCGAACTGCTCTCACGCATTATGAATATCTGATTTTTAATCACCCATCATGCATTATGTCTACTTATGATACGGTTCTCCTTTTATAATCCGGAAACTCCGGTAAATCTGTTCCAGCAAAATCACGCGCATCAGCTGGTGTGGAAAGGTCAGGCGCGAAAAGCTGATCTTCGTGTCCGCACGGTTTAACACCGCCTGCGACAACCCCAGCGAACCTCCGATGATAAACTGCAGATGGCTCTCACCTCGCACGCCCAGGTCTTCCATCCATGCCGCCATCTCCTCCGAGGAACGCTGCTTTCCATCGATCGCAAGCGCAATCACATACGCGTCCTCCTTGATATGCGCCAGAATCCGCTCGCCTTCCTTGTCGCGGATCTGCGCTTCCTGCAGCTCACTCGCCTTATCCGGCGTTTTTTCATCCGCCACCTGCACGATCTCCAGACGGCAGTAACGCCCCAGCCGCTTGCTGTACTCCGCGATCGCCGCCTCCAGATATTTTTCCTTAATTTTTCCTACTGTCACTAACGTAATCTTCACTTTTTAAGCTCCCGTTTTAAAAATGCCAACAGATTCAGCCGCGCCCGGTCTTCCGTCTCTTTGCGTCTCGTTTTTACCTTTTTCACGACCGTTCCCTCCGGCTCCCGATGAATCCGGTAGATGATCCGCAGATATTCCGCGACCTCTTCCCATGCCTCGCGGCTCTCCGGAATCAGGTCGAGTCCCATCTGAAATACATGGAACATCCCGTCATAGACCGAGCAGCGCACCTTGACGCCCTCGGCGCGCGCCTTTTTCGCTGCCGCCCTCGTATCATCTAAAAGCACCTCATACGCGCCCACCTGCATCAGCATCGGCGGAAATCCTTCAAAATCTCCAAACAGCGGTGACAGATACGGATTTTTCGGATTGGCATTCCCGATGTAGCTGCACTGGTACAACATATTTTCCTTCGAATTACCAAACAGTGGATCGATCGTATAATTTTCCTCATACGATGCCCCGCTCAGACTTACATCCGTCCACGGCGACATCGTGATAATGCCCGCAGGAAGCGGCAGCCCGTGATCTTTCGCATACAGACAGAGCGCCAGCGCCAGGCCGCCGCCCGCCGAATCTCCGGCTACCACGATCTGGGACGGCTGGTATTTCTTCTCTTCCAGAAGCCATCGGTACGCGTACACCGCATCCTCCAGCGCCGCCGGATACGGATGCTCCGGCGCCACCCGGTAGTCCGGCGTCAGAACATCCGCGCCGAAGCTGATCTGCGAATACTTAACCGCAAACCGCCGGTAAATATTTTTCATCGGACCGATATACCCGCCGCCGTGCAGCTGCAAAATGACGCGCCCCGTCACCGCCTGCTTCGGCTTCAAATATTCCATCACAAACTGTTCTGTTTTTACCAGCTCATAAATATATTCCGCCGGACATCTCCATGCCGGTTCGACCGGATTTTTCCGGAATTCGCCGGTCTGGATCGGCTTCTTTAACGATGTCTCCATCACGTCACTCATCATATCACGCGTCAGATTGCCTATCATGCTGACTGTTTTCCGACTCATGCTTCTTCCCTTTCTTTCATCCAAATTTTCAATCTTCGTATTTTTATAGATCGTTCCTTTGCTGTGACCGATTTTCCTGCCATTTACACATGAAACCGTCTCTTCAATTCCCGCTTCACACTCCGGTCGCCCAAAATCACCGTCGCCGCCAGCGCTGCCACCGACACACCTGCTGCCAGCACCGTCAGACGCAGATGATGCGTCCACCCGATTTTCCA
This sequence comes from Clostridium sp. TF11-13AC, assembly GCF_003481065.1. Classification (NCBI taxonomy): domain Bacteria; kingdom Bacillati; phylum Bacillota; class Clostridia; order Eubacteriales; family Clostridiaceae; genus Clostridium; species Clostridium sp. TF11-13AC. The sequence continues at coordinate 207,349 of NZ_QUKJ01000004.1, forward strand.
GAAAATCAACGGCACAAAGCTCAGAAATGTAATTGTGATCTGATACATAAAATAGCTCTGCCAGTTCATCCGGTTGACTAACATCATCAGAAGAACCGCCGCCACCTCAAACAGTGCGACGCATGGGATCGCGTAGTCCACCGACCACCCCCGAAGCCCTGTAAGCGCGTCAATCAGAAGCAAAATTGCCTGAATTCCCAGGGACTGCCGCACCAGCGTTCCTGCCAGGCTCGCATGCCGCATGACCGAAAACCGCAGCGTCATCGCCACATATGCCGCCGCGCCCGCCGTCAGAAGCGACCATTTAAACGGAATCCGATGATAAGTCGCCAGATTCGTAAGCCCCGCCAGAAGCGATACGAGCACCAATGACACATAAAATCCCCGCACCGCACGGCGCACGCGCTCTCGCTCCTGAGCAATCACTGGATAACGTCCTTTATCATGCTTCGTATCCGTGATTCCATTGCTCTCTCGCTCTACCCGGATGCCCTTTTCCTCCAAAAAGTGAAAGAAAAACTCCGGAAGCCGGTTCTCTGCCATCGCGCTCGTAAACGACAGGCATAATTTCCCGTCATACGCCACCGCCCCGCATTTCATCCGCTGCTTCGGCGATGCGCCGACAAGAAGCTGAAAGCCCTCGATCGAATCTTTCAGTTCCTCCCGAACCTGCGCCGGTCCGATGTTGGAAAATGTCATCGTGTGGGCGCGGCTGGTGTGCAGAAAAATCAACTGCATCGCCAGATGTTTGACAAATAGCGGGATCGCCCGCACATACCATTTTTTCTCATTCGACACATTGTAGGAGATCGTCTCCTCCAGCCGCTCCTTCACGATCTGCTCATCCATCTGGCGGCTCACAGACGCAATCACTTCTTCCAATGCCTCCGGTGCCTTTCCCGCCGCCCACGAAATATTCACGACAGCAAAGAAGTTTGCCAGCGTCTCCGACTCAAAAAAACTCCGTAGGTTCACCGGAAGATTGAGCGCCACCGGACGTTTCAGCGTTTTCCCATCCGTCTCCGTCTGGATGATCGCCCAGAGAAGCACCGCCGCCAGATATTTGGTGATGCTGACACCCACCTTCCTGCATTCCGTCTTCAGTGCCGACACCTCAATCGTCCCCTGCAGCACTGCCATCTGATCAAATGGGAGAAATTCCCCCTGAATCGCAATCGCCGGTCTGCTGTTATAATGCCGATGCGGCAGTTTCCGGTAATGTCGCAGATAATCGTCCTCCCGGAGCGGCGAAAACTCCCGCTCCTGCACCATAACCGGCAATTTTTTCACCAGTTCCAGATAATGTTCTGTAAGCCGTGAAGCAAACCGCAGCGCCCCCAGTCCGTCCGTCAGCCCGTGAAACACTTCAAAATTGATCCTGCATCCATAGTAGCTCACACGGAATGGGAACCGCGCGCCCCGGTGCGGATCAATGAAACGGCACGGTGCACTCTGTTCTTCTTCCACGCCCGGATTCCGGTTGTTCGTCTCAAAATAATACCAGAAAAATCCCTTCCGCAGCTTCACCCGGAAATTTTCAAACTCCGGAAGTGTCCGCACAAGCGCCCTTTGCAAAAGCTCCGGATCTACTTTTTCTTTCAGAACCGCCGAGATCCGGAATACACTGCTTAAATCCTCGCCCGACACCGCCGCAAAGAGCTTCGCCGTGTTATCCAGCCGCCTCCATGCGGCGCCCTGGATGCGGAGACGCTTTTTCTTTGGTTTTTCCTCTCGTTTCTTCTCCACTTTTTCTGAAACTATCTGTCCCGGCTCTTCCTGCTTCCCTGCAATTTCATCCTTCTGATCCTGTTTTTGGTTTTCCTCGTTCATTCTCTGCCCCATCTGCCTTTGCCACCTAAAGAAAAAGAGCAGCTGCCGGGATACACACTCCCCTGCAGCGCCCCTTTCATCCTCTTCTGAGTTCTTTTCTACATTACCGAATCCGGAAGTAGTACCCCACGCCCCATTTCGTATGTACATATTTCGGATCACTCGGACTCGGCTCGATCTTCTCGCGCAGCCGCCGCACATGAACGTCTACGGTGCGAACATCGCCGCCCGCCGCCGCCCGGTTGCCCCAGACAAAGCGCAGCAGCTCCTCGCGGCTGTAAACCTTGCCCGGATTGCACACCAGGAGCTCCAGAAGGTCAAATTCCTTCGCGGTCAGATTGATCTCGCGGGAAGCGATAAAGACCCGGCGGCTGTCCGAATCCAGCGTCAGATCGCCCGCCTCGATGACTTTCTTTGTCTGCTGCGGCTCCTGTCTCGATTTCTTGGAGTTGCGGCGCAGGATCGCCTTGATGCGCGCCTTTACTTCCAAAATGTTAAATGGCTTCGTGATATAATCATCGGCGCCGTATTCCAGCCCCAGAATCTTATCCATATCGTCGCCTTTTGCGGTCAGCATAATGATCGGCATCTCGGAGAACTCCCGGATTGCCTGGCAGACTTCAAATCCGTTCAGCTTCGGCAGCATCACGTCCAGAAGAACCATATCATACTCCGTCTCCTTTGCCATCTGAAGCGCTTCCTCCCCGTCATAGGCGCAGGCAACTTCAAATCCATCCTGTTCCAGACTGAAACGGATTCCTTTTACTATTAATTTTTCATCATCTACCACTAATACCTTCGCCATTCTCCACCTCAACCACTATGCTTCTATCTCTCTATACTGTAATCTTATCTTTTATCTTCTGAAATGCCGCGTTCTTGATGCCAGGCACCTTCATAATATCCTCAATCGTCCGGAAACCGCCCTTCTGCTCCCGGTAAGAAAGAATCGCTTCCGCCCGCGCCGCGCCGATACCGTTTAAAGTCATCAACTCTTCTTTGGAAGCTGTGTTTAAATTAATCAATGCTGCACTGCTTCCAGATTTCTGCGAAGCTGACTCGCTGCCATTCCCAGCAGCGCCTCCGGCTCCCAGAAGCCCGGAGACATCCTTCCCTGTTTCCTGATATTTCCGAATCTCTTCCCGGCTCGGAATCCGAAGCTGCTGTCCATCCTCGATCGCCTGCGCCAGATTTACAGATTCCTGCGCCGCCTCCGACGTCATCCCGCCCGCCTTTTCAACCGCCTCATACATACGGCTGCCCGCCGGAAGCTCATAGACGCCCGGTGCGGCTACCTCGCCGCAGACGTGGATATATAGGATTCTCGGTTCCGGCGTTTGGGGATTTTCTTTTGATTGCCCCTCAGGCGCAGCGTTCTCTGCTGCTTCATTATCCCCATCCACTGCCCCGCTGTTTGACCGTTTTGCTGGACGTTCGGAGCTTTCCTGCGAATCATCCTCTTCTTTTGAAAAACTGTTCTGCGTCTCCAACACCACCGTCTGCTTCTCTCGCCGGCTCTGCACACCAAAACACAAAACAGCCGCCAAAAATACCACGCCGACTGCCCCTGTTCGCATCCATCGTTTCCGATTTACTGTTTGATTTGTCTGTTTCATCTTCTGCACCCCTCTTTTTCCGAGGCGCGTTTTGTCCGTAATTCTATTCTAACCAAAACCCCCTTTAAACACAAGCAGAAAATTTTTATTCCCATCTGAAAATCACAATCCCCGCAATCGCAACTGCCGCCCCGATCGCCTTGCGCCACTCAAATCCCGCTTTCTCCACACCGAACCAGCCAAACACCTCGATCAGGTACGCCACCAGGATCTGTGCCACGACGATCAGAAGCGCTGATTTTGCCGGTCCCAGCGCGTCAAAGCTCTTGATGACCGTGTACGTGATAAATGCCCCGATCACACCGCCGGTCAGCATATACCGCGGTTCGATCTGCCAAAGCTCCGATACCGCGCCGCGCCCCGTAAAAAGCCACATCAGCAGGCAAACCACAAACGCACTTATCTGCACCCAGCCAGCCGATACCCACATGCTGGTCTGCTTCATCACGGCAGAATTAAACACGCCCTGTATACTCATGAGTGCGCCGGAAACCAGCGCGGTTATCATTCCCCACATAAAAAATAAACCTCCGCATTCTGTTCTACATTCTCATGAAACAGCAGCCGTTTCCGACCATTCATTTCACACTGTTAGTATCCCAGATATGCGAAGGTTTATACAATTTTTACTGAATCGAAAAGGTAGCCGAAACCTCTGCCTCAACATCCACCTGACCCGGCATCAGGTTTCTGCCTGCACCCGCATCTTCCATCGCCATTTCCTTCATCGCCATGCCGCTGCTGTAAGAAGTGTCATAATAGCGCGCCTGCTGCCCGCTGCTGTACTCCTGCACATTCGTCATCGTTCCCAGCTTGCAGCCGCCTGCCTCCGCCATCGCTTCGGCTTTCACGCGCGCCGACTCAATGGCTTTTTTGAGCGCTTCCTGATAAATCTCATCAAAATTGCTGCACTGGTACTGGACCGAATCGATCGAATTGATACCCGCATTGACCGAATCGCTGATGATCGCCCCTGCATCCTCAATCGCAACGTCCGATACAACCACCTCCGTCGTCATCTCATAACCAGTGATCTTCTTGCCATTGTCCCAGTCATAGATCGGATTCAGCCCCAGACCGCTCGTCTGCACCGAGGTATCTGCAATTCCCTTTTCCTTCAAAAGCGCCAGAACCGCATCCAAATCCGTCTGATTCTCCGACTGGCAGGTGCTCGCATCCGCCGCCTGTGAATAGACACTGTAGGTAATTTCCGCAATATCCGGCTCCGCCTTGATTTTCTCCTGGCTCGTCACCGTGATCCCCGTATTTTCCGCCGACTGCACCGTCACCGATGCCGGTGCGGACGTACAACCTGCCAGACCTGCCGCCGACGTCATTGTCATCGTGCCTGCTGCCAGCAGAACTGCCATCCTGTTTCGCATCATCCCCATTTTTCTCATAAAAAATTCCTCCCGTTTTTCTGCTTCATCCGTGAGTTCCACCCCACAATGGGTTCGGACCTTCCGGAACAACTGCTGGTACACTGTTATTCTTACTATAGTTATACCTGAAAACGAGAGGAAATGTATTGCTTTTCTCTTAACTTTCTTTCGCTTATTTATTACTATTTTTTTCCTGTTTCATCCATGCCGCGCGCACCAGATGCTGTGCCAGAACCGCCGTCGTCACGCCGCCGACACCGCCCGGAACCGGGGTTGCCGCCGAAGCAGTTCCTTCCAGATCGGCAAAATCCACATCGCCGCAGAGTTTTCCATTTTCATCTACATTGATCCCAACGTCAATGACAACCGCATCCTTTTTTACATAGGTGTGGTTGATCATCGCTGCTTTTCCCACGCAGGCAGTCAGAATATCCGCCTCCCGGCATACCTCCGGCAAGCTGGCAGTTCTCGAGTGGCAGATGGTCACGGTCGCATTTTCATGCAGAAGCAGCATCGAAAGCGGGCGTCCCACAACCATGCTTCTTCCTACGACTGCCACCCGTTTGCCAGAAAGCGCGATATCGTTCATTTTCAGCATGCATACCACTGCCTCCGCCGTACACGGCGCAAAACCGCTCGTATCGCCGCTGAACACCTTTGCGATATTGACTGGGGAAATACCGTCCAAATCCTTCGCCGGATCGATCATTTTTTCAATATCCTGCTCGTTGATCTGTTTTGGAAGCGGGCGCAGCATTAAAATACCGTCCACCGACGCATCCGCATTGATTGCCGCAAACTCCCTCTTAAATGCCTCGTCCGAGATATCTCCCGGAAATACCTTCGATTCCACCTCAAGCCCGAACGATGTCAGCTTCTTCGTCGCGCCTTTTTCATAGGAAATATCATCCGGATTCTCGCCCACCCGGATAATCGTCAGTTTCGGCACCCATGTCAGGGTTTCCAGCCCTTTTTCCACCTGCTCTTTCAGCTTTGCCGAAACAGCGGCTCCCTTCATTGTAATCATCTTGTCTGCACCTTTCGTTTTTATTTATGATGAATTTCCCGCGCTTTCGCGCATATTCATTTTAAATTTTTCTTAAAATGAAAGCGACGCCAAAAGACCGCCTCCGCCTGCCATCTCAAGCAGGTAAACCGTCACAATCGCCGCGATCGCCACTACCACCAGGCTCTTTCCCTTATATCCCAAAATCACCGCTACGATCGTTCCTCCGACCGCCGAATAGAGATGTCCTGTGGAGGTAAATACATCCGGAAATGTCAGTGCTCCCAGCACTGCATACGGCGTATAATCTAAGAAAGATCGGATAAACTTCGAACGGATCTGTTTCCGGAAAATCGTAACCGGAAGAACACGTGGAATATATGTAACCAGTGCCATCAAAAGGACACAGGTCAGCACGTATTTCATATCGAGTGTTCCGGCTGCTCCTGCTGTATTCATCATTCTGCCCCCTCTTTCTGACTCTCGTCCTGACCGGCTTCTTTACCGTCCGGATCATGCGGGAATTTCCATGCACCGAACGCCGATGCCGCGATCGTAACCAGAATCACCCGGAAACCGGAGGAAATACCGGCAAAAACCGGAACATATTTTAAAATGCACACCATCACAACTGCCAGAATGATGACGCAGCACACCGACCGCGATTTGCGTGCCGCCGGCAGAATCAGTGCAATAAACATCGCGTACAGGGCAATTCCCATCGCATTCTGCAGCGCCTGCGGCAGAACCGCCGAGATCGCGCCTCCCAGCCAGGTTCCAAGATTCCACCCCAGAATCGGCATCGTGATAAGTCCCAGCATATACGACGCTTTCAAAATGCCCGGATGCAGGGAACTGACGACAAACGTCTCATCCGTGATGCCGAATGCCAGTGCCAGGCGCGCCCCGGTTCCCGTCTTTTCATCGAGCTTCTGGGACAGGGACAGTGACATCAGCATATAGCGCAGGTTGATGACAAACGTCGTCAATGCCACCTCAAAGTACCCAGCCCCCGCCAGAATCAGGTTTGTCCCTGCGAACTGTCCGGCGCTCGTTAAGTTCGTCAGCGATATAAAAACTGCTACCCAGACCGGCAGACCGCCCGACACCGCCAGGAAGCCAAACGTAAAGGAGACCGGCAGATACCCCAGTCCAATGGGGATACCGCTCTTTAGCCCCTCATAAAATGTCTTTTTCCAACTCATTCTACTTTTTCACTCTTTCTGTTCACGCAACCGTCTATTTTTCAGGCTTCACATACCGCGCATGCTGCCCGTTCAGCCACTCTACCCCGCTCACAATTCCTTCTTCCGAAAATGGAAATTCCTCGCGGGTCTTCTCCTCTTCCGGCGTTGCGTCGTATCCATATGGTTCCGGCCACGATGTCACAGTCAGGACTGTCTCCTCGACCGTCTCGCCATCTGCGCCGTCTTCTTTCGGTACTTCGCGCTTTGTCATCTCCATCCGGTAGCGCATCCCGGTATCACTTCCGGTAAATTTTTCTTTTTTCAGGAAATTGACCGGCATCACATCTTTTCTCGTTATCATGCCATTTACCCCCGGAATTTATAACGGCGAATCACCGCCTGCAGCGTTTTTCTTCCATTGTACTCATTGATGTCCGGATAATACACGACGTCGATCTCCCGCCGTCCGGCGCGCTCTTCCTCAAACGCCGTTCCGTCACCGAAATATAGCGCCTCGATCGCGTGTCCGTCTGTCTCTTCCAACGTCATTTTTACGACATTCCGGTTGCGCCCCAGCACGCGGCTCGCCCGGATGCGAAGTGATTTCTCTGCAAACAGCGGCTTTTCGTTGCCCTGTCCAAACGGTTCGAGACAGGAAAGCTCCCTCACAAGGCGTTCTGTCACATATCCCACCGGCATCGGCACATCGATCCAGACTTTCGCTTTAAAATCTTCCTCCGTCAGCCCCGCATTTTCATTCAGTCTGCGCCGGAACTCGTCAATATTCTTCTCTTCCAGCGAAAGCCCGGCTGCCAGCGGATGCCCGCCAAATTTGAGCAGCAGATCGCTGACCTCTGTCAGCTTTTTAAACATATGGTACTCGTCAATGGAACGTCCCGAGCCTTTGACCGCCTCCTCGCCGCGCGTCAGCACGATCGCCGGCTTCTGATAATATTCCCTCAGGCGCCCTGCAATAATGCCCGCCAGCGATTCATGGCATTCCGGCAGAAAGACCACCAGCACCTTGTCCTTCTGGTACCAGCTCTCTACCTGCAGCTTCGCCGCCTCAGTCCCCTGCTCGGTCATATCCTTGCGGGTATCATTTAATTCCTTAAGTTTCTCTGCCAGGCGTTCTGCCTCTTCCTCACTCTGCGCCCGCAGAAGCGCCAGCGCTTCCTTTGCCGTTTTTAATCGTCCGCCCGCATTCAGGCACGGTCCAATGACAAATCCGATATGGTATGCTGTGATTGCCCCCAGATCAAGATTATTTTTCTCCGCCAGTCTGCGAAGCCCTAGATTTTTGGTCTGCGCCATCTTTTTAAGACCGTATTTTACCAGAATCCGGTTCTCATCCTGCAGCTTCATCACATCACCGACCGTCGCAATCGCGGCAAATTCAAGCAAATCCAGCCATTCCATCTGCGGCACGCCCCGGCGGGCATATAAAACCTGCACCAGCTTGTACGCCACCACTGCGCCGCAGATCTCCGGAAATGGGTACGGACAGTCTGCCTGTTTCGGATCGATCACCGCATCCGCCGGGGGAATCTTCTCTTTTTCCCCATCTAAGGGCACCTCATGATGATCCGTGATGACAACCGTCATGCCATATTTCTTCGCCAGCTCCACCTGATGGAACGCGGAAATACCATTGTCACAAGTCAGAATCACCTCCACGCCGTCCGCGTGCGCCTGTTCGATGATCGATTCATTGATTCCGTAGCCATCCTTGATGCGATCCGGTATCTCAAAATCTACATCACTGCCCAGCCGTTCAAATGCCTGCAATAATATGTACGTCGAACAGACGCCGTCAATATCATAATCACCGACGATCCGTATCTTCTTTCCAGTATCCACAGCCTCGCACAGGATGGAAACGGCACGCTCCATATCTTTTAACAGCATCGGATCATACAGATCATCCAGCGTGCCATTTAAATAGCGGTCGATCGCCGCCTCTCCTTCGATCCCACGGTTCCGGATAATACGCGCCGTAACCGGATCGATCCGAAACCGCGCCCCGATCTGCTTAAAATCTGCTTTCTTGGTCTGAAGCATCCAGACTTCTTCTGCCATTTTGTTCCTCCTATTATCTAGATGTACTCTCGGAGTCTTTTTTGCACTTGCTTTTGTGACTGATTTTCCGCCAGCCGCACCCGAATTTCAGAGGCGGACGCAACGCCAACGCCTCAGAAATTTGGGCACAACTGACAAAAAATCATCTCTCAAAATCAAGCACAGAAAGATTCCGAGAGTACATCTATGTCTGTGCTTCTTTTCTATATCACATACTCCCTAAGCCGCCTGCGCCGTTCCCGCCAGTCCGGCAGTATATTCTCCACATGCGTCCAGAAACGCGCGGAATGGTTCATTTCCAGCCGGTGTGCCAGCTCATGGACAATCACATAATTCATCAGATCCTCCGGCAAAAGTGCCAATCGCCAGTTAAAATTTAGGTTTCCAGCTGCGCTGCAGCTTCCCCAACGCGTTTTCTGGTTCCGGATTGTGATTTTTCCATAGGTTACGCCCATGCACGCCGCATATAAAGCAACCCGGTGCATGAGCACCGGGCGCAGCTTTTCTGTGAAATTTCGGATTTCTTCCGCTCCATATGTTTTCCGGTTCCTCTGGCGTTCCACCGCTTCTTTATAATGGACTTCTATCCAGTCGCGGTGCTCCTCGGCAAACCGCATCGCAGCCTGCACCGAAGCCCTCCTCGGAATCCGGAGTACCAGGCGTCCTTCCGCCGTGATCTGGATGGCGATCGTCTTCCGGGAAGACCGAACCACCTCACATGGAATCAATCCTTCTTCCGGCTCATCAGATAACGGAGAATGCCATGGGTTTTGTATCCTCAAGTATTGCATACAATTTCCCGTCTCTTTCATCGATTGTGCGCGCCGCATCTTCCAGTGCGCGTTCCAGACGTTTTTCCAGTTCTTTCTTCTCATCATCCGCCGCTTCATCCCGGATTACTTCCAGGCAGTAATCATCTGCCAGGCGGGCAGCCAGCATCTGTACCAGACCATCCAATGTCTTCTCCGGTGTCTCCAGAATTTTCTTAAACTCCGGATCCTCCGGCTGTTCTTCTGTATCCATCTCATACGGATCCCGCTCGTTCATCTCAATCACATTCATCCATTCCGGTTTTTCATCGGCATTGGTAAAATTCATCTGACCGACCAGGCAGTCGTAAATCTCTGCCTCGCTCGATATCTGCTTCATATCTAACTGAACTAACTGCATCTCTTCTCCTTTCCGCTGTGTCAGAATCCGTGATGCATCTCCCAGCTTCTTCCCAGCCTTTCTATTTTATTCTGCCCACTTAAAACCTACGCGTTCAGCAGCGCCACCGCTGCAAAAAACGGCACCAGCCATTTCGCGACAGAACCAATTTTTATCAGATATTCTGTTTTCATAATTCCTCCACGCGGTCTTTCATAGAAACCGCAAAGCTACCTGCCTTGATAGGGACAGCCCTATTATTATATCGGTCATGCGGTAAAAAGTCAATTCCGGGCTGTCGTAAACGGAATAAAGAATGTGCTCAGGGTTACGGTTCGCACACGTGTGCCCATCAACGGGATTTTGCCGATACTGCACATTCCAAATCGACAAAATCTGCTGCCAGAACTGTATCGTACGGAATTTTCAGTTCAGAAAATTCCTACCTGTGAACAGTTGCTGCCTTGACACATTCTCGCCCCCAGCGCGTCGCTTGCGACAAACTGCATCTTCGCGCAAGTGCACATCATTGGCACGTTAGTGCATTTTTGTGTAATAGGAAATTCCTTGGAATTCCCTATTATACAAAAAAAGCACCCTCAAAAGGATGCTTTTTGCTCTCTGACAACCAGAGAAATCGACGTGCGTGAGAAGATTCGAACTCCCGACACCTTGGTCCGTAGCCAAGTGCTCTATCCAGCTGAGCTACACACACATACTTTTTATTCTTAACGAACAAGTCATATTATACAACTCATTCTGAAGAATGTCAACTGTTTTTTAGATTTTTTTGAATTTCTTTTATTGTTGATTCATTTCAAATTATATCGATATATCAACCAGAAATTCTTCTTACTTTCCAACAATGAAATGGGGCCTACAGGGCTCGAACCTGTGACCCTCTGCTTGTAAGGCAGATGCTCTCCCAGCTGAGCTAAGACCCCATTACGATACTCTGTCCCTCAATCCGCTTACGCGAACCAATTTATAACAGTCGTATCAAAACGACCCGGATGGGGTTCGAACCCACGACCTCCGCCGTGACAGGGCGGCGCTCTAACCAGCTGAGCCACCGGGCCAAATATTAAATTATTTATTTACCTCATATTGGGTAGAGTGGACCTTCGGGGACTCGAACCCGGGACCGACCGGTTATGAGCCGGTTGCTCTAACCAACTGAGCTAAAGGTCCATAAAGTATATGGATCAAAAAACTCCCCGAGTAGGACTCGAACCTACGACAGCGCGGTTAACAGCCGCGTGCTCTACCGACTGAGCTATCGAGGAATATTGCTTTCCAACAACGTAGATAAGTATAACCGATTATATTTTAAATGTCAACTACTTTTTCAAAAAAATCGAAAAATCTATTCTTTTCATCGGATGTTACCGTTTTCTCGCTGCATGAGCAGCATGACGCATCCTTAAATTTCTGGTTCAGAACTCATATAATCTTGGCAAAAATAGAAAGAGATAGTCTTTCTGACGACGCAGAAACAGCACAGCACTCAAAAAGAGATGTGCAAAACACCAGATACCTCCGCGGCTATAAAAAGCAGAAAACAATGAGTTTTCTGTCAACGCATACGTGCGCATCATTGGCACGTTAGTGCCTTT
>NZ_QUKJ01000005.1:0-404 GCF_003481065.1 Clostridium sp. TF11-13AC
TCCTGAGCCAGGATCAAACTCTCATGTTATAGTCTTCGACTTAACGAGGTCGTTTCGAGTTTAGTCGAAACATACATCTTGTTACTTGGCGAGGTCTCCCACGAACCTAGTCACAAGATGTTACCTTGTGTCTGATTCCAGTCAAAATTTCGCTTGGCTAATTTTAACCGTTATTACTGTTGTTTTGGTTCTTCGCAAAATTTGCATTTTGCTCATCGCGTTCAACTCGCTCATGCCTGCAAGCAGTCATGGACTCGTTTTTATCGCGAATGTTCTGAATGTTCTCTTGAACTTCAAGGCTTAACCAAAAGCCTTTGTTCTTAGAATTTTCAGGGTTTTACATACTGTTCAGTTTTCAAGGTTCTTTGTTGTTGTCTCATCGACAGCTTATTTATATTATCATA